>NZ_VFWC01000001.1:0-694436 GCF_006442405.1 Mesorhizobium sp. B2-2-3 | reverse complement strand
AGCGCGATGCCGGCCACCGCCGTCGGCAGCGCGAAGGGCAGGTCGACCATGGCATCGACGATGCGGCGGCCGGGAAAACGGTAGCGCACCAGCACCCAGGCGACCAGCGTGCCGAACACGACATTGACGGCGGCCGCGACAAAGGCGGTGCCGAAGCTGATGCGGAGCGCGTTGATGGTGCGCCGGTCGGTGGCGATCGCCCAGAAATCGGTCCAACCCAGCGCCGCAGAGCGCCAGATCAGCCCCGACAGCGGAATGAGGATGATGAGGGTCAGGTAGGCAAGCGAGAAGCCGAGCGTCAATCCGAAACCCGGAATGACGCTCGGCTGTCGAAACCGCCAACCCGCCCGAGCGGGTGCTGTGATGGCCACTGCTGTCATGGAGTTCCGGATCGCCCCACTCTTCAAGCCAGATTGCCCTTCGCTATGACTTCAAGAGCCTTGGGCGTGCAAGTTCGTTGAAAGATACGGCGCCTACTTCCATTCGCCCAAAGGCGTGTGGATTTTCTTCCTTCGCCGTCATTCGGGCTTTCTCCAGCTCTTCTGACTACTCCTTACTGCGCAGGTCTCCAGGTCTGGTTGGATGAGCACCATAACCGAAATGATAGGGTACGCGCATTCTTCAATCGTCGAAAAATTAAGCCAGAAGTTTGCATGTCGCGACCAGCGTTGGGTCCCGAGCATCCACCGCGCGCATACCGCCCGGCAGACGGCGTTCGGCGGATCGGACGGCAGAATTTGCAGACGTCGTCTTGTGGACCAGGCGACGCCGACAATGACGAAAGCGAAGCTATGGCAGCAAGTAGTAGCGAACACAATCGCGCGCGGATCAGCCGACAGTCGGAAGTGGGACCCTTGCTCAAAAGAATAGGTTGGCCACGCCACTAAGATATCTCACGCGTTCCCGTGATGGCCTTCTACGCAATACAAAACCAACGCATCATGGAGCGCATAAATCAGATTAGAAATCCGCCTGGGGAGGAGGATATGAAAAACATCTCAAATGACCTGATGGAAATTGCCGGCCGAATTCGCCCTGCGCGGGAAGCCTTCGCGGAGGCGGACAGGAGGAGGGTCGAATCCGCTTTGGAGGCAGGACGACTTCTTTGCCAGGCCAAGGACGACTGCCTGCACCAGCAATGGATGGCTTTCCTGAGATGGGCCGATATGGATGAACAAGAGGCTCGAAAGCTGATGCAGCTTGCCCGCGCGGGACTGACATCGTGCGTCGTTTCGGAAATCGGCGGCATCGATGCGGCACTGGCCTATCTTGTGGAGGCAAGATTGCCCGAGCCGGAAGAGTGCCTGACCGTGGGCCGCGTAGGCTGGCCGGAAAAGAACACGCCCTTCGCGATTATCAAACCCAATGCCGCGCATCCCGGCTATTACGATATCGCCATTGCCGACATGTGGGCCAATCCAGCAACGGTTTTCTCATCGAGAAAGCCGCTTCGGGGGGAAAGCATGAGGCAAGCCGACGGATCGTTCTTCAACAGCCTCTGGCATATTGTCGATCGTGAATTGGATGTCCCGCATTCGCAGCGCGAGTTCCAGATGATGCCGGCGGATCTGTTCTCGCGAGATGGTGCCTTCCTCTTCGCCAAGCCTGTCTCCGCGGCTGACAGTGCGACGGAAAGCGAGGCCCACAGCTACATTCTTTGAATGTTCGCCGGCAAACGCGACCGCGCAGCCCCTGCAACAATTCCATTGCATGGACCGGAAAATCGCCCTGCCGGCCTCGGCGTGCTCTGCCTAGCCTTGTTCGTCACGGCAGAACACTCCAGCGCGCCGTCTCACCCGGACGAAGATCTATCAAGCTCAGGCGAGGCTGTTCGAGGGCAATTTCCTGACTCGGCTCCCGGACGGCAAGTTGAAGCGAGAACCGAGCTACCTCTAGGAACATGGCAAGAAGACCAAACGGCAGCCGACCGGAATTTTTGACGGAAAATGAACTCAAGCAATCGACGCGCCAATAAAGCGCCGTCAGCCGGCTTGCAGCCGAGCGTGGCTACGCGCCAGATCATCTCGTCTCGTCCATTTGCAATGGCCATCAGCACTTAGCGTTGTCAAACCGCGCCAGACGACCGTCCGGGCCCATACCAGGTCTCGGAAGTGGTAATGTCTTATCCGATTGCGCACTCCATTTTCTTGGCCGCTGCTGGCTTAATCGCGTCAGTTGTCATCATCAGAGTGGCGGTTACATGCGCATCGCGATTGTTGGTTCGGGTTACGTGGGTCTTGTATCGGGCGCTTGCCTGGCTGATTTCGGCCATCAAGTCGTCTGCGTCGATAAGGCGGAGGCCAAGATTGCCGATCTCCAGGCCGGAAGAATGCCGATCTATGAGCCAGGTCTCGACGACCTCGTCGACAAGAATTCCGCGAGCGGCCAGCTCACCTTCACCAGCATGCTTACAGCGGCAGTCGCCGATGCGGACGTGGTGTTCATTGCGGTCGGGACGCCTTCGAGGCGAGGCGACGGCCATGCCGATCTGTCCTATGTCTACGAAGCGGCCCGGGAAATCGCGGCCGCTGTTCACGGGTTCACCGTGGTGGCAATCAAATCCACGGTGCCGGTGGGCACGGGGGATGAGGTCGAACGGATCATTCGCCAATGCAATCCCCTGGCCGATGTGGCCGTCGTCTCCAACCCGGAATTCCTGCGCGAAGGAGCCGCGATCGACGACTTCAAACGACCAGACCGGATCGTTATCGGCCTCCCGTCGGACGAGCGTGGCCGGGAGGTGATGGCGGAGGTGTATCGGCCGCTCTATCTCAACCAGGCACCCATCCTGTTTACCGGCCGCCGCACGTCCGAGCTGATCAAATATGCGGCCAACGCCTTCCTGGCGCTCAAGATCACGTTCATCAACGAGATCGCGGATCTCTGCGAGAGCGTGGGCGCGAACGTGCGCGAGGTAGCACGGGGCATCGGGCTCGACAATCGCATCGGCTCAAAGTTCCTGCACGCCGGCCCGGGCTATGGAGGATCCTGTTTTCCAAAAGACACGCTGGCTTTGGTCAAGACGGCGCAGGACAGCGGCGCGCCATTGCGCCTGATCGAAACGACGGTTGCCGTGAACGACCAGCGAAAACGCACCATGGCGCGCAAGATCGTATTTGCCTGCGGCGGAGATGTCCGTGCAAAGACAGTGGCCTTGCTGGGTCTTACCTTCAAACCCAACACCGATGACATCCGTGAAGCGCCTTCCCTCTCGATCATCCAGGCCTTGATCGATTTTGGAGCACATGTCCGAGTGTATGACCCCGAAGGCATGGAACAGGCGAAAATCGTGCTCGGCACAAGCGTAAGCTATGCCGAAGGCGCCTATGAATGCGCCGAGGGCGCCGACGCGCTGGTCATCGTGACCGAGTGGAATCAGTTCCGCGCCCTGGATTTTGAACGACTGTCCCGCACGATGTCGAAACGGGTGGTGGTCGACCTGCGCAACATTTACCGGCGGGAAGACATCTCCAAGCACGGCTTCGAGTACGTGAATATCGGTGAGGGAGCGGTCGGAGACAAGGCAGTTTTCGCCGCGGCCGCGGAATGAGGTATCTGGTCACCGGCACCGCAGGATTCATCGGTTTTCACCTGGCGCGCCGGCTCCTCGACGACGGTCATCGCGTCACCGGCTTCGACGGCATGACGCCATACTATGACATCGTCCTGAAGCAGTCCCGACACGCCCTGCTTCAAAGATACGACGCCTTTCGCGCCCATATCGGCCAACTGGAAGACCTGGATGCCCTTCGCCGCGCCGCGGACTACGCCCGGCCCGATGTGATCGTGCATCTGGCCGCGCAGGCCGGTGTCCGCTACTCAATCGACAATCCGCGAAGTTACACGGACAGCAATCTCGTCGGCTCGTTCAACGTCCTTGAGCTTGCGCGTGATCTCAAGCCCCGGCATTTGCTCCTTGCGTCCACGAGCTCGGCCTATGGAGCGAACGACAAGATGCCATTCGTCGAAACCGACAAGGCTGATTGGCCGTTAACCTTCTATGCGGCCACGAAGAAGGCGATGGAGGCGATGGCGCACTCCTATTCACATATCTTCGGAACGCCGACCACATGCTTCCGCTTCTTCACCGTATACGGCCCCTGGGGCCGGCCCGACATGGCGCTCTTCAAATTTGTCGACGCGATCGAGAACGGCCGTCCGATCGAAGTGTATGGCGAAGGCCTGATGAAGCGCGATTTCACCTATATCGATGATCTCGTCGAAGCCATCGTCCGACTCGTCGAATGCACGCCGGCGACAGGTCGCGCGGCGTCCGCTCCCGGCGTCGTCGACACGCTGTCACCCGTCGCGCCGTGGCGTGTCGTCAACATAGGCGGCGGCGAGCCTGTCGGGCTGCTGCCTTTCATCGAGACGATCGAGAACTGCCTGGGCAAACGCGCCATCCGCAAGATGTTGCCGATGCAGGCTGGCGACATGCGGGCAACCTATGCCGACCCCCGCCTGCTGGAGGCCCTTACGGGCTTTCGCCCTTGCACCAGCGTCGAGGACGGGGTGACCGCCTTCGTACGCTGGTATCTGGAAGAACGGCCGTCGCGGCCGACAATCGCCGCCTGAAGCGCGCAGACCTGTGCTCCGTGCACGCGCCTAGGTCCTTGGCGCGACACAGGTTGGTCATGCCGAGGCCAGCTTGGCATGTATCCTGGGCCTTTCGCCATGCCAGGATGTCACCTCAATGGCGGCTCCGTCTCCACAAAGCACTGTAAAGCCGCTGTCGGTATGAGTTTGGACCTGGCCGGTCAGCCCGATATGGCGCCCAGGCGGGGCAAACATGCGCGCCTTGTCGATCACGATCTTGGCACCGGCAGTGAAAGTGAAGGCGCCCGGATAGGGATCGCCGACGGCGCGGACGAAACGAAGGACATTCTCGGCAGCATCGCTCCAGTCGATTATTCCGTCATCGGCCGTGCGCTTTGCGCAATAGCTGGCAAGGGATTCGTCCTGCGCGACGCCCACGGCCTTGTCACGACTTATCGCCGAAACGACAAGCGGCGTCATCTCGAACAGTGCCTGCTTGTGCTTGTCGTAGAGCGAGCGCGCGGTCTCGTCCGGTGCCACGGCAAAAAGCTTCTGGAGGACGATAGGGCCACTGTCGACACCCTCGTCGAGCCGGAAGAAAGTCGAGCCCGTCTCCTTTTCATTCGCAATGATCGTCCAGGGGATCACCGCCCTGCCCCGAAAACGCGGTAACGGCGCCGGGTGAAAGCCGATCGAGCCATATCGGGCGACCGAGCGAAATTCGCCGCGGCAGATTTGCGACCAGCCGACCACCATCGTCAAATCGGGCCGCTCGGCTTCGAGCCTGTCGATCGTGTCGGGCGCATTGATGTCCTTGGTCAGGTGGACCGCGGCCCCGGCCAGGCGTGCCGGCCCCGCCAGATCGACGAAATCGGAATGGCGTTTGGAAGCTTCGCCCGCAAGGGTGACAAGCAGCGAAGGCGTCATGCCAGCTTCGACAAGGGCATCGAATGCGACCCGAGATCCCTCCACCGCACCGACAAAGGCTATGCGCATGAATTCAAGGCTCCAACTCACCGGCGTGAGCGATAGATGGACACAGATCTCTTCTATTGTCTGCTTCGTTTCTGCGCCCAAGTCCTCCTTTAGAGGTAAACGGCAGCCGGCGATGCATCCCTATGTGCAACTCGTCCCTTCAAAGAAAGCTGGGTATTTAGGGGTTGCGACAGCGGGATTGGAATACGCGATGGACAGCTTCGCCGGCTTGGCATTTCTGGATCGCAGCGCCACTACAGTCGGGAAGGGCGGATCTGATCTGCTACGCATGGCGATCCTGCTTTCTGGACGCCGACGCATTTGTGCTTTCGTCCCGCTACGAAGATTGCGCGGTACCACTCAAGGCCATGGCCGGCAGCCCGCCCATCGCGTCCTTCGACTGCGACGTCATACATGCTGCGCTACGATCCCCAAGGACTGAAGACCTGTCACCATGCTGACGACCACCCGTCTGACATTGCATAAGATCGACGCCCGGATCAGGATGACCTGGGCTGCGTCGGGCGCAGACGCGTTTCTTGTCTCCTATCCCGAATCTGGAGCAACCCAGCTTAGACATATCCTTTCGGAATACTTTCGTCGCCACGCCAACGGCGAAAATGTCCATCTTTCGCCAATGTTCGAGGTTCTTCCGGATTTCGATCTCGATCCGACGAGGGGCATCCCGGCTTTTCGTTACACAGATGAGCGCCATCGTGTGCCGCTCGTCCTGGTTTCGCACCTCACCTATAGACGCTCGCTTTTTCTCAACCGACCCATCATCTTCATGACTCGAGATCCGCGCGACGTAATCGTGTCAGCTTATTTCGATGCCACACGTCACAAACGCTGCTTCGAAGGCACCATGGACGCGTTCATTGCCGATCGCGAACAAGGCCTGCCGGCTCTGATAGTATATCTGAATGATTGGGGTAGAGGTCTAAAGCATCACGTAAGTGCAGTATTGGGCTATGGGGAACTGACGGAAGACCCTATGGGTGCCTGCACGCGTATCCTGAGATTTCTCGGCCACACACCGTCCGTGCGCGCGCTTCAGGATTCTATCGACGCCTCGCGTTTCGATGTAATGCGTGAGCATGAGATGGCGGGCGGCCTAGCGGCCCACGATGGCGAAAGCCAGCATGCGCGTCCCGGCAAGGTCGGCGGCTTTTCCGATCATCTTAGTGATGCGCAAGCCGAACTCATTGAGCAGACCTGCATCGACTGGCTAACTCCAGCCGCGATCGAACTGCTTGCCCGTGGCGGAACGCGGCTCGCATGCGGCTGGTATGAACTTCGCCGCCAATTCATGGATGAACACGGCCAAGGCGAGACGATCAAGAGAGATCTTCCTGTCGTCGAATCCCTTTCCACCAATCCATGCAGCAACTTGGCGGAGATCGCCGAGAAGTATGGAAACAATCCATCGACGTCCTGACGTTAAGAGGGGAGTAAATGCGACTTGCGATTGTGCAGGCGGGCCTGGGTGCAGGAGGGACGGAGCGCGTCGTCAGTCTGCTTGCCGCAGATCGATGCAGGCGCGGAGATGAAGTCCATCTATTTGCTTTCGTGGGAGAGCAAGACAAGAGCTATTTTGCCCTGCACCCGAAGGTCACTGTCCACAGACTTGTAGAGGATGGAGCTTCGCGGCTTTCGAAACTCGGATTTGTCCGCAGCTTGCGGCGCGTGGTCGTGTTGCGCGCGGAATTCAAGCAGCTTCAGCCCACTCTGATCGTTTCATTTCTAACAAAGATTAATATTCTCTGCCTGCTGGCGGCGAAGAATCTTGGCATCCGGGTTATTATCTCGGAAAGAAACAATCCCAAAGCGCAGAAGAAACACGCCGCTTGGCGGCTCGTTTCTGGCATCATACTTCGGCAGGCGGATCGGCTCGTCATGCAGACTGATGCGATTGTCAAGACGCTTCCGGATACGCTCAGAAAAAAAGCCCACGTTATCGGAAATCCTTGCGAGGTCATCGGAAATCCGTGCGAGGCGACCGATGCCTGCAAAGACCATGGCAATGAGATGTTTCGCCTGGTCGCCGTCGGACGCCTGGTGGAACAGAAAGGCTTCGACACGCTGATAAAGGCGTTTGCTAAAGTCGCCAGCGAATTTCCGGCATGGGCGTTGACAATCTTCGGCGAGGGACCTGATCGGGTTCTTCTTCAACGTCAGATCGATGCGTTGGATTTGGAGGACAGGGTAAAGCTTGCCGGCATTACCGAGCGTCCGGGCGAATGGGCGCGCGACGCCTCCCTCTTTGTCCTGCCGTCACGCTACGAAGGCTTTCCCAACGTGCTGATCGAGGCGATGGCGGCAGGCCTGCCCGTCGTCGCAACGGACTGCGATTTCGGTCCATCCGAAATCATCGAACCAGGCGTTTCGGGTCTGCTGGTACCAGTCGACGATGTTGCCGAGTTGGCATCCGCGATGGCATGCCTGATGCGAAACAATGCTCTTCGCCACAAAATGGGTAGATCGGCCCGGAAAACGATCGATCGGTTCTCAATGCAGCAGATTGCGGAAAAATGGGACTCCGCTTTGACGAAATTCTGAAAGTGAAGGCAATCGATCACGAACTCAGTTATTCAGGTTCGTGATCTACGGATGAAAATATCCAATGCCGGACAAGAACACCTCGAGCGTTTTCAAATCTGGCGCACATATCCTGATGTTCATCCGGAGAATGATCTTTGATAGGCGCACTTTACAGCCAATGTAAATAAAAGCGGCGACCTGTCGCGCGTGGAAGGCAATGCCCGCACATCGTCCCTGATTGGGATCGGTCTCAAGACACAAGGCACATGTAGACTTCGAGATTGTGTCCCGTCGCGTGGCCTGGCTTTTGACCACTACGAAGCCTTGCGGTTGGCCAGAGGACGTATCAGCGAGCTGCGGCAGGCATGCCGATGAAAGGAGCATCGCTCATGAAACGCACGTTCGATCTGCTCGGTGCCGCCTGCCTTCTGCTGCTGATGTCGCCCTTCATCGCGGTGCTTTCAATAGCAGTCGCGCTGCTTCTTGGGCGGCCTGTTTTTTTCCGCCAGGAACGTCCCGGCCTGCACGGGAAACCATTCAAGATAATCAAGTTCAGAACGATGACCGATCGTCGGGATCGTCATGGCCGGCTGCTTCCCGATGCTGACAGGCTGACTGGCTTTGGCAGCTTTCTGCGCGCAAGCAGCCTTGATGAGCTGCCCGAATTGATCAATGTATTGCGGGGTGAGATGAGCCTCGTCGGGCCTCGTCCCCTCTTGATGGAGTATCTCCCCCGCTACAGCCCTGAGCAGGCGCGTCGTCACCAAGTCATTCCCGGCATCACAGGTTTGGCGCAGGTGAACGGCCGCAACGCACTTGATTGGGAGAACCGCTTCGTCCTGGACGTCTGGTATGTCGATCACCGGACCTTCGCACTTGACCTGAAAATTCTCTGCCTGACCTTTTACAAGATCTTCACCCGAGAGGGGATCAGCGCCGCGGGACACGCCACCATGCCCGAGTTCATGGGCTCGCAGGTTTTGCAGTCGGGCGGGCCGTTGAGGACGTCTGGATCGCGCCTGCCACGGTTGGCCGCAAGGGTTGCAGCCATCGGTATTCTGCTAGAACTTGGGACTGCCGCTTTCGTTTTTGTTGTCGATCCATATGGGATCAACCATCATCTGGAGATTCCTGATTTCAATGCCGAAAAGACACATCGCCTTTCGATCGGTACGACAGCCGAGCGCTCACTACGTCTATGGCTCACCGACTACGACACTTTGATCCTCGGCGGCTCACGGGCGCGCGTCGGGCTTGATCCCGCCGGACCGAGCCTAGCTAGGCTGAAGGCCTACAATGCCGCGGTTCCGCATGCGAGCATGGTCGAACTCTATGACATTGGCATGTTCGCCCTGGCTCACGGCGCACCCCGCCGGATGATCGTCAATCTCGATTTCTCCATGTTTGAGGCGGACCGAACGGAAACCCAAGATTTTCCGGAGTCCGGCTTTGCCGGAGTTCCAATGCCTATCGTTTATGCGCGGTCCCTGTTCTCCCCCGAAAGCTTTATCGACGCTTTGCGGACGGTGCACGCCAACAGCATTGGATTTCGGGAGACCGACAAGGAAGACGGTTTTCACCAGATCATGTTGGCACATAATTACAGCTACAGACAGGTGTCCGACCAGAGGCTGAATCGGTTGATGGCGGAGTTTTCGTCTCCCGGCAGCTTCGATTATGACATCACCAGAATCGGCCTGTTGCATGACCTGCTGGATCGTCTCACCGCCGCTGGAGTAGACGTCACGCTCTTCATTTCGCCGATACATGCTCGTCAGATGGAAGCACTCAGGGCCATGGGGCTACTCCCGGTTTACGACCGCTGGCGTGTGGATCTGACGTATACCGTAAGTCAGGTCAACGCATCCAAGACAGCCACGTCTGAAGTGAAACTGTGGGATTTTAGCGGCTATAACTCCGTTACAATGGAAGACATTCCGGATCCGGGCGATCGTCATCAGACGATGCGGTGGTACTGGAGCTCTGCGCGTTACACTCCGGCCTTGGGAGAGTTGATGCTGGATCGCATGCTCGGCCAAGCCTATTCGGGCCCGTCGGATTTCGGCATATCTCTTACCGGATCCAACCTTAGATCAATCCTCGACCAACAGCGAAAGAGGCGCACCATATATGTCGTGCTTCATCCCGAGGAGATTAATAGGATATGGAGCCGTTTGCTTTTATTTAAATTTACAAAGCCAAATATCTAGGCAATTTTCTCTTTATTAGTTCGGTATGTCTTATAATTCTACTTTTTTGTTCCGCATATATTTAGCGATAAAACGGCCATGAAGCTGCTACCGCTAATGGGGTAGGCCATCGGTCGTAGCGGCGATCAGGTCCTAGCTTATTGGGGTTGCGACAGGACCAAACTTGGTCGTGGCGGCTTTCTGGTTTCTGCCGATGATGGATGCATCGGCAGAAACAATCCCGGAGAACGACCAAGGGACGCGTACTGCCGATCAAGAATGAGCGGGGCGACTTTGGCTACGGTTGCGATGATCGGAAGACTGGCTCGACGGGTGCTGCAAGCTGCCAGGCGCAAGAGTGCGGGCCGCACGCGCCTGGCCAATATCGCACACCTTCTGACCGGCAATTTTCTTGGCTCATTGCTGGCGCTTGTAGCCTTTACGCTTTCAGCACGAGCGCTTGGCGTGACGAACTATGGTGAGCTTGCATTGATCATCGCGTTCACAAGGGTCGTCGAGCGCGTTGTCAGCTTCCAGTCGTGGCAGCCAATTATCAAATACGCAGCCGGCATGAACGCATCCGAGGGCCACGAGAATTTGCGCGTCCTCATGAAGTTCGGCCTGCTTATCGATGTCGGCGCCGCTGTCAGCGCCTGGGTCGTCGCCATTGGCGCGGCCCTTCTCATTGCGCCGGTTTTCGGTTGGTCGACGCAAATTGTGCATCTTCTTGTTCTCTACTCCAGCGTTCTGCTATTTCAGATTTCCGGCGTCCCCGTGGCTGTCCAACGCATGGCCGGCAACTTTCGCCTCCTCGCCTATGGGCAGCTGCTCAACGCCGTTCTGCGCGTATTGCTGTGTCTGCTCGGCGTGCTGCTCAACGGCGATCTCGCTTACTTCACGGCGGTTTGGGCCGGAACGCAGATCCTCGGCTCCCTGGCGCTCCTGACGCTGACCATGCGCGCGCTACACAGGCAGGGTGTCCACAATGTCCTGGGCGCGCCTTTGGCCGGCATCACACGCCGCTTCCCTGGCATCTGGAATTTCGCGTGGTCGTCGAACATCTCACTCACTTTGCGCGCGAGCGCGCAAGAACTCGATACGCTGCTGGTGGGATGGCTAGCCGACCCGGCCTCGGCTGGCTTGTACCAGATCGCCAAGCGTATAGGCCGCGTCGGCCAGCAAGTAGGCCCGCAGGTGCAAAACGTTCTCTATCCCGATGTCGCCCGCCTTTGGGCAAAAGGCAGCATCGAGGAATTCAAGCGGGTGATCTTTCAGACCGAAGCCATGCTGCTCTGCTTTGGCGTCATTTGCGTCCTGGTCGTGGCGGTGCTCATCCGGCCGCTGCTCGCCTGGACCGCGGGACCGGAGTTCATAGGCGCAGCCAGCCTCGTCATCGTGCAGATGGTGGCGGTCACGTTCGTGCTTTCGGGCTCAGCCGCCCGCTCGGCGCTGCTTGCCATGGGCCGGCAACGTGAGGTGTTGCGCATTGTTGTCGTTGCCACAGCCGCCTTCCACGTGACGGCCCTCCTGCTCATCCCGCGGATCGGCGCGATGGGGGGCAATATTGCCCATATCGTCCTGGGCATTCTGTGGGCCTTCGGCCTGGCGCTTTCGTTGCGACAGGCGCTCAAGACCGCCCATCATCCCGACCGGCAAACCCCGCCGGCGGACGCTCTCAACCAAGCAAGTCTTGCCCCTTCAAAGGCGATCTAGATGTCTCTTGCACCTCAAGCTCTTGCGCCTCAAGCCCAGGCACCTCAAGCCCTGGTCACTTTGCCTGCAGCGCAGCGGCGCTCGCCTTCCTCTCCTTCGTGGCTCACACATCTGCAACGACTCGAGGCTGAATCAATCCATATCATTCGCGAGGTCGTCGCCGAACTGCGCAACCCGGTGATGTTGTATTCGGTGGGCAAGGACTCGGCCGTAATGCTCCATCTCGCGATGAAGGCCTTCTATCCGTCGCAACTGCCGTTCCCCCTTCTCCACATCGACACGACGTGGAAATTCAAAGAAATGATCCGTTTCCGCGACGAGACTGTCGCGCGGCTTGGCCTGAAGCTGCTGGTGCGTCGCAACGAGGCCGGCCTGGCCGAAGGGATCACGCCATTTACACATGGCTCGTCGACCTACACGCAGATCATGAAGACGGAGGCGCTGAAATCGGCACTGACCTCGCTCGGCTTCGACGCCGCTTTCGGCGGCGCGCGGCGCGACGAGGAAAAGAGCCGCGCGAAAGAACGGGTGTTTTCGCTGCGCAGCGATAGCCATGGCTGGGATCCAAAGAACCAGCGCCCGGAACTATGGAACCTCTACAACGGCCGGCTGAAACCAGGGGAGTCCGTCCGGGTCTTTCCTCTCTCGAACTGGACCGAAACCGACATATGGCAGTACATCATGAGGGAGAACATCCCCATCGTCTCGCTGTATTTCGCGGCCAAACGCCCCGTGGTGGAGCGCGACGGACAGTTGATCATGGTGGACGACGATCGTCTGCCGCTCCGCCCAGGCGAATCCCCCGAAATGCGCTCGGTACGCTTCCGCACGCTTGGCTGCTATCCCCTCACCGCGGCCACTGAAAGCACTGCCGCGTCTGTTCCCGAAGTGCTCCAGGAAATGCTTGTCGTGAGGACCTCCGAGCGATCAGGTCGGCTGATCGACCATGACGAGGCAACCTCGATGGAAAAGAAAAAGCGCGAGGGGTACTTCTGATGCTGGGTTTTGCTCAAACCGCGGAACTCGAATCTTCTTCGATAGACGAGATCACTTCGCAATATCTTGCTGTCCACGAGAAGAAGAGCCTGCTGCGATTTTTGACATGCGGCAGCGTGGACGACGGCAAGTCGACGCTGATCGGCAGGCTGCTCTACGACACGAAGCTGCTGATGGAAGACCAGCTTGCCACACTTACCCGCGATTCCCAACGCCACGGCACAACCGGCGGCGATCTCGACTTCGCCCTTCTGGTCGACGGTCTGGCCAGCGAGCGCGAACAGGGCATTACGATCGACGTGGCCTATCGTTTCTTCGCCACGGAACGGCGCAAATTCATAGTCGCCGACACGCCCGGCCATGAGCAATACACCCGCAACATGGCTACTGGCGCATCCAATGCCGACCTGGCGATCATTCTTGTCGATGCGCGGCAGGGCATTCTGACCCAGACACGCCGACATTCCTTCATCGTTTCGCTGCTCGGAATCCGGCATGTCGTCCTTGCGGTCAACAAAATCGACCTGGTCGATTATTCGCAAACGGTATTCGACGAGATCGAGGCGACCTATCGAAGCTTCGCGGAACCGCTTGGCTTCGCGTCTCTGGATGCCATCCCGCTGTCGGCGCGTTATGGCGACAATGTTCTTTCGAAAGGCGAGAACCTGCCCTGGTATCGGGGCCCGACGCTCATCGAGCATCTGGAAACCGTCGAGGTGGAACGAGACCGCCGTAGCGCGCCTTTCCGGATGCCGGTGCAATGGGTCAATCGCCCGAACCTCGACTTTCGCGGGTTTGCCGGCACCATCGCCGCCGGCGTGATCCGGCCGGGAGACCGTGTAGTCGTGGCACGATCCGGCGTGACGAGCCTGGTCAAGCGCATCGTCACCCAGGACGGAGACCTGTCGGAGGCAGCGGCCGGCGAGGCTGTCACGCTGACGCTCGAAGACGAGATCGACGTTTCTCGCGGCGACGTCCTGGCGGGGGCGGCGGAGCGCCCGGAAGTGTCAGACCAGTTTGCGGCCCATCTGCTCTGGATGCACGAGGATCCATTGATCCCCGGCCGCCCGTATCTGATCAAGCTCGCCACCAGCGTGGTGGGTGCGAGCGTTACGCAGATAAAACACCGGGTTGACATCAATAATTTTGCAAAACTGGCAGCAAAAACGCTCGAGAAGAACGACGTCGGCTTCGTCAACTTGACGACACAGGCGCCGCTCGCCTTCGACCCGTTCTCCAACGTGCACGAAACCGGCGCGTTCATCGTCATCGACCGGATCAACAACCACACGGTCGGTGCCGGAATGATCGACTTCAGTCTGCGCAGGGCGAACAACGTCCATTGGCAAGCACTGGATGTCGACATGAATGCGCGGGCGATCGCCAAAGGTCAAAAGCCCGTGGTGCTGTGGTTCACAGGCCTGTCGGGCTCCGGAAAATCGACGATCGCGAATCTCGTGGAGAAGCGCCTCCATGCGATCGGCAGGCACACCTACCTTCTGGACGGCGACAATGTTCGCCATGGCTTGAATCGAGATCTCGGCTTTACCGACGCGGATCGCGTGGAGAACATTCGTCGCGTCGCCGAGGCCGCCAAGCTGATGGTCGACGCGGGGCTGATAGCGCTCACTTCATTCATTTCGCCATTCCAGGCGGAGCGGCGGATGGCGCGCGACCTCTTCGGCCCAGGGCAGTTTATCGAGATCTTCATCGACACACCACTGGAGGTCGCTGAAAGCCGCGACCCGAAGGGCCTTTATCGACGCGCCCGAAATGGGTTGATCCAGAATTTCACGGGCATCGGCAGTCCCTATGAGCGCCCGGAAGCGCCACAGATCACGGTTACGCCGGATCTGAGCGCCGAGGAGGCCGCGGAAGTGATCGTCAGCTACCTCGAACGAGGCAGCTACCTCGGAACCGCGACCGGGTAACAGGCGATGGTTGGAGGAGCTAGCCAAGGGCCGATACGGGTTTGCTTTCCATTTATCGGTGATGATGTCGGTGGAAGCCACATCTCGGCGCTCAAGCTCATCCAGAACCTCGATACATCGAAGGTCGTTCCGATTCTGGTGCTTCAGGAAACGGCCGGGCCTCTGGCGGCCTTTCTGCAAATGGAGGGCCAGCCCTTCACGGGTTTTCCGCTGCCGACGACTTCGCCTGGAAAGGGAATAATCCCCGGCGATGTCATGACCTATCTGACCAGTACGCTTCCGCGCATGCGGCGTTTCATCAAGGAGCAGAAGTTCGATATCGTTCACACCAATGACGGCAGGACGCATGTGAATTGGGGCATTGCGGCGAGGCTGGCAGGTGCTCGGCTGGTTTGGCATCATCGCGGCGACCCCGACGCCAAGGGCGCTAACGTGCTTGCGCCGCTCATCGCGCATCGCATGGTGACGGTGTCGCGATTTTCGCGACCGCGGCATCCGATCAGATCCCTCAAGGGACGGCTCAGCGTCATCCATAGTCCCTTCGACCATCCGTCGACTGTGCCTGACAGGATCGCGGCCAAGGCCGCACTTCTGGACGAGCTAGGCCTTGCACCAGGAACACGCGTCCTGAGCTTCATCGGCGGGCTGATCGAACGAAAGCGGCCGCTCCTCTTCATCGATATCCTTGATCGTTTCGTGCGGGAGCATCCGCAAATCCCGGTCGTCGGCTGCGTGTTCGGGAATTCACCCGCGGGCTCGCAAGATCTTGAAGCGGCCGCCCGCGTGCGCTGCGCCGAGCGCGGGCTCGGCCAAACGGTGCGCTTCATGGGTTTTCGCAACCCGATCGAACCTTTCCTCGCGGCAACGGATGTTCTGGTGGTTCCCGCCATGGGAGAGCCCTTCGGCCGAACCCTTATCGAGGCGATGTTTCTTGGGACGCCGGTGGTTGCAACCGATCATGGCGGCAATCCGGAAGCTATCGAGAACGGGCGGACCGGATTTCTGGTCACACCGGAAGACGCCGGGGCCTTCATGGAGCCGCTATCGCGGTTGCTGTCCAATCCGCCGCTCTGGGCCCGGATCAGCGATGCAGCCCGCGACCACGCCTTCTTCTCCTACAGCACGCACCGCCATGTCGAAAATGTCATGAAGATCTATGACAGGGCGCTTTGCTCCCGCAAAGCCGGCTTGGCGACCGACCTAACCAGCGAAATCGGCGGTTAAAGGATTTTCGCAATGCGGGTGAGCACATCGATTTCCTTGTCATCGGAGCCGCAAAAAGCACAACGACCTGGCTGCAGCAGCAGCTTCAGGCCGATCCGAGCGTCAGCACGCCGGCATCCTGATAGACGCATCCAAGGGAAGGGCCTCCTTTGACATGAGTGAGTTTCACGAAAAGTCAGCTGCGCCATTGACATATGGTTCCCTCAGCATTGATCGAGGTCTGCCGTACGAAGCCCATCATCCTGCTCGCAATGCGAACCAAGACACGGGAGCTGCCCAGAGTGGGATCGTGGCCACGACCCCGGCCGGTCAAGTTGGATATCGCCGCGAAATTGACGGCCTGAGGGCGATCGCAGTCGTTCTGGTGATCCTCTACCATTCAGGGCTTCGCGTCGCGGGCCTTGACCCCTTTGCGGGCGGTTTTATTGGCGTTGATGTCTTTTTTGTTATTAGCGGCTATCTGATTGGCTCGATTGTACAGCGGGAAGTCATGGATGGGACTTTCTCGTTCGCCAATTTTTACGAGCGTCGCGCGAGACGGATCCTACCTGCGCTGTATACCGTCTTAGCAGTAACGATCCCCTTCGCTTGGCTATATATGCTGCCGAGTGCCTTTAGAGACTATTCGGCGAGCCTTTTGGCAACCGTGTTTTCAGCCTCCAATCTATATTTCTGGCATGTTGCGAGCTATGACGCAGCCGACAATCTTTTTCGTCCATTAATTCACACCTGGAGCTTGGGGGTCGAAGAACAGTTCTACGTGATCTTCCCTTGCTTTCTTCTACTGGTGTGGAAATTTTCTCGGAAATTTTTAACAGCCATCCTGTGCATTGGGCTCGTCGTTTCGTTCATTCTTGCGGAGTGGATGACGCGGCATTTCCCGGACGCATCTTTTTTTCTACTGCCAACCCGAATCTGGGAACTAGGGTTGGGGGTGTTTCTGGCAAGACGTGAATTGACTGGCGGCCGGCTTGTGTCGATGCGCTCTTCGCGAGTCGCGCCTGCGGTCGGTTTGGCGCTCCTGATCTGCTCGGTGCCGCTGATGAGGCCGCAGTGGCATCACCCAGGACTTGTAACGTTGATCCCGGTTGCAGGAACGGCATTGCTTATCTGGTATACAGGGCACGGCGATCCCATTACACGAGCGCTTTCCTCCCAGCCATTTGTATTTGTCGGCCTGATATCATATTCCCTCTACCTTTGGCACCAGCCGATATTTGCTTTCGGCAGATTGAGTGTGACCAATTCTGTCGATGGAACGATGGTATTTTGTTGGATTTTGATGTCTGTCATACTTGCCACTGCGACTTACCGCTTCGTTGAGATGCCGACTCGCAGCAGAAAGCGAACCAGCAAGCGCGTTATATGGCTGATTGCCTCACTGGGGGCCGTGTTACTCAGCGGCGGCGGATACTACTGGTATGTCCAAAATGGCATGCCAAGCCGTTTTGCGGACGGCCTGGCCCCGATTGCCGCTGCATCCGATATTCGCGAGGCTCAGATCTTTCAGAACGGGAAGAGCTGTCTCAACTTTGCGCCTGAACAGGGCCCTTGTACCTTTCATGGCTCGAATCCCGAGGGCTATGCTCTTGTTAGTTTAGGTGACTCTCACGCTCGCACTCTGCTTGGTCCGATGCGAGACAGCCTCGATGACTACCGAGATATCGCCTCGTTCACACCGCTCAATCGAGGCGGCTGCGTATTTCTCCTCGGTCTGCAAAGGGTTGACGTGGACCAACCGGGTTGTCCAGGCGACTACAATGACAAGAGGCTCGACTACGTAGGCAGGCTGAAGCGACCGATAGCCGTGCTCTTGTGGCGTCTCCCCATTCTCGTGGAGCAGAGCCGTTACAACAATGGCGAGGGGGGAATCGAGCCGGGCGACGATCACCCGCATTTGGCCAAGCTGGGTGAAACCGGGCCCGCCGATCCGGCTGCAGTCGCCACGGCCATTTCCCGCACCATAAACACACTTCTGGAGCGCGGGGTGAAAGTTGTCTTAGTCTATCCTGTCCCGGAGATGGGTTGGAACGTCCCGCAGGTGCTTCTCATGCGGGCCAGACGCCAGAACGATCCTGCAGCTTATATGCAGGCGGACCCGATTTCGGTTTCCTACGGGGATTTCCGCCGGCGAACGCAACGGACATACGCATTATACGATAATGTCGGATCCGATCCAAATCTCGTGCGTGTGTATCCGGAGAAGGCCTTCTGCGATCAACAGCGCTGTTTCGCCAATCGAGGCTCTCAGATTTTTTATCGGGACGATAACCATCTCAGCGAGACCGGGGCGTCCAAGCTCAACGTTTTGATCATGGACGCCATCAAAGCACGGTGGGGAAATGACCGATGACAGGCGAAGGAAGAGCCGTGGACTTTTTCGACCGGGAAGTCTTATGCGACGTCCCAGCACGGAAGCGACAAGGCTTCCCCTTGCAGTAGAGCTCGACGCTATGCCTTGCGGTGGTATATTTCGAAATACGGGTCCAAAGAGCTGGAAATTCTCTCATCCATGTAAGCGATCTCGTCTCTGTTGAAATAGTCGACATAACCGCCAATTTTACCCCGGCGCACCTTAAAACTGTCGGGATTCGACTGGTCCGTCGGGCGCATTCTTTCGTGACCGAAAGCGTCTGCCATTTCGATCTTTCGCAAATTCTCGAAAGAGCCAAAGGTTGTCGCCTCATCGAGGATCATCTCCGGCACGCCCTGAATGCCCAGAAAATCTAGCGCCGTGCGAAGCGCCGATTTTGGAGCTTGGCGCATATGTTCGTAGGACAGCATTTGAAATGCCTTCACCTTATCGCGGTTGTGCGCCCAAGCGTTGTAGAACGCTATGATGGAATCAATGCTGCCGACATCCTGGGCAAGAAACTCACTGATCGTTCCGTCAAACACCTTCATTCGGTGCGTTGCGTCGAAATAATATGAAACAAGCACGTCTCTCGGATCCCGAACCAGAAATAGGATCTTTTTTCCTGAATATTTTGACTTATCGACCTGGATTTCGCTGGGACGCTTAAGGTTTGGGCTGTCGTCGTGAGAAAAGCCGATGCAGGGAATATTCGATGAGATCTTCCAGAAATGCTGGATTTCCATCGGATTCTGCAGGTTAAGGCCGTAGTGTTTGTCGATGACGCGGCCAACCATGGTGCGCAGCCACGTTCTACCGCATTTCGGGTATGAAAGCACAAAGGAGTCTCGCGACCAAAAGATCATCTGGCGGCGCAACGCTCCCAGGGGACCCGAGTAGCGTATTTTCTTTGGAACGACGGCTTCGCCAAGGAAAAAGGTAGCGTCGCGAAGATTGTTCTTCAACTGTCCGAGCATAGAAAGCTTCCTCTGCTAGCGTGAGTTTGGCGCATTGGCGGCGTCAACAATGAAGTGCCCGAAGAACGGGACCGCCGGACCGAAACTCAAGCGACCATTTTAATCTCCGCCATTGTAAGCCATTGCGTCGGTGCAGCGAGACCTAGCTAGCTGGCTGGCCCGGACTGATGGGAGTACCTCTTTGGATTAACGCAGCAAAGTCCGCTTGCAGTTCCGATAGCCCCCCCATGCACAAAAGCATGTGTTGCTTAGAAAACGGGTAAAGCGCCCCATAGCAGCGATAAGATCGTAGCCTCGAATCCGAACGATTGCAGGCCAACCTGTTCTTGATTGAGCAAGGGACTGGCAGGCACGGATTTGTGCCTGCGAGTTCAAACAGCCGCATCTCTTGACGCGCTCTCTTGGGGCGCGGCGGCTAAGCTTTGTCGAGGTCTAGAATGAGCCAGTCAGATCAGCCGTTTGAGGCAATCAGTCCACTGGGAGGCCAATCCCTTTTGCTGGCCACTGCGATCGCTCTCGGCCGTCTCGTCAGCAAACCGCGGACGATTGTCCATGTGCTGTCTTACTTGCGCCGGCGGGTGACCGGGCGCGCCAAGGCCGTTGGCAAGAACCTTCATCTCTACATCATCGATCTGGCCCTGGCGCTGGCGGCACTGTCGTTTGCTTCATTCATGCGATTGGGCCTTGATGGAGAATTCACCGGTCCGGAAAGCCACGCTTCGTTGCTCTTCGCACTCCCTTGCTTCCTGCTTACATGCGCGGTGGTCTTCCCGGTGACTTGCCTCTACACCCGCAACTGGCGATATGCTTCTGTCGGCGACATGCTCGGTATCGTTCGCGCGGCATTCGTCACATCGCTGGCCTTCGTGTTCCTGATGTTTGTGGCTACACGGCTCGATTCGATCCCGCGCTCGGTGATAGTGATCCAGTTTCTGTTGCTCGTGCCGCTGCTTATTTCAGTTCGCATCCGCTCCAAGCTCGTTGAGCTAAGCCGCTTTGGTCCGACTGCGAACAGAGCGAGAAACGGACGCGACGTGGTCCCTGTGCTGCTGATCGGTGCAGGCGATGCGGCCGATCTTTATATTCGCGCGCTGCAGCGGGATCCGAATGCACGCCATTGGCCGGTCGGCGTGCTCGATAATGGCGCAACGACAGAGGGCTATTTCCTGCGTGGCGTGCCGGTTCTGGGCAGCATCGAAGACTTCGACATGGTCATCGGCGATCTGGAAGGTCGCGGCATCAAGCCCCGCCACGTGATTTTCACCGAAAGGGTGCCTGGCCTCGTCGACCCGATGCTTGAAGCGCTGATCGACCGGGCCGACCGTCTGGGCATCGCTGTCTCTCGCCCCGCCCCGGTCCTGGAACTGCGCAATCCTAAATATCAGAGTCGCTTCGACTTGCGCCCCATCGAACTTACCGACCTTCTGGAGAGGCCGCAGGCGGTTCTTGATAAAGATGCGTTGTCCCGAATGATCGAAAACAGGCGCATCGTCGTCACCGGCGCCGGAGGCTCGATCGGCGGAGAGCTCACGCAGCAGATTGCCGCGCTCGGCCCCACCGAAGTGGTCCTGATCGATAACAGCGAGTACAATCTGTACGCCATCGATCTGGAATTGGCGGAGAAATTCCCGAATGTGCGCCGGAAGCCATATATCTGCGACGTACGCGACCCTGTTCGCCTGGGCGAGATTTTCCGACGCCATCGCGTCGACCTGGTCTTCCACGCGGCGGCGCTCAAACATGTGCCGATGGTCGAATTGAATCCCTGTGAGGGCATTCTTACCAACGTCATCGGTACTATGAACGTGGCAGAAGCGACCCGCCTTTGCGGCGCCAAGGCAATGGTCCAGATATCCACCGACAAGGTTGTGAACACGACCAGTGTCATGGGCGCTACCAAGCGCCTAGCGGAACTCTACTGCCAGTCCCTGGACCTCGCCTTTACCGCCGGCGATACCCCCGTCCGCTTCATGACCGTTCGTTTCGGCAATGTTCTGGGTTCAAGCGGGTCGCTGATCCCGCTATTCAAGCGCCAACTCGCCCACGGCGGTCCGCTGACCGTGACCGACATGGAGATGAAGCGCTTCTTCATGACAATACGCGAGGCGGTTGAACTGACCTTGCAGGCATCGGCCCATGGTCTGGAGAAAAAACTCGGACAGGGCGAAATCTTCGTTCTCGACATGGGTGCGCCAATCAAGATCATCGACATGGCGCGCCGCATGATCAAGCTCGCGGGATTTCGGCCGGATGAGGACATCAAGATCAAGATTGTCGGCTGCCGGCCGGGGGAAAAGCTGTTCGAGGAACTCTTCGACGAAAGCGAAAGACGTGTCGACGTTCCGATTTCCGGAGTCTTGGGCGCCGTGCCCAACGCGATGCCGCTTGACACGCTTCGCAAGGGATTTTCGCAATTGCGTCGCTTGGCGAGGGCCGGCGACACTGAGGGAGTGTTAAATCTTGTTGCGGATATGCTTCCCAGTTACCGCAGAGACGAAGCCAAGCCTGCGGCGGCGGTGACGGCGCCCTTCGTGCCTCATGTGATCCTCGGTTCAGCCAAGGCAAGCACGCGTCCACACGAGGCGGCCGCTTGAGGCCCAGCGGGAGCGCTGCCGTGCTAAGGCATATTGCCTCGGCTCTGTTTGTCGCGCTGTCGTGCGGCACTGCACTGGCCGGGGCGCCTCAATCTCAGCCGACAGTGGCCGAGGCACGGGAGGCGATCGAGGCTGCCGGGGCCTATTTCCGCGATCATCTCGGTGTAGCGGGAACTTATGTATGGAAATATTCCCTCGACGGCCAAAAGAGGGTGGGCGAAGGCGGTACCGTGCCCGCGAGCGTTGGCTGGGTGCAGCCGCCTGGTACGCCGGCTGTCGGCGCTGCGTTCCTGCGCATTTTCGAGGTTACCGGCGACAAGCAATGGCTTCAGTCTGCCCAGGTCGTGGCAACCGCTCTGGTCAAGACTCAGCTGGAGTCCGGCGGATGGTTTTACAAGATCGAGACCGACCCGCAAAAGGCGGCGACATGGTGCTACCGCGCACTGAAGTTGGGCGGGAATACCTGTCGCGATATCAAGGACAATCCGCAACGCAACGAGACTGTCCTCGATGACAACAACACACAGAGCGTGCTGAATTTTCTGATGTGGTTCGACCTGGCGAGCGGCGGTTCGGATCCGGACGTCCGTTCCTGCATCGACAGGGCGCTTCATCGATTGATGCGGGTGCAATACCCGAATGGGGCCTTCCCGGTCTTCTTCAAGGGAGCCGCGCCTGGGGCGGATGTAAAGGCTGCGGCCAAGGCGAGTATTCCGGCCAGTTGGTCTCACGAGTGGCAGAAGCCTGATCGTCCGCCCTATTTCATCATCAATGACAATCTTCCCCGCGATATGGGTCGTCTCTTTCTCAACGCCTACCGCACATATCACGATCCCGCATATCTCAAGACGGCGGAGAAGGTCGGTGATTTTCTCCTTGCAGCCCAGTTGCCCGCGCCACAACAGGGCTGGGCTCAGGGTTACGATCGTTCCATGCAGCCGGTTTGGGGACGCAGGTTTGAGCCGCCAGCGGTCGTCTCGCGCGAAACCGCCGGCAACATCGATTACCTGATCGAGTTGAACGAGCAAAACAGGGATGCGCGGTTGCTGCACGCGGCGACGACTGCAGCCACCTGGCTACAGGCGGCGCGCCTGTCCGACGGCAGTTGGGCACGTTTCTACGAACTCAACACCAACCGGCCGCTTTACATCGATGAGGGCGGCCAAGTGACGTTCGACGACATGGACCTCCTGAAACACTACGGCATGAAAACCGGTGCAGAGATCGAGCCGGTGTTCGCTCGGCTCGAGAGTGCAACGCGGGGGCAGAGAGTTTCACGTCAACGACTGTGGATCAGTGCCGCGGATGAGTTGAGTGCTGGCGAACTGAATTCAAAGGTGCGTCAGCTCGTCGACAGTCAGGATACCCAGGGACGCTGGGTTGAGGGCCGGTTTATCGAGGGAGAAGACTTCGTCGAGGGCGTGTTCGCCCTCGCTCGTTTCATGTCCGCGCAAGCATCAGAGCCGGCGAAATAGCTTCTATATATCGCTCGCTCTTGCCATGGGGAGACCCTGACCAGATCTTCCGGGTGCGCCGATTTTAGCCTTTGTAGGAGCTGGAAAGCTCGGCTGGTGGGCCCCTTAGATCGGCCTGCGTAGGAAAGGCCGCGAACGACCGTACTTGGAGCGAGTACCGCGAAGAAAGCGCGTGACCGTTCTTGAAGCTGGGCCGTCGCGCAAAATCGCAACACTGGGCGCCATTCCAAGCAGCAGAGGCACGAGAAAGAAACGACTGTAAAGATGCGGTAGCGCATTGGCCAGCGCCGCGAAGAGGAGAACTGTCGTCGCCGTGCAAATGGCGGATACCTTGCCTTCACGACTCCGAGCGGCAAGGATGGCGATGGTGATGCCTGCCACGAGCAGGAGCAGAAAACCGATGAATCCGGGCAGCCCTGCCTCGACCCATATGAGGAGGTAGGTGTTGTGGACCGGGGCGTGCAATTCGCTGACCTGCCGATACTGGTCGGCACCGATACCAAGCAGTGAATTATTGTCCGCTTTGCCAATGGCCTCATGGATGAGCCGCATACGGTCTGCAAACGTGCCAGCCTCATCGAGGTCACCATTCTGCAGCGCATTCAGCACGCGGTGTTGGAAGACCTCGGGCAAGAAGTCGCGGCCCCAGGTAACGGCAATGAAGAATGCGGCGAGCGAGGTCACCGCTAAAGAAATGATGCGGCGCCACGAGCCCGTCGCGACTACGAAGATGGTGACCGCAAAGACAAGGCCGATCAGGCCGGTATTGGATCCTGTCAAAATAATGCCATAGCCAAAAAGCGGCAGTCCGACCCAAAGCCAGCGAGGCCTTATGCAGCCTGACGCCACCAGCCACAACATTAGCGGGACAGAGAGCGCTATCAGCGTTGCGCATTCATTCTCGCGTTCCACCCAACCCTGGAAACGACCATTGCCGCTGACAAAGACGGTGCCGCGTTGCTTGAGGATGTCGATTATCACTATCCCCTGCAGACACATCACGGCGATCGAGCAAAGAAATGATTTCATCAAGAGAACGATTTCGGCCCAGGGCCTCGACACGATCATGAAGGCCAGGAGAAAGTAGGCGTACAGATATTGCGCCGAGATGATGAAGCCTCGCTGCGGATCTCCGTGGATCAGACTGCTTAGCAGCAGCATCCCGCATAGTAGGGCGATGCCGATATTCCATAGAAACGTCCCCGCGCCCAAGGGAGAGATCGAAAAGGATTTCCCGAGTATGGCTGCGAATACGGCCGCGAGAGCGAAGCCGTCGCTGATGGTAAAATAGAATGCATCAAACCGAAGAATATTGAAGGGCGTGAGAAAGACGGACGCCACGGCGAACCAGAGCCCGAGTCTCCCGGCTACCTCTGGCAACGATGTGACGGCCGGTTTGGGGCCGGGCCTTGTCCAATAATGGCGAGGAGCCCTGGCGTAGTTCATCCTCACTCCTGAATCTGCTTGAGAGTCCTTTTCGCCAGCCCTCATTGGGCCTGCAGTTCAGCCTATCTGCCAAGATAGGGCCCGGGCCGGTTACGCTATCCTTTTGGATGATGTCGCCTTTGCGGCTAAGCCTCTTGAGCGCGATTGCGGCCGCGCAACCATGTTAAAACTGTCGTCGCGGTAAGTCGCGAATTCGATGCTGGGTAGCCTCCAGGTCCGATGTGGCAGGGCCGGCTTGGACCAGTCGAAGACAAACAAAAAGGGGCGGGATCTGTGAGCTTGATAGACGACAACAGCGTGTGGAGCCGTCTGGAACCATTCCTTCAAGAGCCGATCGAGCCGTCGAAGGAACGCACTTTCGGCCCGCGCGAGCTCTACACGCTTTTCCGAAGGCGCCTCCCCTTGATCCTTGCGGTCGTGACTACCGGCACCGCTCTCGCGCTCATCACGGCTGTGGAACTTCCCAAGACGTACACCGCTCGCTCGATGATCGTTGTCGAATCCGACGATCCCAATCCTCTCGACACCGCACAAGCGCAGCCTAATCAACAGCCCGACAAGTCGCGAATGGACACCGAGGCGGATCTGATCACCTCTCGTGTCTTTGCCAGCCTGGTCGTCGACAGACTGGACCTCATCAAGGACCCGGATTTCAACACCTATCTTAAACCAGCCGCGAGCCGAGCTTCCCCTTCGGATTCGGGCCCTGGACTGCTGTCACAGGCCGTCGGCTTGATCGTCTCGATACCGCGAGCGCTATGGAGCCTTGTCGCCGGCGCCGACCCGCAGGATCCCGCGTCGCTGCCATCGAAGGGGGTTCAGCAAGATCGGGCGATTTCATCGTATCTGTCGAGCGTTTCGGTTGACCGGTCCGGAGAGAGCTCGGCGATGACGATCTCCTTTTTCAATGACGACGCGTCGAGGGCGGCCCTGATAGCCAATGCGACGGCCAAACTGTTCGTGGAATGGTCCCGGGACAACAAGCGGCAGGACATCAAGGACGCCGTTAGCTTTCTGAGGCAGCAATCGACGGAGCTTGCGTCACGGATAGCCGCCATAGAAGGCCAGATCGCCCAATATGCGCGAGAACACGGCGTATCCAGCGATCCACGCGATGATCTGCTGCGCGCCTCGATCCAGCAAAGCAACGAGCAGCTCAGCACCGCCAGAGGTGAATACACGCAAGCGCAGGCGCGCCTCGCCCAGGTCAGGCTGGCGGCCAAGACCGGCGACGCGGGCGCCAACGTCGATCCCCTGCTCTCATCGGACTTCCTGACATCCCTGCGCAACGACGAAGCGACGGCGATGAGGGATCGCGCGCAACTGGCCAGCAACTACGGGCGCAATCATCCCCTGGTCCAGGAGGCGGATGCAAAAGTAGCGGCCGTCCGCGCGATGATCTCTCAGGAGATGCTGCGTACGATCGCAATCTTGGAAAACGACGTCCGCGTCAACGAAGGCAGGGTCAACCAACTCGCCAAGACTTTGGAGGAGTCCAACGAGCAACTACGGCAAAGGAGCCTGGCGGAAGCGAAGCTTCGGGAACTGAACAACCAATTGTCGACCGAGCAGAAGCTCTACGACCTCGTATCAGGCAGGCTTGGCAGCCTCGATCCGTTTTCCGAGGCGGTCGAGCCCGGCGTGCGGACGGTTTCCGCCGCCGAGATTCCGACGAGCCCTTCCTTTCCCAAACTTCGTCTGATGACGGCAGGCGGTTTCGCCGCGTCGCTGATCCTAGCCCTGATCCTTGTGCTGACGCTTGAAAGCATGGATGTGAGAATACGCGAGTCACAACGGGTATCGAAGCTTATCCGTGCGCCACTGCTGGCGTCGATTCCGCAACTGCCCAAGAAATTCCTGCAACGCGCCACGCCTCCTCTTGAAACCTTGTTGTCGCAACCACGGTCGGCCTTCTCCGATGCCTTCCGGTCGCTGTACATGGCCTGCACCCGGATGAACGGTGGCCGGAGCAAACAGGTGATCCTGGTCAGCTCAGGACTACCACAGGAAGGCAAGACAACGACGGCCATGGGCCTCGCCGTGGCAGCTGGAATGGACGGCGCCCTGACAGCGCTGATTGATCTGGATTTGCGAACCCGCAGCATCCATAGCGCCATGCAGTTTGGGCCCGCCGACAAGACACTCAACGACTACCTACATGGTGGTTGCACCCTGGCAGAGATCGTTCAGACGCTTCCTGAAGTTCCGCGACTGGATGTGCTGGCGCCATCTGCCGACGACCAGACCTTGCCTGAATTCCTCAATTCCAGCCAATTCGCGAAATTGCTGGAGGCGTTCCGGCTCGAATACGACGTGGTGATCATCGACGCGCCGCCTGTGCTCGTCGTCGAAGACGCAATCAGGATTGCCGCCTCGGTGGATACCGTCGTGGTCGTGGCCGCGTGCGACAACACCACGCAAGAGGCTCTCTCCCAGGTTGTCGAGCGCCTGCGGTTCGCCGGCGGTCCATCGATCGGCTGGGTGTTCAACCGCGTCGACCCCTTCCGACAGGCCCGTGGTGCCCTGCGGAAAGCCTATTTGAAACGGCAGCAGATTCGTCGTTATTTTCCCGCTTGACCGCCATCGGCCGCGCGGCCGATCAGGCGCGGCCGACTATATCCCCATCGCCTCGAGCAGGGTTTGGTTCACCTTGTGAACATCGAACCGGTCTTCCGCGAGCTTTCTTGAGTTGGCGCCCATTTTTGCAGCGAGTTCCTCATCCTCGAGAAAAGCCCGCTGCGCCGAGGCGAGAGCTTCCACGTCTCGCGGCTCGACCCGGAAACCGTTCTCGCCCTCGATCACCGTTTCTTGACAGCCAGGGGCGTTGGTCGTGATTATCGGCCGACCGGTCGACAAGGCTTCCAGCGCGCTGCGGGGAATGCCCTCCCTGTAATAGGACGGCAACACGAACACGGTGGACGCGGTCAAATAGGGACCGACGTCGTGTGTTTCGCCGAGATATTCAACGGCGCCTTCCTTGGTCCACTGGTCCATTTCGGCTTTCGAGATGGAGAGGGGACTGGGATCGAAGGGCCCGAGAATCTGAAAGCGTGCAGCGCGATACTTGGTCTTCAGGATACGCGCGGCGGCAGCAAACTCGGCAATTCCCTTTTCGCGAAGCAAGCGAGCGATCAGAAGGAAGACGGGAGGCCCTGAAGGTGGGGGGCTTGCGGCAAACAGTGTCAGGTCCACTCCTGAACCTGGGATCATGATCACTGGCGTCGTCGCAGAAACCATCCCATGGCGCCGGATGTCGGAAGCGTCGGCGTCATTGTAAGCGAAAACTGCTTCGCAGCCGACCAGAGCCGAGCGGTAGAGACCAATACTCAACCGGCGCAAGATGGTTGCGCGCAGTCCCGTCATGCTGCCGCTGAATATGAAGCCGAAGCCTGTAAAGAGCGCAAACCGGCGCGGTACACGGGCAAGGCGGGCAGCCAATCCACCATAGATGATCGGCTTCATCGTATACGCCAGGACGATTTCGGGCGCCAAGCCACGAATGAGCTTGTAAAGCGCCTTGAGCGTTCGCAAATCGGCCAGCGGACTGGTACCCGTCCTGGCCATCGGAATCTGTCGGAAGGTCACGCCAATTGCCTTGAGACCGGCGATCGCCCGCTCATCTTCATCGGGGGCGAGCGCAATGACATCATGCCCCGCAGCGACCATGGCCTTCAACAATTCGAGACGAAAGTTGACAAGCGAACGCGTCAGGCTCGCAATGACGACGATGCGCTTGCGGCGCATCGCATAGTCCACAGGGGCGCGAGGAGAATCTCGACCATTCATGTGCACAGCAACCACCAGCCGCTCCTATCGGATATGGCGACGACGCCCTAGAGCTGCTTCGTAGAGTTCCAGGTGCCTGCCGACGTAAAGGGAAAGCGAGAAGTTCTCCATGACGCGACGACGCGCTTGTTGACCCAAGGCGCGGCGCTCGGCCGGTTCAAGGCTGACAAGCCTGATCAATCCGGCGGCCAGAGCTTCACTATCTCCCGGTGGAACGACCACGCCGCTGTCGCCGACCAGCCAGCCGGAGTCGCCGACCGCGGTAACCACCGCCGGCACGCCGCTGGCCATCGCCTCGCCTACGGCAAGGGAAAATGCCTCGCCCCAAGCCGAGCAAAGCGCGTAGACGTCGAAGCCCGGCATGAGGTCGGCGATGTCAGCGCGGATGCCCGGCGTGGTAATGCGGTCGTCTATGCCGAGCTCACGGGCGGTGCGCCGCACCGGGCCGTCGGCATGTCCCTCCCCGATAAATATGCCCTGAACGTCGTATCCCTGTTCCAGGAGCCGGCTGATGGCGCGGACCAGGCTAACCTGGTCCTTCATGGGATGGAAGCGTGCCACATGGCCGATCATCAGCCGTCCGGGCGGCAAGCCGAACAGGCGGCGCAGCTTCGCACCGGCGTCGGCCGAGGGGGAAAATTGATCGCAATCCGTCCCGTTCGGGATAACCACCCTCCGGCGCGGATCAAAGCCCAGGCGCTCGTGATCATCGGCGGCGACGCGCGAGCAATATGAGATCGCGCTGGTGCGCCTCGACAGGCGGGCCGAGAGCCGTATCAATTGGCGCGTCAATGGTTTCTCGTCGGCGAGATCTCGAACCGTGTGATGGATGCTCCAGATGACCGGCGAGAAATTGAGCCCTAGCGTCGAGCCGAGCGTTGCCGCGACGTTGCCGTGATACATCCATCCGTGAAGAAGATCGGGGGCCGCCCGTCTTATCGACCGCGTCAGCCGAACGACATCGCGCGGTCGCGGCCGTTCCGTCATGCCGAGCGAAACGAGCCCCGATCTTGTATATTCTACGTTTGCAGCCACCGGACCGGGTGAAAGCAGGGACAGAACTGAAGTCGAGAAGCGATTTTGGTCGACCTGGCCAAGAAAACGGGCAAGCATGACCTGAGCGCCGCCGACGTCGAGACTGGTAATGGTGTGAAGAACACTTGTGTGCACGCAGGCTTCCCAGCTGTCTGCAACGCTCCGCCCTGAGGAAGCATTCAATCGTCCGGCAGTATCCAGCCGCACCATACGTTGGTTGCAGTCGACATCCAGTTAGCCAAATTAGGTGGGAACCAGACCGAAGGTTGTCACCGCTCCACCAAAGGTATGACTCATTGTCCTCGCGCAGGTGTCGCTAGGGTCTTTGCAGGAAAATTCTATGGTGGGCTTCCATGGCATCTTATTGCAATGCGGCGCGGAGCAGGCGATCGACAGGCGCGTGGACCAGTACATTCCTTGCGAAAGCACTGGGATCCGCCAGTATTGCGATCCTTGCGGTTGCAGCGATTCTGATTTCCCAGCTTGATGCCTGGGCCGCGGCGGACGATGACTACAAGGTTTCGGTCGGCGATGTGGTGTCGTTTGACTTCATCGACGACGCGCTTCCCGCCGAACAACTCACGGTCGCCAGCGATGGCGCGATCAACATTCCGCTGATCGGCAGCTTTGAAGTCGGCGGCCTGACGGTGCCCGACGCCTTGAGTCGTATCCGTAAGGCATTCATCGAGCGTGAACTCTTCAATGACCCGCATATAGCTCTTGCGGTGGTGAGCTTCCGCCCGATCTTCGTCCTTGGGGATGTAAAGGCGCCGGGCTCGTTTCCTTACCAGCCGGCACTGAACGTGGAGCAGGCGGTGGCGCTTGCGGGCGGCCAGTCGACCGGGGGAGCCACGGCGGAGGATCGCGTCGTAACACGCGCCCGGTTGCGCGGAGCTCTTGATGAAAGCGTGGTGGAGATCGCCAAGGAGGCGGTCGCCGCTGCGCGCATCAAGGCCCAATTGGCAAACAGCGACAAGATCTCGGAACTGGATCTGCCTGCCAAGATCAAGGGCCTCATGAACGCCAACCTGCTCGCGACGCTGCTTCCTACCGAGCAGCGCATCCTTGAAGCAGATCAACATGCGCTGACGACACGTCGCAAGCAGCTCTCGGCGGGGATCGAAGAAGTGAATGTTGCCCTCGCCAATGTTCAACAGCTTTCGGACATACAAAAGACAGTGATCGCTTCGGCACAGGCGGATCTCGATCGCATCAGGGGCCTTAACAAGAAAGGTCTCGTCACAATCACAGACCTCTCGAACGCCGAGCGCGAAGCGACCACGCAGCAATCTCATCTGCTTGAAATCTACAATCAGGCATCAACGGTGCGCCGCGAATTGAGCCAGTTGCAGCGCGACCTGGATGACGCCACCCAGACCTGGACACACACGGCGTTGACGGATCTCCAGGCCCACAACTCTGAAATCGAGCGCCTGATCGCGGTTCGAGAATCGACCGAGGAACAGATCCTGCTGTTGAGCTCGCTGGCCGCGGAGCAGACACGCAGCAACAACTCCATCACGTTCACCTACCAGATCCGCCGCAAGGTAAATGGCCAGACCGCCACAAAGGTGGCGACCCTCGACGATCCGGTTGCGGCCGGAGATACGATCCTTGTGTCAATAAACCGCCTGGATAGCGCCCAGGACACGACAAGCCGTTCAGCCACTGCCTTGGCGACGACCTCTTCCGTCCAGGTCGGACCGTCGCAATGATCGGCCTCAGCACCCCAACAGCACGTTCCGGCGGCTGGACTGCGCGCGTTCCGCTTGGCCGGGCCATACCAAGCCGTATCGCAGCGGTGATCCTTTTGGTTCTCAGCCTGCCGCTATGGCTCGTGGCTGCTGCCATTGTCTGGGTTAGTGTCGGCCGTCCATTGTTTTTCCGCCAGTCTCGCAGCGGGCTGGAAGGTCGCCCGTTCGTGATCTGCAAGTTTCGTACGATGCACGAAGGGCGAGACGGAAATGGCATGCTGCTCCCCGACGCCTTGCGTGAGACGCCGGCCACGCGGCTGATGCGCTCCGTCCGCATCGATGAGCTGCCGCAGCTTCTCTCGATCGCCAGGGGGGACATGGCCTTCATGGGGCCCCGTCCGTTGCTCCCGGCCACCATCGCCGAATTCGGCGAGCTGGGGCGTATTCGTGGCACGGTCCGCCCCGGCCTGTCCGGATGGGCACAGGTGAACGGCAATACCCGCCTCACCAACAGCGAAAAGCTGGCGCTCGACCTCTGGTATGTGCGCAACCGCAGCCTGTGGCTCGATCTGCACATACTGGTTCTGACTGTCCAAGTGGCACTGTTGGGCGAACGTGTCGACCGCCGCCATGTCGACCATGCTTTGAAGGCTATGCCCGCCGGGACGGTCCGGCCATGAACCCAGCACTCGGTCGACTTCTGGTGATCGCACCGCATCCTGATGATGAGGTCCTGGGGTGTGGCGGCACGATAGCCCGGATGGCTGCCCAAGGCGCAGAAGTTCATGTCGCAGTGGTTACGCGAGGCAGCCCGCCCGCCTTCACAGAGGAGATGACGGAACGGGTTCGCAGCGAGGCCAAGGCGGCGCATGCCTGTTTGGGCGTGCAACAGACGCATTGGCTTGATCTGCCGGCAGCGCAGATCGCCGAGACGCCGCACGCGACGCTCAACAGGGCGCTGCTGACCCTGTTGCGGGATGTCGTGCCGGATACGTTGCTCATCCCTTTCGTCGGTGATGTGCACATGGACCACCAGCTGATCTTCCTGTCATCGCTGGTAGCGGCTCGCCCGACCCAATCTCAATATCCGCGGACGATCATGGCTTACGAGACCGTCTCCGAAACGAACTGGAATGCCCCCTATGTGACGCCGAGCTTCGTGCCGAACGTCTTCATAGACATCGCATCGACGCTGGACCGCAAACTCGAAGCTGCGTCGATGTTCGCCTCACAGATCAGAGATTTCCCGCATGAGCGTTCGATCGAAACCTTGCGGGCGCTTGCGATCGTCAGGGGCACCGCCGCCCATCTGAGGGCGGCCGAGGCCTTTGTCCTTCTGCGAAACGTCATTTGAATTCTAGCTGGAGTATTCTGCGATGAAACGCTGGCCAATCTACGACGAAGAACAAATAACCGATGTGGTAGAGGTTTTGCGATCCGGCCAGGTGAACGCCTGGACCGGCGACCATGTGAAGACCTTCGAACGCGCCTATGCGCGCAGCCTCGGCCGACGTCACGCGGTGGCGCTGGCCAACGGCTCGCTCGCGCTGGATCTTGCGATGAAGATTCTCCACATCGGCGCCGGCGACGAGGTGATCGTCACGCCCCGCAGTTTCGTCGCCTCCGCCGCCTGCGTCATGTTTGCCGGCGCCACGCCCGTTTTCGCGGATGTCGACCCGAGTTCGGGCAACCTTTCCGCCGAGACGATTGCGCCGAAGATAACGGCTCGAACAAAGGCAGTGATCGTCGTGCATATTGCCGGCTGGCCGTGCGACATGGCGCCGATCATGGAACTCGCAAAGCGCAGCGGCATAAAAGTCATCGAAGATTGCGCCCAGGCGCATGGAGCCGAATACAACGGACGACCGATTGGCTCCTTCGGCGACATAGCGGCGTTCTCGTTCTGCCAGGACAAGATCATCACGACGGGCGGCGAAGGTGGGCTTGTCGCAATGGACGACAAGAAATTGTGGCTCGCTGCCTGGAGCCTCAAGGACCACGGCAAGAACTACGATCTGGTCTTTGCCCCCCATAGGGCGACAGGGTTTCGCTGGCTGCATGACAGCATCGGCACCAACTGGCGCATGACATCAATCCAGGCAGTGCTTGGCTTGCGGCAGCTCGAACGCCTACCCGACTGGACTCGCCAACGCGAGCGAAATGCCAGCATCTGGATGAGGACGCTTGCTGAATTGCCGATGCTGCACGCGCCCCAGCTCGGTTCGGAGCATAAGCATGCCTGGTACCGATGCTATTTCTATATCAAGCCCGAGATGCTGTCCCCCGGATGGTCGCGCGACGAGTTGATTGCGGCTATCAATGCGGCCGGCGTCCCATGCTTCTCGGGAAGCTGCTCTGAGATCTATCTTGAACATGCCTTCGCGGACGCCGGGGTAGCGCCGCCCGAACGTCTGCCGATCGCACGGCAGCTCGGTGAAACGAGTATGGCTTTTCTGGTCGACCCGTCCTGGACGACCGAGGAGACCATGGCTGCCGCGTCGACGGCGCGGTCAATCCTTGTTACGGCTTCGCGCCAGCTCGAGGCAGCATGACAAAGGAACGCGCGATCAGGAAGGATGAAACCGTTCTAGCGTCTTCTCTGGCAGAGCTGCAGATAGTGACGTCGTCAGCAGCGCGGAACCTCACCCTTGCCCCTACAGAGCGTGGTTTGCTCGGATTCGAACTGCCAGCCGCGGTTCGATTTTATCAGCAGATGATGCTCATCCGGCTCGTGGAGGAGCGCTTGCTCGATCTTTTTTCCCAAGGTCTCCTGTTCGGCACGACGCACACGTCCGTTGGACAGGAAGCCAATGCGGTTGGCGTGATAAACGCTCTTGACCGGGACCGCGACATTGTCTGGAGCAACCACCGCTGCCATGGTCATTTCATTGCCTATTCGGGCGAAGTCGAAGGCCTGATAGCCGAGATCATGGGGCGTGTAACCGGCATTTGCGGCGGACGCGGCGGCAGCCAGCACCTGTGCTTCCGCAACTTCCACTCCAATGGCATCCAAGGAGGCATCGCACCCGTCGCGGTTGGTAGTGCGCTGGCGCGAAAGGACGAGGGCGCCGTCGCAGTGGTGTTCCTCGGCGACGGCACGATGGGCGAGGGAGCCGTATACGAGAGCCTTAACCTTGCGTCTGTTTTCGCCGCACCGGTGGTCTTTGTGATCGAGGACAACGAGATCGCCCAGACGACCCCCAAGCATCTGACCGTCTCCGGTTCGATCGTCGCCAGGGCCGAGCCGTTCGGCGTCCGCACATTCGCCTATGACGGCAACGATCCGATCGCGATATATGAGCTCGCCCAAGAAGCCGTAGGCTATGTACGCGCCGAATCCCGCCCTTGCTGGCTCTACTTGCGAACCGAACGGATCGGCCCCCACAGCAAGGGAGATGATACGAGGCCGGCGGAGCGTCTTGAGCAAGCTCGAGCCAGAGATCCCATACCCCCGATGCGCCAGCGCGTTGCCAACGCCGATGAGATTGACGCCTACTGCCTGAATGTCGTGGACCGCGCGGTCGAATCCGCCGCCGCGGCCGCCTTGGCGCGGGGTTGATCCATGCGTGTCGTCGAATCGATCAATCGCGCGCTACACGATCTCATGGGAGCCGATCTCCGTCTGGTGATTTTGGGTGAGGATGTTCTTGACCCCTACGGTGGCGCCTTCAAGGTCACCAAGGGTCTTTCGTCAGCCTATAAGGACCGTGTCTGGACCACGCCGATCAGCGAAGGCGGCATTGTTGGCATGGCGGCAGGCATGGCCATCAAAGGCCGGCCAGTGATCGTCGAACTCATGTTCGGAGACTTCATAGCCCTTGCTGCCGACCAGATCATCAATCACGTCGCCAAGTTCCGTTGGATGTACAACGACCAGGTTGAGGTCCCCGTCATCATCCGCGCTCCCATGGGCGGACGGCGCGGCTATGGGCCGACGCACTCGCAAAGCCTGGAAAAGCATTTTTGCGGCGTGCCCGGGCTGACGGTGCTTGCCACTCACGAGTATGCCGATCCTGGTACGCTTCTGCATCGGGCCTTCGCGTCGCGATCCCCTCACCTGATCATCGAAAACAAGGTGATGTATTCCAGGCCCGTGCTCGGACCCGACGCGCTTCCACGCCCGGCGGATGCAGATGTCGTGATCCTGACATATGGAGGTTGCGTCGAGCACGCTGTCGCGGCCGCAAAGAAACTCGCGCAAGAGGAGGAAATCGCGACCACCGTGGTGGCCGTCGAACAGCTGTCGCCCTTCCCTGGCGATGAGGTCCGAAGCCAGGTCGGCAACTGCACGCGTGTGGTCGCGGTGGAGGAAGGCTCTCCCGGCTGGGGCTTCGCGTCGGAGTGTGCGCGCGCGCTGATCGGCCGGGTCAGGCACTTCAGCGCATTGACCGGGCCCGATCACCCCATTCCCTCAAGCCGCGACTGGGAGGACGATCTGCTGCCGGGTGTGAACGCCATCCAGGCGGCCTGCATCGAGCTGTTCCAGAAAGGCTAAGCGTACATGACCGTGCTTGTCGAAGCCCCGCGGGTTAACGCCAACGAGGACAATCTCCAGCTCATCGAGATTCGGGTCGCACAAGGTGAAAGGGTCGAACAAGGCACCATTCTTTTCGTGCTTGAGACCACCAAGGCCGCAGTCGAGGTAGATGCTCCGGAGGCAGGAACTGTCGGCCTGCTGGACATCAAGGTCGGTGACTTCGTTCCTGTCGGCGCAACGCTTTGCAAAATCATCGACGAAAATTCGAATGTCGTTGTCGGGGAGACCAGCGCGGCCGATGTCGGGGCCAGCGAAGTCGCGATAACGGCTAAAGCCCGCAAGGCCGCATCCGAGCTCGGGGTCAACCTTGCGGACGTCATTCCGTCCAATGGCCGCATTGGCGAAGCCGAGGTGCACGCTGCTGCCGGTCGCCGATCCGCCGCCAAGAGAGCCGAACCGGGCGAGCCGAGTTCCGTCGCTTTCTCCAGGCGGGCCGTCATCATCGGCGGCGGCGGCCACGCCGCCTGTTTGATCGATGCTCTCGATGGTGCCGGATACGATATCCTGGGCTGCACCGATCAAGCGTTGCCCGCCGGCCACCACGTCTGCGGCGGTATTTCGGTGATCGGCACGGAAGACTGCCTGGAGCGTTTGCTTGCGGAGGGCACGCGCTATGCTTTCATCGGCATCGGAGGCGCCCAGTCAAGCCAGGTGAGGCGGGCAATGTATGAACGCGCCACCGCAATGGGCTTCGTTCTGCCGCCTGTGATCCATCCTTCCGCGATCGTCTCCAAGGCGACCAGGATTGGACATGGCTGCCATATTTTGGCCGGCGCGAGCATCGGTCCGCGCTGTACGATCGGTAACAACGTCATCGTCAATCAGGGGACTATAGTCTGCCACGACAGCGTCGTTCAGGACAATGCGCACCTGACACCAGGCGCTATCATAGCCGGCGGAGTGGGCATCGGAGCCTTGACCGTCGTGGGAATGGGCGCAACGGTGCTCCTGGGCGTCCAGATCGGCGCCGACTGCCTGATCCACAACGGCGCGCACATCAGCGCCAATGTCGCAGACAACACCATCGTCGACGCGCAGGGCCGCCGCCATCTCCGCTAATGCATGTCGCCCAAGGCGATCTCCGGCTCGAGAAAGCGACATGGCGGGGCGGTTCGACGGGGCGGCTCTCGTGGCTGCGGCCGAGGGTTCGCCAATTCCGATCGGTGTCAGTCAAGCCGTACTTCGGTTGCGGTCCAGCGATCGCCCGCAATCAGCATCGGGCCTGGGTTAAATCAGTCCCGCAATGCGGCTGTTAGTCATCCGGTGGAGTTTTTCTGCGGCAGCCCACTACTTTTGGGCGGGGGTGTCCTTCGAATTCCCGAGCATTGCGAGACCTGGGATGGTGTACGGTGAAATGGTCTGCGGGATCCAACTTGAAGGCTCAGATGACCGTTGCACATCTCCATCCTCAGAACTCATCGGGTCCGCAGCATTTTCCCGTCGAAGCGTCAGCGAAGCCGGCTGGCGACAATTCGTTCAATGTAGCCGCGCATGGGTTGCGCGGCATTGCTTCTCTTATGGTCTTCTTCGCTCACCTCCTGGGCGGCACGGCGGAGCACGTCTACGCCTCCAATTCGGCCTATGTCGACCGCATTACGCCCTTCTGGAATTTCGGCACCTTCGGAGTCTGCCTTTTCTTCGTAATCAGTGGCTTCGTCATCCTGCCCAGTGCGATACGCTATAGTCCCGCTCAGTTTGCTGCCCGACGGTTCCTGCGCCTCTACCCTCTGTTTTTCGCGCTAAGCCTGCTTTTCATCTTGCTGAACGCAACCACCAACTTTTATCCCGAAACCAACAATCTCACAGCGGTTCTGGCAGGACTGACATTCCTGAACCTTGCAACCCATACCGAGCAATTGACGCCGAACGCGTGGAGCCTGACCTTCGAGGTCTGGTTCTATGTGTTTACGGCAGCGTTCGTTTTCCTGACGGTTCGTCGCCCAACCAGACTCGGCACAATTGCGCTCGGTCTTCTCGCGGCGCTCTTTATCGCCCGGTACCCGATCGCCTTGTATTTTCTTGCCGGCGGGCTGATCCGCCTTGCCTACGACCGATTTGAATGGGTAAACCGGGGCCGCCATCGGCTTGCCGAGAGCGGGGCGCTGGCAGCTTGCGTCTTTCTCGCCAGCCGCGGCCATTACGACTATCACTGGTCCGATTTCCAAAATGCCGAGCTTCCCTTGCTCATGGTCGCGACGGGGCTCTACTTCTGCCTTGCAGTGTCGCGGAACAGCTTGACGGCACTACTCCTTGGCAATCGGCTGCTTCGATACTTCGGAACGGTGAGCTACAGCCTGTATCTGGTGCATCCCTACACGTATCTTCTGACACGCTCGCTGTTTTCCCGCGCCCATCTTTTTTCCGGCAATGTTGTCCTATCGATGAGCGCCTTCATTTTGGCGGCGGCGGCGATCACCTGGGTGCTGACGCATTTCGCGAACCGAACGCTTGAGCTGTGGCCCTATGAGTTTGTCTATCATCAGAAGATCTATCGCTCGGCTTCGCAGCCAAGCGCGATGCGGCTTTGGCTGGCGTCAAATGCCAAACGTGCGGCATGGCTAAGGGGGTAGGATCGCCGTTGCGCGGCGGCCTGCGGCTTTTGAGGCGGATAGATAGCAGACTGGTCGTAACCACTGTTGTTAGGCTGCAAGCAGGGATGAGGACGAAATGCATCCATTTGTCATCGACGCCAAGCCTCAACCTATTTCAATTGATCCCGCTGACGCTGCCGTACTCGTCGTGGACATGCAGAATGACTTCGGCTCCAACGGTGGAATGTTCGACAGAGCCGGAATCGATATCTCCGGGATTCAACGGGCTGTAGGCCCTACTGCCAGCGTAATAGCTGCCGCTCGCGAATTGAGCATGCCCATCGTCTACCTGAAGATGGGATATCATCGCGACCTCTCGGACCTTGGAACGTCGGACGCCCCCAACCGTATTCGACATCTCCAGATCTTCGGGGTGGGCGCGAACATGACAGCCCCGGATGGCAGCGAGAGCCGGATTCTGATCCGCGACACCTGGGGAACAGAGGTCGTCAACGGCCTCAAGCCACAGGCAGGGGATGTCGTCCTCTATAAAACGCGATTCAGCGGTTTCTACGAAACCGAACTCGATTCTGTTCTGAAATCCGCAGGCGTCAAACACCTCATCGTGACAGGATGCACGACCAGCGTGTGTGTGGAATCGACAATTCGGGATGCCTTCTTCAGGGACTATCGCTGCATACTGCTGACGGATTGCACCAGCGAGCCCATCGCTTGGGACGCCCCAAGGAGCAATCATGATGCCTCGATCACGCTCGTTCAGATACTCTTTGGATGGACATCGACGTCCGACCAATTCCTGAAGTCGGTCGCAGAGCGAGTTCACGGTCGTCTTGAACTAGCCGAATGAGCAGGCAAAGCTGCCTATCAGTCGCCTTGGAGCACCGCGGCTGCCGCTCAGGGCCAGCGTAGATCAAGCCCAAACACAACCGACGTCCCGACCACTCTCGAAAGGTGCCCCGACGCATCGCCTACGATTTAGTCGTCCGACTTTGCCACAAGATCGGCGATACGGGATACATCAGGCACGTAAAGCTCTTTGGCGTGGCGCAGCACGAGTCCGATGTTTTGCAGGTAGCTCAACTCGCGTGCCACCGCCTCGCGGTGGGTGCCAATGCGGTGGGCCAGATCCGTATGGGTCGGGATAGGAGAAATCCTCGCCGAACCGTCGGCTCCGATGTCTTCAGCGCATAAGCGCAGCAACTCCTTATGCACCCGGGACCGAACGTTGAGCGTCGAAAGCTCAACGATGTGCTCGACAAGCACCTGCTGACGTTCCACCAACAATTGTACAACCGCATGCAGGGCTTCAGGATCCTGCTTGACTATGTCCAGAAAGGCACGACTGCCGATCGAAGCGATAGTGCATGGTCCCGCCGCTTCGACCGAATATGGCATCTGGATGTCGCCGCTCAAGGCAATTCCGTTAACAAGCGAGCCACGATGCGCAGGGGGGAGCGACACAATCTTGCCATTGCGGGTATAAACGAGCGCTCGAAGCTCGCCCTCGAGCAGAAAAAAAAGCCGGTCGACACTTTCGCCGGCCGGGACCAGGACGTCCCCTTCATTGAGATGCAACCAACGACAGCGGCGGTCTATCTCGATCAGCGTGGACGACTTAACATTGCTGAAATGCTCGATATTTTTCAAATCCGGCCCGTGCATATGGTTGGCATCAGCTACGGAGGTGATCTCCCCGTCAGTCTGCGGGCCTGGATATCGAACGGGCGGTTGTTTCATCCTGGGTAGCGCCCCCTTGCAAAGGTTCGCAGCCGCTTCCGTTGCGGCTGCTCCCCAAACTCAAGCAAATCACATCTACTAAAACGGTCCGTCAAGAACCATTACTCGTTGAGTGAGGCGGCACCCATATTTCAATTCCGTATGGCAATCCCTTCATACGGCGTTGTGTTGAGTATGTAGGCGACTTCGGTACGGTTTCTCGCACGAAGTTTTTTCATGACATTCCGAATGTGTACCTTGACCGTACTTTCACACATGTTGAGCTCGTACGCGATGACCTTGTTCGCCTTTCCTCGACGCAATGCCTCGATGACAGACATCTGACGCGAGGTAAAAGTGTTGTCTCCGTGCGGCTGCTGCTTGGTCGCGGACTGACCGTCGGTGACGGCGCGTCCTGAATGAAAGAGAACACTGGGCGGGACGAAAGTTCCGCCCGCCGCGACAAGCTGGATGGCCTTGGCGGCCACCTGCAACCTGACGCTGGTAGGAATATAGCCACGCGCGCCGTTTTCGACCACTTTGAGAATGTCCTCAAAGTTCTCGATATCCGATAGGATGACCACCCCTACCTCGGGCCTGGTCGCTTTCAGATGGCCTATCTGGGAAAGGTGATAGTCCGCCTGGGAGTTCGACCACATCACACACATCAGGACCGTCGAAACTCTCTGCGTTTCTTCGGGATCCGCCATGTCGAACGCTTCGACCGACGCGTAATGCTGGATATGAAATGATGGCTCGATGATTTCGAGGCTTCTGCTGAAGCAGTCACACATCAAAGGCCGGCCATCGATGATTGCAATCTCGATTCCCTCTCCCGAGGACGGTGAGAGACGATTGACGTCGAGAATAGATGGATATTGATCAAGATCAGTTTTGTCCGTCCGATCATTCGCAGGCAAAAAACTTGTCATGACTCACCCCCGCGCAAATCTCGCCCCAACGGAGATTTCGCTTTTAAACCCATACCTTAACACTTTAGTAATAGCTTGTGGACCGGAGGTGGTGGTGTGACAAAACGCACAGCGCGGCCAAAATTTCGGTTTCCTCAAGCAATCAAAGTGAAAAAGTCGTGGTTGCAGTATTATAGTTGGCTTCGAAGTCCATGCGCTTACCAATAGGGGGTAGCTACGGAAGTAGCGGTCATCCAGAATCGTTACGACAAAGAGCTGAACAGGGGTGGCTATGTGAGCCGTTGGTCAGACCTTCGCTCAAAACGCGCACACTTTCTCGGCAAAGCGTAAAATTACATTCAGGAGCCGGCATATTCCATATGGCGGACCTGCGGCATGAGACGTCGCAGCCTGCTCCCTTTCCTCGTCGATTGACCGCTTTGGCGAAGGTGGAGGCGAGCTTATTCGAGGCTTTGCCGCAAGTGCTGGCCCAGTCTGATAGCGAGCGCGACAATGGTGAGGGTGGGCATGTCGTTGCCTCCGGTCGGGAAGACCGAGCTGCCGGCGACGAACAGATTTGCGAGGCCGTGCACCTGGCACGAACTATCGACCACGCCGGTTCGCGGGTCGTCGCTCATCCTCGTCGTGCCCATGTGGTGTCGAACCCAGTGATATGGAATGTCTCGCTCCCCCGCCGGGTTTTTGTCCTGGCCTGGATGAATGGCGCTTCTATGCCCCAGCCGCTTCATCTCTTCAGTGATGATCGCCTGGACACGCTCAAGCGTCCGTCGGACGAGAGGCCCCACGTTCCATTGCAGCTTCACACGGGGCAGACTGAACTCGTCGAGCCTTGTATCGAGCGTGACGCGGCTTGCCGGATCCGGTTCTTGTTCCAGTATCGTGTCAAAATGAAAATGCCTTGCACGCCGACGTGAGTGCCAGATCCGTTCGAAACCTGCCGATATTGCTCCCGCCGGATGCATCAGGATAGTTCGGCCGCATTTGATAAGGTCGCGATGCAGCCGGCCTCTCCGCAGCCAGAAGGCAAGATACTGCAAAGCTTCGGAACCATCCATGTGATTGACGCAAGGCCCAGGCTTGATCCATGTGCGGGAATCGAGGAGGCGCTCGCTTGCACGTATTTCGGGCCGCAGCGCCAGTCCGAATGCATCATTGGTGCCGCGGTTTTCAGGCGACAATCCGGTCGTGCGGGTCCAGGGCACGTGGAGGTCTATCATGTTGTCGGGCTTGCTGACTTGCAGGCTTCCCCATTTTACCCGGGGATGCTCCATGAAATAGCGGCCAACCAGGTCATACTGGTTTCCTATGCCATTCGGCGCCTGTCGGTTTGAAACAAGGAGCAGGCGCGCGTTTTCGATACCGCCGCAGGCCAGCACGAAAAATCGCGCAGCAATCTGGAATCGTTTGTTCGGCGTACTCGCTACCTCGATGAAGCGAACCCGCCTTCCGCAGTCGTCGGTGTCGAGCCGCAGCGCCGTGGCATGCAGCACGACCTGGACGTTTTTTGCGTCCTTAAGCTTCTTGCGAAGCGTTGCTCCGAGATCCGGAGTGGGACTGAGAAAGCAGCGTTCCGAAAAGAGCGGCCCGTTTTCAGGCATGACCGCGGAAGTCGGCCAATCGGTCAGCAGGTCGTCGATTCCGAGCAGGCGGGCTGCGGTCTCATAATGGGGTAGTAATGATTTATGGGCGACGGGCCAACCACTCAGGGGTATCCAGGGCCGATGCTCGAAATCGCCATGGTCCAACATCTTGCACCATCCGCCCCAACCAGCCTTGCCTGTGCTCCCGCCGAACTGACGAAGGCGGCAAAGATCAAGAGCTTCGTAAGGTTGACCCACGGACAGCCCGCGCGACAGCCGTTGGCGCCAGTGCTCGTACGTCATGCCACCGCTTTCGATGACGCATATGCGATGCCGCGTGCCTTCTAGTTGTGATGCTATCGCCAGGCCGGCGGCACCCGCTCCCACGATGCACACATCCGCCTCCAGGCGCATGCCTTGCGGAAACGCGTTGCAATCTTCAATCATGGCGTCGATCGGGCATGGTGTCGATCGGGACCAGCAATTGCACGCCTGTGAGAATAGCGTGGCCATTTGCGCCTTGCCCCCAGCCCCATTTGGCTGTTGGTCCCGCTGGCATCGGGCGGGCACGTCAAATTTGTGATCCGAAGAAAACAAATGTCACGATACGAGCAACGGCGCGAGGACTGCCGGAGCCTCGCCCTGTGCTCCATTCGGTTAGCCTCTGGAAGTTCGGCCACTGGCATTCCGTTGTCCAAGCCTGATCCTCTTGGCTGCCTCCGAGCGCAACGCAGTTAAATTTGGCGCCACAATCGGATAATCCGGCGGCAAGCCCCATTTCTGGCGATATTGCGCTGGCGTCATGCCGATGGATGTAAGATACCGCTTCAAGGATTTCATGCGGCGCCCGTCCTCCAGGTTGACGATGAAGTCAGGGGTCACCGACTTGCGGATCGGCACGGCTGGAACAGGTTTCGGTTCGGGCTGGTGATCGCCCACGGCAAGCTTTTGCAAGGCACGGCCGACATTCTGGATCAGGTCAACCAGATCGGAAGGCGACGTCCGGTTTTTCCTGACATAGGCCGAAACAATATCAGCGGTTAGCTCAATGTGGTCGGCGGGGTCAGAGTCCATGAGTCCGCTCATTGCCTGAAGAAGGCTATCTTCCGTGGCCGAGGCGCGGAGCACGTTCTGCATCGCTCATTGAAGGATTGCCCACCGTCACAGGAGAATGCTCCTGATGCCCCGCTCCTTGCATGGCCCAATGCCATCCCCAGGTGCCGTTTGTGTCAATTGTCCCTTGGCGGCAGCCGATCCATCCAAAAGTGGTACCGCTTGGCAATCCCGATCCCGTGATGGCAGCGGCGAAACCGGCAGCACCGGCGGCACAGCTAAGCCGGCAAGACCGCACTGATCCGATGCCGGCGCGCACATGTCGCGTACCGGTATCGACCGTCAAATCGATATCCAGCGCCGCCTCTCTGCGACGACTCGACTTGTTCGCGACGGCTCGACTTGTTCAAGGCTGTCGTGTCTGGAGCTTCATGGCGCGCTTAAAGTCACGATTGTCCACGCGGACAGCGCAAGACATCTCCAGGCCCGTAAGCCTTGAACAATGCTTGCGCCTTGCACTGCGCATGTGCGCTTGGACCTGAGCGGCGCGGCTTGACGAACCGCTCTTTCTACCACTCCGAGCCGGTATAGCCCGCAGCTTCCTTCCACAATGCGAGTGCGATGCTTGGCGAGCGGCCTTTCACTTCAATGTCTTTGCCGCGGTACTTTCCAGCCGCAATCCACACTGTCTTTGAACGCTGATAGATGTTGATGTCGAGGGCGCTGGCTAGAGCTTCCCAGTCCCTGCGTCTCGAAAAATCCATCCGACCCCCATCTCTCCATAATGTGGAGCAGTAACGAACATGGCGGATGAGAGTTCCCAGATCGTGAGGACTTCACCATTGGTTTGCGCAAATGGGTCGCACAGCGGTGAAAACTGCCTCCGCTGGCTACGCCAGCGGAGTATTGAATTGGGCGATATCCCCAGGCTGGAGCTATTTGGCCGCCTTTGCCGTCCTCTCCGCACCCGCCAGACTTGCCAGCGGTTTTTCGCCAGATCCGCTGGTGCCACCCGACCGGCCGGCCTCGGACGGCCCGACCTTTGTCCGGAATCGGCAAAACGGCGAGATGAAAGAAGCCACTGAAGCACTCAGCGAGATTGTCAAAAGAATGTGTTTGATCATGATAAACCTCCAAAAGAGGGCATTGCTTATCCCGTGGAGATGGATAGTTTTTCCCGAAAAAAATTGCGTATATCTCGATTAATTCTTTTCACCCTTTAAATGAGATGGGACTCTGCGTGTATGTACCTATTATACAAAGAGAACCCTCACACGCTGATCTTCGTCTTGGCCCCGAACTGCAGACTGGCCATCAATGGATCGGCATGCGGGTAAGGGAAAACGTAACGGCTGAAGCATGCAAAGCTTACGTGATACAAATTGTTGTGAACGCCCGTCCTCCTAAAATGGGTCTACATTCTTGGATGCGCGCGCATAGGTGAGGTCTTTGGCATGGGGCCGTTATCGCGAAGGACGTTTGCACAGGGAACGGTTCTGGGCCTGTTACACTGGCTTGGCTTTACCAACCCTGGCAAAGCGGCCACTCAATCTTCAGCTGGCGTAACGCTTATCGCCCGCGGCAGACCTGCGGCAACGCTCGTTACTTCGGATCAGCCGAGTGGCTCTGTTCACTACGCCGCCACGGAACTCGGCTGGCACATAAAAAAAGCGACCGGCATCCAACCTGCCATCACAACTGAAAACCATGTCTCGCCGGCTGGCCTGCGTAACGCCGCCCATATTTTTCTGGGCGACACCCGGTTCGCCCGGGCAGCCGGAATCACATTCGGCGCATTGGCGCGTGAAACCTGTATCATCCGAACCGTCGGCAACCATCTGTGCATCGCCGGCCTCGATCATCCCGGCAGTGCACTCGACCAAAACACGTCCGCGGGCACCCTCTTCGGCGTGTACGAGCTCCTTGATCGCTATTTCGGTGTCCGATGGCTATGGCCAGGTGAACTGGGAACGTTTGTCCCAAAGGCACAGTCCTTGGTGATCCCCGCGCTTGATTACGTCGTTACGCCCCGGTTCATGCAGCGTCGCGTGCGCGCTGGAGCTGGCTTCACGAGCGAAGAACATCCCGAAATGGGTTTCACCGCAGCAGCGGCGAAAGAATATATGAAAGCCCAGGCCACGTTCCTGCGTCGCCACCGAATGGGCCGCAGAGTACCCACGAACTACGGTCACGCTTTCGTCGACTGGTGGCAGCGGTATGGCACCGAGCATCCCGAATGGTTTCAATTGGTCAGAGGCAAACGGGGCCCGGTGAGGCTGGGCGCTCGCTTCTCGATGTGCATTTCCAATCCGGGCTTGCGAGAAGAGATCGTCTCGCAATGGCGTGAGCATCGGAGCGCCTCTGCGGGACAGCCAACTTTCGTCAATGCGGTCGAGAACGACATCCCGGGGCAGTGCGAGTGCGAAATATGCAAAGCGCTGGATGGCCCAGAGCCGCCTGACTATCGAAAGTTCATTCCGTCGAAGTCGAAGATCGCCAGCAAGCCTTTCGTATCGGACCGCTATGCGCGTTCCTGGCAAGCCATTCAGCGGATAGCCGCGAAAGACGACCCTAACGCGGTCGTGGTGGGATACGCCTATATGAATTACTTCGCGGCACCGACATCGGGAATCAAGTTGAACCCGAATATCCTGATCGGGTTTTGCCCATCGGCCTGGTACTATCCACGCAGCGGCGAAGAGCAGGACTGGATAAAAGACCAGTGGCGCGGATGGGCGGCAACGACTGCCCAGGTGTTCATGCGCACCAACTATTTCCTGGATGGCTACTGCATGCCGCACATATTCGCCGGCCAGTTCGCCGACGAGTTTCAGAACGCGGCGCGAAACGGGATGGTCGGAACCGATTTTGACTCGCTGACAGGCCATTGGGCGACGCAAGGTCCAAATCTCTATTTGTTGATGCGCCTGCAGACACATCCTGAGACTGCCGTGGAGTCATTGTTGTCGGAATATTATTCAGCCTTCGGACCTGCGGCCGACGACGTCAAAAGGTATTTTGATTATTGGCAGGCGTATACTTCGAACGCTCGCGCCCAGCTGCGGGAGGGGTTCGAGGCTCTTGGAGCATCTCGTTGGCGAAGCTGGGCGAAGGCGGCGCACGCTGTCTATCCAGAGGAGAGTTTCGCGCCGGCGGAAGCCTTGCTTGACAGGGCGGCAGCCTCCGCAATCCAAGATCCGGAAGCCTCGATGCGGGTGAAGTTTCTTGAGCTGGGATTGCAGCATGCGAAGCTGTGCTCGCGAGCGGCCAGCAAGCTCACGCTCGGCGATCCGCAATCCGCCTATGAGCGCGGAAAGCCGGAACTGGAAGCGTTGCTGCAATTTCGGCGATCATATGAGCATATGTGGATATCCAACATGAATCACTGCGCGTGGGTGGAGAGCCAGAGTTGGATCCTGCCGGGCTTTGCGATTCAATCTCCGGACCTTGATCCGGAATGATCCATCTATTTTGAAAGAAGATTTGCGGGAAGCTAGCTGGCCAAGCCGCGCGATATCGCGCCCTGGCCAGCTAGGGAGAGGTGGTCGGCGTTGTGCCAGGCACTGCCGACTGTGCTCGGTGCAGTTGCGGGAGCGCTTCTGTCCATGAACGGGGGGACTGCGTCAAGACAGGCGACAGACACGACAATCACCTCGCAATTTTTCCTCAATCGCCGGAGAGGACACGTCGTGCTGCGCGGAAGTCGGTGCCTGGCTCTGGTTTCCCGATGTGCGGCCGAGACTTGCCGGACTGCATTTTTCCTGTCGGCTTTGAGCTGTGTTACGTTGCCCTTGAACCGGTGGATCGGACCGAGGGGACTAGGGTCCGAAACCCGATTTTCATCCTGTTTGGCTGACACCTCCCATTGTTTTGGGAGCCGTGAACCACCTGGGCATTTCGCGATTCGAAGGCGAACCTTCAACCGCGCCCTAGAGTATTGTTAGGCCCAGGTACTTCCCACCTCCCTTTATAGAACACGGGAAGTCTGTAACCTATGACTGCAAATTGTAAGCTGACAGTTTGGGGCTACTCCGTTCGGATACCGTGTGTTGCCGACGGCAAGGGCCGCGGCACCGATGGCAGCGGCAATGGCCATGCTCAACCGGCGCGTTCATCGGATCCCCGGCACCCAAGGTCAACGTCACAAGAGTCCGCAAAGTGTGGCCAGGAACATGGAACAACCGCTCTCAGCAGCAGTTGTCCGGTTCAGGAGGCAATATGAGCGCGACGATCGAGTTCTTTCGAACCTGGCTGCAGGAGAATGTCGGAAACCTGGCCGCCGACACGCAAGTCAGCGTCGCGGTGTTGGCCCAGCAATTCGAGCAGGATGCGGACGCCGCAGGATATGGGCGCGAGGTTCGCGAAGAAGATATCGGCAACATAGAGGACGCCATCCAGCAGGCCCTCGACAAGACGAACGCAACCAACGGCCGGCAACCAGTTCCGGAGGAAGATGGCTCGCTCACGCCGATCATCGAAGGTCTTGAGGCTGCGGAGCCTGAGCACTCAGCGTCTGCCGCAGGTGACGGCCGTAAGGAAGGAAGCTGACGAGCGCGTACAGCCGAATACCGGATCGTTAGTCCGGCGTATCGGGCTGGGTCGATCAGCGAGGGAAGTCGCGCACAGGATGATCTTCTTCACGAGCGATACTCATTTCAACGATCCACGGATTCTGCGAATTGACCGGCGGCCGTTCAGCTCGCTGGCAACGCATGACGCGGCGCTGATGAGCCTCTGGAACGAGACCGTTGGCTCGGACGACGAGATCTGGCATCTGGGTGATTTTGCCCGCCCGAAGGCCGGCATCGAAAACGTGCTGTCGCAGCTCAATGGGCGCAAGCACCTGATCATCGGCAACAATGACGGAAGCGATGCAACGCTCGCATCCGGCTGGGCCAGCATCCAGCACTATGCGGAACTGGTGGTGGACGGCACCCTCCTCATCCTGTGCCATTATCCCTTCCGGACCTGGAATCAGATGGGCAAGGGATCGGTGAATTTGCACGGCCATTCGCATGGCAAGCTGAAGCCGCTCACTCGCCAGCGTGATGTCGGCGTTGACGTGTGGAATTTCCGGCCGGTTTCCCTGCCGATCCTGCTCAGCAAGCATAACCGTCGATCAGGCTGAGCGTGGACCGGCGCCACGGACCGGCAGTCGTCATTTATACAGTTCTGGATGTGCTTCGCTCTGCATCAAAGCCGGACAAGAATGAAGATCGATCACGATTTTCCGTTACAGGAACAACAAGGACGGCGCTCCGTTGGGAAAGTGATCGCAACAAGCGATTTAACCAATGGAGGCACTTATGATGAAAACGATCTTGGTCGCATCCGCCCTGTCCTTAGCGCTCGCCACATCCGCCCTGGCCCAAACGAGCGGCTCGGGCAATGCCGGCGGTACCGCAGGCGGCGGCATGAACAACAGCGGCACGAGCGTCAACGGCTCCGGCAGCACCACGGGCACCGTCACAACTGATCCGAATGCGACGAACTCGACCACGACAACACCAAACGGCATGAACGACCGTTGCAAGGACACTGCGGGCAATGACGTCGACACCAATACCGCCAGCGGCACTGCCACCTCGCCGTCCCAAAATTGCAACAAATAGTTCCGCCAGCAGAATTCAGCTCAGGCCCGGCGATGACCGGGCCTGAGACATCATGTCGAATCGCAAGGCTGGGGCTATCGAAAGACGGAGTGCATGACCGCTATAGCGTCTTGGAGCACAAAGTCTTGAGCCTCTCAGTCGCACCCGATCGGCAGCGGTTTCGTTTTGCCGGTCAATCTGGCTCCCAGCGTCAGGCTGTTCGGGAAGCCGCTCACGAACGTGTCCATCGCGGCAGCGGACATGGGATGGGAGGCAAGGCGTGCCAACAAGGCAGCCACGCGAATGCGGGTGGCAAATTGGCTGTTCCAGACCTTCGAATAGCGGCGGCCAACAGCAATCCTCGCCGCCCGGTCCCAACGGCCGAACCTGGCCAGTTCGTTGGCTAGCAACCAGCCTGACTGCAGGGCCATCGAAATGCCTTCAGCGATGATGGGATGGGACTCACCGGCGAGGTTGCCCACCCGAAACATGTCGTCGGCAAAACGTGGACGAATGCCAGGCCGTATGGGACCTGCGGCGAGCCATTCGCCATCGAGCGTGGCATTCACGATCGTGGAGGCGACACGGGGACACGAAGCAAGGATATGGGCATGAACAGCTTGGGCTGCCGACGAGACGTTGCCTTTTTCGCGTAGCCTGATCAAGACGTCGCGGCGTATGCAGCACGACAGCGACATTCTGTTCCGGTCGGCCCAGACCATGCCGCCATAGCCGCCCGGAAATGCCAGCAGGGGCATGAGGTCGCGGTCGAGCTCAGCGCCGGTGAAATGAGCCTTGAATCCGAAAAGATCGTGCGGCGCATTGGTTTTCGGCAGGTTCGTCGGAAGCTTTCCTTGTTCCCACGAGCCATGCGCGGCAATCACGACCGGCGCAACGAGAACTCCCTGATCGTGCTTGCTTTCGATTCGAATCATAGCGTTGTCACCATAGGTGGTGATCTCCGCCGCCCGCCAAGGCTGAAACACGTCGGCTCCGGCATCGCGAGCCGCATCCAAAAGCATGCCATCCAGAACGTCGCGCCCGAGCGCGCGTCCAAATGCATCTCCCGCGGCCCGCGGCATGCCCGCATCCGTGCCGGGACCCGATGCAAAAAGTGCAACCCGCTTGACCTCCGGACCGGCTTTGGCGCGAACCGCGGCGCCTCCGCCCAATCTATCCAACAGATCCAGATTGACCGCGGACATGAATTCCCCGCAAACTTTGCGGCGCGGGAATTCACTTCGCTCGACGATAGCAACGGCGCGCCCCTGGCCGCTCAAAGCCAAGGCCACCGAAGAACCACTTGGCCCGGCGCCTATGACGATGGCGTCGTACATCATGGCAAACCTTCCGAAGCGCGGTCGACGGCAAGGAAGGCATGGGTAAACGGTCCAATTCTGCGTTCTGCACACTGGCGCCTGAAATCCGGGGGCCATAGGCTGGAAAGCTCATGACCCGCAAAACCGGCGCGGACGCTTGCCGGCGCATCGTGCAAAGTCACCTCGTTCGCGCCAATGACATGCAGAAGCGAGCAGGCTCTTAAGGCAATGGCGTTTCGGCTCGGCTCGGTGGCGAGAAACACTGGCGCCAGAGGGCGAAGCGCCAAAAACAGGCGTTTCAGGGCTGCGTCCGGAAAATGGTGCAGAAACAAGTTGGCCGATACCACATCGAAGGCGCCGGCTCGGGGGCTTTGGATCCATTCGAAGACATCATCGATGATGGTTTCGACCCGCCAACCAAGTGCGTAGAAATCAGCGAACCGCCTGTCTGAAATGAGGTTGAACTGGTCAAGCATGACCAGGTCGACATCTGTCCAGCGCCGGGCGAGGCGCTTTGCGACGGAAAGCATGAATGCTCCATCGCCGGAACCAATTTCCAAAAATCTGGTCGGGCTTTTGCGCACGCTTGCCTTCAACAGGCTGGCCATGATCGCGCTCTGAAACATCAGTGCGTTTATCCAGGCGAGATCACGCCGCGAACCGACGGCCCTTGGATCGTCGGGAGGCAAATTGTCGAGCAGTTCCCGCTCGATCCGACGATGGTCGAGATCATTGGCCATTCAGGTATCGCCGGCTGTGTGGAACATCATCGTCTCGGTCGTCAGGCCAGGTCCGAATGCCATGGCACAACCCACACGGTCTTCCTTTGTGGCCTCGCGCAGCATTCGCTCGAGTACGAACATGACGGTAGCAGAGGACATGTTTCCGTTTTCACGAAGGACCTCGCGGGAGGTCGACAACGCATCGGAACGGAGATTCAGCGCGCGCTCCACTGCGTCGAGAACGGAGCGGCCGCCCGGGTGGACGGCCCAAAGGTCGACGTCTGAAACGCTCCTGTTTCCCAGAATGCTGCCTATGTCTGTGCCGAGTGCATGGTGGATTGCGGCGGGAACCTCTCCCGACAACACCATGTCGAAACCGTCGTCATGTATGTTCCAGGTCATGAGGTCGCGGCTGCCGCCATCGACGAGCGCGTGAAAACTATCCAGTCCTATGCCAAAAGGACTGGCGCTTACCGACGCAGCCGAGCAGCCATCGCCCCACAGGCAGAACGAGAGCAGCTTTTCAAGGTCGGAGGTCTCCTTGAGGTGAAGCGTACAGAGTTCGATGCTGACCACCAGAACCCGGGCCTCGGGTTCCGACCGGATGATGTGTCGTGCCTGCTTGAGTGCGTTGATCGCTGCATAGCAACCCATGAAGCCGAGGATTGTGCGCTCGATGGAGGTCGGCAGGTTGCACCGGGCAATTATTTCCAGATCCAGGCCGGGGGCGGAAAACCCCGTGCAGGTGGTGACGATCAAATGTGTGATACGGCTCCTGTCCTGACCATGAAGGAGCTTCTCCACGGCCTGTTCAGCCAGAGCGGGCGCTGTGGCCGCGAACATCTCCATGCGCTTTGCCGTGCCTGGAAACGCGCCGCGTTTGAAAACACCCTCCAAATCGACACTTGGGCCTTCAGGATCATCGGCGGGCGCAAAGCACGAATAACGATGCTCTATTCCGCATCTGTCCGCCATGCGATCAAAGATCGCCCGGCGACGGGGATTTGCCGTCAACTGGGAACCGGCAAATTGAAGAAAGAAGCGGTGAACGCCATTCTCCGGAACGGCTGCCGCAATCCGGTTGATGAAAGCTTGAGCGGGCATCTTTTCCTCGGCCTACAGCTTTAGGCTGGTGTACCGCGGGCGGTGACTACGAACCCGACCGGGTCGGGACCAGCCCCTGAGAGGTGGTAAACACTCTCATAAACGTTCGGGACAGATGAAAGCTTCCCTCGTCCTCGACGATTTCCAAGGTGCCGGCCAATGGCGGCACCAAGCGCAATTGGAGGCATCCTCGCTGTCGGCGGCGCAGGCGGGCGAGCGTCGAATGTGGCACCGTACCGCAACGGCCAAGGCCTTGGCCAGTCGACCGCGATCTCGGTCGGACCGGCGGGTTCCCCGGACCACCAGGGGTATTGTCAAGGCGGCTTAGCTATCATGGCAGCGGGGACAAACCGCTGTCGAATGGCCGTGCGCGGAGATACCCTATTTGGCGTTTTTGGCCCCGCCGATCTCCTTGTCCCACTTCTCGAACATGGCAACCAGCGGTTTGGCGTCGAGCGGCGGTTCGATCGGGTTGTCGGCGATCATCGCGGCATATTCGGGCCGGCCGAAACGCTTGATCGTGTCCTGGCTGTCCTGCGGCGCCATCTCTATCGGCACGTCCCTGATCGACGGGCCGGGGTACATGTAGCCGTGATCGTACATGAATGCCTGCTGCTCGGGCTCAAGGATGAAGGCGATCAGTTGCAGGAGAACGCCGAGCTTTTCGTCGGAAACGCCCTTTGGGATAGCCACATAGTTGGCGTCGCTGACCCAGTGGAAGCCCTTCAGGGTCGCAATCTTGTAGTCTTCGGGAACGATGCCGAGATAGCGCGGATTAATGTCCCATCCGGTGGTCGTGGCGATGATGTCGCGCGTGCCGTCACCCAGTTCCTTCATGGTGACCGTCGTGCCGGAGGGATAATAGTCGATGCAGTCGTTCAGTTCCTTGAGATAGGCCCAGGTCTTCTCCCAGCCGTCGATAGGATCCAGCGGATCCTTGTCGCCGAGCAGGTAGGGAAGGCCCATGACGAAGGTTCGGCCGGGGCCGGAATTCGCAGGTCGCGCATACATGAACTTTCCCGGATGCGCTTTGCACCAGGCAAGCAACTCTTCAGCGGTCCCAGGAAGATCCTTGACCCGATCCGGCGCATATTCCAGGAGCGGGCCTGACGGATACCAGCTATCGACGAAGGCTTGGCCCTTCGCCATCTGCTGCATGGCATAGGCGCCCGGCAGGTAGCGTTCGTCGAGCTTGGGAAACATATCGGCGTAGTCGGGCAGGACCTGGGTCCACAATCCCTGATCGATGCCCGCTGCAAGGGCGTCATTACCGGTGAGCACGAAATCGATGTCCAACCGGCCTGCCGCCTGCTGGGCCTTGAGCTTGGCGGCAAGTTCGGGCGCGGGCGCCTGCGTGTAAACGAACTTCGAAATCAGTTCCGGATGGGTCTCGGCGAACTTTTCAAGCGCCCGCTGGCTGAGTTGCAGGTCGCCGGCAACGTCGACCACATTGATGACCAGCGGCTCCTTCGGCTTCGGGAACTCCTTGGCAAGCACGAAAACCGGCCTTGCCGCCGCGGCAACGCCAGCACCCAGGATCGTTAGAAGGGCATTGCGTCGGGTTGTCATTGGTGTCTCCTCCCTTTCTAGGTTGCGTGGACGGTTATTCGCCCACGGTGTCCGGCACTTCGCGAAGCAGAGCAGCCGATTGCGGATCGAGAAACAGGTGGCAGTCGGCATGCCTGCGCAAGATACCGGCCGGCACCATCGGCGAGATCGGCGCTTCGACCGTATCGCGCACCGCCTCGGCCTTGCGGCGGTCCGGCACCGCCAGCACGATCAGACCGCTTTTCATGATCTGGTTGACGGTCATGGAGATCGCCCTGTGCGGAACGTCTTCCAGCGTCGGAAACCAGCCTTCGCCGAACTGCTGGCGGCGGCAGCGGTCGTCCAGCGTTACCAGGTGGAACGGTGCGGTCGTCTCGAAGTCCGCGGGCGGATCGTTGAAGGCGAGGTGGCCGTTCTCGCCAATGCCCGCGAATGTCACATCGATAGGGTGCCGGGCAATCAACGCGCTGATGCGCGCCACCTCGGCACCTGGATCCGGCACGTCCCCGTCGATGAAATGAAAGGCCCCGAGCGACGGCAGCAGCGCGGTGAAGCGCTCCTTGAGATAGCGCCGAAAACTGGCCGGATGCGTATCCGGCATGGCGACATATTCATCGAGGTGAAAGCCGGTGACGCGCGACCAGTCGATGTCATCCCGCTTCACCAGCGCGGCAAGCACCTCGAACTGGCTGGCGCCGGTGGCGACGACGATATTGGCCGCGCCGCGCACCTCGATCGCGGCGCGGATCGACTGCGCCCCCAGTTCAGCGGCAGCGGCGCCCAACACCTTTTTGTCCGGCTTCACGTAAATTCGCATGATCACTCCGTGGTTGTAAGTCGATCCAGCCCCGCCGTTTCTCGCTGCGAGCACGGGGCCTGGGTTGTCGCCCTGATGACGAATTCGGTGACGAGATTGATGCGCTTGTGAGCGAGCGGCTTGCCTTGCAGCATAGCGACGAGAAGCTCGACCGCCTGCCTGCCGGCCTCCGCGCAATGAGTTGCGATGGACGTCAGGGGCGGGAAAAGGGTTGGCGCCAGTATGCCGTCGCAGCCGATCACGCTGTAGTCGCCCGGCACCGACAGGCCGCGCGCGGCAAGCCCGGCCATGATGCCTTGCGCCATGACATCGTCGAATGCGAGTACGGCGGTCGCGCCCGTCAGGACGAGTTCATCGACGCAGGCCTGGCCGGCCTCGAAGCTTGGCCGCGAGGTCGGAACCCGTACGATCTCGACCCCAAGCTCGGCGGCTCTCTTGGTCACGGTGCCGTAGCGCTGGCTGTTCGACCAGGAGAATGCCGGCCCGGCAACATAGGCGATCGATCTATGGCCCAGCGAAACCAGATGCTCCAGCGCCTGCCCATAGCTTGGCCCGCTATCGACCAGAAGCCGTACCATGCCGGGAATGTCGCGGTTGACGAGGACGCAAGGCCGCCTCCGCGCATGTTCAAGGATCTGTTTCGTGTGCAGACGCGAAGAGGCGATGATGAAACCTTCTACCTGCGCTGACAGCTTGGTCAGGAGAATGTCTTCCACTTCCGGCGTCTCGTCAGAATCGCCGATAAACGTCGCATAGCCACATTCGCGGGCCGTCGCCTGCCCCCCACGCATCATCGCCGCGAAGAACGGGTTGGTGATATCGGGCACGATTAGCGCGATGTTGCCCATCCGGCCGGTGCTTAGTGCGCGCGCGGCATGATTGGGGACATAGCCGAGCCGCGCGGCGACCGAGTGAACCCGCGCGACCGTCTCGCGACTGAGAAGCTCCGGCCGGCTGAAAGCACGCGAAACGGTAGCCGAAGAGACGTTGGCGGCGTCCGCCACCTCGCTCAGCGTCGGTGTTGAAGATGAATTGTTCCGCCTTCGGTCAGGCATGCGCGCCCCTGTGCAAGCGCTTGCATGAAAGCGCTTGCACGAAGTCGTGTCAAGGATTGATTGGCCTGGAACAGGTCGGATAGCCGGCCTGTCCCGCGAGGACAGTCCTCCACAGGGGAAACTACCTAATGCCGATCGACGTCAGGATAGGGCAGGATCGGCGCAGGCGGACCGAAGGCCGCGCCGATCAGGGTAGACCTTGCCGTGTGGTCAACCCTTCGACTGAAGCGCGTGGATCACGCCGCGCAGTTCCGCCAAACCGCGCAGGCGACCTATCGCCGGATAGCCGGGATTCACCTTCTTTGTGAGATCATCCAGCATGCGGTGGCCGTGGTCGGAGCGGAAGACGATGGTGTCGTGCGGTTCGCGTTTGCCGTCTTCGGCCAACAATTCGCGCAGGACCGCAACCATGTCCACGTCGCCGTCCAGATGCGCTGCTTCATGGAAGGTGCGGCCATCGCCTTCGCGCTTGGTCGCCCGCAAATGCGCGAAGGGGATGCGCGGAGCGAAATGCTTCGCCATCGCCGGAAGATCGTTGTCGGCGCGCACGCCAAGGCTTCCGGTGCAAAAGCACATGCCGACGGCCGGCGACGGAACTGCCTCGAAGAGCGCGTTGTAGTCGGCGGCGGTCGAGGCCACCCGCGGCAGACCGAAGAGCGGGCGGGGCGGATCGTCCGGATGCAGCGCAAGCCGGACGCCGCTGCCCTCTGCGGCGGGCGCGATCGCCGCCAGGAATTCGGTGAGATGGTGGCGCAGCCGGGCGGCATCGATGCCCGCATAACGCTCCAGCCGGTCGCGAAATTGCGGGACCGTCAACGGCTCCGTGGTCGAGCCCGGCAGCGCACTGGCGATGTTGGCGACGAGGGTCGCGGCCTCCTCTTCGCTCATCGCCTCGAAAACAGCTTTCGCCCGCTCGCGGTCCTCGTTCGAATAATCGGCTTCGGCTCCCCTGCGCTGCAGGATGTGCAGGTCGAAGGCTGCGAACCGGTCCTGGTCGAAACGCATCGCGGTCGCGCCGCTTGGCAGTTCGTAATCGAGATCGGTGCGGGTCCAGTCCACCAGGGGCATGAAATTGAAACAGATGATATGGATGCCGTTGGCCGCAACCGCTTCCATGCTGGCGATCCAGGCCTCGATCTCGACTTTCGCCTCGCCCCCGTGACGCTTGACAGCGTCGGGGACCGGTATGCTTTCAACGACCGACCAGACAAGCGGCGAGCGGTCGGACGGCGTATCCTCGATCGTCGCCTTGCGCGTCGCCACCTCCGCCTTCGTCCAGGCACGCCCGATCGGGACTTCGTGCAACGCCGATACGATATCGGTGGCGCCGGCCTGACGCACCGCATCGAGCGGAACCCCCGCGTCCGGCCCAAACCATCTCCATGCCTCGCGCATTCGTCATTTCTCCAACTATTTCAGGGCTGGTCGGCTCAAATAAACCAGTCGGGGTAGGCGTCGCGCAGTTGCTCGACATCGGGAATGACAGCGCCCAGATGGATTCGCATGGCCTCACAGGCAGCCTTCACGTCATGCGCCGCTATGGCGTTGCGGATGACCGTATGCTCGCCGATCACATGGTCCATGCGGCCAAGCGCCGGCAGCGTCATGCGTCGCGCCCGGTCGATCTGCACCTTGACCGGCTTCAGATAGTTCCAGATGCCGGAATAGCTGGCTATTCGGGCAATCGCCTCGTGAAAGGCCTCGTCGGCCTCGTGAAATCCGTTCATGTCCTGTCGTTCGGCAAGGAACCGCTGCCGCGCCAATATGTCGTCGAGCTTTCCCACATCGTCGCCGTTTGCGCATTGCGCTGCCTTTTCGACCGTGGCGCCTTCCAGCGCCTTACGGATGACGACGGCTTCGGGAATGAGCGAGATCGGTATCGGCGCGACGAAGGTTCCCGACTGAGGATAGATATTGACCAGCCCGTCTTCGACCAGGCGAATCAACGCCTCGCGCACCGGCGTGCGGCTGACACCGAAACGCTCGGTCAGCACCTTTTCATTCAAGGCGTTGCCGGGCTTAAGCTGCATGGATACGATCGCCTCGTGCAGTTCGCGGTATACTGCGGACGCAGCCGTCGTACGCACGATGCCCGGCCGACGCATCTTCGTTCGAACGGAGACGGCGTCGCGGTCGGAGCCCGCAATGCCCGCATGCGCCTTTGCTGATGTCATTTCTCGATCCCCGATCTTCAATCAGTTGACATATTAATATATTATTCCTTACTGTTCGCCAATATCGGAACGCCGCTTCATCCCAAATTATGATCGCGCGCATTCAATCGCCCCTCCCTTCCGAACGCCGCTTTCGCGGCTCGACCGCAAGGATTTTGCAATGCCGCTCCATCCCGACGGGCTTTTTTCGCCTGATCCTACCGTCCGTTCCATCGCCAGGCGCCTCTATGAAGGCGTGCGTGCCTTGCCGATCATCTCCCCGCACGGCCATACCGAGCCGGATTGGTATGCGTATGACCTGCCGTTCCCGGATCCGGCCACGCTGTTCGTCAAGCCCGACCACTACATTTTGCGCATGTTCTATTCCCAGGGAATGCGCATGGAAGATTTCGGCGTCCCACGACTGGATGGGGGCCCGATCGAAACCGATCCCCGCAAGATCTGGCGCCGCTTCGCCGAGAACTACGCCCTTTTCCGCGGCACGCCGACACGGCTGTGGTTCGAGCATTCGCTGGCAACGGTCTTCGGAATCGAAGAGCGGCTCGGCGCGAAGAATGCCGACCTTCTTTATGATCGCATCGCCGAACAGCTCGAACGGCCGGAGATGCGCCCGCGCGCGCTCTACAAGCGTTTCAACATCGAAGCCATCTCAACGACGGACGCCGCCACCGATGCGCTTGCCGCGCATGATGCGATCAAGGCTTCCGGCTGGGACGGCCAGGTTGTGCCAGCCTACCGGCCAGACGCCGTCGTCGACCCTTCGCGCAAGGGTTTCCATGCCGAGGTGGAGCGGTTCCTGGCGTTGGCCGGAACGCCGACCAGCTATCCCGGCTATCTTGAGGCGCACCGCATCCGCCGTGCCTACTTCAAGCAGCGCGGCGCGACGTCCACCGACCACGGCCATCCGAATGCCCGCACCGCCGACCTGTCGAAGGCGGAAGCAACGGCTCTGTTCGACCGGGTGCTGAAGGCCGATGTCTCGCCCGAGGATGCGGACCTGTTCCGCGCACAAATGCTGACCGAAATGGCGCGCATGAGCGTCGAGGACGGCCTGGTCATGCAAATCCATCCCGGCTCTTTCCGCAACCACAACCCGCAGATTTTCACCGAGTTCGGCTTCGACAAGGGCGCAGACATTCCCACCGGCACCGATTATGTCCACGACCTCAAGCCGCTCCTCGACGCGTTCGGCAACGACACGCGCCTGACATTGATCCTGTTCACACTGGACGAGACGGCCTATGGGCGCGAGCTTGCGCCGCTTGCCGGGCATTATCCGGCGCTGCGCCTCGGCCCGCCCTGGTGGTTTTTCGACAGCCCCGAAGGCATGTACCGGTTTCGCAAACTTACCACGGAGACAGCTGGCTTCTATAACACGGTGGGCTTCAACGACGACACCCGTGCCTTCTGTTCGATCCCCGCGCGGCACGACATGGCGCGCCGCGTCGACTGCAATTTTCTCGCGGAATTGGTGGCTGACCACCGGCTCGACGAGGACGAGGCGCAGGAAGTGGCGCACGATCTCGCCTACCGCCTGGCCAAGAAAGCCTATAGGCTCTGACCATGGCGCAGCGGCTTTCCAATCGGACCTGGGTGACCTGCCGGCCGGGATCGGGCGCGCGGACCGCAAAGATCGGCTTGGCTGCCCAACTGGCCGCCGTCTTCCTGCGGCTGAAGCAGGTCCTCGGCACCGATCTCCCGGCCGAGCCCATTTCGCAAGCCTGGGAACCGTATTGACCGATCTTTTGAACGACGGCGCCGCAGCCACCGTGGCATGATTGGCGCAGCGGTTCATGCACGGAGCAGAAAGCGGTTGTTTTTGATGACTGGTAGATTAATATATCAAAATTGAAATCCTGCCGGACAAGACAGGACCAGCGGAGGAGTTGAAGATGATCAAGATCACTCGGCGACAGGCGGTCGGCGGATTAGCCGGCATGGCGGCGCTTCCGGTTGCGCGCGCGTTTGCCCAGACCGCCAAGCTGCCGACCGCGCCCGTCACCATCAATATCGTCGATGTCGCCGGCAATCTGGCGCTAACCCAGAAGGCGATCGAGAATTACAAGACGGCCAAGCCGGAACTGATCTCGAACATCGTCTTCACCAAGGCGCCGGCCCCGGAGCTTCCGGGCAAGATCAAGGCGCAGCAAGCGGCGAACCGCGTCGATATCGACCTCGTGCTTACCGGAACGGATGCGCTGTCGGCAGGCCTCGAGATGGACCTGTGGGTCAAGCTGCTTCCTGACGATTCGGGCGCCTTGCCGAAGCTGGCCGATATCTATCAGGAGCCGGCAGCGCGGATGCAGACGCTGGCCAAGGACCACGGCGTCGTCGTCACCTACTACCCGTCCGGGCCGCTGCTCGAATACATGCCCGACAAGGTCAAGACGGTGCCGACCACGGCGGAGGAGCTTCTGGCGTGGGCCAAGGAGAACCCGAACCGGTTCCTCTATGCGCGCCCGGCCAATTCCGGCCCCGGCCGCACCTTCCTGATGGGTCTTCCCTATCTGCTCGGCGACAGCGATCCGAAGGATCCGGTCAAGGGCTGGGACAAGACCTGGGCCTATCTTAAGGAACTGCACAAATACATCGAATATTATCCGACCGGCACCGGTGCGCTGATGAAGGAACTCGGCGAAGGCACGCGCGACATGACTGTGTCGACGACTGGCTGGGACATCAACCCGCGCGTTCTCGGCGTCGTGCCGAAGGAAGCCAAGGTTGGGGCGCTGAAAGGCTTCCATTGGGTCGCCGACGCCCATTACATGTGCGTGCCGAAAGGGGTCAGCGACGAAAAACTGGCCGTGCTCAAGGACCTGATGGCATTCCTGCTGACGCCTAAGCAGCAGGCCTATACCTATGACGAGGGCTATTTCTATCCGGGCCCGGCGGTCAAGGATGTCACCCTCGACATGGCGCCGCAGGAAAGCCAGGATGCGATCGCCGAATTCGGCCGCACCGAATATGCCGACCTGATCGCCAACAATCCGATCGAACTGCCGCTGGAGCCAGCTTCGATGGTCACGGCATTCCGAACCTGGGACGAACAGGTCGCCGCCGCCGCGAAATGACAAACCTTTGAGTTTCAGCGCATAATAGGAACCGGGCATGCCGCCCGGTTCGCCTACAACAATGGGGCTACGAACGGATGCTGCTCGCCTCGTCGAAATTCGACGAACTCCGCCTCGATCATATGAGTCGAAAATTCGGCAGTATGAGCGCGCTGAGTGACGTTTCGCTGACCGTGCGCAAGGGGGAATTCATCGCCCTGCTCGGACCTTCGGGCTGCGGCAAGTCGACCGCCCTGAACTGCATCGCCGGACTGCTTTCCACCACGGGCGGCAGCATCTATCTCGACGACAAGCGTATCGACCAGCTTAAGCCGGAAGACCGCGGCTTCGGCATGGTCTTCCAGAACTATGCGCTGTTCCCGCATATGACCGTCAAAGCCAATATCGGCTTCGGCCTGAAGATGCGCGGCACGCCCAAGACCGAGATCACGCAACGCGTCGACGAGGCGCTGGGACTGGTGCGGCTGGAAACGCAGGGCCACAAGCTGCCGGGTCAACTGTCAGGCGGTCAGCAGCAGCGGGTCGCCATCGCCCGCGCCATCGTCATCGAGCCGCCGCTGGTGCTGATGGACGAGCCGCTCTCCAACCTCGACGCGAAATTGCGCATCGAGATGCGTGCGGAAATCCGGCGCATCCACAACCAGCTCGGGGCCACCACCCTTTATGTGACGCATGACCAGGATGAGGCCTTGTCGCTTGCCGACCGCATAGTCGTGCTGCGCGATGGCCGAATCCGGCAGGTCGGCGCTCCGCGGGACCTCTATGAGAGCCCGGACCATCTCGACGTCGCCGAATTCATGGGCTACCGCAACCGGCTAACCGGCAAGGTCACCCGGCGCGACGGCGACATTGCCACGGTCGAAGTCGGCGGCGTCAGCCTTTCGGGCAGAGTGCGCGACGATCTCGCGGTTGGCGCGCACGCCGTGATCGCCGCCAGGCCGGACGATGTCACCGTGAGCGACAAGGGCGTCGGGACGCTCGATGCGAAGGTCCAAACCATCGAGTATCGCGGCCGGGAATTCGTCGGCACGGCACGCACCGAGGGCGGCCTCGAGCTGATTTTCCATGCCAGCCAGGCCGCGTCGGTCGGGAACACGGTTTCGCTCTCGATCGATTCTGCCCATGCCCTGATCTACGCGGCCTGAGGATGGCGATGTCGACGCTCGATCATACGCCCTCTCCTTCTCTGCGCCAGCGGCTGGCCTTGCACGGGATCGACGGCGTCACCCTTCTGGTGCTTCCGGCCGCCTTGTTTACGCTGGCGATCTTCGTCTATCCCTTTGTCTACGGCCTGCTCCTGTCCTTCCAGCCGAAGGAAGGGGGGCTCCTCGCCAACTACCAGCGTTTCTTCACCGACCCGTTCCTCTACAACACCATTGCCACCACGCTGTGGCTGGCGGTGCCGGTCACCGTTATCAGCCTGGCGCTGGCGCTGCCCATCGCATTTCGCGTTCGCCTGATGACGCACCAGCGCATGCTGACCACCATCCTCGTGCTGCCGGTAACGCTCGGCACGGTGCTGGTGGCGGAAGGCCTGCTCAACTATCTGGGACCGCAGGGCTGGTTCAGCCGCACGCTGATGTTGTTCGGCGTCATCGGCAGTCCCGTGAAACTCACCAACAATTACTGGGGTGTTTTCGCGTCGCTGATCATCACCGGTTTCCCGTTCACGTTCCTTTTGACGCTTTCCTACGTGACAGGCATCGATCCGGCACTGGAACAGGCGGCGGCGACCCACGGCGCGCGCTCCTGGCAGCGGTTCCGCTATGTGTTCCTGCCGCTGCTGATCCCCGGCCTGGCCATCGCCTTCCTGCTTTCGTTCGTACAGGCCTTCGCCGTCTTTCCGTCGGCGGTTCTGCTCGGTGCGCCGGCCGGGCCGACCCGCGTCATCTCGATTGCAGCCTACCAGGCCGCCTTCGAGCAATATGACTACTCGATGGCCTCGGCAATCGCGATGATCATGGCCGGTGTGCAGTTGGTCATCGTCGTCGCCATCCTGATGCTGCGCAACCTGTTCTATCGTGGCAGCACCGCAGGCGGAAAGGGCTGACATGATCCGCGACACAACCATCGCCGCCAAGCTCTGGATCACCGCCATCTGGGTGGTGGTGGGTTTCTTCGTACTCAACCTCGCGGCGATGATTGCCACGGTCATCCTGTCGTCCTTCGGCACGCGCTGGCTGGGCACATGGATTCCTGCCGGCTTCACCACCCGCTGGTATTTCGCCGCCTGGGCGGAATTCCAGCTGCACGATATCCTGATCGTAACCTTCCAGATCGCCTTCACCGTGGTCGCGCTTTCAGGCCTGCTCGGCGTGACGGCGGCCTATGCGCTGGCGCGGCGCGATTTTCCCGGCAAGAAGCTGATCATGCTTCTGTTCCTGCTGCCGCTTCTGGTGCCGCCGATCACCTTCGGCATCCCGCTGGCCACCGTGCTCTATCAGTCGGGGGTCGGCGGCACATTCTGGGGCGTGGTGCTGGCCAATCTCGTGCCGACGGTTCCTTTCGTCATCCTGGTGATGATCCCCTTCATCGAGCAGATCGATCCCAAGATCGAGGCGGCCGCGCGCGTCTTCGGCGCCAACACGTTCCAGCTCTTTCTCCATGTTCTGCTGCCGATGCTGATGCCGGGCATCTTGGCGGCTCTGCTGCTGGTGCTGGTGCGTACCATCGGCATGTTCGAACTGACCTTCCTGACGGCCGGGCCGACCAGCCAGACGCTCGTCGTGGCGCTGTACTATTCTGTCTTCGCCTCGGGCGTGCGCGCGGTGCAGTCGATCGACGCGATGGCCGTGGTGTATATGATAACGACGCTGGTCTGGCTGCTGATCGCACTGCGCTTCGTCAATCCGACGCAGATTGTAGCGCGGGCAAAGCAGCAGCCCGCCTCCGCCTGAAACAGGCTTTCTTTCCGCCGCATGATGGCGGCGGAAAGCCACTCTCCAGGAATCCTGGAGCGTTCGAGGTTCGAAGGAAGCGCTCTTATACGGGTTGGTTGCTGGCCGGATCCGCACGGATGAGGGCTGCGATCAGGCGCTGTGTCTGGAGCGCCTCCTCACCCGTCACGACTGGATCGCGGTCTTGCGAAATCGCATCGGCGAAATCGTCAATCAGCGCACGGTGCGCGTCATGGGGGAAGTCCATGATGGCTGCGCCGCTGCCTGTCTTCCCCTCCGCCTCGACGCGCTCTTCGCGCCCGTCGAGCCAGTCGACGCTCAGCGCCCCGCCGGTCAGCGTGGCCGTGCCGAGCGAGCCGACAAGCTCCATGGTTTCAGGCGAGCCCGGATAGGCCGCCGTCGTGGCGAGCAGCGAGGCCGGTGAGCCGTTGCCGAGCCGCATCAGGGCGGTGACGTAATCCTCAGCCTCCATCCGGTGCAGGCCAGTCGTCCGCACCTGCGAAGCCAGCACCTCTACCTCTCCCAGCAGAGAGCGGAAAAGGTCGATGGCGTGGATGGCCTGCGACAACAGCACGCCGCCCCCGTCCCGCGCGAAGCTGCCGCGGCCGCCGGTGTCGTAGTAGGCCTGCGGCCGCCACCACGGAACCCGAAGACTGGCCGCCTCCACCGTGCCGATGGCGCCGGAAGCCAGCAGTTGGCGCAGCCGCAGGCTGGCCGGCCGGAAACGGTGCTGCAGGACGACGCCGAGGCGCAGGCCGGCCCCGCGGGCCAGCGTGACCAGCTTCTCGGCGCGGGCCAGTGTTGTTTCGAGCGGCTTTTCGACGAGCACGTGCTTGCCGGCGGCAAGGGCCAGTTCGGCCACCGCCAGATGTGCGTTGGCCGGCGTCAGCACCAGCACCGCCTGAACTTCGGGATCGGCAATCGCGGCCGCAATATCGGTCGTCACGGGAAAGGAAAACTGGTCGGCAAAGGCTTCTGCCGTCGCCTGGCTGCGGCTGGCCGCCCATTTCACCTCGATCCTGCCGGCAAGATCGACGAGGCTCTTCGCATGCGGCAACGCCGCCGGACCCAAGCCGATCATGGCGACACGTAGCCTGCTCATCGCGCGTTCCTTTCCTGCCCCGTCACGACGACCGCCGCCGCCTGCGCCTCGAGCGCCAGCCGGCAGACCGTGAAGACATGCTCCTGCGTCATCGCCGTTTCGGTACGCTCGCACATGTCGGCAAGCAGGCGCTCGAAATAGGATATCTTTTCGCCCGACGCATCGAAATGGCGCGTGCCCTGGCCATCGACGAGGAATACGTGGTCCGTGCCAGGTTTGCCGGCTATGTCGACATATTTCCTAAGTTCGATCGTGCCCTTGGTGCCGAGCAGGATGAGCCGTCCATCCCCCCAGGTCGGCAGCCCGTCGGCGGTGAACCAGTCGACGCGGATATAGCCGCTCGCTTTGTCTCCCCGCAGGAGGATGTCGCCGAAATCCTGGAATGCTGGAATGTCAGGAGCGCCAAAATGGCCGACCGCACTTGAAACGACATTCGCGTCGGCGCAGCCAGTATAGAACAGGAACTGATCAATTTGGTGCGAGGCGATATCGACCAGGATGCCGCCGTAATTCACGGGATCGAAAAACCACGCCGGGCGTAGCGCACGGTTGAGCCGGTGCGGCCCCAGGCCCGTCACATGGATGACTTCGCCGATGGCGCCCTCCATCGCCAGCTGCGTCGCCAGCGTCGAGGCTCGGGTCAGGAGGCGCTCCGAAAAGCAGATCGAAAAGATGCGTCCCGTCTCACGCACGGTCTGCCGCACGGCGGCAAGCTGCTCGAACGTGGTCAGGCCGGGCTTGTCCGCAAGCACGTCCTTGCCATGCCACATGGCCTCGACGGCAATGGCGGCCCGGTCGGAGGGGACAGCCGCGGTAACGACGAGGTCGATGGCGGGATGCTCGATCAGGCGCCGTCGTTCGACCGGCGCGATCCGTGGAAAACGCTCGGCGATGCCGGCGGCAACCTTGGGATCGGTCGTCGCGGGATCGTAGCCGGCGCACTCGGCGCCGGCATCCAGAAGCCCACCGATCAGGTCATAGACGTGACGATGATCGATGCCGATCACGGCAAATCGCATTGGTCCGCTATTTCATCTTGTTGGCACCGACCTCGCGGTCCCATTTCTCGAAGGCGGCGACCAGTGCTTCCGGCTTTAACGGCGCTTCGACCGGGAACTTCCTGATCAGCTCTTCATATTGTGGGCGGCCGAACTCTGCGATGGCGTCCTGGCTTTCCTGCGGCGCGGCGCTGAGTGGTACCCCCTTGACCGCTGGACCGGGATAGAAATAGCCCTTGTCGTAGGTATAGGCCTGCTGCGCGGGTTCGAGCATGAAGGCCATGAGCTTGACCAGAACCGCGACCTTTTCCTCCGCGACGCCCTTGGGAATGCACATGAACTGCGTATCGGGCACCCAATGCGTGCCTTCGAGCGCAAACGTCTCGATCTCCTTCGGCACGATGCCCAACACACGCGGGTTGATGTCCCAGCCGAAGGTGGAAACGATCATGTCGCGGGTGCCCTCGGCCAGCTCCTTCATCGTCACCGTGGTGCCGGAGGGATAGTAATCGATGCCTTCATCCAGCGCCTTCAGATAGGCCCAGGTCTTCTCCCAGCCATTGATGGGATCGGAAGGATTCTTGTCGCCGAGGATGTAGGGCATGGCCATCAGGAAGGTCCAGCCCGGTCCCGAATTGACCGGCCGCGCATAGCAGAATTTGCCGGGATTGGCCTTCACCCACGCCAGCAGTTCGTCGGTGTTCCTGGGGATGGTCTTGACCCTGTCCGGCGCATATTCGAAGAGTGGGCCCGACGGCGAATAGACGACGGCGACGCCTTCGTTCTGGCCGAAGTTCTTCTGCATCATCAAGGCGCTGTCGAGATAGACGTCCTCAGCCTTGGGCAGCACAGTGGGGTATTTCGTCCACACGTCGATCCACAGGCCCTGGGTGATGCCGTCCGACATGGCACCCGGCCCCGTCAGCACCAGGTCGATGTCGACCCGGTTGGCCGCCTGCTGCGCGGCGAGCTTGGCCGGCAGTTCGGGGGACGGCGCGCGCGAGAACGTGATCTTGGAGACGAGCCCCGGATTTTCCTTGCCGAATTTCTCGATTGCCGCCTGGGTAAGCTGCAGATTGCCCGCGACATCAATGATGTTGAGCGCCACCGGCGAAGTGGGCAGGGCAAGCTCGTCGGCGAATGACCTGCCAAAGGGCAGCGCTGCAAACCCGGCCAATCCGCCGAGCGCCTGGCGGCGTGAAATCGTGAACATCGTCGTCGTCCTCCTCATTTATCTCCTTGAAAGAGCGGCATCTCCACACTTTCATCCCGGCTCTCCCAGACGAATGATATATTAGTCTATTAGTATCGAATGCAACGCAAATGACGCCCCGCTGCGCTGAAGGTCCCGTCGCGGACAGGCCGCGTCAGGCCGCGCCTGGCATGCTGCATTATCCTAGCGCCAGCCCCTCGACGCGGCCGGCCTTTGGCGAAGCATCAGGATTTCTTTGCGCCGACCAATTCGTCCCACTTTCGGAAGGCGGCGATCATCTTTTCCGGCGGCAGCGGCAGTTCGATCGGGTTGTCGGCGATGAGGCTGGCATACTCGTCCCTGCCGAAACGTTTGACGATGTCCTGGCTGTGCTGCGGCGCCATGGAGACAGGCACGTTCTTCACCGCCGGGCCGGGGTAGAGATAGCCCTCATCGTAGGAATAAGCCTGCGCTTCGGGCGTAAGCAAAAATGCCATCAGATCAAGCACCACGGCGAGCTTGTCGTCGGAAATGCCTTTCGGAACGCACATGAAAAAGGCGTCCGAAACCCAATGGAAGCCCTTGAGCGTGCCGATCCTTGCCGATTCCGGCACGATGCCGAGGGCACGTGGATTGATATCCCATCCCGTGGTCGAAATGATGATGTCGCGGCTGCCTTCCCCGAATTCCTTCATGGTGACGCCGGTGCCCGCGGGATAATAGTCGATATACTGGCCGATCTCTGCCAGATAACCCCACGTCTTCTCCCAGCCGTCGACGGGATCCTGCGGATCCTTGTCGCCGAGCAGGTAGGGGAGACCCATCATGAATGTGCGGCCAGGGCCGGAATTGGTGGGCCGCGCATACATGAAGCGGCCCGGATTGGCCTTGGCCCAGGCTAGCAGCTCCTCGACCGAGCCGGGAACCTCCTTCACCCGCTCAGGGGCGTATTCGATCAGCGGGCCGGAAGGATAGTAGTTGACGACAACGCCATATCCTGCGCCCTGCTTCTTGTGCAGGGCCAGTGCGGCCGGTTCGTAATTGTCCTCGATTTTGGGAAACTTGTCGTTGAAATCAGGCAGAATCTTGATCCATGTGCCGTTGGCTAGGCCTGCCGCCAGACCGTCGGAGCCGGTCAGCACCATGTCGATATCGACGCGGTTGGCTTCTTGCTGCGCGCGCAGCTTTCCGGCAAGCTCGGTCACCGGCGCCTTGGTGAAGACGATCCGTTCGGTGCGCTCGGGATATTTCTTGGCGTAGTTTTCGAAGGCCGGCTGCGAAAGCGCCAGCGCGCCGCCCACGTCCATCACCGAAATGACGACCGGCGATGCCGGCAATTTGGGTGACTGCGCCCAGGCCCGCGTCGTGCCGGCGAGGAATGTACCGCCAATGCCGCCAAGGATGGTGCGGCGATTCACCTTGAGTTCACGAGCAGTCATGGTTGTCTTCCTTCCCATTTTGTCGTTTGCCGGTCGTATTCGCGTTCTTCTTCTCCGACGCGCGCATGGGTGATGGTCATGTCGGGCGCCCACTCGATCTCGCTGGCGGGCACGCGAAGGCCATGCGCGTCCAGCACCGGCTGCAGCAGCGCCATCACATTTGCCGAGGCCATATCGACAGCCTGTGCGAAACCGGCGATGCCCCAGCGCACCAGGTTGCGCACGGCGTCGTCCAGTCGCAGCGCCGACCCGGCGAGCCCGATGCCGCCAGGAACGCGGACCGAGCCATCGGCGCGGCTCTCGACCCGCATTCCGGCAAATTCGTAAGACCCGTGCGGCGCACCGGCCGCCGAAACGGCATCGGTAACCAGGACCGACCGGTCCAGCCCTTTTGCCCGGACCAGCGATTTCAACGCGCCTGGCGGAACGTGAATCCCGTCGGCGATGAATGTCGCGGCGAGACGGTCTTCGGCCAGTTGGGCAAACAGGGTATTGTCCAGTTTCGGCAAGGTTTGCGGCAGCCCGTTGCCGAGATGGGTGGAAAGGACAGCGCCAGCCGCCGCGGCCTGCGCCACGAGCTCAAAACCGCAAGCCGAGTGGCCGATCGAAACAAGAATGTTGTGCCGGTTCATGGCCCGTATGAAAGCAATGCCACCTTCCACTTCGGGAGCCAGCGTCGTCAAAAGGATCGGGCGCTTGAGCAGCGACTGCAGACGCTCAATGAGCGCAGGATCCGCAGCGGTCATCGCCGAGGCGGGATGGCATCCGGAATAACCCGGGGCGGGATTGAGGAACGGACCTTCCAGATGATAGCCGGGGCACATGAGGGGACCGAGGCGGCTTTCGGAGACAGCCTTGTCGAGAGCGCTGAACCGCGCCGACAATTCGTCCGGCCTTGCCGTGATGATCGTCGGCAGGCACGCTGTCACGCCGCACGCCAGGAGGGCCTCCAGCGCTTCGTCGAGTTCCGCCGCCGTCAGGGTCCCCGAGTTGAAATCGACGCCGGCGAAGCCATTGACCTGCATGTCGACCAGACCGGGAGTAATCATGTTGCGGCCGATCGCCAAGATTCCTTACGCGGAGAGTACACGGCTTGATACCGCTTGCAAGCCATTTTTGAATAATGTTATCCAGAAATGCGAAAGGAAAAGAATCCGGGCATGTTGACGCTCTACACCGCGGATTTCGAGGACGCCCGCCAACGCGACTGCGCACGCGTCATCGCCAGCCTGCACGAAGGCGGCGGCAAATCCCGCGCCGCACTTGCCGCCGAGTTGGACATGACCTCGATGGCGATCTCGCGCGCCATCGCCGACCTCGTCGGCAGGGGCATCATCGAGCAAAGCGTCGGCCAGGTGAGCGGCCGTGGCCGCCCACCGGCGCAAATCGTTTTGAACCCCGGTTGCGCGGGCGCGACCGTCCTTCTTGTTTCCAGCCAGGAACTGGTTGGCGTCCTTGTCGATTTCCGCGGAAGTGTCCTCGCCCGGCAAACCGCCCATGTTCCGTCCGACGCCGATTCGGCCCGCATGACCGCGACGATGCGTGACCTTGTCGCCGGTCTGCTCGGCAGCTGCCCGTCTGGCATGCGTCATGTCGGAACGTCCGTTGCCGTTTCCGGCATCGTGGACGTGAAGACCCGGACGTGGATATTGACCTCGCGATGGCCGAACGTTCGCGATTTCGACGTCGGCAAGGCGCTCGATGGCATCACGCCGCGCGTGTTCCTGTTTCGCCAACTGGATGTCGAATTGAGCGCCCGATACGCCGTGCCGGGCATGGAAAGGCTGGATGGCGCCTTCATTCTTCATTGGGGTTGGGGCATCGGCCTGGCCTATCGCGGCAGCGACGATGCGCCGATGCGCCAGGGCGGCCCCTTCGGCGAAATCGGCCATTGGCGTTTCAACGTGCTCAAGGATCGCCCCTGCGGATGCGGCAACCGGGGCTGTCTCGAAACAGCAGCTTCGCTGTCAGCCCTGTTGCCGGTCATACGGGAGATATATCCGTGGGCTTCAGGGGAGGAGGAACTCCTCTCCAGCCAAATCGAGACGATGGAGCTGACGGATATTCCCGAAATCCGGGTCGCCGTCGATCTTATGGCGCGCGCGCTGGGGAACGCCTGCAGGCTGCTTTTCCCCGAGAAGGTGTTCATCACCGGCCCGTTTACCTGCAATGCCGGACTCTACAAACTTCTACGCTCCCGCTTCGAGGCGGAAGGATTGATCGGCACCTTGCGCCTGCCGACCCTGATCTCCGATCGCTCGAGCCTGGACTACGTCGTCCAAGGCGCCGCGCAACCGCTTCATGAAATCGCCGTTTGCGTGCTGCTCGGCACGCCGCAGGGGAAACCGAATGGCGCAGGGCGGAGCCGGCGGAATGGAAAGCGGCAAAGGCCGATGCCCTGACGCGAAGCATCTGAATGATTGACGCTGCGGGTTCAGAGATCCGGGAGCAATCTCGATGCCCCACACCTCTCACGTCCTGTGGAGAATGCTGCGACGCCGCTCGGGCGAAGCTCACTGCCTCGCGGAGGTTTCCGAGCCGGTTCTCACTAACGAGCCGCACAGCGAACAGCCGCATTTAGCATGTCGCCAGCGTTTTCTTCTTTAGGCCAGGAGCGCATTCCCGCGCCGTTCCATCTCTGCCGGATCGAGGTCCTCCCTCCACGACAGGAGCACCCAGACGTGGCCGAAGGGATCGCGCACGGTGGCGGAACTGGCGCCATAGAACATATTCGTGGGTGGCTGAATCTCTTCCGCGCCAGCCTTGACCGCGCGCCGCAGCAAGGTCGCGTTATCATCAGTGAAGATGTGAAGGCCAGCTGTGCAGCGACCAAGTGTCCGCGGCTCGCCGTATAGTCTCTCGTCCGGATCCCCGATCATGATCACGGCTCCGCAGATCAAAATCTCGGCGTGCATGATTTTGCCGCCTGGGTGGGCAATTCGGAACAATTCCATCGCTCCGAATGCCCGCTCGTAGAACGCGATCCCATCCGACGCCCCGTCGACGTAGATATGAGGGACAATCGCATTTCGATATCTCTCCGGTCGTTCAGTCATCTCGGTGTCCTCGCGCCAAATATCAGAGCGCTCGTTTGCGGTGCACAAGCCGGCGAAACACTCTTTATAAGACCCGGCGGAAGGCTCGCCTCAGTTCGCCCACCGCACCGCCGGAGACCATCAACCGTGCGTCGACACGATCCGTTCCGGGTTCCACGCGATCATCTGCTCGATTGCCGCCGAAGCCGGCGCCGGCTCGACTTGAAATTCCTCGAAAATCGAACGGTGCCTCTCTTTTCCAACACGGCAGGTCGGCAATCATCCAGGCCGACTCCAACCTGGAGACTGTCCTGATATTTCCGGCGATCAGCGGCTGGTGCCAGAAGGCGATATGGTCCTGCAAGCGATGGCCCTGGATAGTCGCCGGCATGAAGCACGGATGGCCGAAGGCGGTCGGAAGTCGAACGCCATCCGCGGCTGCTCGCCCCTAGACGCCGAGATGATGCTGCAGCAGCCCCGGCTGTGTCTTGAGCTCGGCGGCCGGGCCCTCGTGGGCGATATGGCCGTTGTTGATGATATAAACGCGGCTCGCGAGCGCCAGCGTCGCGGCGATGTTCTGTTCCACCAGCACGATTGTCTGCCCTGCCTGGGCCAGTTCGCGGCAGGCGCGCACCAGATCGTGCACAATGACTGGAGCAAGTCCTTCGAAGGGTTCATCAAGCAGAAGGATCTTCGGGTTGCGCACCAATGCACGGGCTATGGCCAACATCTGCTGTTCGCCACCCGAGAGATCCGTGCCCCGGCTGGTGCGCCGTTCCTTCAGCCGTGGGAACATCGTGTAGATACGTTCCAGCGGCCAGCGGTCGTCGGCGGTCAATCCGGCCAGAATGATGTTTTCCTCGACGCTCAGGCTGCCGAAGATGCGCCGATTCTCGTGCACGAGCTGCATGCCTTCCCGAGCGATGCTGTGCGCCTTCCTGCCAACCAGCTCAACCCCGTCGAGCTCAACCGAGCCGGCTCGTGGCGTCACCACGCCCATCAGGCTCTTCAGCGTCGTCGACTTGCCCGCGCCGTTGCGCCCGAGCAGCGCCACGACCTCGTTTTTCTCGACCCTCAATGAGACGTCGAACAGAATGTGACTGTCGCCATAATAGCTGTTCAACGCCCTGACTTCGAGCAGGCTCATGCCACCTCTCCATGTACCCCGCCGAGGTAGGCTTCCTGCACCTTTGCGTTGGTCTTGATCTCAGCGGGCATGCCTTCGACCAGTACCCTGCCCTCCTGCAGGACGGTCACTTTCTCGACCAGCTCGAAGAGCGAATCCATGTCGTGGTCGATGATGATCATCGTGCGTCCACGCGCGATTGACTTGAGCAGCGCCACGGTCTCGACGCGCTCGCGCGGGCTCATGCCGGCAAGCGGCTCGTCAAGCAGGAGCAGGCTCGGCGACGTCGCCAGCGCAAGGCCGATTTCCAGCCGCCGCTTCTCGCCATAGGCCAGTTCCGAAACGGGCCGATCGAGCCGCGCCGTAAGGTTCACCAGCGCCGCCGTTCGCTCGACCTGCTCATTGAGACCGGGAACGCTGTGGATACTCTTGAACAGGTCAAGCCGGAACTTTCCACGCGCCTCGCCCAGCGCGGCAATCATCAGGTTCCGCCGCACCGTCAGGCGGTCGAACAGCTGGTTGATCTGGTAGCTCTTGGTGAGCCCGAGCTGGCACACCTCGGACACGCCCATGCCCGTAATGTCGCGGCCGGCCAGCATGATGCGGCCGGAGGTCGGCGCGATCTCGCAGGTGAGCATCTTGAAGAACGTGGTCTTGCCCGCGCCGTTGGGTCCAATGATGCCCCGTATCTCCCCATGATCGACACTGAAGTCGATGTTGCTGTTGGCTGTGATGCCGCCATAGCGTTTGGTTAGGCCCTGCACCTGCAGGATCGGTCCGGATGCTGGCGCAGTGCCATGCCGGCGCGCCGGCATCGGTTCGACGACCGTCACGACGTGCGGCGCACTCTCGACCGCGGTATTGGCCCGTTCGATGCGCTTGCGGCCGCCGGTCAACCCATAGAGATCGACGATCGCACCGACGATGCCGCGCCGCAGGAAACAGACCAGCAGCACGAAAACGATGCCGAGCACCAACTTCCATGTGGCGCCGAGATGCAATGTGTTCTGGAAAAAGTCGCTCAGATACAGCCACACCGTCGCGCCCACCAGCGGCCCGAACAGTGTGCCGGCACCGCCGATCGCCGTCTGCATCACGACCTGGCCGGACGTGTCGAACATGAAAGCGTCCGGCGGCATGAAGCCCTGCATGACGCCCAACAGGCCGCCGGCAAAGCCGGCATAGATCGCCGCAACCACGAAGGCCGTGAGCTTGTAGCCGTGTATGTCGTGGCCGAGCGCCGCGGCGCGGAGGGGATTGTCGCGGATCGCCGAAAGGATCGCGCCAACGGGCGAGCGTACGATGCGAAGTGCGACGACAATGCCGACGAAATACCAGAACGCCAGGAAGGTATACATCGTCCAGTCGGTGTTGAATTCGAGCACCGTGAAGCCGAGGTTGACGACCGGGGTTGGCACGCCAGGCAAGCCGTTCTCGCCGCCTGTGAATGCCGAGAGCGGATTGAACTCGACAAAGAAGAAGACTTCGGCGATGGCCACCGTGATCATGGCGAAATAGATGCCGGTGCGTCTCAGGGCGATCAGGCCGATCACATAGCCGACGACACCCGACACGACGGCGCCCATGACGATGGCAGCCATGACATAGGAGAAGCCGGTTTCAGTCAGGAGATAGGCGGCGAACATCCCGCCAGTACCGTAGAAGGCCGACTGGCCGAACGACAGCAATCCCGTGTAGCCGAACAGGATGTCGAAGCCGATCCCGAACAGGCCCCATATAAGGATACGATTGATCGTGCTGGGCGAAAAGCCGAGATGGGGCAGCACGAACGGCGCCAGGACGAGCGCCAGCGCCGTCAGAAGCTCGACAAGGAAGGGATGTTTGATGTTCATGGCGACCGCGTCTACTCGCGCCCTGCCGTGCCGAGCAGCCCGTGCGGGCGAAGCACCAGCACCAGAGTCATCGCCACGAACAGCATGACATAGGAATAACCGGGATTGAACATCGAGGTGATGCTGATGATTTCGCCGGCGATGAGGCCGCCGAGGATCGCGCCCGGAAAGGAACCGACGCCGCCGATCACCACGACCACGAAGGTCTGGACCAGTATGGCTTCCCCGACATCGGGCGCGATCGACACCACGGGTGCGTTGACAATGCCGGCGAAGCCGGCCGCCATGGCTCCGATGCCGAAGACGAGCATGAAGATCTTGTAGACGTCGATTCCAAGCGAATCGACCATCACCGAATCCTCGATGCCTGCTCGCACGATCATCCCGATGCGGGTGCGATAGAGCACGACATAGAGCATCAGCAGCGCCAGGGCGACGATGCCGAGCAGCGCCAATCGGTAGGTGGGATAGACCATGAAGCCCAGATGGGTGATGCCGACCAGCGAGGTGGGCGGCGGCACCGTGCGCGAGAGGCTGCCGAAGAAGAAGCGGACCGTCTCGACGAAGACGATGCCGAGCCCGAACGTGACGAGAAGCTGGTCCTCGAGCGGCCGCGCGTAAAAATGGCGAATGATCAGCCGCTCGATCAACACCCCGACGATCATCACGAACAGCGATCCGGCCGCGACCGCGGCGAGGAATGAACCTGTGTAGGTATAGGCGAGCCAGCCGGCATAGCCTCCGAGCATGAACATCGCGCCGTGGGCAAGGTTCAGGACGCCGAGCGTCCCGTAGATGATGGTCAGCCCGGAGGAGATCAGCGCCAGAAGCGCGCCGAGCACGAGCCCATTGAAGCACTGCGAGATGAAATTTGCCCAGTTGATCACTCTGCGCCCACCTTAATCATGAAAAATATGCCCTGCCCTCGCGCCAGCAAGGGTTTGGCAGACAAGTCGCGAACAATCGACATCCCACCGCCGACCGCCGGGAGACGAACCGTCTGCGTCCAGCCAGAGCCAGTCCCGGCGCGAGCGCCTTCTCCACCCGTGGCGGGCGGAGAAGGCGCTGCGGGATATCAGGTGTAGCTGCCCAGGTTGCAGCCGAACTCGTCAGGCTTCTGCATCAGCGGCGCGCCATCGACCACCTCGACCACGTTCCAGTAGTCGTCGTCGCTCTTCATGTCCTTGGGGTCCTTACCCTGGACGAGTACGACCGGTCGCACGCACTGATGGTCTTCCGGCCGATAGTGAACGTCGCCGACGAGTGAAGGGATGGTCTCACCCTTCTCGTATTGCTTGATGACGTCCGGCGGATAGAAGCTACCGGCCTGCGACACCATGCGCGCCCAATGAGCGAAGCTGACATAGGCATTTTCGGCGCCCCATTCCGGCCGATAACCGAACTTTTTCTGGAACGCGTCCACGAACTGCTTGGCGAGCGGATACTTGTCCTGCAGGGTCCACCAGAAATCGGTAGCGGCAAAAACGCCGGCTGTCAGTTCGGGGCCTACTTCCTTGGCAAGGAAGGGGATCTGGTAGGGGATGACCATCTTCATGCTCGGAGTCAGGCCGAACTGCTTGGCCTGCTGGATCGACAGCACCGCGTCGCGGCCCCAGTTGACGTTGACAATGAATTCGGCGCCCGAATTGGCGATGTTGGTCAGATACTGGCTGAAATCCTGGGTGCCTAGCGGCGAGACCTGGTCCGTCACCATCTCCCATCCACCCTGAGAGGTCAGGTAGTCGTTCACCGACTTGGTGACGGTGTGACCGTAAGTGTAGTCCGGCGTCATGAATGCCGCCTTCTTTCCCTTTCCGTAGGTCTTCAGAAGGATCGGGCCGATCGCGTTGGCTGCGGTCTGGCCGTAGAAGTTCTGGCGGAAGCCGTAGCGGACACAGTCCTTGCCTGTTGTGTCGTTTGAGCCGGAGATGCCCGCGACGTAGAGGATCTTCTCGCGCTGCGCGAATTTGTTGAGCGCAACCGCGACCGCCGATGAAGTCGAGCCAGTCATCAGGATGATGTTGTTTTGGTGGATGAAATTCTGCTCGAGCTCGACGGCCTGGTTCGGCTTGGCCGCGCTGTCGGCGGACAACAGCTCGACCTTCTTGCCGAGCAACCCCTTGTCGACTTTCGGCGCCAACGCCTTCATCAACTCATGGCCGTTGTTGATGTGGTCGACCGCCAGCTGCCAGCCCTTAAGTTCATCAGCACCCTGCACGGCATAGGCACCGGTAAGGGGCACCGCGGCTCCGATGTAGACGGTGTCGCCCGCCGACCCGGCCGGCCAGGTGCCTATCGCGGGCTTGTCGTCGGCTGCAAAAGCCGCAAAGCTGGATAAGGGCAGAACGGCACTACTGAGAAGACCTGCGCCCGCGTGCAGCATGGTGCGGCGGGATATATTGGAAGTATTTTGATCGTCGAGCGGCATCAGCTGTTCCTCCTTAGCGTGGAGCCGTCGGACGGCTCTCATTTGTTGTTCCCGCAAACCGGTTTTTTCCAGCGAAACGCTGAAAATGGCCTATTTGCATGGGCATTCGCAGTGGCGTAGGCCTGCCAGTCAATACAACTTTCGTTTGATAATTCTGTTCATTGATCTGGATTAATAAGCATAGGAAAGTTTCGTTGAAGGTCATGAACATTTGGAGCATGGCATGCCGCTGACCGGCCACCCGATCGTGACCCGACTGACACGTGCAATGAAGCTGGATTCGCTAGACATCAAACGTCTTGAGGCAATCTTCGAGCGCGATCTTACCATTCGGAAACGGGAGGAACTCGTCGTTCACGGCTCCGAGTTCCGAAACCTGTGCTTTGTTAAAGACGGCTACGCGATCCGCTACAGGTTGCTGCGCAGCGGCAGGCGGCAAATCCTGAAGCTCATCCTGCCCGGTGATGTCATTGGATTCCCGGTCAGCTTTTTCGATCGATCCACTTGTTCGGTCGTTGCCGTGAGCGAACTGACCTACGCCGTCTGCTCGTTCGACGCGTACATTCGTCTCTGCTACGAGCAGCCCCAATTCGGTCTGGTGTTAAGTTGGCTCGCCGCCCAAGAGGCAGCGACTTATGCGGAACACATCGTCAATCTAGGTCGGCGCACTCCGATTGAAAGGTTGGCGCACCTTTTGCTGGAGATTCACGCGCGTCTCCTGGAAGTCGAACGCGCCGACGAAGCAAGTTTCGATCTGCCGTTTTCACAGGAAATCATGGCGGACGCGCTCGGGTTGAGCGTGCCCCATCTCAATCGCATCATTCAGCAATTGCGCGCCGAACAGCTTATCACCAGCAACGCGCGCTTCATCGACTTGACTGATCTTGCGGGCCTTCGAAGACTGGCTCAGTACCAGCCGATGTCCCTCGTTCCGATCCCGGTGCTGAAGCAGCGGGAATGAAAAGCGTCCCGTCGATCATATTAGCACCCTGCGTGAATTCCTTCACATACAAATCTCACCCGCGGCGTACAAGAGATGACAGAGCAGGCAATTTAGTCTCTCTTTCGGACAGATCATAAAGAAAATAGCAAAGATCAAGCCCGAAGAGGAAGTTGGTTTTTAAACTAAGCCAATTTCGTTCTCATCACGAATTTTGTGATGCCATCAACCAAAGGGAGAGAAACATGTATAAGATCATTACAGCTGCGTCTGCATTCTTCATCCTCACGGTGCCTTCGTTCGCGATCGACTCGACCTTCGTCCACAGTCTGCGAGCCGACAATGGTGACTTCGAAGCCCCGGGTGACTTGAAGGGTCAACATTCATTGGCTTCAGAAGAAGCGGTGTATGGCTTCCCGACCGGGTCGATCGGATTGCCTAGTGGCGCTTCGAACTCCAAGTGCATGGGGGTCAGCCCACACCAGTACGATCCTGTCAGCCCGGACTGCCGGAATTGATCCAGATAAGAGCGGTGGCTAGCGCCACCGCTCTGCCTCCTTGAGCGGGTACCGACTGACCGACGGACTATTGAGAAAAGGCCCGACCATAGATCGCGCGACAGCCCGTGTTAGGTCCAATCGCCTGGGACGGCGTCAGGATGCTGAACGGAGGTTCCCAGTTCGTCGCCACGACAGGTGGAGGACTATCCCTTCATGCCGATCCGGTCTTCGTTGCGCAATCTAATTTCGCGGCTCTGATGCGCGCCGATTGCGAACGGCGACATCAGTCATCGTCCTGTGACTCGGCGATGTGACGAAGCGCACCGGCGTTCTTTATGCGCAGGCCACCACGCTTGATTGCGATAATCGAACGGTTGCGCCAATCGTTAAGCGTCTTGTTGACGGACTCGCGCGTGGCGCCCAGGAACTCCCCCAGTTCGGACTGGGAGATCGGTATCCAACCTGAGCCATCCGCCATAACGCCGGCCAAAAAGGCCAGTCGCTTTGCCAGCCTGGCCTCAATGCCGAAGAAAGCCTGATCGCCAAGTTCGCCGCTGACCCAACGCAGCCGTGCGCACAAAAGCTCAATCATGGCGCGTGCCAGAGGTGGGTTTTTTTCGATGCGATCGAAGAGCTGCTTCCGACCGAGCGAGGCCAGATCGCAAACGGTCAGGCAAGTGGCGGTTGCGGTGCGCGGGCGCCCGTCGAGCGCGCCGATCTCTCCGACCAAGCTGTGCGAAAGCTCGATATTGGCCACCAGCTTCCGGCCTCCCGGCGAATACATCGAGATCTCCACCGTCCCGCTCGTCACCCCGTAAATACGATCGGATGGATCTTCCTGGACGAAGAGGATCTGGCCCGCCGCGTGGCGTTCAACCTTGCAGCCGCTGAAAAGAAGATCGAACAGGCGCGGATCGATCCGTGCAAGGCGCGGGAGATCATTTCTTTCGTTCGCGCCGCCAAAAGCCATGTCGCCCCCAAGTTGCCGATCGGATACTCCAACGCAGGAGAGTATCTTAGATCTTGTCTTGCCGGCGCCTCAGCTCGGCCGCAATGATCGACTGATCCCTGCGTAACGAGAGGCGCCGTGCAGCCGCGAGTGCTTGCCGCCAAGTAGAGACGGCGCGGTCACCGCGCCCGTCCAGCCAATGGGCCACGCCGACCCACAGCCCATACTGAGCAGTGCCGACAGGAAACGCGCGGCGGTAACGCTTGAGCTCATGCAGCGCTTGGCGCTCCCAGTGGCGCCACTGGTCGTACTCGCGCGAGAGGCCTACCTCCCTGCCGCGCAGAAGCACTTCGCACACGCCGGCAATGCCGGGCAGTGTGCTGTGCACAGTCGGGCGACGCATCTCGCGCAGCAGGCGTAGCGTCTCGACCACAGCCCGAAGGCTCTCAGCATGGAGCCCGACCCGTGCAAGCGCGAGCGCAAGCGACCCTTTGGCGGAGACCAAGTCGGCGAGATCGGCGGATCCGACCATAGCGGACGTGGTCAGCCGAAGGATGTCGACCGCTTCACGGGGGCTATCCGTGTGGAGCACACACAACGACTTGCATCGGAGCGCCCAAATCTCTTGCTGGAGGTTTCCGCTGTTCTGCGCGCGGGAGAGCAGCGCCTGGGCGGTGTACTCCAGCGCACCCGATTCACCGCGGTAGTACATTGACCAGAAGCGCATGGCCTGGGCGTTGCACCAACTTAGTTGATCGCCCGCCTTTAGACACAGCTCTTGAGACTGATCCAGACGACGATCTACCATCAGCCAGTCGCAGCGGCCGATGCGCCAGAGCGCATCGAGATTACACAGGTGGGCATGGACCGCTGGATCGGCGAGCGCAGTCACCACCCGTTCTGCCCTTGCCATGAAGTAGTTGCAAGCGCGCCGGCGCCCCAGAATTCCCAGCCCGCATGCCAGTTGGGCGGACGCGATCACCATCTCCATGGTGAGCCCCGTGCGCTCCGCATGGGCGACAGCCGCGACGGTGTGGGAAAACGCTCGCGAAAAGCGAAGCTCGAAATAGTCCACGACCGCCGCCTGGTTAAGGCAGCGAGCTAGTTCTCGCTCCCAGGAGTCCAGCACACCACCCTGAGTTGACCATAGCGAAGGAGGGAACACTTGTTGGAACGCGAGCCGCATTCCACCCCCAAGCAGCCGCATCAAAAGGGCTGCCGAGGAACGTGGAACCGGCGTGCCCGCCAAGGTGAGGGCGCGCCTCACCGAAATGCCCTGAGCATGGAGGTCGCCACGACTGTAATGGGCCTCGCCGAGCTGCCTGCGCCAACGCACCGACTGAAGTCTTTGCTCAGCACTCCAAGGCTGCTTCGACTCGTATCTCAAGCAGATTTCCAGAAACGCCTCGACCTCTCGAAACGCACCGACCTGCAGCGCCTTGATTGCTGCCAAATTGGCATATCCAACTGCCTTGAAATTGTTTCCGGCGGCCTCAAAATGCTGAACGAGGGCCGCGACATCCGCGCCCATGGCGGCCGACTGGCTCGACTCGATCCAAGCGGCCAGAGCTGCATGAAGTCGCTGTCGCACTTCACTGGGAATTGAGCCATAAACGACGTCTCGGATTTGATCATGACGGAACTCGTAGTTCCCTGATCCAGTGCCCTGACGCACGAGATGCGCCGCCACGAGCGACTCGACAGCTGCACCCACACCGTCGTGATCCAACTCGCCCTCGAGCAACGTCGCCAGGGCCTCGCCGGTAAATGAACGCCCGATCACGGCCGCAGCCCTGAGAACGTGCTGGACTGGGGTCTCCAATCGATCAACGCGCTCCCGAATGACCCGATCGACACCTTCGAAATATCGAAGGCTCTCGAGCGGGCGGATCGGACACCACAAACCATCGCGTATGGCGATGAGCCCCTGGCTCTTTAATGTCAGCGCTATCTCCTCGGCGAAAAACGGATTGCCACCGGCTAAGGCCGAGACCCGGCGCGCCAGTTCGCCATGTGGGGGCACATCCCCGAGCGTGCGGGCGACCAGTTCGCAAATCGACGCCTCGCTGAGTTCCTCAAGATCCAGGATACGACACAGGCGCGCGGGATCGTCAGGTTCCGTTCCGGATGTATTCCTTCTTGTGGCCTCGGCTCGCCTTCGTAGGTTTTTTAACTCCTCCGGAACTTCGTCCGAGCGTACGCACAGGACCAGAAGCAACGAGGACAGAGATGAGAGAACCCACTCGACGAGGCGCCACGATGCCGAATCCAGCCACTGACTGTCCTCCAGGACCAATGCCAACGGGCGCGGTGCCAAGTTATCCATGAGATCACCCAAAAGACGCATGGTGGCATCAGCGCGATGAGGTCCCTCCAGATGTCGCGTCCCGTCGTTTTGGGGAATTTCGATGCTCAGAACATCACCTAGCAAGGGCAGTCGCCCAACGAGCGACGAGTTGCCTTGAACCCGTTGTGTGACGATATCAAGCACCGCAAATCCATCGCTGTAGGACGGTAGGCCGAGAAGGGACACAAGCACCCGCCGCCATGGCAGGAGCGATGTCCGGCGATCGTCACGTTCGGCGCGCGCGGTCAAAACCTCGATTGCGGTTGAGCGCAGTTCGTCCGTGAAAGCTCTGATCAAAGCGGTTTTTCCAATGCCCGACTCACCCAAGACAACGAGCAAACGCCTGCCTCCACGGCGGGTCTCCTCGAACGTACGTTTCAGGAACTCCAGCTCGCTCTGCCGACCAATCAGCGGACTAAGAGGTTGGACCGGGGCGCGCGGATCCATAGGACAAAATACCGTTGCCATGTCCCCAAGTCCGTCCAGTTGCAACGTGCCGTGTTCTTCGAACCAAAACGCCGTCCGGCTGGCTCGCTCTGTTGGTGCATCGCAGAGAACGTTTGCCGATGCCGCCGTCATAAGCCGCGCCGCCCGATTCACGGGCGCGCCGATCACCATCAGCTGGCGCCGACGTGCGCTTCCGACAACACTAAAAAGCGCATCGCCGGTAGCCACGCCCATCGACGCGGAGAGGCCCAAGCGTTGGGCCGTCAGACGGATCGCGCGAGCAGCATCGACGGCACGGCAAGGATCGTCGCGGTGGAAACTGCCTCGCGCTCCGAACGTCGCAAAGAAAATCAGACCTTTGTCGTCAAAGAGCAACTCGCCGGCCGGCCCACCGCGCGAACGCAGATCCTCCTGGAGGGTCGCGCATAGCAATTGATAGCGCGCAAGCGCCTGAGGTTGACGATGGTCAAGTCCGGCAATTCGCGCGAAAAGGGCGGTGATCGGCCTAATCTCCGCCAGGGCGTCTAAGCGGGCGGTCGTTGGATGATCTTCTTCGGAACGGATGGCAACGGCGCTGTCCGCGGCAACTGAGCGCAAGTCGGCTTCGGACAGCAGGTCCCTGAGCTGCAAAGGCAAAAACCTTGCCAGCCAGCCCGGAGGCGGAGAAGCCAGCGTAGGCCGACTGCGCCGCGATTGAGACGGCTGCGCAAGGGCCAAGTTGGCTTTGTCGGAAAGTACATATTCCCATCGGCGCGCAGCCGCTTGGGACTGAGCGGCCTGCATGATGGCATCTCCGCCTGCAAAGAGAGTCCAGACCGGCTGACCGCCTAAAGCCGCCGCCCAGAGGGCCCCCGCCCCTACTCCAACATGCAGCGCGGGTGCGATTTCAGCTGTTCCGTCCTCCAAACGCTCGTTCTGGCCGCCGCAGATTGCCTTGGCACAGGCTGTCGCCGCTCGCACCGCGCTTTCAAGTCCGCGGACATCCGCCGACCAGTAGGCTAGCAGTTCGTCGCCGGCGAGGTACAAAATCTCGCCTCCACGATTGTATACTTGCTCTACGCATCGCGCGTAGGAGTGACTAAGCAGGCTCGGGATTCTTTCAAGTCCTTCTTGCCCCCGTCGTGCTAGTTGCTCGACCAAGGCCGTGTATCTGGACACATCGACAAACACCACTGCAGCCTGGAATTCGACGGCTACTGGGCCATCCGCTCGAAGTGCGTGAATTCTACCGAGTAATTCCAGCGGCAGAAAACTCTCAAGTAGCTCGCAAGTACCCTCCATGGGTTCCTTCCCGCAGCCGTGCCCATGGTTTCAGGGCAGAGAAAGGCACCGCCGACCGCGCACTTCCTAAAGGGAATGAATATCGCCCCGATAGATTGCGTGACTTCCTGACGTTACACCAAATTTCGTATATGATTGATATCTAAATTAGGGAGGACGCATTGCCTGTACACATCAAGGCAGCGCCGGAGCCGCCACGTGCGACGGCTTGGCTCTCGCACCGACTCGAGACATTGGTCCACGATTTTCCGCAGATCGCCGATACGGAAAGGGCAACTGTCAAGGGCGGATATGACTTTGATGTTGTCATCGTTGGCAGCGGCTATGGCGGCTCGGTGGCTGCCGCCGAACTGAGTAGCTGCAAGGATGTGCAAGGCCAATCTTTAAAAATCTGCGTGCTCGAACGCGGCAAGGAGTACTTGGCCGGAATGTTCCCTTCGCGATTGGCCGATCTGGGTGGCCACATCCGCTTTGCCACCCCCTTTGCGAAACGCCAACGCGGCGTGTTCGATGGTCTTTACGACTTGCGCTGCAGCGACGACGCGGTAGCTCTCGTCGCGTGTGGCTTGGGTGGAGGCTCATTAATCAACGCCGGCGTGATGGAGATGCCGCTGCTGGAGATTTTCCGGGAAGCACGCTGGCCCACCAAAATCCGCAGAGATACGAATCTCGAGGAGACGGGTAAACGGCTGCGCGATTGGCTGGGAGCCAAGCCGATACGTGTCACCAAGCCTTTCCTGGCCAAGTCCGAAGCAATTAGAAATTTGGCTGGTGGCAAAGCACGGCCCGCTCACATAACCGTCGCTTCCGATTGCCACACCAACCACGCCGGGGTCGCGATGAGCAAATGTCGCCGTTGCGGCGACTGCGCCACTGGTTGCAACTACAATGCCAAAGAATCCCTCGACCTGAATTTGTTGCGGCTGGCTCGACAAAGCGGAGTACGAATCGTCACTGGCGCCACCGTCTTGCGCGTTTTGCGCGCGGGCGAAGGATGGCAGTTGGACGTCAATCACACCGATGGCCATCTACGCGACAACCAGCGGAACCCGTTCGCGCTGCTGGCGAGGCGCGTGATCCTTGCAGCAGGCACATTCGGCTCGACGGAAATTTTGATGCGCTCGCAAATCCGCGGGATAAAGTTCTCCGATCAGCTGGGAGGCAAGTTCTCCGCCAATGGTGACATGCTCGTCGTTGCCCATGATTTGGCGGCAAGGGTGAATGGCGTCGCTGATGAAACCGAGGATCCGGCCCCAAACACCAAAAGCGAGGATTGCGGTCGCGCGGTCGGCCCGACAATAACCGCAATGATCGATCTGCGCGACGGCAACGCGGCTACTGACCTGGTGATCCAGGATCTTGCCGTACCGGGACCGCTGCGCCGCCTGTTTGAGGAAAGCGCCACCACATTCGATGTGCTCAATCGCGTCGCCGATGGCGACTGGGCGAAGCATGAGCCGGATCCTTCACGAGTAGACGACGCAGCCGTCAATCCTGCCGCCATCACCAACTCCCTGGTGCTGGCCATGATCGGCCGCGACGACGCGGAGGGAGCACTTGCGCTAGGGCCCTCGATGCAAAACAGCGCCGATGAGATGCAAGGCGATCCTGAAAAAATGCGCGCCGACGGGATGCAAAAGGATCCTGAAAAAATGCGCGCCGACGGGATGCAAAAGGATGCCGAAAAATTGCGCGCCGACGGGGTGCAAAAGGATGCTGAAAAAATGCTCGCCGACGGGATGCTCACGGTGCGCTGGCCGGAGTTGCGACTGGACCCCCGGCTGGAGAACCATCATGCGCGCCTTGGCAAGTTGCTTCGAGAGTCTGGATTGGGCGGACGGCTGGTGAACAACCTGTTGTGGCGACCTTTGTCCGACAGGCTCGAAGCCGTGTTCGGTCGCCAACGCGGGCCGCTGCTGACGGTGCATCCCCTTGGGGGCTGCGCCATGGGTGACGACGTTCGCCAAGGCGTGACCGATCATTGCGGCCGCGTGTTCGATGCCGCCGCGGTCGGCCTCAGACGCACTCACGAAGGGTTGATCGTGCTCGATGGCTCGGTCGTGCCCACCTCCCTCGGCATCAATCCCGCCTTGACCATAGCCGTTCTGGCATTGCGAGCGATCACCGAGCTCAAGGAGGAATGGCAACTCAGTGGCGGCCGTTTGATCAACGCCCCCTTGCCTGGGAACTCTCGTGGCGAAACGCGGCCGATATATTCCACGCCGCGGACGAACCCTGCGCCTACGCCTACCAGCATCGAACTGACCGAACAGGTGCGCGGCAAGGTCCCTCTGGCGATGCGCGGCAGCGGTGTGAAACCACACATGGTCGAACTGACGCTAACCACCAAGCCGGTGGTGCTCACCGATCTCTACGCGCTGCAAACGCCCCGTGGACGGTGTTTGCCGATTGCCCATGGTCGGCTGCGCATTCTGCGTGCAGGAAAGGAGTTCGACCCCATTGCAGATCAGGCCTATGAAAGCCATGTTGCGCTCGAGGCGGAGATCTCGGGATCGCTCCACCTGTTCGATCTGGAAGAATCGCGCCCCGTGCCCCGAATGCTGCGCGCTATCCTTGCGTGGGCGCTCAACCGCGGGATGCGCGACTTTGCTTACCGCTTGGTCCGCCAGGGCCAGGAATGGTTGCGTCTCACGCCGCCTAGCGGAGGGGCATCCCATCTCAGACTGCTCGACATTCTGCACCTGTGCTCGCGTGCGGGCGGGGTCCGCCTGATCGAATACGATTTGCACATCGACAAGGTTGTCGAGCCGGAAGATCTCGGCACGGGCGCGAGGTTCGACAGCTCTCTGTTCACGCAGAAGAAAATCAGAGCGGTGAAGCGGCTCACCTATGCGCGCGGCGCCAGCCCTTGGCAGCAATTGATGGAGATGTCGGTCGAAGTTTTCCCGCAGATGAGCAAGACCGTCATTGGCAAGAAGCTACCGTCGCTAGAGCTAAACAAACGATACCTGGCGCGGCAATCGGTGCCTCTGCTGCGGATAGTGGGGCAGCAAGACCGTGTCGCGGCACTGGCAGATCTGGCCTCTTTCATACTCTACGGTTTTCGCGTCGTGCTTCAGATACATGCACTGAGTTTTCGCCGCCCCGACCCGCCATCTGCGCGTGAACCACAACGGTTGCCCGGGGCGGTGCCGGGCTTACCTGCGCCCCAAATCGACTGGTTGACCTTGAAAGGTCAGCTCAGCCCGCCGATCCGCATTCGCCTGGCCCGCTATGACGGCAGTTCCGCAAAGGTGATCGAGAAGGGCGTCCCGAAACGCCCCGTCTTGCTCATCCATGGTTACAGTGCGAGCGGCACCACATTTGCTCATGCTGCCGTACCCGGCAACCTCGCTCAATCGCTGTGTGATGCTGGGCGCGATGTCTGGGTGCTCGATATGCGATCGAGTTCAGGCCTGACTACCGCCACAGGCGGTTGGTCTTTTGAGGAGATGGCGGAGAATGACATTCCGATCGCCGTCCAACACGTGCTGGCTGCGACAGGGCAGGAAAGGCTCGATGTCGTCTGCCATTGCATGGGCGCGGCAATGTTCAGCATGGCAGTGCTTGGCGAGCATGATCGAAGGAATTTGCACAATAAGATCGGGCGCGTGGTGTTTTCGCAAGTCGGCCCGGCAATGCTGTTGAGTTCGGCAAATGTGCTCGCCGCATATGTGATGCGATATGTACGTTATTTTCTTCAACTTGAAGACTATGTGTTTAGTCCGCATGGCGATATCTCGCTCGCCGGTCAATTGCTCGACAGAGCGCTCTCGGCAATGTGGCTGCCGTCCGACGAGTATCGGCGCGAGAATCCCCTCTGGCCCCCAGGCAAAGCGACGCCTTGGGTCGGCACAAGACATCGGATGGACGCGCTCTATGCACGCACCTTCTCGCTCAACAATCTCTCTGACCTCGTACTCGACCACATCGACGATTTCTTCGGCCCGCTCAGCGTCGAGACAGTCTCGCAGGTCATACATTTTGCTGGCTTCAACACCGTGACCGATCGCGCCGGCATAAATCGCTATGTGCTGCCGGACCGGGTGAGGGATCGACTGAAGTTCCCGATGATGTCGATCCATGGAGCGGAAAACGGTTTGGTCGCCCCCTCAACGCTAAGACTGATGCGAAATATGCTCAAAGGGGCCGGCGTGCCGCATTTGAACTCATCTCTGCATGCGGTCGAGGCGGTGCAATCGGAGGAAGAAATCAGGGATCTTATTGACAAAAGCGGCCAGTTCCTGGCGCTCGGCCAACCGTCCTACCTGACCTGGTGCATTGCCGGCCACGGTCATCAGGATTGCCTGATCGGCAAAGACGCCTCGTCGATCTGCGGCGTTATAGCGAAATACCTCGGAATGCCGGATATCTCCGATATGCCGGGCCCCTTGGAGGACAAGCCATGACGCATTCTCTCCCCTCTGAAGCCAGGGCGCCCGCCTTCGGAGTGCGCGTAGAGGTCGAGGCGGGCAAGATCCTGGTGCAAGCGGCCGATAGCGGAGGGCGGGGCTTGCCTCATGCAGCTTTCATTGTTCCCGTCTACGCAAAGGGCGACCGCCTGCACATGATCGGTCCGCCGGTTACGAGCCGCGGCGACGAGAAAGGACAGAGGGACGATAGCCTCTATAATAGTCTTCCGCATTACTATATTAAGCAACCCGCATCTCCTTACGTATTTGAAGTTCCGCTCCATGAGTGGCCTGAAGCGCAGCAGGTATTGGTCTTGCTGCTGTACGTTCAGGCGCAGGGTATTGGCGGCTTGGCTCGGTTACCGAAACTGCCCGACGCGGCGGGATCACCACCTGAAATCCTCGACACAGGTTCGCATGCCAAGAACGCGGTGAAGAGGGCCGCCGAGGCTATTCGGTATGCGCTCGAGACTGACACATTGGATGATTTGCGAGGTGGCCTGATCGTCGGCAGGCCTGGAAGGTCGCACAGAAGCCATCGGCACAAGAGCGATGCCCGCGCGGTATCGAACCTTTCATTCGCTCTCGCAAGTTGCCAATACCCCAGTGATTTCCTCGACCACATGCCCGACGGTCAGCATGCGACACGAGGGCCCGCGGATGCGTCTCTGCTCGCGCTCGGCGATCTACTGGGCAAACCCGGCGCCCCAACGTTGCTGCTGCTGGCCGGCGATCAGGTATATATCGACGCTACGGCAGGGCTTTTCGACCCTAAGGTAGTCAACGACCGATTCCGAATACCCTACGAACGCCGGGGCCAGAGCCGCGGTGTGAAGGCGGTGATGCAGCGCTTGGACATGGCGGTTGAAATGATGCTGGACGATCATGAGATTCGCGACAATTGGGCAAAAGACCCCGACCCGGCGATGCGCAAGAATGATATCGTCATAAAGCCTGGGAAGCTGGCTTACTTCAGGTACGAACGTGGCAAGACCGAGGTGCTGGAAAAGCGTCTGCCGGCACACATCTGGCGAGACGATTTAACCCACAACGGTATGCCATTCTTCCTTTGCGACACGCGCACCGAACGTCAAGGACGGACGGTTTCGAACTGGTGCGAAGCGCGGATCATGGGTTCAACGCAATTCGCCAAACTTTGTGAATGGCTTACCAAGCCTGAACACACCGAAATGCCCAAATTTGTTCTCACATCCTCGGCAGTGCTGCCGCGGCGGCGGGAGGTGGCCGAGGCCCCCACTTGTGCCTTGCGTTCGGACGCGTGGGATGGATACCCGTTTTCCTTACATAAACTGCTCAGGTTCGTGTGCAACAAGGAAATAAAGGGACTGGTATTCCTGTCGGGTGACGAGCACGTGAGCAGCCTGGTCACCGCTCGTGTAACAAACAGCAAAACCGGCAAGCAGAGCATCCTGCATTGTATCCACAGTTCGGCGCTGTACGCGCCATATCCGTTTGCGAACGGAACTGCCGACAATTTCCAGGCCAACGAGACTTTTTGCTTTCCCGATCCCGATCCTGAGCAGGGGCCGTATTGTTGCGAGGTGCAGACAAGTTTCGCCCCTGGCGACGGTTTCGCGCTTGTAGCGACATGCCGCCGCCGTTCGCATTGGCGTCTGGATGTCAAGTTCCACGACAGCGGGGGGCTCAAGGAGAACGGAACCTTCACGCGCGACCTAGAGTAATAGCTGCGCGTGAAATAAGGCTTCACTCAGTTTTTCTCACTATACCAAGCGGCCCGCGCTCGATCAGGCGCGGCGGCAGCTATTTATCCCGAGATAATCGTCTCTGAGGCCGCATGCCCAAACGATCGCCTGCCCTTTGCATGAGCCTGTGTAGCCGCTCCCCATAAGGAAACGTCGCCATGAAGCGAAAACGCTTGGCCGGCAATCGGTCTCCTCAATCGACAATGGTGGCGGACAGGGTCCGCCACCATTGTGATAACAGGCCACGATAGAGGCCTGCCCGGATTATTTCCCGGCGGCAGCCGCATTCTTTACCCAGCCATCGAACTCCGACTGATTTGCGGCAATCCAGTCGTTGGCGATCTTCTTGATCTCGGCGTCGGTCTTGTTGCCGGCCCCCAGATCGCCTTCCCACTGGCTCCAGATGTCCAGCGACCATTTCGCTTGTTCGATGAATTTCTTGGCCGCCGGATTGTCAGCCAGGAACTTCTTGTTGGCGAGCGTGCGCCAGTTCCATGGGCCAACCGCCATGCGGCATGGGTTCTGCCCCCCCGCACAGCCAACCACGTCCTTGACCTCGTGCGTCTTCGGTTTCGATACGCCCTCGGGAAGAGCGTCATACGGGATCGGCAGCCACACCACGTCCTTGCCGGGCTTCAGCCGATAGACGATCCAGGATGGGCTCCAGGTGTAAAGAAGGATCGGCTCTCCTCGGTCGGCCCGTGCAAAGACCTCGCCGATCAGCGGCTCGTATTTGGCGCGGATGGAGCGCACCGTATCGCTCAAGCCGAACTCCTTGACCTGGAAATCGACGACGTCACCGCACTTCCAAGCGGGATCGCAATTCACCAGATTGGCTTTTCCGTCACCGTCGGTGTCGAACAAGGCGGCGATCTTCGGGTCCTTTAGTTGCGAGACATTGGTGATGTTGTTGGCTTCGGCTGTCTTCTTGTCGATCATGTAGCCGTTGATGCCGCCGCCCGCGATCGTGCCTTCATTGATCAGTTCGACCGTATCCGAGATCTGTGCGATGGCGGGCTCGGCCTGCGGCCAGTTGATGTCGCCGGTCATGTCGAGGTCGTCCTGCGAAATGGCCTGCAGGATCGCCGACATGTTCATGGTCGACAACTTTACGTCGTAACCGAGTTTCTCGAGGCCCGCTATCAGGACCTGGTCCTGAATATAGTTGGCGCCCAGGCTGTCGGAGGACGTGAAACGAATGGTCTTGCCTTCGCCAGGCTTATCCTGCGCAAAACTCTGCCCACCCATCATGGTTGCTGCAACAGCCATGGCGCAGGCCAGTCTCAGCCCTTTGCGGTATCGATAATTCGCCGACATGTATTCTCCCCTTGTTGTGATATTTGTTGCGTCGTTCCGCCTGATCGAGACGGTGTTCAAACCTGCTGGTGGTTCGTTTCGAAACTCCCCGCTTCCTCATTTCTGGGACGCAGCAACTGAGCCAGGGCGGCCCGGATGCCCCGGGTTGGTCCGGCCTTGTCCTGGTTGGCCAGGCCCTGCGTGATGCGATCGAGGATCATGGCTAGCAGGACGATGGCGATGCCGCCGACGGCAGCCATGCCGACATCGAGACGTCCCAGCCCCTGCAGGACCACAAGTCCGAGCCCTTCGGCCCCGATCATGGATACGATCACCGACATGACCATAGCCATCAGTACTGTCTGGTTGAGGCCGCCCAGAATGGTTGGCAAGGCCAATGGAAGTTGGACTTCCCAGAGAAGTTGGCGATCGGTGGCACCGAAGGCCCGCCCCGCCTCGACCATCTCCTTGTCGACAAGACGAATCCCGAGATTGGTGAAGCGGATCAGCGGCGATATCGCCGCCACGATGACCGCGACTGCCCCAGGCACCGTTCCGACGCCGAACAGCATGACCACCGGGACCAGGTAGACGAAGCTGGGCGTCGTCTGCATGACATCGAGCACCGGCCGCACGATGGTCCAGGCGCGATCGTGGCGCGCGCACAGGATTCCGATTGGAATGCCAAGGATGACGCACACCACGATTGCCGTGGCGATGAGCGACAGGGTGGTGATCGCTTCCGCCCACAGGCCCATGAAGGCAATCAGGGTCAGCGAAAGCAGCGTGAATATAGCCACGCCACGCGATGCGGAGCGCCATGCGATGAGGGCAAAGATCCCGATCAGGATCGGAAACGGAATGGCATGGAGTCCATGGTCGATCGCGGTCAGAAGGGTCTCGACGGGCCACTTGATGGTCTGGAAAAGCGGCCGGAAATGCATTGCCAGCCAGCGGACGCCGACCTGGATCCATTGGTCCAGCGGGATGACATAGAGATTATCGACATCCAGCATGATCAGGCCTCCGCTCCCCGGGATTGCGAGGAAGCCGCCGCCGGAGCGCCAATGCGGGACAGGATCTGGAGTGGATCGACACGCCCCAAATATCGGCCGCCCTCGTCAACAACGGCTATCGGCCGGTCTCGATGGCACAGGCTGGCCACCACCGACAGCTTTTCCGTGCCGCATACCGTCTCATAGTCCTTGCTCATCAATGATTGGATCGCCGAACCATCGGCGAGGCGTGGCAACTGGCGTGGTCCGACGACACCCACGACCTGCATCGAATCGTCGACGATGAACACCGGTTCGCCCTCGGCATCGCGGCCGCCAGACGCACGTCCGTCTAGCCGGAGCGGGCTGCTTTCCACCATCACGGAACTCGCATCGAACAGATGGGCCCGGTTGACGTCGCGGGTGAAGGCGGCGACGTAGTCATTGCCGGGCTTGGTCACGATGTCCTGCGGAACGCCTTCGCGCATCACCATTCCATCCGCCATGATGGCGACCCGGCTTCCGAGCTTCAGCGCCTCCTGGAAATCATGCGTGATGAACAGGATGGTCTTGTGGAAAGTCCTGTGCAGGCGCAGCAGTTCGTCCTGCATTTCGCTGCGGATGAGTGGGTCCAGCGCGCTGAAAGCCTCGTCCATGATCAGGACATCGGCATCCGTGGCGAGTGCGCGGGCCAATCCGACGCGCTGACGCATGCCGCCGCTCAGCGTACCGGGAAGATGATTTGCCCACGAAGCCAGCCCGACGACCTCCAGCACCTCCATCACCTTCTTCCTGCGCGCGGCGGCTGGCACACCGCGCAGTTTCAGGCCGAACTCGGCATTCTCCAACACCGTTCTGTTCGGCAACAGGCCGAAGTGCTGGAACACCATGGAGATACGCGTCCGGCGGATTTCGCGCAGCCGCGCTTCGCTGGCGCCGGTGATCTCCTCGCCATCGATAAGGATGCGCCCTGCATTCGGCTCGATGAGGCGATTGATGCATCGCGCAAGCGTCGACTTACCGGAGCCGGACAAGCCCATGATCATGTAAATCGAACCGACGGGAACGGACAGCGACACGTCGCTCAAGCCGACGACCTGCCCGGTCTTCTGGAGCACAGCTTCCTTTGTCTCGCCAGACTTCAGCATGGCCAAAGCCGATTCCGGCGATCTGCCGAAAATCTTGTACACGCCCTCGACCGTTATGCGATCCGTCACACCTGTCCTCCACTCCTGGCCTGGCGGACGATAGTCAGCACATTCCAGAGCCACGATCCCGATTAATGAAGATAGAACTGCACCCGCCGTCTTCCCCCGTTCGGCAGGATACCCGCCTAGCCCAATGCTACGAAGGAAAGCATACGGCTCGCGGGTTCGATGATATAGGCTCTCCGCTACCCGGATAGGTATAATCCGGGACGCCTGTATGGAGGAACGGCGTGCTGGCTTCGCTTAAAAACCCTGCCCTCATGGTCGTGGACATGCAGAACGATTTCGTGCGCAGGCATGCGCCGATGGAGGTTGCATCCGCGCGCGAAACCATACCTTCGATCAGCAGACTCATTGCGGCGTTTCGCGGCAACGGCAAGGCGGTGGTATTCACGCGATACGTTGCCGACCCCCTGTATCAGGCCTTGGCCGGCAAGCTGACCTGGATCAAGCTGACCGATGCGCCGACCCATGCGTGCGTGCCGGGCTTCATGCGATCCTACGGCGATGTCGAGGGCCTGCGGGATGCCGCGGAGGTGATCGACGAGCTTGCGCCACAGGACGACGACATCGTGCTGGACAAGGTCTATTTCAGCGCCTTTCATGCCACGGATCTTGCCAAGACGCTCAAGCTGCTTGCGGTAGACGGTCTGGTATTCGTCGGCACGGTAGCGGAGATGTGCGTCGAAGATAGCTGCCGTCACGCCGTGCATTTCGGTTATCCCACGATTGTGGTGGAGGATGCTGTTTCTTCCAACCATCCGCCCAGCCGGCAGGCCATGCTCGATGCTTTCGCACGCAACTACGGCTGGGTGATGACCACGGACCGGCTCCTGGATTCTTTCGCGGTCGGGCAAGCGGGATGCGAGGTCTTGAACCTACCGCAGCGGTGAAAAATCGGTCGGGATCAGGATTCGGTTTTCCATCGTTTCGATATTCTCGGTGAGCTTGACCGTAAACGCCCGCCACGCGGGATCTTCGGCCAGCCGCTGACGCCGCTCGGCGCGGTCGTTCAGGTCGCTATAGCCCCATAGATGCACGACATGGTTGAGAGGTCCGATCTCGGTGCGGAAATAGCCGATCAGGTTGCCCAAGATCGGCTGCTGGATGGCAAGGCCTTCCTCGCTGATAAGTTGCATGTATCTGGCGAGACGGCCGGCCCTTATCTTGTAGATGCGTTCCTCGACAATCATGGCGCGACAGCTCCCATCAGGCGATCACCCGCGACTTTTCCCTGCCCGCTTCCTTCTCGCGCATCGCAAATACGGGCATCACTTCCTTGATGAACAACGCCAGCGATTTCTTCTGCACTTCAAACGGCAGGTCGAAGGCGAGGCCGAGGCAGAACTGGTCTACGCCCGCCGCTTCATAGACCATCAGCTTTTCGACCACCTCGTCCGGCGTGCCGAACAGGAGATTGTCGCGGATCGACCGCGGATCGTAGTCGCCGCTGTTGCCAACGGTGTCGTAAGAAACCGCTTCAGGAAAGCCGTTCTTCACCGTGCCGATGTTCTGGAACAGGTTCTCGAAGCTGCGCCCATATTGATAGCTGTAGCGAACCGGCAGTTCCCAGTCCTCGGGACGTTCATACACGCAAGTGCGGCGCAGCATCATGAACCGCGGCCTCGGCACTTCGGGATGATCCTGGACCGCCTTCTTGAACTTGTCGCCGAGAATGCCGATTTCCGCGACCGGCCGCGACAACGGCGTGGAGAGGATGTTGTGGCCATTGCGCACCGCCCAATCGAATGTGCCGGGGTCACGCGCCGCCACCCAGATGGGCGGGTTGGGTTGCTGCAAGGGCTTCGGCACCGAGGTTGCCAGCGGGAAGTGGTAATACTTACCCTCGTGGGCGTAGTCGCCTGCCCATAATTTCTGGACTGCCGGCAGCAGTTCCTGCATGTAGGCGCCGCCTTCCTGTTGCGGGATGCCTCCCGCCATACGGTCAAATTCATACTGATAGGCGCCGCGGGCGATGCCGAATTCCAGCCGCCCTCCCGTCAGGTGATCGCAAAGTGCGGCCTCTCCCGCGAGACGGATCGGGGTCCAGTACGGCGCGACGATGGTGGCGGTGCCAAGCCGGATCTGTTCGGTATGAGCTCCCCACCAGACCAGCAACTGGAACGGGCCGGGCGCGATCGTGAATTCAATCGTGTGATGCTCGGGCGACCAGGCGGTCTCGAAGCCGCCGGCATCGGCCATACGGACCAGTTCCAGCGTCTCAGCCGCCACCTGGCGCATATCCTTGTCGGGACTGAACCTCTCCATGTTCAGGGAAACGGAAAATTTCATGGCAATGACCTTTTCGAATATTAGGGAACCGTCGGATGAGCGTCAGCGCAAACGGATTACGAACGGGTCCTGCGTGGCGCCGGAGTAGTCGATGACGACATTCTTCAGGCGGGAGAACTCGCGCATAACCTCGAAGCCCCCGCGCTTGCCGTAACCGCTCTCCTTGAACCCGCCGGAGGGCGACATGTAAGCAGCAGAGCGATACGTATTGACCCAGACCGTGCCGGCATCAACGTTGCGCGCAAAGCGCAGCGCCCGGTCGATGTCGCGGGTCCAGACACCCGCCGCCAGCCCATAATGGGTGTCGTTGGCAAGCCCAATCAGCTCGCTTTCATTGTCGAACGACACGACGCCCACGACGGGCCCGAAAATTTCGTCGCGCATGAAGCGCATGTCGTTGCGCGCATCCGCCAGAACCGTGGGCTCGTAATACCAGCCGCCGGGGAGGTCGTCCCGCCGCGGCCGGTGGCCTCCGGCAACCAGCCGCGCGCCATCGGCGACGCCGTAGTCCACATACTGCTCGACCTTGTCGAGTTGGGCAGCGAGCGCCAGCGGACCGATTTCCGTGTCCTCATCGGTCGGATGGCCGATACGCACGCGCCTGGTACGATCCGCCAGCTTTTCTACGAATGCGGCATAGATGGATTTTTCGACGAAACAGCGCGAGCCTGCGATACAGGTCTGCCCGGCAGCGGCGAACACGCCGGCAACCACGCCGTTCACCGCGCGCTCGATGTCGGTATCGGCGAATACGACATGAGGCGACTTGCCGCCCAGTTCCATCTGACACGAAACAAGTCGGCTGGCAGCGTTGGCGGCGATGCGGCGGCCGGTTGCCGTACTGCCCGTGAAGGCGATCTTGGCGACATCGGGATGCAAGGTCAGCGCTTCGCCCGCCGTGGCGCCCTTGCCGGTAACGACATTGAAAACGCCAGCCGGGAAGCCCGCTTTTGCAATCAGTTCGGCGAGGGCAAGGGTGGACGCGGAAGTATGCTCTGATGGCTTGACCACGACCGTATTGCCAATTGCCAGGCAGGGTGCGAGCGTGCCGGTCAGCAGCATCAGCGGTGAATTCCACGGCGAGATCATGCCCACCACGCCGATGGGCTCGCGCAGCGTGAAGTTCAGCATATCGAGCTTATTGACCGGTATGGTCTCGCCATGCAGCTTGTCGGCCATTCCGGCGAAATAGAGATAGCTGTCCGGCGCCGCGCGCAGTTGCACACGCATCTCTTTCAGAAGCTTGCCGTTGTCACGCGTCTCGATGGCCGCGAGTTCATCGGCGTGTTCCGCGATGAGATCGGCCAACCGGCGCAGCAGCTTGCCGCGATCCGTCTGCGTCAGCCTGCGCCAGGCCGGATCGTGAAACGCTCTTTTGGCTGCCTGCACGGCGGCGTCGACATCATCCGCCCCGGCGTCGGCAACCTCATACCAAGGCGCCGCGTTCGTCGGATCGTAGCTCGGCATGTAGCGGCCGGACCGCGGCGCGACGCGCTCCCCGGCAATCAAAAGATCCTGGCGCGATCCTTCGATCATTTTCAGCGTCAGGTCCATCATCTCATCCCTTCGCGGTTTCTCGGTCGCCGGCCAAGCCGTTAAGCGACCGCCACGGACGCGGGGCGCCGTCTATCATCGCCACCCGGCCGCCATCGCTGGAATCGACGTAGATCCCGAAGCGAGAGTCCGCGCGCTCATGCAGGTAACGGCGCAGCGTTGCGCGTATCTGCCTGATCGGAATGCTGTCCCAAGGCAGCTCTTCATGGGCAAAGAACCTCAGCGACGGCGACAAATCCGGAATTTCGCCGGGCGGGCCCGCGAGCGCGCCACGGTAAACGACATAACCGGGCTGCTGGTCGGCCACATCGAAGACCGAATAGAGAAACGCATCGCTGGTGAGCGGCGCAACCACGCCGCCGCCTTCGAAGCTGAGCATGTCGCCCGGCTTACGGTGCGTTGCCGTCGGCAGTTCCCAGCCTCCGGCGCCATCGTCGCGCAGCAGGATGCGGCCGTCATGCTCGACCAGGTAGCCGATGATCATGCGATGGGAAGGCGTCCAGCCAGGCGGCATCGGGTCTTCCACGCAGACATAGCGCCCCCGGCAAAACCCTAGCGGAGCGGCAGGGCTGGTGCCGAAAGCACGCACCCGGCCGATCAGGATCACATGGTCTCCCGCCTCGATACGGTCATGCACCGTGCAGTCGAACCAGGTAAGGCTGTCGGTGAGCACCGGCGAGCCCGTATGCACGGTAGTATGGGCTATCGTCTCGAACTTGGAGAGTGACTTCGAGGCGAAGAGGCTCGCCACCTCCTTCTGGCGCTCGTGCAGTACGTTGACGGCGAAGCCTTCGGCCGTGTTGAATGCCGGAAAGCTGCTGGCGCTCTTTCCTATGCAGACGAGCAGCAGCGGCGGCTCAAGGGAGACTGAGGTGAAGGAATTCGCAGTCATGCCGCGCGGCGAACCATCTTCGTCCCGCGTCGTCACCACCGTGATGCCCGTGACGAAGGTGCCGAACGTTCGCCGCAGTTCCACTGGATCGATCGTGCTCAGCTCTTTTTCCCTCTTGTCCGTCATGCGTCCTGCCTCTCCAGGAGGGTGGAAGGATAAAGGGACGTGAGAGAGGGTCTTCCTGCTCTACGCAGGAGAGGCGGCAGTCAGACTCCTAGGACACGAAGCAGAGACCGCATCAGACAGGTTGCTCCCGGGCAATGGTCTCGTTGAGGCGTATTGCCAGTTCAAGCGCGAACCGACGTTCGGGTGAATCGATCTCGATGCCAAACAGTTCCTGGATACGGTTCAGGCGATAACGAAGCGTAGTAACATGCAATTCCATCGCGTCCGCGCAGGCCTGGCTGCGGCAACCGTGCTCCAGAAAGACGGTCAGGGTCCTGATATAGTCCGTTGCATGCGCCTCGTCGTGACGCACGACCGCGCCAATGGCGATATCCACGAACGACCTCACTTCCTTGCTGTCGGCCGCCGAAAGCAGCAGCGGAAAAGGACCGAAGTCCTGGGGCGCAAGCAACCCGGTACGGTTGAAGCGGACGGCAAGACGGATCATGCGCTCGCATTCAAGCCATGCCTGGGGATAGTCGTGAATGCTCGAACAGGTCTTACCCGCCACGATGATCGGCTTGGTGCCGATCAGCCACTGCGTTTCCTCGATCAGCTTGCGCACAAACGTCTTGACCACCGTGTCCGCGTCGCGGGGCGCGTCGGGAATGCGGCACAGAATGATCTCGCCCAATGCGGCGGCGGTCGCCTGCGGCGCCAATTGGCCGGCGAGCCGCATGATGGAGCGGTGCAGTTCGGGTATGGTCTTGCCCTTTTCCGGCACAGTTTCCGGGAGGCCGATCGCGACCAGCCTGGCGGTGGCGTTTACGTCAATGCCGAGCCGGCGCGCCCGCGCCGTCAAATCGTCCACGTTGCGCCAGTTGCCGGAAACGATTTCCATGAACAATTCGCTGGAAGTCTGCGATTCCGTCTGGAACCGTAAATGGCTGCGCATCAACTGGACGCTGAGCGCGAACCGAGCGCTCTGAAGAAGAAGATGATCGAGGTCGCCGAAATTGGCGTCGAGCGAAAACACGATCAGCGCCCCTACCGTCTTGCCATCCACGACCAACGGCTCCACCGCCGCCGGCAGGTTGAGGTGATGGCCGCCGCAGTTCAGGTACAGCTTGCGCATTTCAAGCCCGGCCTGGTCCGAGATATCGCGAGCAAGACGGAGAAACTGGCGGCTCATGCAATCGTCCATCTCCTCGCGCCAGCGGTCGGTGTCGATGAGGTCCGGCTTGGGCGAACGTCCGGCAACGACCAGGTTGGCAGTCAGATCCACCACGACGATTGCGTTCGGCAGGAAGGTTTCGACCATGGAAGCCGCGGATGCGACGGAACCGTCCGACAGGACCTGGTGCATCAGGGAGGAATGCGCGGCAAGTGCGTTTTGGAGTTGCGCGGCGGCAGCATGTTCCGCCCTTAGCCTGTGGGCCTTGTCCACGGCTATGGCGCCCAGATGGACGATCGTCTGCAGGAATGCGAGATCGGCCGCTGACAGATCGACAACGTCGCGCGACTGCACCGACAAGACCATCGCGCGGTCTTCCATGTCCCGGCAGCCCAGAGGCAAAACCACGACAGTGCGATAACCGCGCTGGATTGCCTCTTCCCGATAGCCCGGAAATTCGATGCTCTCCTGGGCATCGCGAATGATCACCGGATCATTGCGGGTCAACGCGATGAGGGATGGACTTGTCGCCAGCGTCCAGCGGTTGCGATAGGACTTCGTCAACTGGCTAGGATCATGCCGGGTCACGACCACAGCATTGCCATCCGCCTGATCGATGCTCATCACCGCCGCCATCGACCAGGCATCGTGCTGGCATGCCGCATCGACAAGGTGCTGCAGCGTTGTCTCGAGGTCGACGCTGGAATTGATGAGGCTGGTCACGTCGCGCAGGACGCGTGACAGCGGGCGATCCAAAGCGCTCAACAGAACCTCGCTGCTTGCCGGTACTCGATCGTTACATAGCCTTCCTGGTCGATGGCGCGCCACAGTCATATTCGTTACCGGGGGTCATGCCGCCGCCATATGGCCGGCATGGATAGGATCGACCTTGCCGGCTGTTCGCGAAAGGTTTGGCAGGCCTTCAAAGCGACATGATGACCGACTTGGTCTCCGTATAAAGGTTCAGCCCTTCCTGTCCCCGTTCCCTGCCCCAGCCGGATTGCTTGAAGCCGCCGGTGGGTATCGCCGCGTCCACCGAGCCGTGTACGTTGACCCCGATCCGGCCCGCGCGAATTCGCCGTACCATCTTGTGGGCGACGCTTAGGTCCCGCGTCCAGACGCTGCCAGCTAGTCCGAAGATGCTGTCATTCGCCTGCCGCGCGATCTGTTCCAGGTCGTCGTCATCGAAGCTCATGGCGCACAGGACAGGACCGAAAATCTCTTCCTGCACCACCGCCATGTCGGGTCGGGTATCGGTCAGCACCGTCGGCGCAATGAAGTTGCCTTCATTGCCTATCCGCGTGCCGCCAAACGCCACCGTTGCACCGGCGCTCCTGCCCTGCTCGATATAGCTCATGACGCGGTCGCACTGGACCGGGGAAATGACCGGCCCCATCTGGACGCCTTCGCTGAGGCCATGACCAACGCGGATGTTCCCCGCCCGCTGGCCGATCCCATCCACGATCTGGTCGAACACCTTCTTGTGGGCGAACAGCCGCGATCCTGCGGTGCAGACCTGGCCGCTATTGGCAAAAATGCCCTGCGTGACACCGGGAATGGCAACCGACATGTCAGCATCGGGAAAGACGATGACGGGCGACTTCCCTCCCAATTCGAGCGACACTTTCTTCAAATTGCCCGCGGCAGCCTTGACGATGACGCGGCCGATCTCGCTGGAACCCGTAAAGGCAACCTTGTCGATCTGGGGGTGCGAGGCTATCGCTGCGCCCGCCGTAGGTCCAAAACCGGTCACGATATTGATCACGCCGGCGGGAATGCCGGCCTCCTGGACCAGTTCACCGAAGCGCAGCGCCGTCAGCGGCGTCTGCTCCGCCGGCTTGAGCACGATCGTGCAGCCGGTGGCCAGCGCCGGAGCTACCTTCCAGGCCAGCATGAGCAGTGGCGCATTCCACGGAATGATCTGCCCGACGACGCCGACCGGCTCGCGCACCGTGAAGGCATGGTACTTGTCCGGCGCAGAGATCGAAATGGTTTCGCCTGTGATCTTGGTCGCCCAGCCCGCCATGTAGCGGAACATATCCACGCTGAGCGTGACGTCGGAATTCCGGGCATTGGCAAGCGGCTTGCCATTGTTGAGAACCTCCAGTTCGGCCAGTTCATCGGCGTTCTGTTCCAGCAGATCCGCCAGTTTCCAGATGAGACGTCCACGTTCGCTGGGCGTGATGCGGCTCCATGGGCCTTCTTCAAAGGCCTGCCGCGCAGCTTTGACGGCATTGTCGATATCGGCGGCGTCGCCCTCCGGAACCTGTGCAATTATGCGTCCCGTGCCCGGATCATATGTGTCGAAAATCTTCCCGGACTGAGCCGGCACCCATTTTCCATCGATAAGGAGTTTTTTCTCCTGGCGTAAAAAGGACGCCGCCTTCTCTCCAATTCGGAACTGATCAGCATGTGTGTTCATCGAATTCTCCATAGGTATCGGGAAGCGCCTTGCCCGGATTCGTTCAAGGGCGTCCATCTGAAGCGCCCTCGTTAAAGCTTGTCACTCGATCACGAAGTGGTCGGGTCCGACCGCGCGAGGCTGCCGGTTCGGCGGAATGAAATCGAGCGGCCGCACGGGAGACGGCAATTCCGTCACTGGCTTGCCGATCAAGCGGTGCCTGTCCGCGGCCGGCTCCGGGTTCGGCACCGCTGCCATCAGCTTCTGGGTATAGGGATGTTTCGGATTCCCTATCACCTCGCGGCTGGGCCCGATCTCCACGATCTCGCCAAGATACATGACCGCCACGCGGTGGCTGACACGTTCGACAATGGCCATGTCGTGACTGATGAAGAGGTAGGACAACCGCAGGTCCTCCTGCAACTCAAGCAGCAGGTCGATCACCTGCGCCTTTACCGAAACGTCGAGCGCCGAGACGGCCTCGTCGGCTATAATGACCTTCGGGTCGAGCATCAGGGTCCGCGCAATGCAGATTCGCTGACGCTGTCCGCCGGAAAACTCGTGCGGAAGACGGGTGATCATCGACGGTTCGAGGCCGACACGCTCCAGAAGATGTTTCGCCTTGTCCAGGGCCTTGGCCCTGGTCGCCAACCCATGGCATAGCAGGGGCTCCGCCAGGATCGCACCGACGTTTTGCTTCGGGTCCAGGGAACTGAAAGGATCCTGGAAGATCATCTGCACATTGCGCCGGAGATCCGAAAGATCGGACCTGTTGTCGCGCCGCACCGTGCGTCCGTCGAAGACCACCTCGCCGGAATCCGGAGGATTGAGAAACAGGATGCTGCGTCCGGTCGTCGACTTGCCGCAGCCGGATTCGCCAACCAGCGACAGCGTTTCTCCAGGCATGATGTCGAAGCTCAGACCCTCGACGGCATGGAGACGCCCCACCTTGCGACGCATCGCCCCGCCACGCACGTCGAACCGGGTCACCAGCTTGCGCACGCTCAAAACCGGCTTCGGCACAGCATCCTTGGCGGGCGCGCGGTAGGAGCGGGCGACGCCTTGCCCCAGGCGGGGGACCGCGTCGATCAGCATCCTCGTATAGTCCTCGCGCGGACGCTCGAAAACGTCCTTTACTGCTCCCGTCTCCACCACGCGTCCCTTGTGCATGACCATGACGCGGTCGGCGATGTTGGCCACTACGCCCATGTCATGCGTGATGAACAGGATCGCAGTGCCGGTATCGCGCTGGACCTCGTTCAGGAGATCGAGGATTTGCGCCTGTATCGTCACGTCGAGCGCTGTTGTCGGCTCGTCGGCGATAAGCAGCTTCGGCGAGCACGCCAATGCGATGGCGATCATGATCCGCTGCCGCATCCCCCCGGAGAACATGTGAGGATAGTCATTGAACCGCCGCCGCGCGTCAGGAATGCGAACGCGGTCGAAAAGCCGGATGCCCTCCTCCCGCGCCTCGGCATCGCTTAAGGGTCGATGCTGGCGCAGCATTTCCTTGATTTGGGTGCTGACCTGCAGAACCGGGTTCAGGCTCATCATCGGTTCTTGGAAGATCATGCTGGCAATGCCGCCACGCACCCGCCGCAATGTCGATGTCGACGCCCCCACCACTTGCTGGCCATCCACGATGACCGAACCGGTCACTTGGGTATTGCCGGAAAGCAGTCCCATGATCGTCATGGAGGTGACGCTCTTGCCGGACCCCGACTCGCCGACAAGCGCCAGCGTCTCGCCAGCATGGATGGCCAGATCGACATCATGCACCACCTGATGCTTGCCGAAAGCGACGTTGAGGCCTTTTACCTCGACCACTGGATCGGATTTCCGTTCACTCATGAGTTTGGCGCCGGTGCAACAGTGAAGCCCGCCTGCGAGCGAGAGCGCTCCGAAGTTGGAGCCCAGGTGAGCATTTCGAGCGCGTACAGCGCATCCAGCGTCTCGCGCGACAGGGGAATGCCCTTCTGGTGCGCCATGGCGATCTTTTCCCGAGGCCGAACGGCAACGTGCCCGGACGCCTTCAGTTCAGGCCTGCGGGCGCTGACCATGAGAAGCGCGCAGCCCGGCGTCAGCCCGGCGGCGTCGATCGATTCCAGAACCGCCGTGTCCTCACCGAGGAGCGCCGCCAGGGCATCCCGGCCCCGGCCCGAATAAAGCACACCCCGTGCGTCGGGGTCAGCCAACAGCCAGTCGAAGGTTCCATCCCTGGCGATGATGCCGATAGAGGAGAGATTGTAGTCCATCGCACCGACCAGCGTGGCCGGAACAAGCGACAGCTCGGTCGCCGCCAATATCCGGCACATTTCCCATTTGGCGCCGCCTGCATGCGCGGCGAGAGCATCGATCGCGGCAGGTCCCGTTTCCAGAAATGAAACGCCGGCGGCGTCCAGCATCGTGAGCCCGTTCGATTTCCGGTAGCGGAAGCCATGGGAGGGCCGCGGTCCCGCCTGGCGAATTTCATCCAGAATAGCCGGATCGAGCGCCGCACCTGTTGCAACGAGATGAGCGCCCCGGTCAGCGGTTCCGAACGCGTAGCCCAGCGCCCTGAGCGACCACGGCAGGACGCGAGTCAGTTCGGAATAGGCAACAAACATGCTCGTGCTCACAGGGCGACCTCATTCTCATGCTTGCGAACCCGGGAACCCGGCCTGCCAGGCTCGAGGAATTCCGAAGGCAGCGGCTGGTCTTGGAAGAAAGTCCCCCGCACATAGCGGATGCTGAGCGGCGTCGAGCCGCGAATGCCCAGCGACGCAAGGAAAAACCGTATGAGATCGGCGGGGACGAAATCGCGATGCGCGAGCGGATCGCGTATTTCCGCATAGAGCAGGCCATCCAGATATTGCACCCGCGAAATGGCGTAATGCAAGTCCGGATGGTCGAGGACGACGTCGCCGGCGCGCTCCTTGTCACCACGGCTGACCAGCACCGCCGCCAGCCTCTGGATCAATCCGATATGATCGATGAAGGATTCGAAACGCTCGTGCGGGTCGATGACCCGCTCGCCGCGCCTTTGTTCGCCATTGTCGATCGAATGGTACCAGAAGTGCTGATGGGTTTCGGCAAGCGTGCGGTCGGCGGTGAGAGCCCAGACGTAGTTCCTGCGCAGGATCTCGCGCAATTCAGCGACCGTCATTGCTGGCTGCAATTGCCGCTTGCGGGCTGCGCCGATCTGGAAATAGGGCGCGATGGCGTCACAAAAGTCCGGTACCACGTCGAGAAGTACGCTGTGGAACTGCTCACTGGTCTCGCCATCCATGACTTCTGCGACGTGCGCAGCAACGTCGCCCCAGCACCGAAACTGTCCTTCGCGCAGGCTTGCCGATATGCGTGTCAGGTTCTCGATGATGGTTTCGTTGGCCACCACGTAGTCCTGCGTCTGTGGGTCGGTCTGCGCATAGATGCGGATGGTGCTCTCTATCGAGCCGCGGACAACTGAAATGCTTCCCGCATCGACCGGCAGGCTTTTTGCGTAGCCAAGAGCCGCCTCGCGTACGGTCACCCATGTGGCGACCCAATGCGGCCAGCGCTGGAGGGCAACGCACATGCCCTGGCCTGAGGAGTTGCCTATTCCAAGCCCGCGCGCGATCGAAATGTCGAGCTGCGCTGCGTCCGGATTGCGCCGCCGCGCCACGGCATTGACGAGATCGATGGAGACGAGCCGCACCAGGTAGATGGCGAAGATATCCGCAAAGAACGGGTGCGCCAGCGGATGCCCCTCGGGAATGCCCGGATAGGAAACCGTGCCATTCCGGCCGCTGCTTTGAAAGCCACCGTTCCGCATGAGATAGGCGATGCCGAGCTCGGGGGCGGGCTGTTCGCCGCGGGACAGTGCTTCGACTACGGCGTCGAAATGCCGGCTGCTGCGATTGGCCGGGGTCCAGCCGACCACATCCGAATCCGTACGCATCTGGCCTTCAGCCTTGATGTCGAATGTTTCAAATTCCCGCTCGATACGCTGTTGGCTGGCAAGATTGACGAAGAGCGCGCCGAACATGTCACGGTCCGCGCCATCGGAGCGGCGTCCGACTTTTTCGATTCCGTCCCATGGATATGCTCGGGCAATATAGGAGAAGGAATGGCCTTCCGCGTCGATCCGGTAGACGAATCTCGCCGCGCCGTCATCGCCGCATTCCGCCGAGATCATCCTTATCTGCCAGCGTTCGCGAACGATCCTGCGCAACAACATGTCGGCAAAACTGACGCGCGAAGCCTTGAAGCAGCGAAGGTTCTCCACACGCATCAGAACATCCGCCGGCCGCATCCATCGCCGCGCTTTCAGGGCACCTTCCCGGCCGGCAAACTCCTGCAGGCGTTGTTCTATGAATGCCGGCAGCGGCGGCTCGATCTGGTTAGACGTCATTTCCCTGTTCCAATCAGCGATCATTGCGGGACGCGGCCTCGTTCATGCTCGACCCGACAAGATAAAATGTGAAAACTGTAAGGGCGACGGCAGCGCCCGGCCCCAGGCTGAGCAGCGGCAGGATCGGCAGGAACATCGAACCGTCGCGTACCATGCCGCCCCAGTCCGGAGCCGGCGGAGGAACGCCCAGCCCCAGGAAGCTGAGGCTTGCGGAGGTGAAGATCGCGAAGGCCACATTGATTGCGAACTGCGCCCACACCACGCGCATCGTGTTTGGCATGATATGATGGCGGATGATCCAGAAAGAGCTTGCGCCCGTGGCGCGCGCAGCTTCCACGAAGACCATTTCCCGGACGACGAAGACCTGACCACGAACCAGCCGGGCGACCGTCGGCGCGGTGACGACACCCAGCGTGACCGCCAGGTTGACCACCGATGGCCCGAGCATCGCGGTGATGATCAATGCGAGAACGAGCCCCGGCAAGGCGATGAAAATGTCGATGATCTGGACGAGGACAAAATCGATCCAGCCACGGAAAAATCCGGCGATCAGGCCAATGGGGGCGCCGATCAGCACAGCCACTATGGCCGCCGAAGCGCCCACCTGCAGTGAAACCCTTGTTCCGTAGATGACGCGCGACAGCACGTCCCGGCCAAGTTGATCCGTGCCAAGGATGTTTTCAGCCGAAGGCGGGCCGAGGACGTTTACCGTCGTGGCGGTCGGGTGCAGGGGCGCGATCAAGGGCGCGAACACCGCGATCAAAGTGATGATCACCAGAAGCGTCAGGCCAAGGACCAATCGGAATGGAAGTTTTCTCATTGGATGCTAAGCCGATGTTCGCACGAGCGGATTGACGAGGCTGTAGGTCACGTCCGCCACAAGGTTGAGGATCATCACGCCGACGATGATCACCATTCCAACCGACAGCATGACAGGAAAATCCCGGGACGAGATCGCTTCCACCAGAAGCCGGCCCATGCCCGGCATCGAAAAGACGGTTTCGGTGACGACCGCGCCGCCAACCAGTTGTCCAAGCGAAAGACCGGCATAGGTGATCAAGGGCAATATGCTGTTGGGCAGAATGTGCCGGTAGGAAATGCGCGCCTCGGACAGCCCCTTCGAACGCGCGGCCTGGATGTAGAGGCTGCCTTTCACCGACTGGTATTCGGCTTTGTAGACGAGCGTGAAGGAGCTAAAATAAAAGGTCGTAAGCGTGATGACGGGCAGGATCATGTGGATGAGATGCTGCCCGGCGCCCCGTGACCACGGCGACCATCCGGTCGTCGGTAGCCAGCGGAGTTGAACCGAAAACAGGTAGATCAGCAGCAGTCCGAGAAAGAAATTCGGTACGGTGATGCCGACGATGCTGACGGCGGCGGTGAGCCGGTCCACCAGCTTTTTCATGAACGTCGCCGAATTGATCAGCGTGGCGCCCAGGAAAGCGATGAGGATTGCCCAGGATGCCAGCTCAAGCGTTAGAGGAAGGGCATCCGCGATCATTTGCGCGACAGGCTGTTGGGTGGAATAAGACCGGCCCAGGTCGCCCGACAATGCGGCGCTGATCCAGTTCCAGTAACGCGACAGAATGGGCTGGTCGAAGCCTAGCTTCGCGTTGAGTTCGGCGATCGATTGGGGGGATGCGTTCTCGCCCAGCATGATCGCCGCCGGCGTCCCCAGAAAGGACGTCACCGACGTGAACAGCAGAAACGTCAGAACGATAACGTTCGGAACCATGATCGCTATGCGGGAAAGTACAAGCGCAAGCATGCCGGCCTCAGTTCATCGCGAAGGATTGAAGAAACGCCTCCGGGGCGCCCGTCCCGCAAAGCGGGCGGTTGGGCACATCCGATGGGCGGCGGTCATAATGGCGATCAAGTTCCTCTACCGGTTGCAGGCGGGACCAGGTCCCACCCGCGCCAGAGGCCGCGGCGCGCCGCGCCGCGCCGCGGCAAAGCATGAAGATCAGGCCTGCGTTTTCCAGACGTAACGGAACCGCGGGATCTCGTCCGGCATCGGAGCGAACCCTTTGACGGTGTTGCGCATGGCGTTGAATTCGACGCTGAACCCGACGGGCATGTAAGGCAGATCGGCAGAAATCTGACGCTGGATCTTTTCGTACAATTCCTTGCGGCGCGCCTGATCGGAAATTACCCGCGCTTCATCGATCCATTTGTCCACTTGGTCATTCTTGTACCCCGTGGAGTTCGCGGTGCCTTTGCTGGAGAAGAGATAGTGGATCAGGCCGTCGGGATCCGCCCGTTGCGTCCAGCGCATCGGCGTGAAGCGTATCTCGCCTGAGACCGCCTTTGCGTAGTAGTCGCTTTGGGGGACCGGCTCGAGCTCAATGTTGAGGCCGATCGCGTCGAGGTCTTCCTTGGCAAGTTCGGCAAAGCGTCGCAGCGTATCGCCGCTTGGCGCCGCAAGCTTGATGGTGGTGCCCTTCAGGCCGGAATCAGCCACGATCTTGCGCGCCTTTTCCGGATCGTATTCGTAGTGCACCAGATCGGTTGGGGTCCACCACAGGCCGTCTGGCGTGAAGCTGTCGGAAATCTTGCCTTGCCCCGCCCATATGATCTGGTTGATGCGGTCGCGGTTGAGGCCATGCGCGATGGCCTGGCGCAGTTCCGGCTTGTTATATGGCTCGGCGTCCCACCGCCACTGGTAGGAATACCAGACGCCACCCTTCGACGGCACAAGCTCGATGTCCGGGCTGGCCTTGGAAAGGCGCGTATCCAACGGATCAAGCTGGCTTATGAAATCCAGTTCACCGATGGCCATGCGCTGAATGCCGACGACGTTCGTCGGAATGTCATGGAAGGTAATGCCGTCGAGATATGGCATTCCCTTCTGCCAATAGCTGTCGTTCTTGGTGAGCGCGATGCGCAACCCGCGGACCCATTCGCCGAAAACGAACGGACCGGTCCCGACAGGATTGGAACCGACGTCGCTGCCGTATTTCTTGGCCGCAGTTGGCGAAGCCATCAGCCCTGCGCGGTCGGCAAACAGCGCCAGCAGCGGCGGATAAGGTTCCTTCATGTCGATGGCGACGGTGAATTCGTCCAGCACTTCGACATTCTTGACGCCTTCCAGCAACTTGAGCTGCGATGAGTTGCCTTTCGGATCGAGACGCGCATCAAGGTTCCATTTCACGGCCTCGGCGTTGAACGGTGTGCCGTCATGGAACTTCACGCCTTCCTGCAGCTTCAGGACCACGCGCTTGCCGTCGTCCGAAAACTCCCAGCTTTTCGCCAGGGCAGGCTTCAGGGAGAAGTCCGCCTCGGTCTCGAGAAGCGTATCGAATATCAGGAAAAGGATCTGCCGCTCGGTCCATTGCGACGACTGAAGCGGGTCGAGCGTGCGGACGTCGCTGATGAAGCCGACGTTGAGCGTGCCGCCGGTGACCGGCTGGGTATCTTGAGCCAGCGCTACCGCCGGCAAAGAGGCCACGATTGCGAAGCCGCTGACGGCGGCCATAAATTGCCTTCTATCCATGACAAATCCTCCGTTGGTTCAGTTCCCGATATTATCGGCATTGCCGTTATTGGCCTCCGGGCAAGGACCCGGAGGCTTGCGCGTTATTTGCTCTCGGCTGGCAGCGGCCGGCCGGCCTGATCGACTCCCATGATCCGCATGTCGTTGAACCGATCGCCGATGCGATGGTGCGGACGCCCGCCGCTCGCGGCGCCCAAGGCGATGACGATCTCGTCATGCGCAGGCGCGTCGGGAATGGTGAATTCCACGGTCAGAAAATGAGCGCGGCTTCCCTTCTTCTCAGCGTCCTTGTGGGTCAAGGGAACGGTGAGCGCGGTGCCGGCGCCGGCACGCTTGTTCGTGAACGGGAGAAAGGAATCGCCACCAGCGGCGATGCGGAAGACATTGCCGAAATGCAGCGTGTGGATCAGGCCGGCCGCGTGTTCGACTTCGCCGTCCGTCCCGGTCACCGCGCACTTTCCAAACGCTTCTATCCTGTCCGGACCGCCCATGATCGCCACCAGGCGAGGCACGAGGGCATCCGTGAGAGCCTTGGCGTGCTCCATGATGTGCGGCTGCAGGTCCTCGACGAATGCCGATCCTGCCCAGGGATTGCGGATTACCGCCGCGCAGGCGGCCATGCGAAGCGGAACCGGCGCGACGCGCCCCCCTTCGATAAGCGTGTCCTCGACGAAATCGACGATCTTGCGGATCAGGACCCCAGTCATTTTTCCACTCCGCCGGCTGCGAGTTCGGCAAGCACGCGGTTGGCGATGCGATGGCATTCGACGCCGACAGGAACGCCGCAATAAATCGTGAGATGGGTTATCAACGCGTCCAGCTCGTCACGGGTGACCCCGTTGCGAAGGGCGCCGCGAAAATGCAGTTCCCACTCATGCATGCGGTTGAGCGCGGCAATCATGACGATGTTCAGCATGCTGCGGGTCCTGGCATCCAGCCTGTCGTCACCCCAGGCCGTTCCCCAGCAATATTCTGTGATAAATGACTGAAAACCCTTGGAAAACTCGGTTGCCTTGCTCAGCGAATTTTCAACATATTCGCTGCCGAGCGTCGCCTTGCGCCGCTCCAGCCCACGCTCAAATAGCGTCTCGTTCATTCGTCTTCCCTTCATTTTCAGCGTGGACGCAAAAGGAACTCGCGGACATGGTCGGACACCAGCTTTGATGCCTCGACCAGGACGCTGTGCTTCAGGCCGGCCAGAATGCGTAATTCCGAATCGGGGATCAGCCGGTGCATCGTCTCGGCCATCCGGACATTCGACCCCTGATCGAATTCGCCCGTCATCACCAGCGTTGGCTGTCTGATCTCGGGAAGCCGATCCACCAGTTCGGTAAGGCCGAACACCCGATACGCCTCCAGGTAAGACGGCACGTGGACAGCCTTGAGCTCGGCAATTCGCCGCTCGATCACATCGGGATGGCGCTCGGCGAATTCCTTGGTGAACCAGCGGTCGTGCGCAGCACCAACGACTGCGTCCATACCGCCGTCGCGGATCATCTGCAGGCGCGCCACAACCTTCTCACGTTCGGCGGGGGTGCGCCCCGCAACTGCGGAAAGAAGCACGACGCGCTCAAACCGGTCCGAATAGGAACAGGCCAGTTCTTGCGCGATCAAGCCCCCCAATGAAAAGCCGACCAGATGGGCTTTGCGCACGCCGGCGTCGTCCATCACCCGAACGATATCGGCGGCAAACTTCTCGACGGAATATTCCGAATCGATGTGCGCGGACTGACCATGACCGCGCAGGTCGGAGCGAATAATGTCGAAGCTGCCCTCCAATTGGAGGCTGACGTCCTCCCAGCTTTGCAGGTTGGCGCCGACACCGTGCACCAGCACGAGAGGATGGCCCTTACCGCTTCTCTCATAGGCGATGAGATCGTCTTTGGTGCGCATCGGCGCCATCCCAGGTCCCTCGTTCGAACTCGATTTTTTTGGTATACCGACAGACAGGCATATGGTCAACCGTATTTGAATCGGCTACTTGTGATGAAAGAGTCGAACGCGTAGCTGTCATGGAAGGAACGACGGGAGAGGACGCCGCGATGCATGAATGGACGGACTGGTCGATTGCGGATTCGCCGACATTGCGCGAGCAGACCGTTGTCACGCTGCGCGAGGCGTTGTTCAACGAAGTGTTCAAGCCGGGTGACAAGCTGGTGGAACGGAAGCTTGCCGAGCAGACCGGCGTAAGCCGCACAAGCATTCGGGAAGCGCTGAGCCAGCTTGAGTCCGAAGGGCTTGTGACTCGGGTAGCCGGCAAGGGCATGTTCGTGACCCGCTTGTCGGAACGGGAAGTCCGGCAGATCTACGAGGCCCGCGCAATCCTGGAATCGGCCATGGCGCGCCTGTTTGTCGAACGGGCCAGCCAGGAACAAATGGACGAATTGGCGCGGCGTATTTCGGAAGCAGGCGAAACCGACACCTCCGAGCTTGCCAGGCAGCATGCCGAGAAGCTCGACGCGGTGTGGGACATCATCATGCAAGGCGCAGGCAACGACATCACCAGGCAAATGACCTTTCTCCTGCATGGCCGCGTCACCTATCTGCGCACCGTCACCACCCGCGTCGCCTCGGCTGAACGGCGCAGGAATACGATGGCCTTGCTCCACGGCATTTTCGACGCGCTGCGCGCGCGCGATGCCGACCTCGCCGAAAAGCTCACGCGCGGGTATGTCGAAAGATCCGCGGCTTTCGCGCTGTCGCTGCTGCGGGACTCTGGGCAGAACGCCAAATCCTCATCACGCAAGCAACGGATCGACACATGAACTATGTCAGGCTCGGCAAGAGCAATCTGAAGGTATCCCGGCTATGCCTCGGCGCGATGGGATTCGGATCCGCGGGATGGCGGGCCTGGGTGCTCGATGAGAAGGCGTCGGCGCCGATCGTTGCGCGCGCCCTCGACCACGGCATCAACTTCTTCGACACCTGCGACTTCTATTCGGCTGGCGAGAGTGAACGCATTCTCGGCCAGATACTCGTTCTCAAGCAGCCGCGCGACAGCTTCGTCATCGCCACCAAGGCGGGAAACCCGATGGCCGCGCATTGCAACGGCCGCGGCTACTCCAGAAAGCACCTGTTCAAGGCAATCGACGATTCGTTGGTCCGCCTTGGAACCGATCACGTGGACCTCTTCCAGACGCATATCTGGGACAAGGACACCGACCTCGACGAACTGGTCGATGCCATGGCGGATATCGTGCGCGCCGGAAAGGCGCTCTATGTAGGCGTCACGACGATGCCCGGCTGGACACTCGCAAAATGCCGTGCGGCTGCCAGCGCACGCGACCTTCCGGCATTCATCTCGATGCAATGCGAATACAATCCCGCTCACCGGGAGTGCGAGCGGGAACTGCTTGCCTACTGCCGCCACGATGATGTTGCCCTGATACCGTTCAGCCCGATCGCGCGCGGCTTCCTTGCCGCGGATCGCCGCAATCCCGGCCAGCAGACGGCGCGCACGAAAAGCGACGACTATACGCAGAAATATTACCACCGCGACGGCGACCACGCCGTGCGCGAAGCCGTCGCTGCCGTTGCCGCCGACATCGGAAAGACACCGGCGCAGGTGGCTCTCGCCTGGACATTGGCGCGCCCCGGCATTACCGCGCCCATCTTCGGAGCGACCTCGACAGACCATGTCGACGAGGCAGTCGCGGCATTGGACATAGTGCTTACCTCCGAACATATCGACCGCATCGACGGGGCCTACGAGCCACGGCCGCTGAACGCCTCAGGCCACTGAATGAAGCACAATGCTTGCGGTAAGCTGATATGCTTGTGAAATTGCACTCGTTCGCGCACGTTTCAAAGGAGCAAATCCGCCGTGTATGATCTGCGAGTCCATGCTCCGCCGCGCCTGTACACGCAGGTGGCCGATACCATCCGCAACGCCATCGTCGTCGGAGAACTGGCGCCGGGAGAGCGGCTGGTGGAGCGCACGCTTTGCGAGCGCATGGGCGTTTCGCGGACGTCGCTCAGGGAAGCGATGCGCGAGCTCGAGAACGAGGGCCTTGTCACGAACCTGCCCAACCGGGGGCTTATCGTCTCTGTCGTCGATCCCAAGATCGCGAAGGACATTTTTGATCTTCGCGAGGCGCTGGAGGCGCTTGTATGCAGGTTGTTTTGCGAGAATGCGACTGACGATCATATCACGCGTTGTCGGGGCGTGTATGACGAGTTGATGGAAACCTATCGCGTCGGTGTGGCGCGCGAAATGATAGCTGCAAAGACTAGATTCTACGACGTCTTGGTAGCGGGCGCGAACAATTCCGAGGCGGAACGGATGCTTCGCAGCATCCATATGCGGGCCTCACAGTTGCGCATGATTTCTCTTTCCGATGCAGAGCGGCGAAAGGCATCTCAGGAAGAGCTGGCAGCCCTGCTCGACGCCCTTGTGAATCGCAGGGCATCGGATGCCGAGCGGCTTGCAAAAAAGCATGTACGCAAAGCCGCCCAGTTCGCGCTCGGGATGATCGAACAGCTTGAAAACCAATCCGTCAGCTGATCGGCGGCGCTTGAAAGCGCGAGACGCCGCCCGTCCGCCGCTACCCGCGGCGACGGTGAAGGAGAATTATGTCGTGGCGGGCGGCATCCGTACGCGCTATTTCGAAGCTGGCAGCGGACCGGCCGTGATCCTTCTGCACGGCTCGTCACTGGCGATCGATGCCTGGTCCACCTGGCACAACACCATCCCGGCACTCGCGCATGACTTCCGGGTGCTGGCGCCCGATCTGGTCGGCTTCGGTCTCTCGGATGCGCCGGTGGACGGGAAACACGTTCCCCGCCTCGAAAGGCGGCATCACGTTTCAGCCTTCATCGAAGCGCTCGGCATTACCCGATGCGCGCTCGTCGGCCATTCCGAAGGCGGTTTCATCGCGGCAATGCTCGCCGTTGAAAAGCCGGGTCTGGTCGATAAGGTGGTCGTCGTGAGCAGCGGTGCGACCTCCCCGCGCCTCGGCGGAAATGAGGACCACGCTTGGCAGGCAGCAGCGGCAGCAGCGTATAATGTGCTCGAGGGATGCGACACCGAGGAAGACTTTCTGCGAACCAATGCGAGGCTAAGCACGAAGAATCCGCCGGAGTTCGTGGAGCTGCTAAAAAAGAACTACCGCCTGGCCTGCGAGTCCGGTCAGTTGGAGCGCTTCAAGCAGGCTGCCCGGAAAAAGGACGACACCGAATATACCCAGATCCAGGAGGACCATCTCCTTCCGCATTTGCCCACCATGCAGGCCAAGCTGTTCATAGCCTGGTCAGGCTGCGACGAAACCGTGCCGGTGGCGCGCGGCATCAAGCTGCTGGAACGCGCGCCGCAAGCCGACATGCACATTTTCGCCAATGCCGCTCACATGGTCATGATCGATCGCCCACGCGAATTCAATGGAGTTGTCCGGGACTGGCTTGGCAGCTAGCGCCGGTCAAACCGTCCAGCTTATGACCCACAGCAAGTCGTCCCAAGGGGCCCGCCATGCCGCGGGAGGATGTCCTCGGGCGTGCGCCCTCACTCCCTCGCCACCAGGTAACGCGCTTCCGAGTCGTAGAGCAGCCCGCCATAGTGCTGCCCGAGGTCGGACATGCCAGCCGTGGCGCCCACCACCTCCTGACCGCGTGCCGTAGAGCCGCCGGTAATGATGAACGAGGGCGCGCGGCATCCACGGCCATGTTTCGCATAATCCGTTGACGGAAGGCTCAAAGTCCGCGTTCGGCATGTTGCCGCCCGGCAGCGGCACACTCGCGGTCCAGTCGCCCCCCATCTGCGGAAAGATATGTTCGAGGCGATGGGCCGCGCTAGGCCAATTTCCGGAAGGTCGTGATCTTGCCGCCGAAGACATTGAACAGTGGCGTGTCCCCGGTCTCGTCAAGGTCGAAGACGTAGTCGCGCGTAACCGCCGAAGGGTTCCCATTGCCGTCGTCGAACAACAGCCGCACGCCCCAGAACGCATACAGCAAGTCCTGGGGGCGCAGCTTCTCTTTGAAGTAGCGGTTCACGGCCGCGCTCAAACATTCGATCTCGGTCTGGTCGATCTGCACCGCTTCGGCAGCACCCTCTAGGCGCCGCAGTTCGAGGTGCGGCTACGGTCGCGATTTTTGTCTTGATATTTTTATCAAGCTGTGAAATTTTTTTCAATTAAATGCTGGAGGAAGTTTTCCGCACCTCAGAATGCCCTGACAATGGGCATCGGACGGAGAACACGATGGGAGGTTCAATATGCCGGTCCAAGCCGTTTCAACCGAGTGAGCCTTTCCTGCGGGAGACGCCGCGTCCTGGACCTAAAAATCCGGCGTCGTCGTCACACCTTCACAGGCAGGGGAAAGAGTGCATCCGGCTTCAGGCGCTTTTTTCAAAACGACGAGATCAACGCCGCGAGACGCGGCAAAGGTTCCAGAACGTCCGATGACGCGAATAGTGCAGATTTCCGATACCCATCTCAGCCCTGGCAAGCGACACTTCCATGCCAACAGCCAGCCGCTCCTCGACTGGCTGAAGGAAAGCGATGCCGACCTCGTTATCCATACAGGCGACGTCACCGTGGATGGCGCCGATGTCGAGGAGGACATGCGCTATTGCGCCGAGATGATGGACTCCATCGGACTGCCCTATCTCGCCGTGCCGGGCAATCACGACGTGGGCGAGCCCAAGCATCTCTATCAGCCAGTCAACGCAGAACGCCTGGCCCGCTGGCGACGTCATTTCGGGCCGGACTGGTGGCATCGCGACATCGAGGGCTGGCGCCTGATCGGACTCGATTCGATGCTGTTCGGCAGCGACGAGCCGGCCGAAACGGAGCAGATCGCGTGGCTGGAAAACGCCATGCGCGAAGCGTCCGGGCGCCGGATCGGCTGGTTCACCCATCGCCCGCTCTTCATCGGCGAGCCGACCGAAGGCGACGTTGGATACTGGGCGCCCACTCCCGAGCCTCGCGCGCAACTGCTCGACATGGTGCGCCGCTACGACGTGGCCTTCGTGGCCAGCGGCCACCTGCACAAACTCTACGATCGTCAACTCGGCGGCGTCCGGTACCTGTGGGGGCCGTCGTCCGGCTTCCTCGTCGAGGCGCACTTGCAGCCGGAAGGGATGGCCGGAGAAGCCACCTTGGGCGTGCTCGTCTACGACTTTTCCGGGTCCGATTTCACCGTGCGGCCTCATGAAATTCCGGGCCTCACACCCTTTTTCATCGGTGATGTCGTGCATGAGGTCTATCCACCGAGATAGCGCCTCTACCCAATTGTTCGCGAAACGGAGCAACCCCAGTGGCTGCAGTGGAAATAAAGAACCTTTCGAAGTCCTTCGGGCCCCACCGGGTTCTCAAAGACATCAACCTGTCCATCAACGATGGCGAGTTCCTGACGCTTGTCGGCCCCTCCGGCTGCGGAAAATCGACGCTCATCCGCATCATCGCCGGCCTCGAGCCGCAAACCTCGGGCTCGATCCTCGTCGATGGCGCGCCGATCGATCATCTGAGGCCGCATGAGCGGCGCATCGCCATGGTGTTCCAGAGCTACGCGCTCTACCCGCACATGTCCGTCTTCAACAACATGGCCCTGCCCCTGACGATGACCGGGCTTAGCCTCTACGAGCGCCTGCCGCTCGTCCGGCTACTCTCGTCCCGGCGCCGCAAGGTGATGCAGGAGATCGGCAAGCAGGTCAGGGGCATCGCGGCGCAACTTCAGATTGAACCTCTTTTAGAGCGCAAGCCCGCCCAGCTCTCCGGCGGCCAGCGTCAGCGCGTCGCGCTCGGTCGCGCCATGGTGCGCCAGCCCGCCGCTTTCCTGATGGACGAGCCACTTTCTAACCTCGACGCCAAGCTGCGCGTCCACATGCGTAGCGAGCTGGCCGAGCTTCACCAGAGACTCGGCGCGACATTCGTCTACGTCACGCACGACCAGGTCGAGGCGATGACCATGTCAAGCCGGGTCGCCATGATGGAAGGCGGAGACATCCTTCAACTCGGCACGCCCGACGAACTCTACGACAGGCCGGCCAACGTCCAGGTCGCCCAGTTCATCGGCAGCCCGACGATCAACCTGATTCCCGTGACGGTGGGGGTCGGTGGGCTACTGGAATTGCTCGGAAAGCCTCTGCCGATCGGCACCGCCCTCCCCGCCGGAGAGAAAGCGACGATCGGCGTCCGCCCGGAAATGATCCTGCCCGGCGCGGTCTCGGGCCAGTCGGCGGACCAGGTCCCGCTTCCGGCGAAGCTGCGGCGCAGCGAGCATCTCGGCTCCGAGAAGATCCTGCATTTCGATGTTCCCTCGCTCCCTGGGATTTTGGTGACCTCGCGCATAGGCGCGGGCGTGCCGGACGGTGAGGTCGAGAACACCGAACTCTTGTTCCATCCCTCGGCCTGCCATGTCTTCGATGCCGCCGGAAACCGCGTGGAACCCCAAGTTTCCCAAGACGCGGCCACCGCCGCCAAGGGAAAGCTGCGCCTCGCAGAGGCAGCGCGCGCATCATGAGCCTGACCGCGGTCCCCGCTCCGCCCGCCCGGCCCGGTGCCCGGCAGGCCTTCATCGAGAGGCTGGTCGCCGGCGGCTTCGCGCTGCCTGCCCTGCTTTTGCTGGTGCTGACGATTCTCGTGCCGCTCGGCGTGCTCGGTTATCTCAGTTTCACCGACTACGAGCTCGGCGAGGTCGATGTCCATTATGTCGGCCTGCAAAACATCACCGACGCGCTGACCGATCCGGAATTCCGCCGCGCACTCAAGAACACGCTCGTCTACGTCGCGATCGTCCTGCCCGGCTCGGTGATCCTGTCGCTGCTCGTCGCCGTCCTCGTTCACCGCCGCAAGCGCACCCGCTCGCTCTACGAAATCATCTACTTCCTGCCTGTGACCTCGACCTTCATCGCCATGGCGACGGTGTGGCAGTTCCTGCTGCACCCCAGCCTCGGCCCGGTGAGCGCGGTGCTGCGCTGGCTCGGCATCGGCGAGGTCGCCTTCCTGAGCAATCCCTCGCTGGCGCTGCCGACGCTTGCCGTGATCGGCATCTGGCAACTGGTCGGCTTCAATATGATCCTGTTTCTGGCCGGCCTCTCGACCATTCCAAAGGACCTCTACGAAGCCGCCGAGATCGACGGCTGCGGCGGCGAAATCGACCGCTTCCTGACGATCACGTGGCCGCTGCTGGGACCGACGACTATGTTCGTCATCGTCACCAGTTCGATCACCGCCTTCAAGGTGTTCGACACGGTGGCGGTGCTGACCCATGGCGGTCCGGTGGGATCGACCGAGGTCCTGCTCTACAAAGTCTACCTCGAAGGCTTCCAGTACTTCCGCATGGCGTATGCGTCGGTCCTCACCTTCATCTTCCTCATTTTCATTCTGGTCTTCTCGATCCTCCAGACCGTCGTCATGGACCGCAGGGTGCATTACTGATGACCGACACAACCATCACCGCTCCCGCGATGGGGGGCACAACAACCACACCAGCTGGCTCCGCCGGCCGACGCTTCGCCTCTCTGTTCATCACTCACGGCATCCTGATCACCGGCGCGGCGTTCATTCTCCTGCCTTTCCTGTGGATGCTGGTGACCTCGATCAAGCCGCCGGAAGAGGTGTTCAACGCCCAGCTCAGGATCTGGCCGAAGCATTTCTACGGCTTCGAGAATTATGCGATGGCGCTGACCAGCGCGCCGCTGCTGCGCTTCGCTCTCAACGGCGTCATAGTGTGCGGCGGCATCCTCATCATCCAGCTTCTGGTCGCCATCCCATGCGCCTACGCGTTGGCCAAGCTGAAGTTCCCGGGCCGCAACCTGCTTTTCGTCCTCGTCCTGCTCGGCCTATGCGTGCCCGAACAGGTGCCGGCGCTGCCGATCTACATCGCGCTGGCGAAGATGGACCTGCTGAATACCTATTTCGCCATGATGGTGCCCTTCTTCCTCTCAGTCTTCGCGATCTTCCTGTTCAGGCAGTTTTTCCGTTCCTTCCCCGACGACATCATTCATGCCGCGCGGCTCGACGGGATGAGCGAGTTCGAGATCGTGTGGCGCATCGTCACGCCCAGCGCCATGCCGGCGATCGCCGCCTTCGCGGTGTTTTCCTTCGTCGCGCACTGGAACGACCTCTACTGGCCGCTAATCGTCATATCCGACGTCAACCTGGCGCCGCCGCCGCTCGGCATGATGTTCTTCTCGGACGCCGAAGCCGGCACCAACTACGGCGCACTGACGGCCGCCGCGACCATCCTGACCGCGCCTCTGCTGCTCGCGTTCCTGTTCGCACGCCGCCGCTTCATCGAGGGCGTCACGATGACTGGCGTGAAATAAAACTGACAACTGGCGCGGCTAGAAGCCCGGTCGCGCCGTTCCCCCACACCTTTCGCGGGGCAAGGCGGCATCATCGCCTCAAGAGCATCGGGCAAATCGCATAACCGGAGGAAAGCCTTAATGAAATTCCTGTCAAAGATCATCGCGGCCTCGGCCGTATTGCTGGGAGCGGCGTCGACAGCGCTGGCCCAGTCTCCCGTGACGCTCGACGTCTACTACGCATTCCCGGCCTTCGCGAAGTTCCATGAGCCGCTGGCCGCGGAATTCATGAAGGAACATCCCGACATCAAGATCCAGTTCCGCGCGCCGGCGGCCAGCTACGACGAAGGCCACCAGGCCATGCTGCGGGCCTCCATCACCAACAACCTGCCCGACGTCTATTATTCGGGCTATCACGTCCTGCATGAATTGGTCGGCAAGCTGAAGGCGCGCAACCAGATATTGGACCTCGGCACGATGATGGACGCCGAGTCGAAGGAATGGCGCGACGCCAACTACGCCGACAACATTCTCGACCTCGGCCGGGTGGACGGCAAGCTCTACGGACTGGCCTTCAACGCTTCCATGCCGATCATGTTCTACAATGCCGACCTGGTTAAAAAGGCCGGTGGCGATCCCGACAACATGCCTACCGACTGGCCGGGCATCATGGAACTCGCCAAGAAGATCAAGGCCACCGGTTCCGGCATCGCCGGCCTCGCCTACAATATTCATGACTGGCCCGACGAATGGCTCTGGGACGCCATGTTGATGCAGGGCGGCGGCGAGCTGACCAAGGACGGCAAGGTGGCCTTCGGCGACGAGCACGGCCTGAAGGCGCTGGAATATTTCCGCAGCTTCGTCACCGATGCCGGCATGCCGTTGATCGACTGGGATCAGTCGCGCCAGGCCTTTATCGCCGGCCAGATTGGCATCTTCTTCGATACGCCTGCCCGTCTCAGCCAGGATACCGAACTGATCGGCGACCGATTCAAGCTGCGTACCGCGGTCTTCCCGGTCGACGACAAGGAAAAGGGTGGCCTGCCCACAGGCGGCAACGCGGCGGTGATCACTGCCTCCGACCCGGCAAAGCAGAAGGCGGCCTGGGAATTCCTTAAATTCGTCACCGGCCCCAAGGCGCAGGAGCAGGTCGTGAAGATGAGCGGCTACCTCCCGACCAACAAGGCCGCCACCGGGACCGACTATCTCGGCCCGTTCTACGAAGCGAACCCGAATTACGCCACCGTTGCCAAGCAGATGGCACTGTCGCGCCCGTGGCCCGGCTATTCGGCGGGCAACACGGTCCGCATCTGGCGCACCCAGCGCGAGATCATCAGCAAGGTCATGAGCGGCGACGTATCCATCAAGGACGGGCTCGACAGCCTCGTCTCCGAAACACAGGCACTCATGAAATAAGTCGCCATGCCACGCGCGCCGGCCGGCTTCGGCTGGCGCGCCCTTTTTAAGGTGGCGCCGATGTGGCGCCCTTCTTGTGTCAGCCCTCCCTTCACACTGCCGGACCTCCCGATGCTCATTGCACAGATCAGCGATTTTCACATCCGACCCGATGGCCAGATGGCTTATGAGGGTCTCGAGACCAACACCATGACTCGTCGCGCCATCGCGACCGTCGCCGCGCTCGATCCGGCACCCGATTGCGTCCTCGTCAGCGGCGATCTCGCCGATTGCGGTCGCCCGGAAGAGTATGCGCTGGTCGCCGACATGCTGTCGGCCCTGCCCATGCCCGTCTTCATCATCCCTGGCAACCACGACCGGCGTGAGACAATGCGCGAGGTGATGGCGCCGAAATTCCCCTATCTGAGCCAGTCGCCGGATTTCCTGCATTATACGATCGAGGACCTTCCGGTCCGCCTCATCGGGCTGGACACGGTGCAGCCGGGAGAGGACGGTGGTGCGATCTGCGAGCGGCGCGAAGCCTGGCTCGGTGAGCGGCTCGCCGAGGGCGACGGCCGCCCGACCTTCGTCTTCATGCACCATCCGCCCTTTCCCGTCGGCGTGCACGGCATGGACATCATGATGTGCGTCGTCGGCGACGGCTTCCGCGACATGATCAGGTCCCACGCCGAAATCGAGCGTGTGGCCTGCGGGCACTATCACCGACCCATCACCACGCGCTTTGCCGGCACGGTCGGCTTCGTCGCGCCGGGCGTCGCGCACCAGGTCGCGCTCGATCTTCGTCCGGGCGAGCCCAATCGCTTCATCTTCGAACCGCCGGCTTTCGCCCTGCACGCCTGGTCGCCGCAGACCGGTATCGTTTCGCACGTCGTCCCGATCGGCGATTTTGGCCCCGCCCACGATTTCATCACCGATGTCGACTACCCCGGGAAAAACGAAACATGAGCGACTACCGTCAAATCCTGAAAGACGCCGATGCCGTCGCACGCAAGGCAGCCGCGACGTTGATGTCGATGCGCGAGGAGCGCCTCGACGTCACTCGCAAGGAAGGGCTGGACATTGTCACCGCCGCCGATCTCGCTTCGGAGCGCATTGTCATCGACGGGCTGCGCGCGCTTACGCCGCAAGCTTCCATCCTGTCGGAAGAAGCCGGCACGACGGGAATCTTGGGCGAAAGCCGCTGGATCGTCGACCCGCTCGACGGCACGATAAACTACGCGTCCGGCCTGCCGTGGTTCTCCGTCACCATGGCCTATCAGGAGCAGGGTGCGACGAAGGTCGGCCTGACCGTCGCGCCCGCCGCCGGCTTCGAGGCGCACTACACCTGCGAGGGGATCGCGACCGTCAACGGCAAGACGGCCAATGTGTCGACAACTGCAAGACTGGCCGATGCGGTCATTGCCGTCGTGCTGACGTCGCACTTTTCGGCCGAGGAGGTGGCGCGCACCGCAGAGATCGTGCGGCGGCTCGGCGTCGGCGCGCGCGGCGTGCGCGTTATCGTCTCAGGGGCCTTTGAACATTCGATGGTCGCCGCCGGCCAGCTCGATGCGGCGGTTTCGATCAAGGCCGACGTCGTGTCCTACGCGGCTGCCATGCCGCTGCTACGCGCAGCAGGAGGCAAGGTCACCACGCTTTCAGGTGCCGATTCCGCAGACGAGGACACGCAGAAGGTCGGCTCGAACGGGCTCATTCACGACGAACTTCTTGAAGCGCTACGCGGCCTGTGACACCTGGCGCGCAAACCGGAGCGAGCATGCAAGACACATTGATCATATTCGACTGCGACGGCGTGCTGGTCGACAGCGAACCGCTGGCGGCGCTTGCCTACGGGCGGGTCTATTCGAAACACGGCATGGAACTCGACCCGCAGGCGGTCCTGCAATGCGTCGGCATGAAGCAGACCGATATCCTGGAGCGCATCAGGCTCACGACCGGCCATCGCCTTGAGGAGCACCAGACCGCGGATTTGTGGGACGAGGTGAAAGCGCTCTTCACCGAAAGTCTGCAGCCGATGGCGGGCCTGAAGCCCTTCCTTGAACGGCTGTCCAATCCCCGCTGCGTCGCCTCATCCTCCTCGCTGGAGCGGATACATCACAGCCTTTCGGTCACAGGGCTCGCGAGATTCTTCGGCGAGAACATATTCTCATCGTCAATGGTCGCGCGCGGGAAGCCCGCCCCCGACATCTTCCTGTTCGCCGCGGATCAGATGAGCATCGAACCGAAGCACTGCGCGGTTGTCGAGGACTCGCCTTTCGGCGTGCAGGGCGCAGTCGCCGCCGGCATGACGGCGATCGGCTTCATCGGCGGCGGCCACACCTATCCGGGGCATGCCGAGAAACTGCGCGTGGCCGGCGCCCGAACCATCTGCGCCGACTGGGACGAAGTCGCGCGCGAACTCGTTTCTCTGGAGTTGATCGCACCCGTCTCCGTGTAGATTTCAGGCCCAGCGAAAGCCGGGCAGCAGATAATCCGGCACCGCCCTTTCCTGCTCAAACACCGTCGAAAGCGCCGCGTCGCCGAATGTAACAGATAGGTAGGATTCCGTAATTGGGGCCGGAACAAGAGCTGTTTCAGAATCTGCTTAAGGTCGAACGGAGAGCGAACACCCGGATGTTCGCTGTGGATGCGCGATTGCCAGCGAACTTTCGAAACTACCTGCCGGTGCCAGAGGTACCGCTCACATGATCATTATCAGGTAGCCGAAGTTGGTCCAAAAGGGGCCGTGCCGTTGACGATCACCGCACCGGCTGAGCCAACGAATCGTCCAATTGCACCGTCGCCGCCACGCCCTGACGAGCGCGAGGCCGCCTTAGATTTCTTTGCTTTCTCTTTTTCACTTGACGCGGTTCTTCGTTTGAAAGCGCACCCGTCACGCAGTCGACCACGTTGAACGCAACAAAGTCCGCTTCCAATTGCTCGGCGAGGCCCGCCGCATCCTCCCTGGGCTTGTCATGGGTGTCGTGCCAGAGCGCGATTCCGATGCGTGCACGCGGTGCGAGTCGCCTCAAGCGCCTCACGACGAACACCGCGTGTTTGAACGAATCGCGGTTGAGGAAGCCCACGACGACTGCGTCGCGAGCTTCAAGCGGAAGTTTCCGGATCCGCGCGGGGAGGAGGTCACGGTGGCTCGCGGCCACGCAATCCGCACCCTCGATCGAAATGACCTGCGCGAGCATCGCAGCGGCCACATCGTCGAGGTCTCCGCGCCCGCCGATACACAGCACTGACTTCCCAGCACCATCCGGGAGATCAGGCGCAAACTCGGCTTGATCCTCATCCTCTTCGCCCGGATCCGCGCTCGCGCCTTCTTTTTCCGCGTGCTCGTCTTCTTCCTCTTCTTCTTCCTCCGCGGCGATCTCGTTGAGGTTGGCCACCAGGGTGCGGGCGTTTTCGGCAAGGTTCGCCAACTGACTTGCCGTCAGTGCGCCCCGAGCCCGGTCCTGTTCACCAAGCAGCAACGCCGGAATCGCAACCGTGCTGTGGAACTCGATCAGGTATTTCTCCTCGAGCATTTCTTCCGCGTTGTCGGTGGCTTCGTCGATATCGTCGGCAAGAAGCCGCTGGTACAGACGCTCCTTCGGGTCAAGCACCGGCTCATCGCCAAACAGGATCTGCAGGAATTCGAACTGGGGCACGTGCCGTCCAAGCACGACAAGGCAGACGGTCAACGGCGTCGACAGCACCAAGCCGACCGGGCCCCATAGCCAAGCCCAGAAAACGGCGGCTACGATGATCGCCAGCGGCGAGAGGCCCGTGTGCGAGCCGTAAAGCCAGGGCTCGACGATGTTGCTGATTACGAGCTCTGCCAAGATGAAGAGAGCGCCAGTCCATACCAGTAAGCTCCAGCCGGGAGCCACTGCGAAGGCAAGAAACAAAGGTATCACCGCCGCGATAACCGGACCGATAAAGGGCACGAAACGCAAGACAACGGCCAACATGCCCCATAGCAGGGCATTGGGAATGCCAAGAAACCAAAGACCTATCGCAAGGGGCACGCCGTAGACGATGTTCACGACCAATTGCATGAGCAGATATTGTCCGACGCGACTGCCTGCATCCTGCAATGCCTGGGTCGTGCGATGGAGATCGCTGTAGCCCACAAGGCGGATGAATCGATCCCGCAATTCTTCACGCTCGAGCAGCATGAAAATCACCACGATGATGACAAGGCCGGTCGTGGCGAGTGGTCCGATCAGCGGCTCGATGATGTTCCTCAGCGTCTCTATCGGACGCTGGGGCGAGAATATCTGAACCAGAAGCGGATCCTGCTGCTTCGTGGTTTGCTCCACATCTGCCTGCCCGCTGGATTGGGATTTGTTTATCTCAGTGTTGACGCGCTCGAACACCTTGCCGAGCCGGCTGATAAGGCCGTCTTCGGATCCTGTTTCTTTCAAAGTCCGAATCTTCTCGAGGATGTTGGATTGGTATGTCGGAATGTCCTGCGCGACCTGGCTCACCTGCGTGGCAACGATCAGGCTGAACAGCGACACGAGGACGAAGGCCGATGCAACCGCGCCAAGCACAGCGATCATTCGCGGCAGCTTCAACTTTCGGAGCAAAGAAACAATCGGCGCCAACGCAAATGTGAGAAGGACCGCTATTGCCAATGGCAGCAGGACCTCCTTGGCGACGTAAAGAATGGCGACGGTAGCAATCATCGCCACGACGGTTGCCAACTTCGATGTCATAAAAGCAGGGGGCATGATGGGACCTATCTGCAATCTCGCGATTTAGAGGACGGCCATGGCCTAACCGCGCAAAGCGTGCGCTGGTCCATATACTGGCACCTCCTCAGCTTCTGGCCAATGACCTGGTTCGTTACACCGCATGTGTGATGATCTCGAACTTTTGCAGGGCATGTAGCCCAAAGGTGTGGATCATCGGAACATCCGCAGCGTCCCTCGCAGGCCCAAAAGATTTCTTTGGCGGCGTGCTTCCTACCCGGCTGGCAATGACCAAGGTCATCACGCATGGCGTGACCGGCGCGTCCGTATTTCGGCCAGGTGACTGGCCAGCGGAATTCGCTGAACGGATCAGCGCTGCGGTTTTGCCGGGCTACAACACGTTCTCCCGAGCCGACACTTTGAAAGCGGCGGATTCTCGGCCGCAGCCGACGCTACCGTGCATTTTCAGGATCCCGACGAGGGTGCCATCACGCACTACACGGCGGTTACGCGGAAATCCGTTTAGCGATGATCAAGGGAGTGATTGACGAACTCAAAAGCAGGCACCGAAAACCGGTCGAAGCTCGAGTTTGGAAAAGGGCGGCAAGCCGATCGTCGATGGCGAACTCGACTTGGATGCGCTCTCGATGGGGTCGCCGGTTCGACGGCAGACGGCCGTCATATCGGCTTGCCTGGAAAAAAGGAACATGGGGGGGAGTCTTTTGTTCGGGAGTTACAGAACCGGATCGATGGGAGCGACTGAAAATGAGACAAGACATTGTGGCTGGCGCGAAGTTCCCCGACTACGTTCTTCCCGACCACACCAAGACACCACGGCGGCTGTCGGACCTGCAGGGCGACCAGCTGATGATCGTGATGCTGACGCGTGGGTTCTTCTGTCCGAAAGACCGGCAGCAAATGCTCGAACTGGTGCGGTTTCACTCGCAATTGGTCGTCGGCTACACACAGCTCGTCACGATCACCACGGATGATTGGCATACGACCAACAATTACCGCCAGCAGACCTCCGCGCCCTGGCCCTTTCTTTATGACGAGGAACGGCTCGTGCAGAAGGACCTGGACATCAAGGAATACACCGACACCACGCACGACGTGATGATCCCGCACACGATCGTGCTCGGGCGGGACCTCGAAGTCTTCAAGGTCTACAACGGTTACTATTACTGGGGCCGCCCCTCCACCGCCGAATTGCACGCAGAACTGCGCGAACTGGCGCGAAGGACCTATCGCGACTGGGACATCACCGAACCCGAGCTGCGGGAGAAATGGAAGAAAGGCGATAAATCCGACTTCTACCCCTATGGCGGGAATTCCATCTCCATGGACACACTCATGCTCCAGATGGCCGGCGCGGTCGACCAATATGCCGGTCGGGCAAAGAGAAGCTGAACGGAGGAAGCCAGCATCGCTCGCGGCGGTCTTCTCCCGGTCACGCTTTTTGTCCAGCCGCGCTTGGTAAACGAACCTTTTTCCGATCCGGGCCTGCTACTGGATTTCCGCTTCCGCAACAGGGCCATCCTTTTCTATCTCGGAGAGCTTTCGACGCTTTCGCTGCGCGAAATCCTGCGAATCTCGCACGTCTTCGTGACGCATATGCACATGGATCACTTCGGCGGTTTCGACAGCCTGAGCAGGCTGTCGCTTTACAGAGCAAGCCCGGAAGTCCACGGTCAAAATTTTATTGAGCAAACCAGTTGTTTAGAGGAAAGCCGATGGTACCGTTGGCTGGGATCGAACCAGCGACCTCCGGATCCACAATCCGGCGCTCTAACCAGCTGAGCTACAACGGCACGTTTGCCTGAGCGGGATCGGCGGAACGTAGTCCCCTCGAGTGCTCTGTCGTTCGGCGATGCGTCCTTACGGGCTTATGGATTTTAATTCAAGGCTTTTGCAAAGCAAAGGTCACTTGCCCACATGGAAGCGGATCTGCGGACAAGAAAAAGGCCGGCGGGAGGAGGTGCCGGCCTTTTCCTGTTACGAGCCAGCGGGAGGAGGTGCTGGCTGGTCACCCCGGAGGCGGAGGGAGGAGGTTCCGCCGACCGGGTATTCGTTGATGGCTGCCATCATACACACGATCATTTCGAAGAAAATGCGACCTTTTGTTACATCTTCTGATCATGCGCAAATATTAGGCGGCCTTGATGTCCTTCATCGCCTTCTCGAAAACGGTCTTGATCGGCTTGGAGACATCCTCGGCCGCCTTGGAGGCGACGGTCTGGAACTCCTTGGCTTGCTCGACGGTCATTTCGACGCGCTTGCGCAGGAACGCGGTCTGCAGCTCCACGACTTCCGACAGCGATTTGGCGCCGATCAGCGCCTCGAGATGCGAAAAGCCCGCTTCGGCATTGGCGCGCAGTGCGGCAACGGTCTTGAGCGACAGGTCGCTGGAAACGGTCTTGGCGGACTCGTATGTGGATTCCAGGGCCTTCTGGGTCTCCTCGGCGCCAGTCTTGAGCTTGGCGTAAGCCTCCTTCGACTGCTCAACGCCCTTCTCGGCGAAAGCGCGGATCTGGTCGGTGGCCTTGGAAGCGTCAAAGCTCGGGAATTCAACGTTCTCGATGGTCTCGGCAGTCTTGGTCCTGGACATTTTCCATCCTTTCAGCGGTAGCGGCTTTGACGGAAAGCCGTCTCGTTCATGTATGATGGCAATATAAAGGCAATTTTTGTGCATTGCAATATCTTTGTTGCACTGCACCATAGATTCCGTTTCGGCCGTTAACCAAGAGCCGAAATTCAGGCCTATGCACGTTCTGGCTTGTGGACCTTCGCGCCGCCGGCTTTTATTAACAAAGCGTTAACTGCAAAAATGCCCGCTGCATGAGGATTTCGCCAGCGCATGCCGTCCGAATATTCCTTTCTTGACGTCGCCGTGCTCGACGCGGTCCGCCAGCGCTTCGCCGCCGGCGACGCGATCGCGATCCTGTCGGCGAATCTGGAGCAGGTGATCTGGGCCAATGGACCGGGTGCCGCGGTGTTCGGCTATCCCGACATCGAAAGCATCATCGGCGCCGAGGCACGGCTGCCGCTGATCGCCCGCCGCCAGATCATGGCAACCAGTGGATTTCCCGACATCGGCAGCGACCGCACCATCACGGTCAGGCTGGCGACCGGCATGTCCAGCCGCGCCATCGGTTTCCTTGCAAGTGCTGTGGCGCTGCCCGACGGCGAGAACGCCATCATGCTGGCGGTGCCGGCGGCCCAGACCGGCTCGCGCAGTGCGGCCGAAATCGCCGGCAGGGCCATCAGCGGCTTCACGGAAGATGGTCATTTCATCGCCTTCATCGACGCCAGCGGCAATGTCGAAGCGGCATCGGAGAGCTTTTCGCAGCTCGGCATCGAGCCCGCGACGCTGGCCGCGCTGGTGGCCGACGTCGCGAATGAGAGCGACCGCATCGTCAAGCGCCTGGTCCCGGGCGGCGGCACATCCTATCCGGCGGGCCTCGCCCGACTGACGCCTGAGCGGCATTTGCTGGTGGTGATCGACGAAAACAGACTCGACGACGGTGCGCTGGCGGAGGGAATTCCAGCGGCCGAGCGTTCCGAAGGATCTGACCGCTCACAGGGCGTCGCCAAGGACATCTCGGAACCGGAGGCACAAGCCGCTGCCAAAGCGGCCGTGCAGGAGCCGGCGTCGGCAGAACCCGGACAACCGGCGGCAAGCGGTACGCCGGCACAGCACGACCATTGGTATTTCAATGCCGGCGAGGACCGGAGGCATGCGCGCGGCCCAGCCGCGCCGGATGCCGAAGCTGCACCTTCGTCAGCTGTCGCCGAAGGTCCAGCCGAGAACGCGAAGCACGATGTCCAGCCTCTACCTGGCCTGGCAGCCCCGGCCGCCAGGACCGTGGATCGCACGGCGGCGCCGATGCGTTTCGTCTGGCGCACCGACGCCGAGGGCAGGTTCAGCGCGCTGTCGCCGGAATTCGCCGACGTCGTCGGCAAGCCGGCAGCGGATGTCATCGGCCGGCGCTTCAGGGACGTCGCGGCGGCCTTCGGGCTGGATGCGTCCGGCGAGATCGCCGGTCTCCTGGAGCGGCGCGACACCTGGTCCGGCCGTTCCGTGCTCTGGCCGGTCGTCGGCACGGACCTGAAGATCCCCGTCGACCTGGCGGCCCTGCCCGTCTATGGCCGCAGCCGTGCCTTCGAGGGCTTCCGCGGTTTCGGCGTCGCCCGCGCCGGCGACGCCGTCGTCGATCCTGAAGCGATCGGCATGGCGCTGGTGCCCAACAGCGAGGCACCCCCGGCGTCGGAACCGGTCGAACCCGCACCCGAAGAACCGAAGACCGAGGAGTTGAAGCCATCGGACCCGTTCCGGGGCGAGGTGCCGGCGCTGACCATCGTGCCGAAGCCTGAACGCCGCTTTGCCGACAAGGTGATCCGTCTGGCCGAACATCGCCAGCCGGCTAACGACAAGGGTCTGTCGACCCTGGAACGCAGCGCCTTCCGCGAGATCGGCGAGCGGCTGAAGAAGGAAAGCAGCCCGGCCGAGCCGGAGGCCGAAAGACCGGGTCCGGACGATGCCGGGCAACCGGAGGCGGCAACGCCGGCGGGGCCGTCCGAGAAACCAGCGGACGCCCGCAAAAACCTTGCGCCAAAGGGCGAAGCCGCACCGGCCGAGCCGTCCGAAACCGATGTCGATGCCGAGGATGCAGAGGACCTCGCCCGGCTCGATGGCGAACGGCCGGACAAAACGGCTGATGAGGAGCCCGCCGACACGGTAGCCGGAGTGACGGGTTCGCTGCTCGACTATGCCGAGCGGAGCGAGGAACCAGCGCCGATCGCCGACAACAATGACGAGACCCCGGCTTCCGAACCGGCGGCGGCGCAGACGGAACGGGAGAGCGAAGAGCCCGTCGCGGCGGCAGGCGAACCGACCGTCGCCGGCGCCAACGATGACATTGCCGACGACGAGAGCATGACATCGGCCGATTTTCGCGATGCCGAGGACAGTGAGGACTGGGTCGGGGACGAGGAAGCGTCCGCATCCGATGAGCAGGCCGCGACCGCCGAGGGGGCCGCCGGCACAAGCGACGCGGTGGAGGCTCCGGTCGAGCGGCCACGCCTCAAAGTGCCTCCGCTCAAGCTCGAAGGGTTCGTGCCGTCGGCCTTTGCGGTCGGAGACGAGAGCAAGGCTCCCGACACCTCGCTCCTGAGTAAGCTGCCCGTGCCGCTGCTCATCCATTCCGGGGATGAACTTCATTACGCCAACGAGGAGTTTCTCGTCCTGACAGGCTATGAGACGCTCGATGAACTGGCGGATGCCGGCGGGCTGGGCGCGCTGTTTGCCGACCCCTATGGCCATGATGGCGCCGCCGAGGGCGCCGACCGGGCGTTGCGGCTGAAGACGCATGGCGGGCAGGAATTTCCAATCGAGGCTATCCTGCGCTCGGTGCCGTGGCGCGACGGCAAGGCGCTGATGCTGGTGGTGCGCCGTTCGGGCGAGGATGAGGCACCGGCGGCACTGCATGCGGCCGGCGACGAGCAGACGCAGCCCGATATTTCCGAGCTCAAGGCGCGCATCGCGGAGATGCGCACCATCATCGATACCGCCACCGACGGTGTCGTGCTGATCGGCCGTGACGGCGCGATCCGTTCCATAAGCCGTCCAGCCGAGGCGCTGTTCGGCTTCGACAGCGACGACGTGACCGGCAAGCCGTTCGCCTCGCTGTTTGCCATCGAAAGCCAGCGCGCAGCGCGCGATTATCTCGACGGCCTGTCCGAGCCCGGCGTGGCGAGCGTCCTGAACGACGGCCGCGAAGTCATCGGCCGCGAGGCGCAGGGCCGCTTCATTCCGCTGTTCATGACCATCGGCCGGCTGCCCAACGACAGCGGGTTTTGCGCGGTGGTGCGCGACATCACGCAGTGGAAGAGGGCCGAGGAGGACCTGACCCAGGCGCGTGCGGTGGCCGAGCGCGCCTCCTCGCAGAAGACGGATTTCCTCGCCCGCATCAGCCACGAGATCCGCACGCCGCTCAATGCCATCATCGGCTTTTCCGAACTGATGGTGGACGAGAAATTCGGGCCGGTGGCCAATGACCGCTACCGCGATTACCTGCGCGATATCAACCGATCGGGCAATCATGTGCTCGATCTCGTCAACGACCTTCTCGATATCTCCAAGATCGAGGCCGGCCAGCAGGAAATGGCCTATGAAGCGGTGTCGCTCAACGACACACTGGCCGAGACGGTGGCGATGATGCAGCCGCAGGCCAACCGCGAGCGCGTCATCATTCGCTCCAGCTTCGCGTCGCGACTGCCGGAAGTGGTGGCGGACCTGCGCAGCGTGCGCCAGATTGCCCTCAACATCCTGTCGAACGCCATCCGTTATACCCAGGCCGGCGGCCAGGTGATCGTCTCGACCGCCTATGAGACATCAGGCGATGTCGTCATGCGCGTGCGCGACACCGGCATCGGTATGAGCCAAGCCGAGATCGAGCAGGCGTTGAAGCCCTTCAAACAGATCAATGCATTGAAACGGGGGCGCGGCGACGGCACCGGTCTCGGGCTGCCGTTGACCAAGGCGATGGTTGAAGCGAACCGCGCCCGTTTTATCATCACCTCGACGCCTGGCGAAGGAACCCTGGTCGAGATCGCGTTCCCGTCGACGCGCGTGCTTGCGGAATAGGCAAGCTCCCGTCCATCCAACCGCCTGAAAAAGAAAAGGCGCCCAACAGGACGCCTTGAAAGATGGGATTTGCTGTCACAACGGGGGCTTGAGCGAATTCAGATCCTCCGGGGGCTGAGGAACGGGATTTCTCCCTCAAGTTACGTGCGACTATCGACGCCGGGCCTTAACAAGTCCTTACCAGGTCCCGAAAAAATTTACGAATGTGTACCACTCGTGAAATCTAGGTAAATTCGCGCGGCAGATTTGATTAACCATGCCGGGCGGGGCGGTCACTCGGCCAATTGCGGCAGGTTTCTGAACAGCTCGAGCGCCTCGGGATTGGCGAGCGCCTCCTTGTTCTTGATGGCGCGGCCATGCACGACGTCGCGCACCGCAAGCTCGGTGATCTTGCCCGATTTGGTGCGAGGAATGTCTGACACGGCGATGATCCTGGCCGGCACGTGGCGCGGGCTGGCGCCAGCGCGGATTTTCGCCCGGATGCGCTTCTCCAGATCCTCGTCGAGCTGAACGCCGGCGGCCAGCCGCACGAACAGCACCACGCGCACGTCATTGTCGAAATCCTGGCCGATACAGAGCGCCTCCAGGATTTCCGGCATCTGCTCGACCTGATTGTAGATCTCCGCCGTACCAATGCGCACACCACCCGGATTGAGCGTCGCGTCGGAGCGGCCATGGATGATCATGCCGCCATGAGCGGTCCACTCGGCGAAGTCGCCATGGCACCAGACATTGTCGAAACGCTCGAAATAGGCAGCCCGGTATTTCTTGCCCTCGGGGTCGTTCCAGAAGCCGATCGGCATTGCCGGGAACGCCTTGGTGCAGACCAGTTCGCCTTTCTCCTGCCTGACCGGCTTGCCGTCGTCGTCCCAGACGTCGACAGCAAGGCCGAGGCCTGGTCCCTGGATCTCGCCGGTCCATACCGGTTCAGTCGGGACGCCGAGGACGAAGCAGGAGACGATGTCGGTGCCGCCGGAGACCGATGCCAGATGCACATTCTTCTTGATCCCGTCGTAGACGAAGCGGAAATCCTCGGGCGACAGCGGCGAGCCCGTCGAGGAGATGGCGCGCACGGTCGACAGATCATGGCTTTGGATCGGCTTGAGGCCGGCCTTGCGTACCGAATCGATGAATTTCGCCGAGGTGCCGAAGAAGGTCATCTTCTCGGCGTCGGCGAAGTCGAACAGCGCATTGCCGTTGGGATAGAAGGGCGAGCCGTCATAGAGCAGCAGCGTCGCGCCCGAAGCGAGGCCCGACACCAGCCAGTTCCACATCATCCAGCCGCAGGTGGTGAAGTAGAAGAAGCGGTCGCCGTCGAGCAGGCCTGCGTGCAGGCGATGTTCCTTGAGGTGCTGGATCAGCGTTCCGCCGGCCGAATGGACGATGCATTTGGGAATACCGGTCGTTCCGGACGAGAACAGGATGTAGAGCGGATGCGCGAACGGCAGCCGCTCGAAGGTGACCTGCCTGACCGCGAAGGGCGACAGCGCCTCTTCCATCGCCACGGCCTTATCGATCGTATCAGCGACATCGGCCGAGGTGCCGAGATAGTCAACGACCACCACCTTGCGGACAGTGTCCAGCTTTGCGGCCACCGCGGCGATCTTGTCGGCGACCTCGATCGCCTTGCCGTTGTACCAGTAACCATCGGGAACGATGAAGACGACGGGTTCGATCTGCCCGAACCGGTCGAGAACGCCCTGCTCGCCGAAATCCGGTGAGCAGGACGACCACACCGCGCCGATAGAGGCGGTCGCGAGCATCGCGGCGACTGTTTCCGGCATGTTGGGCATCATCGCAGCGATACGGTCGCCTTTCTTGACCTTGAGCGACAAGAAGAGTTGCTGGAAGCGCGAGGTGAGCGCATGCAGTTCGTTCCAGGACAGCCGGCGCTCGACCTTGTCCTCGCCGCGAAACACGATCGCCTCTCCTGCTCCGGTCTTCTTCAGGAGGTTCTCGGCGAAATTCACCATCGCGTCGGGAAAGAAGGCCGCTCCCGGCATCTTCTCGCCAGCGACGAGCACACGCTCGCTTTCGGCGCTGCCCTTGTCGCCGACGATGCCGCAAAAATCCCAGACCAGGCTCCAGAACGCTTCGCGGTCCGCCACCGACCAACGGTGAAGGTCGGCATAGGAAGTCACGGATATGCCGCTTTTTGCAGCGGCGGCCTTCATGAAGGCGGTCAGCGGCGCAGCGTCAATCTGGTCCTGCGTCGGGGTCCAGAGTGGTACTTCGGCAGCCATGATGGGTCCTCCCAGGATCGGCACCGCTTATGCATATTGCGCCGCAGCAGAGCAAGATTTTGTTCGGCCGAGGCGTCCAGATGTGCGCAAATGCCATCGCCGGGCCATAAAGACTTGAAATGCCTCGACCCTAAGTCGTAGTGACGACTAGAAGTCGTAGTGACGACTGGAAGTCGTGGTGACGACCGGGTTTACACCCGCCGGACGATTTTTGTCGGAACGAAAGCATACGGGGCGATATGCCATCATCTTTGATCCGACGCGGAACATGGGCGATCGGCGCTGCCGTGATCGTCATCGCGCTGGTGGTCGCCGCCCTGCCGCTGATCGCTTCGACGCGTATCGTGCGCGATCGTATCGCCTGGGAATTGAGTGCCTGGAGCGGTTTCCGGGTTGCCATCGAAGGCTCGCCGCGCATCGAGGTCTGGCCGAACTTCCGGGCGATCCTGACGGATGTGACGCTTTCGAAGTGGACCGACGTCGACGCACCGCCGGTCGTCGAGGCCGAACGGGTCGAGGTCGACCTCTCGGCCATGGCGGCGCTGCGCGGCGACGTGGTGTTTTCCACGGCGCGGCTGGTGCGGCCGACGATCAGGGTCCAGCGCACGGCGAGCGGCCTGTTCCTGCCCACCGCTCCGACCGGCGGCCGCATCGCACGCGCCATCGACGTGGCGCGCGGCGTGGTCGGTGCGGACCCCGCCAAACCCGATCTTGACAAGCTACCGGCCGACACTTTCGGCACGGTGGAGTTCAGGGACGGCCGCATGGTGGCGTCCGTCAACGGCAAGGACGAAGAGGTGCTGAGTAGCCTGAGCGGCCAGGCGACATGGGCGGCGATGAACAGCAATGCGACGCTCTCGGCGACCGGCATCTGGCGCGGCGAAAGCGTCGCCGTGGATGCCGCATCGCCGAAGCCGCTGGTGTTGTTTGCCGGCGGCATGGCGCCGCTCACCCTGTCGTTCAAGGCGGCGCCCGCCACCTTCTCCTTCGACGGCACGGCCAGCATGTCCGAAAACGCCTATTTCGACGGCCAGGCCAAGTTTTCAGCGCCCTCGTTGCGGCGTGTGCTCGAATGGTCGCAGGCCGATATCGCGCCGGGCGCCGCGATCGGCTCCGTCAGCATCTCGAGCAAGGTGACCGCGACGGCGGGGCGCGTCAAATTCGAGAACACCGCACTCTCCCTCGACAATAACCCAGGCATGGGTGCGCTGGACCTGTCGCTTGGCGACGCACAGCCGGTGATCTCCGGCACGCTCGCCTTCGACACGCTCGATCTGAGGTCGTTCCTGTCCGCCTTCACGCCGCTCGGGCCGGCAAGCGGGGCAGGTCCAAGCGAAGTCGACACGAATTTCGCCGACCGGGTCAATCTCGACCTCAGGCTGTCGGCGGCGCACGCCACGGCAGGCTCCATCCAGCTTGCCGACGTCGCCGCCACGGCGCAGGTCAAGGATGGCCTGTCCGTTTTCGACATTTCCGATGCCTCGGCCTTTGGCGGCAACATCCAGAGCAGCCTTCGCTTCGACCGCAAGCCCGAGGGCAGCCAGGTCGAGATCCGGCTGCTGGCTTCCGATATCGATGGCGGCGCTTTCGGCACGGCGGCCGGGATGACGCGGCTGGTGCCGGTCGGCACGGGGACCGTGTCCGTCATCCTCAAAGGGCCCGGCAGGACCTGGGACTCGATCTTCGAAACCGCCGACGGCTCGGTTTCGGCGACCTTCGGGCCAGGCGCGCTCAGCAAATTCAACCTGCCGGCCTTTCTCAAGCATACCGAACAGGGCGGCTTCTTCGCACTTGACGACGTCTCGGACGGGACACTGCCGATCGATGGCGCCGAACTGAAGGCCACCATCTCGAAAGGCGTGGCGAGGCTGGACAAGGCCGAAGCCAATTCGGCGAAGTACAAGATCTGGCTTTCCGGCATCGCCTCCTATGCCGGACGGGGGCTGGCGCTGTCAGGCGGTGTCATCCAGCCGGACCAGGTCGCCACGCAGGCAAACGGCCAACAAGGCCCCAAGCAATCGTCCTTCTTCGTTGGGGGGACATGGAGCACGCCGTTCATTTCGCCGATCAACCGCGGCGTGTCGGGCGAATAAGCAGCCTTTCGGCCTCGTTGTTCAAGCATGATCTCTGGACAAACGGAACCGTTTGTCCGCGAAAACCGGTTCCCACTTTTCGGGATCATGCTCAGCCTATTCGGGCATGATCTCGCCCGAAAACCGGTGCCCACTTTTCGGGATCATGCTCAGCCGCGTTGGGCGGCCTGCTCGTCGCGCTGGCGCTGGACCTCGCGACGCTTATTGGCAAGCGAAGCGACGATGACGCCGACCGCGACGACCGCGATCAGAATGGTGCAGGCGGCGTTGATCTCCGGCGTCACGCCGAGACGAACCTGGCTGTAGATCTTCATCGGCAGCGTGGTCGCACCCGGCCCCGAGGTGAAGCTGGCGATGACCAGGTCATCGAGCGAGAGCGTGAAGGCAAGCATCCACCCCGACACGATCGCGGGCAGGATGACGGGCAGCGTGATCTGGAAGAATGTCTTGACCGGCGGCGCGCCGAGATCCATCGCCGCCTCCTCGAGCGAGCGGTCGAAAGATACGAGGCGCGACTGCACGACGACGGCGACGAAGCACATCGTCAAGGTGGTGTGTGCGAGTGTGACGGTGAGGAAGCCCCGGTCGAGGCCGACAGCGACGAAGAGCAGCAACAGCGACAGGCCGGTGATGACTTCGGGCATGACCAAAGGCGCGAACACCATGCCGGAGAACAGTACCCTGCCCCGGAAACGCGTGTAGCGTGTCAGCGTCAGCGCCGCCAACGTGCCGAGCACGGTCGCCGCCGTGGCCGAAATGACGCCGACGCGCGCCGTCACCCAGGTGGCGTCCATGAGGCCCTGATTGTGGAACAGCGACACGTACCATTTGGTCGAAAAGCCGCCCCAGACGGTGACCAGCTTGGATTCGTTGAAGGAGAACACGATGAGCAGCACGATCGGCAGATAGAGGAAGGCGAAACCGAGCACGATCGAGGTGATGTTGAAGCGGCTCCAGCTGCTGTTCATTTGTCCTGCTCCTGCGCCTTCGCCTGGGCCTGCTGGAAGATCATGATCGGGACCGTCAGCAACAGCAGCAGGATGACGGCGACAGCTGAAGAGACCGGCCAGTCGCGATTGGCGAAGAACTCGTTCCACAACGTCTTGCCGATCATCAGCGTCTGCGAACCGCCAAGCAGATCGGGAATAACGAATTCGCCGACCGCCGGAATGAACACCAGCAGGCAGCCGGCGATGACGCCGGGCAATGACAGCGGGAACGTGATCTTCCAGAATGCACTGGTCGGCGGACAACCAAGGTCCTTGGCCGCCTCGATCAGCGAATAATCCATTTTTTCCAGCGACGAATAGAGCGGCAGCACCATGAACGGCAGGTAGGAGTAGACGATGCCGATGAAAATCGCCGTATAGGTGTTGAGGATGACCAGCGGCTGGTTGATCAGATGCAGCGACAGAAGCAACTGATTGAGCAGCCCCTCGGGCTTCAGGATGCCGATCCAGGCATAGACCCGGATCAGGAACGAGGTCCAGAACGGCAGGATGACCAGCATCAGCAAGGTCGGGCGGATCGTCGCCGGCGCGCGGGCCATGCCGTAGGCTATGGGATAGCCGACGATCAGCGTCAGCACGGTCGAGATCGCCGCGATGATCAAGCTGGTGACATAGGCGTTGAAGTAGAGCGCGTCCTGCGTCAGCCAGGCATAGTTGTCGAAGTTGAGATCGCGAAAGCCCGCGAAGAAGCCGGAGACGCCATCGCTGAAATCAAGCACCGGCGTATAGGGCGGCATGGCGATCGCCGTCTGCGACAACGAGATCTTGAAGACGATGATGAAGGGGACGAGGAAGAAGAACAGCAGCCAGAGATAGGGAATGAAGATGACGAGACGGTTGACGAAGCCGGCGCCCAGCCGCGCCAGCAACGGTTTTGCCGCGGCCGGTAGGGCGGCGTCGGTGGCGGCGATGTCGGACATGTCAGCCCCCTACCGCGTCAGTACGACGCCGGCATCCGGCCGAAAAGAGACCCAGGCGCGGTCGTTCCAGGTCAGCGGGTCCTCGGTGATGCGCGCCGCGTTCAAGGCGCTTGCCCGCACGAGTTGCCCGTCGTCCAGCCGGACGTGATAGACGGTCATGTCGCCGAGATAGGCGATGTCGTAAACCTCGCCCTCCAGCGCATTGACGCCATCGGCCGGCTTCTTGGACGACACCTTGATCTTCTCCGGCCTAATCGCGAAGACGATATCGGCGCCCGCGGCGGCGGCATTGCCGGCATTCTCGACGAGGATCTGGGCGCCGGTCGCTCCGGTGATGCGCGCCGTCTTGTCCGTCCGTTCGGCAACCTTGCCCTCGAACATGTTCACGTTGCCGACGAAATGCGCGACGAAGCGCGACGCCGGGGCCTCGTAGACTTCCGCCGGCGTCGCGACCTGCATGACCTCGCCCTTGTCCATGATGGCGATACGGTCGGCCATGGTCATGGCCTCTTCCTGGTCGTGGGTGACAACGACGAAGGTGAGGCCGAGTTCCTGCTGAAGGTCCATCAGTTCGAACTGCGTCTCCTCGCGCAGCTTCTTGTCGAGCGCGCCGAGCGGCTCGTCGAGCAGCAGCACCTTCGGCCGCTTGGCGACCGAACGGGCGAGCGCGACACGTTGGCGCTGGCCGCCGGAGAGCTGGTGCGGCTTGCGCTTGGCGAACTGCTCGAGCTTGACCAGCTTGAGCATCTCGGCGACGCGCTTTTCGACGTCTGGCTTGGCCATCCCTTCCTGCTTGAGGCCGAAGGCGATGTTGTTCTCCACAGTCATATGCGGAAACAGGGCATAGGACTGGAACATCATGTTGACCGGCCGGCGATAAGGCGGGATGCCGCGCAGATCCTGGCCGTCGAGCAGGATGCGGCCGGCCGTCGGCTCCTCGAAGCCGGCGAGCATCCTGAGCAGCGTCGATTTTCCGCAACCGGAGGCGCCGAGCAGGGCGAAGAACTCGCGCTCGAATATGGTCAGCGAGAGATTGTTGACGGCGGTGAAGTCGCCGAACTTCTTGGAGACGTTGTCGAACTGAATGTATGGCTTGGCGTTCGGATCGTTCCAAGGCGCGAAATCCCTGCGGATGCTGCCAAGCGATTTCATGTGCCACTCCGCTGCTGTTTTGCCCCATCGAAAAGAAGGAGACCCGGCAGGGTGACTGCCGGGCCTCCTCGGACTGACTACTGACCGGTGACGATTTTGGTCCAGGTGCGCGTGATGACGCGCTGGGTCTTGGGATCGTAGGGCGAGATCGTAAAGAGCTTCTGCAAGGTCGCGGCGTCCGGGTAGACAGCGGGATCCTCCAGAAGCGCCTTGTCGACGAATTGCTGGGAAGCCTTGTTGCCGTTGGCATAGAGCACGGCGTTCGACGATTTGGCGATCACCTCCGGCTTCATCATATAGTTCAGGAACTCATGTGCCTCGGCGACATGCGGCGCATCGGCAGGGATTGCCATCTGGTCGAACCACATTTCGGCGCCTTCCTTCGGCACGGCGTAGCCGATCTCGACGCCCTGCTTGGCCTCCTCGGCGCGGTTGCGCGCCTGGAACACGTCGCCCGACCAGCCAACCGCCAGGCAGATATCGCCATTGGCCAGAGCGTTGATGTATTCGGAGGAATGGAACTTCCTGATGTAGGGCCTGATCTTCATCATCAATTCCTCGGCCTTGGCAAAATCGTCCGGCGACGTGGTCTCAGGATTGATGCCGAGATATTTGAAGGCGGTCGGGAAGATGTCGGTCGGCGAATCCAGGACATAGACGCCGCAATCCTTCAGCTTGGCCAGCTTTTCCGGATTGAAGAACACGTCCCAGCTGTCGATCTTGTCGGTGCCGAGCGCTGCCTGCACCTTCTTGATGTTGTAGCCGAGGCCGACCGTGCCCCACATGTAATTGATCGAATATTCATTGCCGGGATCGTATTTGGCGGTCCGTTCCGAAACCGTGTCCCACATGTTGGAGAGGTTCGGCAGTTTCGACTTGTCGAGCTTCTGGAACACGCCGGCCTGGATCTGGCGGGCAAGAAAATTGCCGCTCGGCACGACGACGTCATAGCCGCTGCCGCCGGCAAGCAATTTGGTTTCCAGGATCTCATTGGAATCGAACGTGTCGTAGACCACCTTGATGCCGGTCTGCTTGGTGAAATCGTCGATGACCGTGGGGTCTATATAGTCCGACCAGTTGAAGACATTGACGACGCGGTCCTCGGCGTGGCCGCCGAGCGTAAAGAGCGCCAGAAATGCCGAAGTCGCCGAAAGCCAGAGCGCTTTGCGGATCATGCTATTCTCCTTTGGTGAGTGTTCCATCGCCGGCGCGTCGCAGTATCCGCGCGGCCGGGCATTTGCTTCAGACTATTGAGCTTTCCAGGAGGCGACAAGCGCCAATTGCCGCGCCGCCGGCTGTCGCAAGCGATGCTCGCGCGCCACTGTCCTGGGCTGGAAGGAGTCGCCGCATCGTCAGAAGCTTTCGCCGCCGCGCAGGCAGAAATACTGGGATGTGATCCGGTCTCGATCGGGTCGCCGGGGAGACTTGGCAAGATAAGCCTGTCTTGTTGTTGCCGTGGTCCCAGCCTGCCCGCGCGGCAGCGAACTTGTCAATGGCAAAGCTAGGGCGCCGCATCAATTCGGCGACGGCACGCCGGTGACCCCTGCCCTGACTGGCCGCGTCTGTCGCTTGAACTCCAGTCCGATATGGACGAGCAGCGCCGTGACCACCACCGCGCCGCCGACGATGGTGCGGCCCGACGGGACCTCGGAGTGGATCAGCCACACCCATATCGGCCCGAGGATCGGCTCAAAGGTGCCTAGCAGCGCGGCAACGGCGGCCGGGATCAGCCGCGCGCCGGTGGCGAAGAAGGCGAGGCCAAGACCCAGATTGACCACCCCGAATACGAAGAGAAAACCCATGTCGATGCCCGATACGGCGAAGGCCGAAGCCTGCGAGGCGGCAAAGCCTGCCGCCAGGATCGTGCCGAGGCAGGTCGCCGGCGTCATGCGCACGCTGGAGAAGCGCCGGGTGATGACCGTGGCGATCGAGAACATGACGGCGATCAGCAGCGCCAGCCCGTCGCCCATGGGCGAAACGGCGCCATCGAGCGATTCCGACACCATGATGGCGACACCGGCGATGACGGCGGCAATCGCCAGCCAGGTCGCGACCGCCACTCTTTCGCGAAAGAGCGCCCAGGCAAACAGCGCCGCAAGCAGCGGCACGCCGGCCTGCATCAACAGGATGTTGGCGACGGTGGTGTAGGCAAGCGCCACGACAAAAGAGGTCGACGCGGTGGCGAAGCAGAAGCCCACGGCAAGGCCGGGCAGGCCCATGCCGCGAAACGACCTCAGCATGCCGCGCCAGCCGTCACGCCAGACCATGAAGCAGAGCAGGAAGGCGGCCGCCCACACGGAACGCCAGAACACCACCGTCCAACTGTCGCCGGCGGTGATGAAGCGGGCGATCGTGCCGCCGAAACTCCACATCAATGCCGACAGGAACACGAGCAGGAAGCCGATGCGCTCCTCCCGCTGCGGGACGGTCGATGAACGAGCGATCGGCGATGATGCTGTGTCGGTCATGGGTACGACTGTCGATGTTTGAGAACGGCACAATGCGCAGGGGACGACAAAAACGTACCTTATTCGCGTAACGCAAAGGCGCGGGTCCGGCGTGATCCAGAGACCGGCGCCGATTGTGGCAAGTCCGCCTTGCGAAGCGTCACTGGAAATCGAAGGCGCTCAGGCCTGTCACCATCTCGTCGAGGCCAAGCGGGCGCGTCACCGGCGGCTCGGCGCGCGTCAGGCAGCCGACGCGCTCGCAAAGCCGGCAGGCGGGCCCGACCGGCGTCGCCGCTACCGCGCCAGCTCCGCCTTTTCCGGCCGTCGGGCCGGGAAGTGCCGCACCGTAGACGATGTCGTCGCGAAAGCCGATGTCGCACCCCAGCAGCAGCGCAGTACGGCGCGGCCGCTCGGAGAACGCGCCTTGCGGCCCCTCCAGCGTTCGGGCGATGCAGAGGAACTCGGCGCCGTCGGGCATTTCCACCGCTTCCACAAAAATCTGGCCGGGCTGGCTGAAGGCGACGTGCACGGGAAGCTTGGGACAAGCGCCACCGAAGCGGCTTTGCGGAAAGCCCAGGCTGCCGGCTTTGCGGAAGCGATTGCCGGCATTGTCGATCTCCAGCATGAAGAACGGCACGGCCGAGGCGCCTTGCCGCTGCAGCGTGGTCAGCCGGTTGGCCGCCTGCTCGAAGGAAACGCCGAAGCGCGAGCGCAGCACGTCGATATCGTAGCGGGCACGAACGGCCGCCGCGTGGAAAGCCTGGTAAGGCATCATCAGCGCATGCGCCGCGTAGCGCCCGAGTTCGAACCGGGCGAGGCGGCGGGCCTCATCTGTGGACAGTTTCAACGCCTGGATCTCGCCGGCTATCGCGACGGTCATGCGGATCAGGCATGCCTCCATCGCCATTTCGCGTAACTGGTCGAACGGAGACAGGCGCTCGGACAGGAACAGGCGCTGCGAATGGCGATCGTAGCGGCGGCGCCAGTTCGGCATGGTGGCGACCGGCAGCACCTTGACGACGATGCCGTATTCGCGCTTCAGCCAGCCCTTCAGCGCAGCAGACAAATCATCGCCGGGATCGAGCACCGAAGTGAATGCTTCCGCCTCTTCCTCGATATGCGCAAAATGGTTCGGCCGACGCTCGAAACTCTCATGCACCTCGTCGATCGGCAGGCGGGCGCTGGAAAGCGCCGTCGCCCGCCCCTCGCGCGCAAGAAGCTCGTTGAGATCGGACAGGCGCTCGGCCTGTTCGCGATAGGCACGGAACAGTTTTATCACGGCCGCGGAGGCATTGGGCGCGGCTTCGGCAAGCTCGATCAGTTCCTGGTCTCCCGGCAATTCGTCAGCCAGCAGCGGATCGGCAAACACTTCCCTCAAGGCCGCAACAGAGCCGCCCGCTTCGCCCTGCAGCTCATGCGGATCGACCTTGTAGACGGACGCCAGCTTCAGGATCAACTGCACCGTCAGCGGCCGCTGGTTGCGCTCGATCAGGTTGAGATAGGATGGCGAGATGCCGAGGCCTTCGGCCATTGCCGTCTGGGTCAGGCCCTTGGCGTTGCGGATGCGGCGGATACGCGGCCCGGCAAATATCTTCTGGTCGGCCATAGGGCTCCTTGACAGGAATTTACATTGCCGTCGCTGCTACGCTTCCATGCGATTTTTTACAATAATTACAAATTTACCTCGCCCATCTGTCAAACACAATACAGATTTTCCCTTATTGATGGCCTGATTCTTCAATTTCCATGGTTCTTTTCGCCTCGCACTGTAAATTCAGTCACATTCGAACGCGGCGAGGAATGCCGCCGAGCCGCAAAGAAACAATCCTCCGGAGTAGAGCATGACTGATTTTTACAACCTCGTCCCCTCGGCCCCCGAGGGCCGCTTCGATGGCATCGAACGCCCCTATTCGCCGGAGGATGTGACGCGACTGCGCGGCTCGGTGCAGATCCGCCAGAGCCTGGCGGAAATGGGCGCCAACCGGCTGTGGAAGCTCATCCACGAGGAGGACTTCGTCAACGCGCTCGGCGCCATGTCCGGCAACCAGGCCATGCAGCAGGTGCGCGCCGGGCTGAAGGCGATCTACCTGTCTGGCTGGCAGGTCGCCGCCGACGCCAACACCGCCTCGGCCATGTATCCGGACCAGTCGCTCTACCCGGCCAATGCGGCGCCCGAACTCGTCAAGCGCATCAACCGCACCTTGCAGCGCGCCGACCAGATCGAGACCTCCGAAGGCAAGGGGCTTTCGGTCGATACCTGGTTCGCACCTGTTGTCGCCGATGCCGAAGCCGGCTTCGGTGGGCCGCTCAACGCTTTCGAGATCATGAAGGCGTTCATCGAGGCAGGTGCCGCCGGCGTCCATTACGAGGATCAATTGGCGTCGGAAAAGAAGTGCGGCCATCTCGGCGGCAAGGTGCTGATCCCTACCGCGGCCCACATCCGCAACCTCAATGCCGCACGCCTGGCAGCCGACGTGATGGGCACGCCCACCCTGGTCGTGGCGCGCACGGACGCGGAAGCGGCAAAGCTGCTCACCTCCGACATCGACGAGCGCGACCAGCCCTTCGTCGACTACGACGCCGGCCGCACGGTGGAAGGCTTCTACCAGGTGAGGAACGGTATCGAGCCCTGCATCGCGCGCGCCGTCGCCTACGCTCCCCACGCCGACCTGATCTGGTGCGAAACCTCGAAGCCCGACCTGGCGCAGGCGAGGAGATTTGCCGAGGGCGTGCACAGGCATCACCCCGGCAAGCTGCTGGCTTATAATTGCTCGCCTTCGTTCAACTGGAAGAAGAACCTCGACGACGCCACGATCGCCAGGTTCCAGAAAGAGCTCGGCGCCATGGGCTACAAGTTCCAGTTCATCACGCTGGCCGGTTTCCACCAGCTCAATTACGGCATGTTCGAACTCGCCCGCGGCTACAAGGAGCGGCAGATGGCAGCCTATTCGGAGTTGCAGGAAGCCGAGTTCGCGGCGGAGGCCAACGGCTACACCGCGACCAAGCACCAACGCGAGGTCGGCACCGGCTATTTCGATGCCGTGTCGATGGCGATCACCGGCGGACGGTCATCGACCACGGCCATGCATGAATCGACCGAGCACGCCCAGTTCAAACCGGCTGCGGAATAGCAAACCAGGGATCTCGGCAAACGCCCAAGGGCATACAGCAAGGAGAAGACCAATGGCATCGATAAGCCGCGTCAAGGAACGGGCCGAAGAGCAGTCGACCACGATGAGCATCGACCAGCAAGCGACGATCCGCATGCTGGCCAACGATCTGCACCGGCTCAACCAGTCGGTGATGAAGGCGGTGGAAGCCGGCGTCTCGGTCGAGCTGGTGCGCTCGGCACGACACCATGGCGGCGACGGCAATTGGGGGGACCTGTTGATCCCGGTCATCGTCACGCAGCAAAGCCATGGCTGATCGAAGATCGCGCAGGCCCGCCTCTCACCTGCGCAGTGTATGCGCAGGTGAATTTTATTTTCATGCAACCAAGGAATGGACAGAGCAGTACAGTACTGTTGCTTGAATTGACTGCTGCGGGAATGCTTTCCCCAGCTTTTTATTTCGGCTTGACAGGGACCGCGATCTCACGCCAATTGTCGCCTGATTTCAACTCTGCATTGAAATGGGACGAGTTTCTTGGCTGACTTGGGTGCCCAGTGAAGCGTGACGACGAAAGCGCGAAACATCCGAATCTGGTGACCCGCGATTCAGCCACGGAGACGATCCGCCAGACCTCGCAGGTGCTCGTTGTCGGCAAGTCCCCGATCAATCGGGTGGTGATTTCCAAGATCGTCGAGCGGTCCGGGCTCAAGCCGATCTCGGAATCACCCGAGATGGCGGCGAAGACCTTGCGCTTGCTGGTCCTGGCCGTGATTGTCCTGGACGGCGGCGCCGATAACAGGGACTGCGACACTCTGATGCCCGGCATCGAGATGTTGCGGCGGGCTTCGGGTAAATCGCTCCCTCCGGTGGTACTGCTTTCAACCAAGAACGGCACGCCGGAGAGCCTTGGCCTTTCAAACGTCGTCGACGCGGTGGTGGCCAAACCGATTACGCCCGAGCGCTTGCAGCCGGTGATTGATCGGCTGGTCAACCGCTGAAGGCGGCAAGCAAGCCTATCCGGCGAGGCTTTCGATCAGTTCGGGCAGTTGTCCGAGATCGGAGATCTGCCGGAAGCGCGGTTCGGCAATGGGCGCTTCGACATGTTCAAGCACCCAGGTCAATTCATGCGGCACATGAACGCCCCAGCCGCCGGCCTCGATGGCCGGCACCACATCGGACTTCAGCGAATTGCCGACCATCATGCTCCTGGCCGGGCCGTCGCCATGGCGACTGAAAACGCGCGCATAGGTAGCCGCGTTCTTGTCGCTGACGATCTCGATCGCGTCGAACAGATCGCCAAGACCGGACCCGGCCAGCTTGCGTTCCTGGTCGAACAGATCACCCTTGGTGATCAGCACGAGGCGATAGGCGCCGGCGAGCCGTTCCACCGTCTCGCGCGCATGCGGCAAGACCTCGATCGGGTGGCTCAGCATCTCGCGACCGGCGCCGAGGATCTCCGATATGACCGAAGCCGGCACGCGAGCTTGCGTGACCTCGATCGCCGTCTCGATCATCGACAGCGTGAAGCCTTTGATGCCGAAACCGTAGACGGCAAGATTGCGTCTCTCCGCCTCCAGCAGCCGTGCCGAGATATGTTCCTCTTCGCCGTGATCGGCAAGCATGGCGGCAAAGCGCTTCTCGGTCATGCGGAAGAACTGTTCGTTCTGCCACAGCGTATCGTCGGCATCGAAGCCTATGGTGGTCAGTTCGCCGGTCTTCTGCATCGACGCCTTCTCGTATGTGAACGAGGCTGAACCTAATCTCGCAGCCGCGATTTTCAACCGCAACGGCCAATGCCGGCTGCTCCCCTTCCCTTCGGTCGCCGGGCACAGCTATACTCCTAAATCCGCAACCCAATCTGGTGAATGATGCCGCCTGCAAAAAAGGAAGTCCGTCCGTCGAGCCGCGGAGGGCGCGCCCGCACGCCTGCCTTCGTGAAAAACCTGCGTGGTGTGAAGAACTGGAAGGAAGTCAGCGAATGGCTGCAATGGCGCGGCATCGAAGACATCGAATGCATTACGCCTGACCAGGCCGGCGTTGCCCGCGGCAAGATGATGCCGTCGAAGAAATTCACCTCCAACACCTCGCTGGCGCTGCCTTCAGCCGTATTCATGACCACCATCTCAGGCGGCTATCCCGAAGACGGCAACGGCTTCCATTATCCGGAGGACGACGGCGACCTCAAGCTCATGCCGGACCTGTCGACGCTGACGGTGGTGCCTTGGGAGGAAGACCCGACGGCGGCCGTCATCTGCGACCTCGTCCACCAGGACGGCCGTTCGGTGGAATTCACGCCGCGCAACGTGTTGAAGCGTGTTCTGGCCGCCTATGACAGGCGCGGGCTGAAACCGGTGGTGGCGCCCGAGATCGAATTCTATCTGGTGCGCAAAAACCCGGATCCGGATTACCCGCTGACGCCGCCCGTCGGCCGTTCGGGGCGGGCGATCGGCGGCGGCGCCGGTTATTCGATCGCCGGCGTCAACGAGTTCGACGAGCTGATCGACGACATCTATCATTTTTCCGAAAGCCAGGGCCTGGAGATCGACACGCTCATCCATGAAGAGGGCGCCGGCCAGCTCGAGATCAATTTGCGCCACGGCGATCCCGTCGAACTCGCCGACCAGGTGTTCATGTTCAAGCGCACTATTCGCGAGGCGGCGCTGAAACACGAAATCTACGCCACCTTCATGGCCAAGCCGATCCAGGGTCAGCCGGGCTCCGCCATGCACATCCATCAGTCGATCATCGACAAGAAGACGGGCAAGAACATCTTCTCGGCCGAGGACGGCTCGGAAACCGAGGACTTCTTCCATTTCATCGGGGGCATGCAGAAGCATGTGCCGAACGCGCTGGTCATGTTTGCGCCCTACGTCAATTCCTACCGCCGGCTGACGCAGTCCGCCTCGGCTCCGGTCAACAACAAATGGGGCTACGATAATCGCACAACGGCATTCCGCGTGCCGCGCTCGGATCCGGCGGCGCGGCGCGTCGAAAACCGCATCCCCTCCTCCGACGCCAATCCCTATCTGGCAATGGCCGCTTCGCTCGCCTGCGGGCTGATCGGCATCACCAACAAGATCAAGGCCGAACCTCCGGTGCTGACCACCGCCAATGCCGACGAGATCGACCTGCCGCGCAGCCTGCTCGAAGCCGTCGACCTGTTCGAGGGGGACGAGGAACTCTGCGCGCTTTTGGGCAAGTCCTTCGCCGCGACCTATGCGGCGATCAAGCGGGCGGAATTCGAGACGTTCATGGAAGTGATCAGTCCTTGGGAGAGGGAGTATTTGTTGCTGAATGTGTAGGGGAGTAGGGGAGTAGGGGAGTAGGGATGAATGGCCGAAAAGACAGGCTCTTACAAGGACTTGCTTGTTTGGCAGCAGGCAATGGATCTTGCTGTGGCAGTTTACAGCTCCACAAAATCATGGCCCAAGGAGGAACTTTATGGATTGACCAGCCAAGTCCGCCGTTCCGCAAGCTCGGTGCCGGCAAATATAGCTGAGGGGTATGTAGAGAAATTCGAGGATCCTACCAACAGTTTCTTCGCATCGCCCAGGGATCATTGAAGGAGCTGGAAACTCAACTTCTGATCGCTGAGCGGACTGCATCGCCTCGCAGGCGGCGACAGCGTCGTTGTTGGCCAGCACCGAAAGTGTGGGGAAGCTCTTGCGGCTTTTGATCCGCAAATTGTCCCCGGAATAGCCTACCCTACTCCCCTACTCCCCTACTCCCCTACTCCCCTACTCCGTGAGCATCATGCCCTACCAATCCCCGATCTCCCCCGGCCGTTCCTGGTACGAGGACACGGCCGGCCCGCGACCCGAGTATCCGGCGCTGGACGGTGACCGGAGCTGCGACGTCGTTATCGTTGGGGGCGGTTTCACGGGCTTGTCGGCGGCGGTGCATCTGGCCAAGGCGGGCACCAATGTGGTTTTGATCGAGGCGTATCGCTTCGGAGACGGCGCTTCCGGGCGCAATGGCGGCCAGCTCGGCACCGGGCAGCGCGCCTGGGCCGAGGAATTGGAGGCCGAGTACGGGTTTTCCCGCGCCAAGGCACTGTTCGACCTCGCCGAGGAGGCGAAGGTGCATCTGCTCGAATTCGCCGCCGCCAACCAGATCGATATCGACTACATGCCGGGCCAGCTCTCGGTTGCGCACAAGCCGCGCTATGTCGACGACTACAAGGCACATGCCGAGATCATGGCCAGCCGCTTCTCCTATCCGCACATTTCGTTCATGGACGCGACGGAAACTGCGCAGCGGCTGGGCTCGACAGCCTATTTCGGCGGGACGCGCGACACCGGCACCGGCCATATCCATCCGATGAAACTGGTGATCGGCACGGCGCGGGCGGCGGCACAGGCCGGCGCACGATTGTTCGAAGCGACGCCGTCGACCGGCATTGTTTCGAGCGGCGGCACGGTGAAGGTTTCGACAGCCAGGGGGACGATCACAGCGCAGAAATGCCTGATCGCGGTCAATGCCTATGGCGGCACGCTCGAACCGGTGAGTGCCGCGCACATCATGCCGATCGGCTCGTTCATCGGCGCGACCGTGCCGCTTGGAGCGGATTCGAACGTGCTGCCGGGCGGCGAGGCCGTCGATGATTCCCGCTTCGTCGTGCGCTACTTCCGCAAGTCGAGGGATGGCCGGCTGCTGTTCGGCGGACGCGAGGTCTACGGCGTCAACGACCCCAAGGACATCCATATCCATATCCGCCGCCAGATCGCGGAACTCTATCCCGCACTGAGGGACGTCGAAATCACGCATGGCTGGGGCGGCTATGTCGGCATCACGGTGCCGAGAAAGCCGTTCGTGCGGGAAGTGATGCCGAATGTGATCTCGGCCGGCGGCTATTCCGGCCACGGCGTCATGCTGTCGAACTTCTTCGGCAAGCTCTATGCCGAAACGGTAGCCGGCAACCGCGACCGGCTAAAGCTGATCGAGGATTTGAAGATTCCGCCGTTCCCCGGTGGCCGGCGCTTGCGCGCGCCGCTGCTTTTCCTGGCGCTCAACTGGTTCGCGTTGCGCGACAGGATTTAACAATTGTTGAGTAATATCATGGGGGCCGCGACATCCAAGCGTTGCAGAATCTTCAGCAATGGCGCACTGATGCCACAATCGCGGGCAAAAAGTGCAATCTCTAGGCGAATATAGACGGGGATTTTCTGCGGGCCCGCCCGCTGTTTGATTTGGGACCGGTGCGACCGACGCACGCATTGCGGTGTTTGATCGAAGAACATCGGCCCCTTATGGAGGTGGCAAGAGTGAGAGAGCCCTTCAGTTTCGGTGCTCCGGAACGTCGGCGCTTTGCCATGCAGTTCGGCTACGACATGCGCCCGTCATTCTGGCAGGAAGTCCGTTCGAACTCGCATCTGGTGATTGCCGCGGTCGGCACGGCCGCGCTGCTCGGCGTGGCCGCGGTGGCACTGTGGTTGGCGTTGCCGGCGAACGAGCGGCAAGCGGTTGCCAATCCAGGGCAAGCCATTCCGGCCGTTCCGGTGAAGACGACGAAGATCGCGCCGGCGGGGATCACGGTAGCCGCGGCGGCGGTGCCGCAAGCGGCGCGAAAGTCCGACCAGGTCTCGCCGACCGTGGCTGTCTCGGAAGCCGCCATTCCGGCGCTCGCGGCGAACGATCCGCGCTGGACCGCCTCCCAATCGAAGACCGCACCGGCTGCTTCCGGCCAGTCGGCGAGCAAGGCCGGGCAGACGCCTGACAAGCCGGCGGCGGCGGCATTCGCGCAACCCGCTGCCGACACCGACGCCGCCACCGAGCTCGCCAAGGTCGCCGCACCGGCCCCGGCGGCGGGCAGCAGTCCCGATGGCGCGCAGACCGCCGCCATTCCGGCCGCGCAACCACAAGTAGCGTCGCAGCAATCTGCCGCGCAGGATGACGACAGCAAGGCCGAACCGCGCAAAGCGGCCGCGGCTGGCACCGGGCGCATCCTCAGGGCCGTGACTATGCGTAGCGGCCCGAAGAAGAATGCGGCCGCCATCGTCACGGTGCCCGCCAAGACCTCGGTGCAAGTGATGAGCTGCAAGCGTTGGTGCCAGATCGTCTACAACGGCAAGACAGGCTGGGTCTACAAAACCTACATCAAGACCGGCGCCTGACGCACCAGCGCCACGATTAAGGCAGGCACGGCCGAGCCGATCTTTGGCGCAGCGATGACGGTGTGCGTCAGATGCAGCGCCCGCCGTCGACCTCCAGCGCAACGCCAGTAATGAAGACGGCCTCGTCGGATGCCAGCCACAGTGCCGCATTGGCGATGTCGAGCGGGGTCGAAAGCCGACCGAGGGGGATCGAGGCGCGGAATTTCTCGCGGATTTCAGGTGTATCGGCGCCCATGAATTTTTCCAGCATGCCGGTCTCGCCGGCCACCGGACACAGGCAGTTGACGCGGATGTTCTTCGGCGCGAGTTCCACCGCCATCGACTTGGTGGCGGTGATCGCCCAGCCCTTGGAGGCGTTGTACCAGGTGAGGCCGGGCCGAGGGCGCAGGCCAGCGGTGGAGGCCGTGGTCAGGATGACGCCCCCGCCTTGCCGCTCCATGATCGGCACGACGGCAAGGGCAGCATGATAGATGGCCTTCATGTTGACCGATGTGATCAGGTCGAACGTCGCCTCGTCGACTTCGAGCATGTCGCCATTGCGATGGGTGAACCCGGCATTGTTGACCATGATGTCGATACGTCCGAAGGCGCTTTTGGCGGCATGGACCATCTCGTCGAATTCGGAGCGCTGCGAAACGTCGGTCTGGGTCCAGATCGCCGCCTCGCCGATCTCGCCGGCTACGCGTTCGGCGCCCTTGGCATTGAGGTCGGCCACGACGATCCTGGCGCCCTCCTCGGCGAAGCGACGGGCAATGCCCTCGCCGAAACCCGAAGCGGCCCCGGTGACGATGGCGACCTTGTCCTTCAGACGCATGTTTTTCCGCTCCCTGGGTTCATCGCGTGGCTTTTACCGTGGGCTGCCGGCATCATGGCCTGTGCCACGACAGGCAAAGCGCTGATTCTCCCTTAGCTTTCGTCACATTCACGTCCTATGCTGCAACTGCGAAGGCTTGGCGGAGTTGTCGTTTGCCGACAAGCCTTCGCTTGGTGCCAGTGTCAAGCGCACATCTGGACCGACGCAAATATGTAGCGATCGGTCGTCGATGTGACACCATGGCACTGGAAAATTTAAATCGATTAGAATATATCAGCCGCGTACTCGCGACCGGCGTCAAAGCGGATAGACCATGACCAGCCAGATCATCCCCGTCGACCCTTTCGACTTCATCATTTTCGGTGGCACCGGCGACCTGTCGGAACGCAAACTTCTTCCGTCGCTCTACTATCGCCAGCGCGACCATCAATTTTCCGAGCCAACCCGCATCATCGGCACGTCGCGTTCGAAGATGAGTGATGACGAATTTCGGGCTTTCGCCAAGCAGGCTATTTCCGACCACGTCAAGGCGGCCGATATCGATCCCAAGGAGCTCAAAACCTTCCTGGCGCGGCTTTCCTATGTCCCGGCCGATGCCACGAGCGGCGCGGGGTTCGACAGGCTGAAGAAGGCGATCGGCGACAGCGACTGCATCCGCGCCTTCTATCTGGCGGTGGCGCCGGCGCTGTTCGGCGACATCTCGCACAAGCTGAAAGAACACGATCTGATCACGCCGAATTCGCGCATCGTGCTGGAGAAACCGATCGGCCGCGACCTCGCTTCGGCGCAAACGCTCAACGATCTGGTCGGCGACGATTTCCACGAAAGCCAGATCTTCCGCATCGACCATTATCTCGGCAAGGAAACGGTGCAGAACCTGATGGCGCTGCGTTTTGCCAATGCGCTCTACGAGCCGCTGTGGAATTCCGCCCATATCGACCACGTGCAGATCACCGTCGCCGAGACCGTCGGCCTGGAAGATCGTGTCACCTATTACGACAAGGCCGGCGCGCTGCGCGACATGGTGCAGAACCATATGCTGCAACTGCTCTGCCTGGTGGCCATGGAAGCGCCATCGTCGATGGACGCCGACGCCGTGCGTGACGAGAAGCTGAAGGTGCTGCGCGCGCTCAAGCGCATCAACGGCAACGAGGCGCCGAAGCACACGGTGCGTGGACAATACCGCGCCGGCGCTTCCGCAGGCGGGCCGGTGAAAGGCTATGTCGAGGAGCTCGGCAAGGACAGCAACACCGAAACCTTCGTCGCGATCAAGGCCGAGATCGGCAACTGGCGCTGGGCAGGCGTTCCGTTCTACCTCAGGACCGGCAAGCGGCTGGCAACCCGGGTCTCGGAGATCGTCATCGAGTTCAAGCCGATCCCGCATTCGATCTTCGGCGGCGACAGCGCCGGGCCGATCTTCGCCAACCAGCTGGTCATCCGGCTGCAGCCCGACGAAGGCGTCAAGCAATTCATCATGATCAAGGACCCGGGTCCGGGCGGCATGCGGCTGCGGCAGATTTCGCTCGACATGAGCTTCGCGCAGTCCTTCGACGGCCGCGCGCCGGACGCTTATGAACGGCTGATCATGGATGTCGTGCGCGGCAACCAGACGCTGTTCATGCGCCGCGACGAGGTCGAGGCCGCGTGGAGGTGGATCGACCCGATCCAGAACGCCTGGGAAAGCGCCAGGCAGGAGGCGCAGGGCTATACGGCGGGCACCTGGGGACCTTCGGCCTCGATAGCGCTGATCGAACGTGACGGGCGGACATGGCACGAGAGCAATTGAACAGCGCCAGCTACAACTGGAATGGCTTTTCCGACCGCACGGAACTGGCGGCTGCGCTGGCCGGCCGCGTCGCCGACCGGCTGGCAAAGGCAATCGCGGCGCGCGGCACGGCGTTACTGGCCGTTTCCGGCGGCACGACGCCGGCAAAATTCTTTGCTGCCCTGTCGGGAATACCGATCGCCTGGGACAAGGTAGCGGTGACGCTGATCGACGAGCGCTTCGTGCCGGCCTCCTCGCCGCGTTCCAATGCCGGACTGGTGGCCGCCAATCTGTTGCAGAACGCGGCTGCGGCGGCACGGTTCGTGCCGCTCTATCATGAAGCCGTCAGCATCGAGGATGCCGCGAGATCGGACAATGCGGCGCTCCAGTCCCTGCCCTGGCCGCTCGACGTCGCCGTGCTCGGCATGGGACCTGACGGCCATACCGCCTCATTCTTTCCCGACGCCGACGATCTGGCGAAATTGCTCGACCCGTCCTCGCACAGGATCGTGCTGCCGGTTCATGCGGCAAGCGCCGGCGAGCCGCGGCTGACCCTGTCGCTGGCGCGCATCGTCGATGCCGGCTTCCTGGCGCTGCACATAGAGGGCGAGGACAAACGCACCGCCTTCGACGGCGCGACCAGTGCCGGGCCGCGAAAGCCTATCCGCGCCGTGCTCGACGCATCGCCCCGGCCCGTAGAGGTTTTCTGGGCACCCTGATTTCAACTTGCTGCGGTCCCGGTAATGGCGGGAGGATGTTTCCGGGACCATCGCCTGAAAGGACCGACACCATGACCGCCAGACGCGACATCGAAGCCATCACGGAGCGCATCCGCCAACGCTCCAAGCCGGGCCGCGAGCGCTATCTCGGCCGCATCGGCAGCGCATCGAACCAGACCGCCAACCGGGCGGTGCTGTCCTGCGGCAATCTTGCCCATGGCTTTGCCGTGTGCAGCCCCTCGGAGAAAGTGGCGCTGGGTGCCGACAAGGTGCCGAACCTCGGTATCATCACCTCCTACAACGACATGCTGTCGGCGCATCAGCCCTTCGAGACATTCCCGGCGCTGATCAAGGAAGCGGCGCGGGAGGCCGGCGGCATCGCCCAGGTTGCCGGCGGCGTGCCGGCGATGTGCGACGGTGTCACCCAGGGGCAGCCGGGCATGGAGCTTTCGCTGTTCTCGCGCGATGTCATCGCCATGGCGGCCGCGATCGGCCTGTCGCACAATATGTTCGACGCCGCCGTTTATCTGGGCGTCTGCGACAAGATCGTGCCCGGGCTGGTGATCGCGGCACTGACCTTCGGCCATCTGCCGGCGGTGTTCATTCCGGCCGGGCCGATGACGACAGGCCTGCCCAACGATGAAAAGGCCAGGGTTCGCCAGCTCTACGCCGAGGGCAAGGCAGGCCGCGCCGAACTGCTGGAAGCCGAGTCGAAGTCCTATCATGGACCGGGGACCTGCACCTTCTACGGCACGGCCAACTCCAACCAGATGTTGATGGAGATCATGGGCCTGCACACGCCAGGCGCTTCCTTCGTCAATCCGGGCACGCCGCTGCGAGATGCCTTGACCCGCGAGGCGACCAAGCGGGCGCTGGCGATCACCGCGCTTGGCAACGCCTATACGCCGGTCGGGCGGATGATCGACGAGCGTTCGATCGTCAACGGCGTGGTTGGCCTGCACGCGACCGGCGGCTCGACCAACCATACCATTCATCTGATCGCCATGGCCGCAGCCGCAGGCATTGCGCTGACCTGGCAGGATATTTCCGACCTCTCGGAAGCGGTACCGCTCCTGGCGCGCGTCTATCCCAATGGGCTTGCCGATGTGAACCATTTCCACGCCGCGGGCGGGCTCGGCTTTCTCATTCGCGAGTTGCTCGACGAAGGGGTGCTGCATGAAGATGTGCAGACGGTATGGGGCGAAGGCCTGCGGCCTTACGCGGTCGAGGCAAGGCTCGGCGCTGACGGCAATGTGGTGCGCGAAGCTTCGCCGCGCGCGAGCGGCGACGAAAAGGTGCTGGCGCCGTTCAAGAAAGCGTTCCAGCCGACAGGCGGCCTGAAAGTGCTTTCGGGCAATCTCGGCCACGCCGTCATCAAGACTTCGGCCGTGAAGCCGGAGCGGCGCATCATCGAGGCGCCGGCCAAGGTGTTCGACAGCCAGCAAGGGCTGAACGAGGCCTTCAAGGCCGGCACGCTTACCGGCGACTTCATCGCCGTCATCCGCTTCCAGGGACCGAAGGCCAACGGCATGCCGGAACTGCACAAGCTGACCACCGTGCTCGGCATCCTGCAGGATCGCGGCCAGCGCGTCGCACTGGTCACGGACGGGCGCATGTCCGGCGCCTCCGGCAAGGTGCCGGCGGCGATCCATGTCACGCCGGAAGCGGTCGAGGACGGCCCGATCGCCAGGATCCACGACGGCGACATCATCCGGCTGGATGCCGATGCCGGCACGCTTGAAGTGCTGGTACCGGCAGCGGAATTCGCGCTGCGTCGGACGGCGGAAGCCGATCTCATCGGCAATGAGTTCGGCTTTGGCCGTGAGCTCTTCGCCGGATTCCGGCAGCTGGTGGGTCGAGCCGACCATGGGGCCAGCGCGTTTGGAACCGACGCAGCGGAATTCGCGCTGCAATGAAAAGGGACGGCTCCTGGCCGCCGTAGCTGAAATGTGGATTACTTGGCCGTAGCTGAAATGTGGATTACTTGCTTGTCGCAGGGATCGTCGTCAAAGTCGGTTATTTTGTTGCGAAGATTAGGATTTCTGACAATCGGACGTGGCCGAAAGGGCAAAGCGCAAGGCTTTCCGTAGATAACTCGTCCCACTGTGCTTCTGGAATGCAACTGCTCTCCGCTGGCGGCGTACGCTCGCTGTTCATGATTCCTCCGAATCACCACAAAATCGCGATTTTTTGCCAGCTCGCCATATGGGCAAATTCGCGAAGCTGCCGAAACCTACGACATGCAAGCCGAAGCTCCTCGGCAACGCCAGCTATGCGACGACCTTCGCCACCATGTCCGGATGCTGACCGATCACGCGCACATAGGCGATAGCGAAATCCGGCGCGGTTGCCCGCGCCTGCTCCCAATCGCGTAGCGTGCCGACCGGAACCCGGAAGCGGCTGGCGAACTCGGACTGCGACAGGCCAAGCCCGGTCCTCGTCTTGCGGATCAGGCGGGCGCGCTGGCCCCGGTCCATCGCCTCGGCCGTCACGTCGAAGTCTTCGGCGTCAGCCAGGTCAGCAGGTAGCGAGATATGCTCGTTCTTCACCCTTGTTGCTCCTTCTCACTGAGATGAAGCGGGGCTGTTCACCCCGCCAGACGAAGACCCCGGTGAACAGCTTCTCCCCGACGATGCCGACCACCTTGAACCGTTCCTCGCCGTCGATCTCTCGGATGGAGGGGATAATCAGATGGTTGTCGTCCTCAAAAATCCGATCGCCAAAGGCTAGCGGTAATTTGTGCTTCTCGCGGATGGCCGCATCCTTGGCAGAGTCGAACCTGTCTTGCGGCATGGGCTACAATCATACGGGATTTCCGTATAGATCGCAAATCCCTTTTCACTCGTGAAATGTCGAGGGTTTTAGGAGCGCGACAAACCTACAGAGGAAAGGCGCTCAAAGCGCTCGGTATGGTAACTGGAGCCGCTGGGTAAACCTTCGCTCGGCCGGCTAAAGCGCCGGCGATTTCGGGCAGCACATTCATCGCATCTCGGCCATGGTCGAGCTTTCAGCACGGCCGGAATGTCGTAGGTGTCGTTGATTAACTTGACGGTTCGCCAATCGTGACCAGCCTGGTAGGCCGGCTCGTGGGCCGCCCTTTCTGTTGCTGACAACCAAACCCTACTGAACCGTGATCTCGGCCCGTTCGCCGGCCTTGACTGTCACCGGCATCTCCTTGTCATGACCCTCATCCGACATATGCCGGACGACGACATAATCGCCGGCCGGGATCGTCTGCTGCCAGTTGTCGCCGTAGTTGAAGCCGAGCGATTTGCGCTTGCCATCGATGTCCTTTTTCGACGAAAACACCTCAATCGAATAAGCGCCGGGCGCCGATATTGCGAGCACGCCCGCATCGAGCACGACCTTCACGTCCTGGCTGTCGCCGGGCTTGATGCTGAAAGGCTGCTCGACGACGGCGAGATCGAGCGTTGTCACCGCCACATAGTCGTCGGGCGGCAGCCAGAACTTGCTGTCGGCCCCATAGGAGTGCTCGACGCTGTCGCGGCTGCCGTCGATCTTCTTCTTCGCCTTGACGATCTCAAAGCCGATGGCCGAATTGTCGGCCTTCTCGCCGCCAGACGTATAGTAGGCATTGAGCATGGCCTGGCCGACGCCGACCACGACGTCCTTTTCTACGGTCTGCCCGGCGGCGAGCTGGATTGTTTCCGTCACCGTGCCGGCACCGATCTGCACCGTCACCTTCTGTTCGCCCGCCGGCACGATGGCCTGGGTGTCGCCGTAATGGGTGGTGCTGCCACCGGGATAGGCGAAATCGACGCGGGCTTCGCTGCTGATCTCGGCACCCTGGCTGGCATGCGGGTGAATGATCAATGTGCCGGCGTTCAGGATAAAGAGCGGTTTTTGGACCTGGCCGGCCTCGATCTTGACCTTCTGCTCGACCTTGGCTTCGTCGTCGCGCGCGACGACGATATAGTCGCCGGGATCGAGTTTGCCGCTATAGCTGCCATATTCGGTGGTGACGGACTCGCCGCGCGAGCCGTCGGGGTTGGCTTTGTAAATCTCCCAGGCATTGCCGTCGGTGATCGGCTCGCCGCCTTCGGCCATCACCACGGTCGGCTGGAAATTGAAAGCAGGCCTTGCAGGCTCCGGCGCAGGCGCTGGCGCTGGCGCCGGTTCGGTTGCCGGCGCCGGCGCGGGGGGCGGTGACGGCGCCGGTGCGGCGACGGTTTCGACCAAAGCTTGCCGCAGCGCCTTCTCGTCGGACGCCTGGATGTACTTGCCGCCGGTGTTGTCGGCGAGGCAAGCGATCTGCTTGCCTTCGTCGGCCGTAAGGCCAAAGCCGACAACGTCGGCTGTGAAATCGACGCCGGACGATTCGAGTTCCTTGCCAAGCGCGCAAGGATCGCCGCCACAGGTCTCGAGCCCGTCGGTGATGAGAATGACGGTCGCCTTGTCCTCGGTGTATTTCAGCGCTTCGGCCGCCTGCTTGACGGCTGATGTCAGCGGCGTCTTGCCGAGGAATTTCATGCTGTCGGCCGCGGCCGAAATCGCGCTCGCCGAGCCGGCCTGCGGCGGTACGATCAGCTGGATGTCCTCGCAACTGCCTTTCTTGCGATGGCCATAGGCCATGAAACCGAGTTCATCGTCGGCGGGAACCGATTGCAGCACGCTTCTCAGCGACTCACGGGCGATTTCCAGCTTGGGCCTGCCGTCGATCTGCGCCCACATCGACCCTGAAGCGTCGAGGATGATGATGAGCTTGTTTGCGGCAAAGCCGAATGTCGTCATCGACAAAAGGAGAAACGCCGCAGCGACGCTCCGTGCAAGTCCCGCCATCAAAATCTCCTGAGTAGCCGCCCCGTCCGCCGGCTGAAGCTATTTGAGCCCACCCTGGGACACAAGCCCGGACGCGGCTTGTCCGCGGCTTAGTAGGTGGTGCGGCGCTCTTCGGAAGGCGGGCGGCCAAACTGCAGCCGGTAGCTCTGGGCAAAATAGGAATGCGAGGTGAAGCCGGTGGCGATCGCCACATCGAGGATCGGCATGTTGGTCTGGCGCAACAATTCGCGCGCCCGCTCCAACCGCAGCCGCATGTAGTAGCGGCCGGGCGTGACGTTGAGGTGGCGCAGGAACAAACGCTCCACCTGACGCACCGAAAGGCCGGCCGATTTGGCGAGCTGCACCGCCGAGAGCGGCTCGTCGAGATGGTCGGCCATCAGCTCGACGATGCGCCTGAGCTTCTCCGACTTGCCGGTGAGATCGCGCTCCGGCCCGACGCGCTGGCGGTCGCCGGCCGAGCGGATGCGCTCGTGCTGGAACTGGTTGGCGACGCCATTGGCGAGGTTCGAGCCGAAGTCGCCGCGCACGATCTCCAGCATCAGGTCGATCGAGGTGGTGCCGCCGGCGCAGGTGTAGCGCTTGCGGTCGATCTCGAAGACGTTGCCAGTGCAGTTGATGTCGGGAAAGCGCTCGACGAAGCCGGCGCGGTTCTCCCAATGGATGGTGCAGCGATAGCCGTCGAGCTGGCCGGCCTCGGCCAGCAAATAGGATCCGACCGACAGCGCGCCGAGCGCATTGCCGCGCCGGCCCCAGCTGCGCAGCGCCGCCAGAACCTTGCTCTTGCCGGGAAACTCCGTGGTCAGCCCGACCGAGACGAAGAGGATGTCGACCGGCGGAAGGTCGGCAACCGCATAGTCGATCTTGAGCGGCAAGCCGTTGGACGCCATCACCGGATCGCCATCGGCCGATACCGTCGTCCAGCCGTAGAAATCGCGGCCGAGCAGCCGGTTCGCCGAACGGAACGTGTCGATCGCGGCGGCCAGCGAGAACATGGAGAACTTGTCGACCAGCAGGAATGCGAATTGCCGGCCGCCTTGAACGGGATCATTCATGACCGGCCGTTCCAAGGGAATAGTTGGGTTCGGCAAAGCTGCTGCTTTCTGGTGGTCAGAAGGAGGGCCGTTTCAACCCGGCCGCAAGGTAGGCGGAGGCTAACGTATTGGCCATCAGCATGGCAATGGTCATCGGCCCGACGCCGCCGGGCACGGGCGTGATGGCGCCGGCGGCCTTCGCCGCTTCGGCATAGGCGACGTCGCCGACGAGGCGGGATTTGCCCTCCCCCTTCTCCGGGGCCGGGATGCGATTGATGCCGACGTCGATGACGGTTGCGCCGGGCTTCACCCAATCGCCCCTGATCATCTCCGGCCGGCCAACGGCGGCGACGAGAATGTCGGCGGTGCGGGCCAGCCCCGGCAGATCCTTCGTGCGGCTGTGCGCGATGGTGACGGTGCAATTGGCGGCGAGCAGGAGATTGGCCATCGGCTTGCCGACGATGTTGGAACGGCCGACGACGACGGCATTGAGGCCCGACAGATCCTTGCCGCGCACGCGCTCGATCAGGAGCATCGAGCCGGCGGGCGTGCAGGGAACGAAAGCGGTGTCGAGTTCGCCGGTGCCGAGCTTGCCGACATTGATGAAATGGAAGCCGTCGACATCCTTCTGCGGCGCGATCGCCTGGATGACCTTGCCGGCGTCGATGTGGGCGGGAAGCGGAAGCTGCACCAGGATGCCGTTGATGGCGGGATCGGCGTTGAGGTCGGCGATGATCTTGAGCAGCGCCTCCTGGGAGGTGTCCGCCGGCAGCGTGTGCTGGACCGAATGAAAGCCGCATTCCTTGGCGGTGCGGGATTTGGAGGCGACGTAGACCTGGCTCGCCGGATCCTCGCCGACGATAACCACGGCGAGGCCGGGCTGGATCTTGCCCTTGGCGACAAGCTCCGCGGTCAAGGTCTTCACCGTCCGCACCACGTCTTCGGCAACGCTTTTGCCGTCAATCACTTCGGCCATATGAATCACCCCTCGATACGTTCCGCCAAACCGGCCGCGTCTGAAAATGCGGCGCTTTGGATCCTTTTCTCAATCGTGTGCCGAAGCCTGCATGACCCGGCCAGCCGGGCTGCGTCTCCGGCAAGACACCGCGCGGCATTTTGACGAAAATTCGAACACGCAATCCCGTCAAAGCGCCGTCCGATGCCGTTTACGCGAAACCGGCCCGCTTTTGTTCGACACAGGAGACTATCTTGTGGCTCAGAAATAGCGGCGGCCGGCGCGGCTCTCGGTAAGCTCGCGAACAGCCTCGCGAAATTCGCGCAGGCTGGCGCGAATTTCCTCGATCGACGCCTGCTCGGCGCCCTTCTCGGCGGCGGCGGGCTGCTCCAGCGGCGCGGCGGGATAGGCCGACGGCTGAGCCGGAGCGGGTGCGGCCGGGTAGGGCATGGGCGCGCCATAGGGCGCCGCGGCCTGGGGATGGCCTGCCGCCGACCGCGTCTGCCAAGGCTGCATGTGCGGATAGACCAAGGGCTGCGCATAGGGATGGGACGAGGCCGGATACATCGCCTGCTGCGGCACCAGGGGCGACCGCAATGGCGCTCCCATGGGCCGCGTATAGCCGGCGTCCGCGTCTGGCTGAAAAGATGGCCGCGGATAGTCTGGAGCTGGCGGGCGATGTCCAAAGGCGGAATCCGGAGCCGGATAGTCGGGAAATGCCGGAGTGCTCGCCGGCCGGCCCTCTTCGGCGACAGCGGCCGATGCAGATGCACCGGGAAACGCATCGTCCTGCGCCTCGGTGCCGGGCTTGCGGGACACGGCTTTGCGCAGCCTCGACATCAGCAAGCCGATCCGGCTTGGACCCTCAGTGGCAGCGGCTCCGGGCTGCGCGGCAAGCGGCGGCACTGATGCTGGTGGCGGCGGCGGTGATTGCGGCGGCGATGCTTGCGGTATCGGCGGCGCCGGCGGAGGCGGCGCCCGGAATGCCTGGTCATCGAGCGGCGCCCGGCGTTCGTCCATCTTGCGGTCACGGCGGGATCGTGACCCGGCGGTCTCACGCAGGCTTTCATAGGCGCCGCGCATGGCGCCGAGACCGACGCCGGAGGCAAAGCCCAGCAGCAGGCCGGCAAGCGCCACCACGGCGCGCGACGGCCCGTTCGGCTCCAGCGGAATGGAGGCGGGCGAGATGACGCTCATATTGGCGGTGTTGATATTCTTCTGCTCGCCGGTCTCCTTGGCGCGCAGGAGATATTGCTCATAGACCGAGCGCTTGGCCGAGGCCTCGCGTTCCAGTTCGCGCATCGAGACAAGGTCGCTGTTGACGTCGCCGCTGCGCACCTTCATCTGCGCCAGGCGGGAAGCAAGGTCCTGTTCGAGCTGGACCGAGCGTTTCAGGTCAACCTGCAGCGACGACGCGATGCGGCTGAGTTCGGCGAGGATGCGTTCGCGCGCGCCGGTGAGCTGGGCCTCGAGCGCCTGGCGCTCGGGATGGCGCGGTCCGAGCCGGACCGCTGCCCGATCAGCCTCCTGCTTGAGCGTTGCGTATTGCGAGCGCAGATCGCTCATGGAGTTGGAGTTGATCTCTTCCGGCAAGGTGCCGCTGAGCACCGAATTCACGTTGACCTGACGTGCCGAGGCCGCGCGGGCGTTCAGCTCCAGCGTGCGGGCGCGGGCGACGGAAAGCTGCTCGTTGAGCTTGAGCATCTGGTCGTCGCTGATCAGATGGCCCTGCGCGTCGACAAGATCATGGGTGGCCCTGAAATCCTCGACCTTGCGCTCGGCGGCTTCCACGCCCTTGCGCATCTCGTCGAGTTTCGCCGTCAGTTCGTTGTTGGCCCGGCCGGCAGTGTCGGACTGGATTTCACCCGAAGTCTGCAGGAAGACCTTCGTCATCGTTTCCGCGATGAGCGCCGATTTCTGGGCGTCCTGCGTGGTGACGCCGATGGTGATCACGGAGGTCTTGCCGCCGCGCTCGACCGAAACGCTCTCGGCCAGGTTGACGATGGCAAGGGAAAGGCGGCGGGATTGGTCGACACCGCCCGGTCCGTCCTGGCGCAACAGGATCGAGCGGATCAGCGATATGACGCTCAGGCCGCCATTGCCTTGGCCGTTGAACTCGGGGTCGTCGACAAGGTTGAGCTCCTGGACAACCTTGTTCAACACGGTGCCGGAGGTCAGCAACTTGATCTGGTTCTCGACGTTGACGAGCGCCGCGTCGGGCATGACCACCGCCTGGGTGAGATCGCGATCCGTAAGCTTCAGGTCGCGCGGGTCGACGATCAGTTCGGTGGTGGACTCGTATTTCTTCGGCGTCGACAGGGCAATCGCAACGCCGAGCGCCGCGCCCAATACCGTCGTGGTGATGATCAGCGCTTTGGACCTGGCGACGCCGCGAACCACCTGCATCGGATCGATCAGGGGCTTCCATTGCTGGCTGTCGGCATCCTCGCCAGGAGATGCTCCCGCTTCGCTCGCGCTCAGCGGTTCGGATGTGCTGCGCGGGGAATCAACGCTCGAGGCGATCTCAGGAACCGTCTCTTCATACGGCATCGCCGAGTCCGAACCGCCGATACCGGCCCCATGGTGCGAATGCGAAATGCCGGCGGACGCCGGAGCCGGCTCGTCGCCCGGCTGCAAGCGTTGCGTTGCGGCGGATGCGGAAGGCGCCGGATTCATCTTCGCCTCGCGATGCGAACGCGCCAGGCGATGACGTGTGGCGGCATCCTCGCGCCATGACGGATTTGCCCGATCCCCTAGCGAGACCAGCGATGCCTCGTCCTCACCGCGCACGGCTTGGCCAAGCGCCAGCAAGGATCGCTCGCGCCTCCAGTCCTCACGATTTTCCCTGTCGCCCATTGTCGCGGAGCTTACTTTCAGCCGCCAGACAGCGGCAGTCGGCCATTTGTTAAGCCACGCTAAACAAGCATAGGAAACAAAAGGTTAATTTTAGGCGGCCGAAAGCATTGCTTGATGCCGGCTGCTTGGAATTTCAGCAGATGCAGGAAGATTTCAGAAGGGCACGTTAAACTTTGCCGCCTATGCCTTTCCCTGACCTATGACTGAGGCCAGCGACATACCGCAGAGGCGGCCCCTCGCCCGGATCGGCACCTTCGTGGCCGAAAGACGGGGGATGGTTCGCGACTATTTTTCAGCGATCAGCGGCGCCGGCGGGCGGCTGGTGTTTTCACTCGCCTACTTCATCGCCTTGGCCAATACGCTTTCCATCGCCGAGTTCGGCATGTTCGCCACCGCCTCGGCCGCCGGAGTGATGCTGTCGCGGCTTCTGGCCTTCGGCTTCATCTCGGCACTCTACCGCACCGCCACCATCCGCCCCAACCTGATCGGCACCTTCACCGCAGGCTTCCTGCTGCTGGGCATCGTCTCGTTGCCGCTGCTCGCCGCGGCCTCCTACATCGTCTACCTGATCTTCTTTGCCAGCACCGTGCCGCTGCCGGTGTTCGCGGCAATCGTGTTTGCCGAGGCGCTTCTGTGGCGGCCGGTGGAGGTGGCGCTGATCGTCAACAACGGGCTCGGCAAATTCGGCCGTGCCGCCGTGCTGGCGATCCTGGCGACGGCGTTGCGGGCAGCCGGCGCGGTGCTGTTCATGTTCTGCGCGCAACACAGCGTCTGGGTGTGGTCCTGGTTCTATATCGGCGCGAACGCGGCCTCGCTGCTGGTCGCGTTCGGTCTCTTCTATCCGCGCCAGCGGCTGCGGCTGCGCGGCGAGCTCTATCTCAGGCGGCTCGCCGATTCGATCTACGTCGCCGGCGCCGAGGTGTTGTTCTACCTGCAGATGGAGTTCGACAAGCTTCTGGTGCTGGCGATCGGCGGGCCGCACCTGGCCGGCATCTATGCCATCATCATGCGGCTGGTCGACCTGACGGCGATCCCGATCCGCACCTTCTCCATGATGCTGGTGCAGCGCATGATGCGTGCCCCGGAGCTCTTGTCACGGCTGGCGGTCAAGAGCGGCATCGAAGGCGGCGTGTTCGCGGTCTCGACGCTGGCGCTGCTGGTGCTTGCGGTGGTGCTGCATTCCTCCCCCGGGGCGCTCGGCAAGAACGTCTCGGAGGCCGCTCCCCTTGTGGCGCTTGCGATCGGCGTTCCGGGACTGCGCAATCTGGTCGAATACCAGGCGGAGCTTCTGTTCGCGCGCGGCCAGACGCTGGTGCGGGCGCTCAATCTCGGCCTGCTCGCCGCTCTCAAGGCGCTGCTGCTGACCTATGTGCTGACCACCATTGCCGACACATCGAAGCTGGTGCTGTCGCTCAACGTCGTCTTCCTGCTGCTCTATCTCGCGTCGATGCTGCTGACCTATTCGGCGCTGCGCAAGCCGGCGAAGGCGATCTGATCCTTCATCCGGGCAGTCTTTCCGAGAACCGGTTCGCTTTTCAGGATCAGGATCGGTCGAGTCCGATCAGCCGGCGGATGCGGCCGGTATCGGTGCCGATGAAGGACTGCATGCCGATCGCCACCTGTTCGGGCGCCATGGCGGCAACGAAGCGACGGAATTCATCATCCGACAGCGCCTCACCGGTCCAGTGGACGCGGCAGAATTCTTCCGAGCCATGGAAGTGGCCGGCGCCGTCCAGCAGATCGTCGACATAGCGGCCATAGATCATGCATTCGGAGAATTTGCGCGCCGAGCCGACGACCTCGACCCAGTTTCGGCCATGCACCTCCTCGATCCGACTGCACATGGCCAGCACGGTGTCGCGGCGCCAGGCGATCAGCGTCGAAATGTAATCGTGAACCGAATTCCTCGACGGATCGATGCCGAGCGCGGAGCCGGCATTGCGCGACCATATGCGATGCTCGTCATGACCGTCCTGCGCAAGCACGCCGTCACGGCGGAACAGCCGCGCCTTGCCGTCGCGCCAGAACGCGCCGCAATCGAAAGGCTTCAGAAAGGCGACGTCGGAATCGCAGAAGACCAGAACGTCCTGGCATGCATGCGCCGCTATGGCGATGCGGCGCAGCTGCTGCACGTGCCAGCCGCGCAGCGGCTGCGTCTTCAGGCTGAGCCAGACGCGCCGCCGGAACAGGCTAAGCGGATCGTCGAAGACATGCAGCCAGCGCGGCAGCAACTCACGTTCGTCGACGACGGATCGGTTGGCGCTCTCCAACCGTCGAAACAATTTGACGTCGCGGCCTTCGACCAGAATGTAGTGATGCGCGACGCCCGTGACGTGCCGGTCGAGGGTTTCGCAGAGCAAGCGGCAACGCTCGAAATCCGGCGCATAGCTTGCCGTCACCATGGCTGCCGTCGGCGTTGCCCGAAGCAGTCCGGGTTCGGCGATCGCGCCCGGAACGAACCTCTCGTTCAACGGACGTCTCCGGCGGCTTGGGGCCGGTTCAACAATTTCTGTTTGAGGACCCGCCACAGGAACAAGGGGTTGCCGACCACATAGCGGCGCCAGAGCCGTCCCGGCTCGACCGCCAGCCGAAACAGCCACTCCAGCCTGAGGCGCCGTATCCACAAGGGCGCGCGCGGCACGGCGCCGCTGAGAAAATCCAGCAGCGCGCCGACCGCGACCGGCAGCGTGCAGTGGCGCTCGTCGATGTGCCGTTCGATCCACAATTCCTGGCGCGGCACGCCCATGGCGACCAGCAGCATATCAGGCCGCAGCGCCGCGATGCGTTCGATGATTTCCGGCTCCTGCGCAGCGGAGAAGTAGCCGTCATGGATGACCACGAATCTGTGCTGGACGGCAATCGCCGCGAGCTTCTTCGACGCGGCCTCGGCATTGACGCGCGTCGCGCCGAGCAGCCCCACGGTCAGCGGCCGGGTCACCGACCGCAGAAAGGCCGGTACGAAGTCGGTGCCGTTGAGATTGTCCGGGAACGGCGCGCCATAGAGAAGCTGCGCTGCGAGATCGACGCCGATCCCGTCCGGCAGGATGAGAAAATCGTCGAGCGCCTGGGCGAACACCGGATCGGTGTAGGCGAGATTGGCGTTATGGGCGTTGAGGAAGCTGACCTTGGTGAAGCGTCCTTCCACGATCAGCCGCGTCAGCAGGGCGATCGCGTCGTCCCAGCGAATGGCGAGCACGGAGATGCCGAAGATCGTCTTCAATGTGTCGGGCCCGAACGAGGCGCGGGCGGCGTGCATGTTCATGCAAACGCCTCCTGCATGACCGGACCGAGCTTCTCCAGGCCAAACCGAATGGCGGCGTCCAGCGCCTTGAGCTGCCGGCGGTGGAACGCGCTGCCGTCAACGTCGCTTATGTCGGCCGCCGCGGTCTCCAGCGCCTTGGCAAAGGCGACCGGATCGTCGGTGACCGCGCAATTGACCGGGCGATGGTCGATGCCGCGCAGCGCGTGGCTGGTGGCAACGGCGGGCAGGCCGAGCTCGAACGTTTCGATCGTCTTCAATTGCACGCCGCTGCCGGCGGTGCTGATGAGCGGGATGACGGCGCCGCCGCGTATGAAAGCCTGGGCGTCCGGCACGCGTCCGACGAAAGCGACGCCGGGATGCGTCGAGGCGATGTCAGGCGGCATGCTGCCGGCGATCCTGATGCGGAAGTCCGGGCGCAGATGCGGTACCACCTTGTCCAGGAACCAGCCGAGCCCGATGCGGTTCGGCTGCCAGGTCCAGGTGCCGATCAGCGCGGCGTCGCACTCAATCTTGCGCCGGCCGTTACGCGCCGGTGGCGTGGCGCCCGTCACCAGCGGCAGCACCGCCGAGCGGTCGTCGGAGGCCACGCCAAGTGCCGAACGGTCTTCCTCGGCCAGCGTGAAGACGAAACGCGCGCGGCGGCACAGACGCTCTTCCACGCTCTCGAGCAGCCTTGCCTCGCGGCGGAACAACAGGCGCTGGAAGATGCCCGGGGCGGCAGCGGCATTTTCCCGCGCCGAAAGATGCTCGACATTGTGGGCGACGAAGATCGAAGGCCGCTCGTCGAAGAGTTTTTGGAAGGCGCCGGCGAACTGCACGGAATTGAGCACATAGCCGTCGAAGGGGCCGGCGCGCTCGATGGCGGCGAGGGCTTCGGCATCGGAGACCGCACGCAACTTGGCCGACGCGAAGGTGAGGCCCGAAAGCATCGCCTTGCCGACCCAGGCAAGCTTTTGCAGCGCTGAAGCATCTTCGGTGCGCACGTCGACGGCACCCAGAACGATGGTGCTTTCAGGATCGGCGGCGGCTTTCCCCGGCCAGATGAAGCCGATGACGGTGACGCGCGCGCCGGCGCGCCGCAAGGCAGCGATGATTGCAGCATTGGCGATCTCGTAGCCCGATGCGAGAGCGCCATCGGGCACGATCGATGTGGCGAACAGCAGATGCATCTCACCTATCCTGTGGTGCAGCCGGTAGCAAAGCGCGGTGAACCCTTGATTAAACGCGCGCGCATCGACGGCCCAAAACCCCCGCCTGAAGGGCCACTCCGTGAAAGGTGATTAACGAAACGTTATCGTCGTGGTGCTAACAGAACTCGACCCACCATGCGGCTGACACGGATGATCCCTTTGCCATCGGACGGTTCGGTATCGATCGCGGGACGATCCCCCCGGCTTGACACGCAGGCCGTCGAAGCCGTCGTCACCTTGCCGACCTTCAAGCGGCCGGACCAGGTCCTGCAAACGCTGGCGTCGCTGCGCGCGCAGCTGACCGGCAGGCGCTTTGCCGTCATCGTCATTGAGAACGAGGCCGAGGCGCGGGCCGGCGCCCAGGCGTCGCTGCCGCTGTTCGAGCGCGGCGAGATACCGGGCATGGTGATCATCGCGCATCAGCGCGGCAATTGCAGCGCCTACAATGCCGGCTGGCAGGCGGCGATCCTGCACTTTCCGAATTTCAGGCACCTGCTGGTCATCGACGATGACGAGATAGCCGATCCGCACTGGCTGGAACGGATGTGCGGGGCGGCCGAAAGCCTTGGCGCCGATATTGTCGGCGGCCCGCAAGTGCCCGACTTTGCCGATCCCGCCCATGCGCGCTGGGCCGAGCATCCGGTTTTCGCGCCGCCCTACCGCAAGACGGGCCTCGTGCCGGCGCTCTATTCGTCCGGCAATCTCCTGGTCGGGCGCAACGTGCTTACCGCCATGGGGCCGCCGTTCCTCGACCTGAGATTCAATTTCATGGGCGGCGGCGATTCCGACTTCCTGAGCCGGGCGGCGCAGCGCGGCTTTGTGCTTGGCTGGTGCGCCGAGGCCAGGGTGACCGAGACCGTCCCGGCCCGTCGGGTCGAGGCCGACTGGATCCGCGCCCGCAGCCTGCGCAACGGCGTGATCTCGACGCTGGTCGAAAAGAAGAAACGCGCCGGCACCCCGCTGGCCGGCGTCAAGGTGTTGCTGAAGAGCCTGGCCCTGCTTGCCGCCTCGCCATTTCGCGGGGCCGCCAGGCTGGCACGGACAGGATCGCCCGCGGCCGCAATCTACCCTGTCCATGTGGCGCTGGGCCGCGTGCTGGCCGAATTCGGATATGCCAATGAGCAATACCGCCAGCCTGAAAAGAACTGAGCGCGCGCCGCTCGGCGCCGCGTTCACGCGCGACGGCGTGGCAACCGCGATCGCGGCGCTGCTGTTCACCGTCATCCTGGTGTCCTTCCGCCCGTTCCAGCCCGCGGGCGCCGAACTCACCGGCGAAGGCGGCGACATCGTCAACCAGCTCGGCTTCGGCTCGCTCGGCGCCGTTTCCGTCTTTTCGCTGATGGCTTTCGCCGACCCGCGCATCGTGCGCTCGCTGCTCAGCCCTTCCTGGATGCTGATGCTGGGCTTCTTCTTCCTGTCGGTGGTGCTGGCGACAGACCCGCCCTCGGCGATGCGCGCCGCCTCCTTCACCATGATCGGCATCCTGACCATGGCGACGATCCTTGTGCTGCCGCGCGACGCGGATTCCTTCTCGAAGGTCATCATCTTCACCGCGGTGGCGGTCATGGGCCTTTCCTACCTCGGCCTCATCGCCTTTCCGCACGAGGCAATGCACACGGCCGATTCGCAGGAACCCGAACATGCCGGCCTGTGGCGCGGCGTCTTCACCCACAAGAACATCGCCGGTCCGGTCATGGCCTGCTTCAGTTTCGCCGGCCTCTATCTCTTCCGGCGCGGGCAGCGGTTCTGGGGCGCCGGAATTTTCTTCGCGGCGATGGTGTTCATGCTGCACACCGGATCCAAGACCACGGCCGGCCTGGTGCCGTTCTCGATCCTGATCGTCATGTTTCCAAGCCTCATGGGCATGCGACTCGGCACGCCGATCCTGTTCGCGCTGGCGATCATCGCTACCGCGGTCGGCACGCTGGGCATCGTTTTCCTGCCGCCGGTGAAACAGCTGGCGGCGATCTATTTTCCCGGCCTGACCTATACCGGGCGCACCACGCTCTGGGAGTTCGCCGGCGAGATGCTGGCGAAGAAACCGTGGACCGGCTACGGCTATGAGAGTTTCTGGGGAACGCCGCTGCTGCTCAACCAGGATCAGCCCTTCGACCGGCCGTGGGATATCAGGACCATCGTGCACGGCCATGACGGTTATCTCGACATCGCGGTGCTGATGGGCATTCCGGCGCTTTGCGTGGCGGTCTACACTTTCCTGATCGCCCCTTTGCGCGACTACATGCGCATTCCCTTGCGCAAGGAAAACATCTATCTCGGCGACTTCTTCATGATGGTGGTGCTGTTCGCCGCGCTCAACGCCTTCCTCGAAAGCTTCTTCTTCCACCGCGGCGATCCGGTGTGGCTGTTCTTCGTGCTCGGTGTGCTTGGGCTCAGACAAGTTTCGCTGCGCCCGGTCGCGCTGCGCAACGCCGGTCGTGGCGCGCGATTGGGCCACTCCACCTGACAGGGCTTCCCCGTTGATCCGCGAGCGTTTATGTGAAGCCTTTCCTCGGAGGGCTTTCGATGACGATCAGGCTTGTTCTCGCCGGCTGCGGCAATATGGGTTACGCCATGCTCTCGGGCTGGCTGAAATCCGGCAAGCTTGCACCGTCGTCCGTTTTCGTGGTCGAGCCCAATGCCGACCTGCGCCAGCGCGCGGCCGCACTCGGATGCGGAACGGCTGCCGACGCCACCGATATCCCGGCCGGTGCCGTGCCTGATCTCATCGTCATCGCCGTGAAGCCCCAGGTGATCCGCGACGTCACCGCCGCTTACAAACGTTTCGGCGAAGGGCGCACCACCTTCGTCAGCATTGCCGCGGGCACGCCGGTCGCCACCTTCGAGGAAATCCTGGGCGACCGCGCGCCTGTTGTGCGCTGCATGCCCAACACGCCTGCTTCCATTGGCAAGGGCATGATGGTGGTGTTTTCCAATCCGCTGGTTTCCGACGACACCAAGCGTTTCGTCGCCGACCTCTTGTCGGCCAGCGGCGAAGTGGCCACCATCGACGACGAGGGACTGATGGATGCGGTGACCGCCGTGTCGGGATCGGGGCCGGCCTATATCTTCCATTTCATCGAAGCGCTGACCGTCGCCGCCGAGAAGGCGGGCCTGCCGGCGGCGACCGCCAGGCTGCTCGCCATGCAGACCGTCTATGGTGCCGCCTCCCTCGCCGCCGAAAGCGGCGAGGAGCCGGGCCTGCTGCGCCAGCAGGTGACCAGCCCGAACGGCACGACGGCGGCGGCGCTTGGTGTGCTGATGGGCGAGGACCGGTTGACCAATCTCCTCACGCAAGCGGTGGAAGCGGCGCGGCTGCGGTCGATCGAACTGGGGAAATAGAGCAGACTCCCTAGGCCAGATCGGTATGCGAGAAGTCGTTGCCTTTGTAGAGCAGAGCAGAGCCACGACTCTTTGCGCATGCATAGGACAGGCAATCGGCCAGGTTGAGTTGGGCGGGATGCCCGCGTCCTTTTCCATAGTCTGAAAAAGCTTGGACCGCGAGCTTGGCGTCGCCGGCGTCGATCGGAACGATTTCGATTTCGGACTCGCGCAGAAAAGCCTCTATCGCCACTTCAGCGACAAGCGGCTCAACGGCCAGCATAGTTGAAAGCCGCATAGCCGCTTCGAGCACCACCAACGCGGAAGTAATTTTGCGAGGTGCTACCGCGATGCGGTTGCTCCACTCGCCAGCATCTCCCTCTCCCGAAAGAATTGCGACGACCACCGAGGTGTCGACAAACATCAAGAGTGGCCCCACATCTCATCGATCTCATCCTTGTCTACGGGCCGGCCGCCATGACCAGCTCTGGCTTTGAGTTCATCAGCGATGGCAGCCAGCCGCTGCGCCAACGGAGCGCGTCCACTTTCCCGTTTCAGTTCGGACTCAAGAGCTTCGATCACCGCCTCGGTCATCGAAATCTTGCGTTTGGCGGCGAGCCGCTGTGCCAGCTCACGTGCACGCGGGTCCCTGATCTGGAGGTTCATTGGTCGATCCTCAGCGTCATCTGCCATTACAATATAGTGCATCTGTCATGACAGCGCCACAACGGGCTTATTTTTCGTACAGCATCTCATCCTGCAGCCGGCGCAGAGCGAACAGTCTCGTCGCCCGGTCGGGTGCGGCGTTGTCGGCCGTCAACAGCTCGCCTTTCCTCACCGGTTTCAGCACCTTGCCGCCCTCGAGTAGGCCGACCGGCACGGCACGCCGGGCGCGAGCGTCTTCGACGGTCATCGTCCAGGAGCGATAGCAGGTCTCGCCGATCGCATCGAAGGTTTCGGCGGCGGCCAGATCCCGCTTGGCGACGGCGCATACCTCGGCGACCGGCCTTGGCAGCGGCACCATGTCGGGCTTGCCGAAGAGCACGATGCGGGCTGCGGTCAGCGGGACTTCCAGCGAGGTCAAATGGTAGGGCCGGAACAGGCTGTAATAGGGACCGTGGCCGATATGCAGGTCGTCCATGCGCTCGACGATGCGCGGGTGGGTCGCCTCGACGATGACGAAGACACCGGGTGCGACACCCTTGCCGACCGTGTAGTCGACAACGCCCTTTTTCGTGAGCAGCCCGCCATGCTCGCGCGGAATGAGCACCTTGACGAGGTCGTCGCGGTCGGCCTTCGGGCCGTGCATGCCGGGCACATCGGGCACCAGCCCGGTGGCGTTGGCGATGGCGCACATCTCGACCATGGTTTTCGAACCGTCGACGAACTCGACCAGCATGCGCGGGTTCATGTTGCGGCGGATCGCTTCCTCGCGATAGTCGTCGGGCACGGCATCGTGGTTAAGCGGGTTGTTCTTGCCCTTGCCGGCCGAGACGATGGTCAGGCCCAGTGCGGAGGCGAACTCGATCAGCTCCATGCAGCTCGAGGGCTCGTCTCCGGCGCCGACCGAATAGACGACGCCGAGGCGATCTGCCTGCTGCTTGAGATAGCAGCCGATGGTGACGTCGGCCTCGACATTCATCATCACCAGATGCTTGCCATGCTGCATCGCCATCAGGTCGAAGTCGGCGGCGACGCCGGGCTTGCCGGTGGCGTCGATGACGACGTCGATCAGCGGATTGGTGACCAGCATCTCGTTGGAGGTGATGGCGATCTTTCCCGACTCGATCGCCGCGGTGACTTTCGAAGTGGTATCGGCTTCGACGGCCATCGCTTCGTCACCATAGGCGATGCGGATCGCTTCGCGCGCCGTGTGCGGACGTCTTGTCGAGACCGCGCAGACCGAAATGCCGGGCATCAGCATGCCTTGCGTGACCAGATCGGTGCCCATTTCGCCCGAACCGATGACGCCGATGCGTACCGGGCGGCCCTCGGCGGCACGGCTGGCGAGATCGCGGGCGAGCCCGGTCAAGGCGACATTGGTCATGCGGGGATGTCCACAGCTTCCTGGTTCGCGTCGGATTAGCAGGGAATAGCTCCTCCTTGCCAACGAAACTGGCCTCGGCCCGTCAATTTCCCATGAAATCGCGCAGGACAGATGCGCTCGCCACGGTTCGGTTGGCCCAAAGACTGGGCTCCGAACTCGGCGACAAAGACCTGACGACTGCCAGTCCGCTGTGCCGGCAGTTTCTCCTGATAGGAATTTTTTCTTGACTGGGTGAGGGCAACTATGCTACATATTTGCCCATGGTGCTGAGTTGCGCCAAGGGCCCGCCGCACAGGCGGGTTTTTCCGTTCAATGCTCCGTCAAGAGCGCACAGGCGAAGGCTCCGTCAGCCCGGATGCCTTGGGTTCAAAGACTTGCCAATTGACATTGCCTTGAACTGCCTCAATAAAACATTCGTTCGCCAGCGAAGGCAAATGTTCATCCCGCATCACCGAGCGGGACGCATTCCGCCTCGCGGGCAGAACGGGGAGTGCCTTTGCGCCGAGGTTGGCGGCAAAGGCGTTGGAGGTCAACGGAGCATCATTTCGAACCCGGGGGTCGGGCTCGGTGCTCCAGGGGAGGACAAATGGATACTATTCTTGCGGGCCTCAAAGGGGCCATCGACACGCTCGGCGCAACAGTGCTGCTGCCGATCGTCATTTTCATCATAGCCGTCGTTCTTGGTGCAAAGGTCAGCAAGGCTTTTCGCGCCGCAGTCACCATCGGCGTCGCCTTCATCGGCATCAATCTCGTGCTTGGCCTGATGTTCACGTCGATCGGCGACGTCGCCAAGGCCATCGTCACCAACACCGGCATCCATCGCGACATCATCGATGTCGGCTGGCCGTCGGCGGCCGCCATCGCCTTCGGCTCGTCGGTCGGCCTGTGGGTCATCCCCGTCGGCATCCTGGTCAACATCGTGCTGTTGCTGACGCGCATGACGCGCACGCTCAATGTCGACGTCTGGAACTTCTGGCACTTCGCCTTTGTCGGCTCGCTGGTCGTGGCGGCGACCGACAATCTGGCCTACGGCATCGCCATCGCGGCATTGGTCGCGGCACTGTCGCTGCTGTTCGCCGACTGGTCGGCGCGCGCAGTGCAGCAGTTCTACGGCGTGCCCGGCATTTCGGTGCCGCACCTGGCTTCCGCGCAGATCCTGCCGATCGCCATCATCCTGAACTGGATCATGGACCGCATTCCCGGCATCAACCGCATCAACATCAACACCGAGACCATCGAGCGCCGGTTCGGCGTGTTCGGCGAACCTGTCGTGCTCGGCTTGATCATCGGCCTCGTGCTCGGCGCCATCGCCTTCTACAATGCCGGCGATCTCGGCACGGTGCTCGCCAAGGTGCTGGGCACCGGCATGACCCTGGCAGCCGTCATGCTGCTTTTGCCGCGCATGGTGAAGATCCTGATGGAGGGCCTGATCCCGGTCTCCGACGCGGCGCAGGAATTCGTGCGCAAGCGCACCGGCGACCGCGAGCTTCTGGTCGGCCTGGACTCCGCCATCCTGATCGGTCATCCGGCCGCGATCTCGTCGTCGCTGATCCTGGTGCCTATCGCGATCATCCTGTCGGTGATCCTGCCGGGCAACCGCGTCATCCTGTTCGCCGACCTGGCGGTCATTCCCTTCATCGTCGCCATGACCGCCCCTCTGGTCAAAGGCAATGTGTTCCGCATGGTGGTGATCGGCACGGTGACGCTGGCGATCGGCTTCTACGTCGCCAACGCGCTGGCGCCGCTGTTCACAAGTGCCGCCGTCGCCTCGGGCTTCAAGCTGCCGGCAGACGCGCTGCAGATCACCTCCGTCGTCGACGGCTTCCTGTGGGTGCCCTATGTGATCATCGAGGCGATCCAGGGACTTGGCCTTACCGGCATCGTCGTGATCGCCGTGGTCATCGCGGCACTGTTCGTCCTCTACCGTCGCAACACGCTCGGCTGGGAGCGGGCAGCGGGCGCCGAGGACGAGCCGGCCGAAGGCACGGCCTGAGCCTCGTCGCGCCTGACGTTTGAAATGATCGTGTGCCCTCCCCGGGCGCACGATTTTGCCGACGGAGCAAAACATGTCTGACAGCCTCATGCAGCTTCTGGATCCCGAAGCGATCGTGCTCGGATCCGATGCCTCGACCAATGAGCAGATCATCCGCATCCTGGCCGGCCGGCTCGAGACGCTCGGCTATGTCAGAAGTTCCTACGCCGACGCGGTCGTGCGTCGCGAGTTGACCATCCCGACAGGACTGCCGCTGGAGCGCCCCGACAATGTCGCGGTGCCGCACACCGATCCCGAACATGTCCTGAAGCCCGGGATCGCTTTGGGCACATTGAAGCGCCCCGTCGTCTTCGCCAACATGGAAGACCCCGACGAGAAGCTGCCGGTCGGCTTCGTGTTCCTGCTTGCCATCAATGACAAGGACAAGCAGATTGAAGCGCTGCAGGCCGTCATGGCCACCATCCAGAATCCAGATGCATTGGACGGCCTGAGGTCGGCCACGACGCTAGACGACGTTCGGGCCGTGCTCGGCTGAACAAGGAGAAGAAAGAGATGTCCAGACAGAAAACAATTCTCTTTGCCTGCGGCACGGGCATAGCCACCTCGACCGCGGTCAACGTCGCCGTCACCGAGGCGATGAAGCAACGCGGCCTGACCTTCAACGCCCAGCAGGCCAAGGCGACCGAAGTGCCGGGGCTGGCCGACAGCGTCGACTTCATCGTCGCCACGACGCCGATCTCGGCTTCGGTGACCAAGCCGGTCATCAAGGGCCTCGCCTTCCTCACCGGCATCGGCAAGGACAAGGTGCTCGACGAGATCGAGGCGCAACTGCGCAAGTAGGCCGCGGCACGCTCGGTTTCAGGTCACCCTGACGTAGCTCGTCATGCCCGACTTCTGATGCTCGATGATGTGGCAGTGCAGCAGCCAGTCGCCGGGGTTGTCGGCGACGAAGGCGAGGCTCACCTTCTCGTTGGGCTGGATGAGATAGGTGTCTGAAATCAGCGGCTGCACGGGCCGAGTCGAGGATGACAGCACTTTGAAGCTCATGCCGTGCAAATGCATCGGATGCGATTGCGGCGTCAGGTTCTCCATGTCGATGACATAGCTCCTGCCAAGCTTCAATTCGGCCAGCGGCGCGGTCGGATCCGGCGTGTCACCCGGCCACGGCACCTTGTTGATGGCCCAGAAACTGTAGCCGAGCGAACCGCATATGCCGTCGCTCGCAATGTTCTCGGCCGTGGCGCTGAGCGCCAGCGAAATATGCTGGGCAGCGGAGAGATCGACCTCCGCCACCGGATTGGCCTCCAGCGGCGCGACATCACGAATGTCGCGCTTCAGCGAGCTGCCAGCCGCACGCACGGTCGCCAGCACCTTGGGTTTGGTGCCCCTGACGTCCCGCAGGCTCACGACCGCGCCCTCCGCGTACGGCATGCGGATGGCGAGTTCCATGCGCTGTCCCGGGCCAAGCAGCAAGGCATCGGGCGAAAAACGCTGCGGCACCGGATTGCCATCCTGCGCGATCACCGTCGCCTCCGCGCCGTCGACGCGAAAGGCATGGATGCGCGTCACGTCGGTGATGGCGACGCGCAGCCGCACCAGCCCGCCGGCTGGCGCGTCATAGTGCGGCTGGTCGAGCCAGTTGGCCGTGCGCACCGTGCCATAGGTGCCGGTTCTCGCGGCATCGCGCGGCCGGAACTGGTCGATGAACTGGCCATCGTCGCCGAGACGCCAGTCGCGCAGATTGAGGACGATTTCGGCATCGAATTTCGGATCACCGGGATTTTCGACCACGATGACGCCGGTCAGGCCGTGCCCCATCTGCTCCAGCGTGTTGCAATGCGGGTGGTACCAGAAGGTGCCGGCATCGGGCGGCGTGAAGGCATAGTCGAAATGATCGCCGGTATAGACGTAGGGCTGGACCAGGAACGGAACGCCGTCCATCTTGTTGGGGACCCGAACGCCGTGCCAGTGGATCGTCGTCGGGTCGTCGATCGCGTTGACGAGCCGGGCGGCGAAGGGCTCGCCCTTTTTCATCCTCAGCACCGGCGGCATTCCGGCGCTGCCATAGGTCAGCACGTCCCGGGTCGGGCCGATCTCCATCAGCCTGGCCTGGATTTTGGCCGTCCGCAGCACCACCGGCTCGGGCGTGGCGGCGGCCCAGCCGCCAAGCCTCCCCATCGCCGCGAGCCCGCCCGCACCGGCAACCGCGGCCGTTTTCAGAAGTCGACGGCGTGTGATCAAGGTCATGCTGCGCTCCAGCGGGAAAGCCCTCGGAATCGCCGACTTGAATCATGATCGGGCGGCCAGCGCAAATCCCGATATCGGCATTTGCATCCCGATGAAGCCGCAACCAGCGCCGTCTGCGCGGACGGCGCTTCGCCCTGCGACTCTGATCGGGACGACGGCCGCGCCAGGTCATGCTTCAAGGCACTGACCGGAGCGGACTCGCCCGGGTCGCCAATGCCGATGTTTTCAACCGTCCGATCGGGCGGGTGGGTAGCGGAAGGGCGTCAAGCGGTCGCCCCCTATGGGCAGGCGCTCGTCGCGGAGGAAAGCAAGCAGGCCGATTTGCTCCCGCCATGAAAGCGCGACGAGAACCAACCTTGCGCGAAATCTCGGATTCAGGTGCCGGATGCGCCTTTTTTTTGCCCGTTCGTGCCGCAAGGGCTTAAGAATGGGACGGATGGCGCTGAAAATGTCGGGCAGTCTGGTGCTGCGAGAGAGGATTGAACTCTCGACCTCTCCCTTACCAAGGGAGTGCTCTACCACTGAGCTACCGCAGCCGCTGATGGCGGGGCTTCTGCCATATCGAACCGGCAAGCGCAAGGCCAAGTGCAAAGCATCTGTGAAAGCCTTTGCCGGATACGTTTTGATGACATGGCCGCGCCACAATGTTGGTTATGCCTGAATAGCGGGCTGGCCGGCCGCCGGCTAGGACGGGACGATGAACGACAAGACAATTCCACCGAAAAAGAGCGGCACCGGCCGCAAGGACCGCCTGTCCGAACAGCTGCGGGCGAATCTGTTGAAGCGCAAGGCACAGTCGCGCTCGCGGCGCGCCGGCGACGCCGACAAGCGGCGCGCCGGGGACGCCGACAAGCGGCCGGACGGGGTCGGCGCGGCGAAGGAAATACAAAAAGATTAACTCAAATCAGCCACTCTTGGGTCGGGTGCCAGGAAATCCTATTTCTTGAACCAGGTTGGCCGATGGTCTAGACGGGCCGATACTCAAACGATTGAAACCGGCTTTCGGGGCCGAGGGGATAGTCTTCATGGATCGCATCAGAATTGTCGGCGGCAACAAGCTCGCCGGAAGCATTCCGATCTCGGGCGCGAAAAACGCCGCCCTGCCGCTGATGATCGCGTCGCTTCTGACAGACGACACGCTGACGCTCGAAAACGTGCCGCATCTGGCCGATGTCGAGCAGCTGATCCGCATCCTGGGCAATCACGGCGTCGATTATTCGGTCAACGGACGCCGCGAAAAGCAGAATGAAGGCTATTCGCGCACCATCAACTTCTCCGCCCGCAACATCGTCGACACGACGGCCCCTTACGAGCTGGTGTCGAAGATGCGCGCTTCGTTCTGGGTCATCGGCCCGCTGCTGGCCCGCATGGGCGAGGCCAAGGTGTCGCTGCCGGGCGGTTGCGCCATCGGCACGCGGCCGGTCGACCTGTTCCTGGAAGGCCTGCAGGCGCTGGGCGCCGACATCGACGTCGACACCGGCTATGTCATCGCCAAGACCAGGAATGGCCGCCTCGTCGGCAACCGTTATGTCTTTCCGAAAGTGTCGGTCGGCGCCACCCATGTGCTGATGATGGCGGCGTCGCTCGCCAAGGGCGAGACGGTGCTTGAAAACGCCGCCTGCGAGCCCGAGATCGTCAACCTCGCCGAATGCCTCAATGCCATGGGCGCCAAGATTTCCGGCGCCGGCACGCCAACCATCACCATCGACGGCGTCGAGGCGCTGTCGGGCGCGCGCGTGCGCGTCATCCCGGACCGCATCGAGACCGGCACCTATGCCATGGCCGTCGCCATGACCGGCGGCGACGTCGTGCTCGAAGGCGCGCGTCCCGATTTGCTGCAGACCGCGCTGGACGTGATCTCGCAGACGGGCGCCGAGATCACGCCGACCAATTCCGGCATCCGCGTCAAGCGCAACGGCGCCGGCATTTCACCGGTCGACGTGACGACGGCGCCCTTCCCGGCTTTCCCCACCGATCTGCAGGCGCAGTTCATGGGGCTGATGACCATGGCCAAGGGCAAGTCGCGCATCACCGAGACGATCTTCGAAAACCGCTTCATGCATGTGCAGGAACTGGCGCGTCTGGGCGCCCACATCACGCTTTCCGGCCAGACGGCGATCGTCGACGGCGTGCCGAAATTGAAGGGCGCGCCGGTCATGGCGACCGACTTGCGTGCTTCGGTCTCGCTGGTGATCGCGGGCCTGGCGGCCGAAGGCGAAACCACGGTCAACCGCGTCTATCATCTCGACCGCGGCTTCGAGCGGCTTGAGGAAAAACTGTCCAATTGCGGCGCGGTGATCGAGCGGATCTCGGCTTAGGTCGATCGCCGCCCGCCTCACGGCTGCACGGACCGGAATGACCTCCGGATTCCTGCTTGAGCATGATCTTTTCCGAAAAGCGGTTTCCACTTTTCGGGATCATGCTCTAACAGAAGGCTGAACAGTCAATTTTCAGGTGCGAAATCCGCATGACCGGCCTCAAGCTTATCGCCCTCGACGACCAGGACCTGAGCATCGTCTCCGCCCACGTCCAGGACGCCGTGATGAAAGTCTCGGACCTTGAATACCTTCCCGCGGCCAAGCGTTTCGTGCTGACCATGAACCGTTTCGTCTGGGAGGCCAAATCGGGCTTCTTTCGCCAGCACAATGAACGGCGCCAGGCCGTGCTGCATTTCGATCGGGTTCTGGGCGCCAAGACCAGCGGCATTGCCCGCGACAAGCCGGCCGAAGTGCTGTCGCTGCTGGCGATCAGCTTCATCGAGATCAGCAAGCCGGCCGGTATCGTCGAGCTGATCTTTTCCGGAGGCGGCGCGATCATGCTCGATGTCGAATGCATCGAGGCCCGCCTTGCCGATGTCGGCGGCGCGTGGGAAGCCACGTCGCGTCCCGTGCACAGGGCTTGAGCGATGGCCATCACGCTTCGTCAGTCCGACGCCGATTTCGAACAGCGTTTCGCCGCTTTCCTCACCACCAAGAGGGAAGTGTCGGCCGATGTCGACGCGGCCGTGCGCCAGATCATCGCGCGCGTGCGCGCCGAAGGCGACGCCGCACTCGTCGACTTTACCAGACGATTCGACCGGGCCGACCTTAGGGAACTCGGCATTGCCGTGTCGAAGGACGAGATCGCCCGCGCCTATGCCGCTTGCGACCACCAGACGATCGAGGCGCTCGAATTCGCGCGCGACCGCATCCGCGCCTATCACGAGCGGCAGCGGCCGAAGGACGACCGCTTTACCGATGCCGCGGGCGTCGAGCTCGGCTGGCGCTGGACCGCGGTCGAGGCGGTCGGGCTTTACGTGCCGGGCGGCACTGCGAGCTATCCCAGTTCGGTGCTGATGAACGCCATCCCGGCCAAGGTCGCCGGCGTGGAGCGCATCGTCATGGTGGTGCCGGCACCCGGCGGCGTCATCAATCCGCTTGTGCTGGTGGCGGCCGACCTTGCCGGCGTGCCGGAAATCTATCGCATCGGCGGCGCCCAGGCGATCGCTGCCCTGGCCTATGGCACCGAGACGATCAAGCCGGTCGCCAAGATCGTCGGCCCTGGCAACGCCTATGTCGCGGCGGCCAAGCGCCAGGTGTTCGGCACCGTCGGCATCGACATGATCGCCGGCCCCTCGGAAGTGCTGGTCGTGGCCGACGGCGACAATGATCCCGACTGGATCGCCGCCGATCTCCTGGCCCAGGCCGAACATGACGCGTCGGCGCAGTCGATCCTGATCACCGACGATCCGGCCTTTGGCAAGGCGGTGGAGGAGGCGGTCGAACGGCAGCTGCCAAACCTGCCACGGGCGGAGACGGCAGCGGCGAGTTGGCGCGATTTCGGCGCGGTGATCGAGGTTGCGGCGATCGAGGCAGCGCTGCCGCTGGTCGACCGTATCGCGGCCGAGCATGTCGAACTGGCAATCGACGATGCCGAGGGCTTCCTGTCGCGGATGCACAATGCCGGTGCCGTGTTTCTCGGCCGCCATACGCCGGAAGCCATCGGCGACTATGTCGGCGGTTCCAACCACGTGCTGCCGACGGCGCGCTCGGCGCGTTTCTCGTCAGGCCTTTCGGTACTCGATTTCGTCAAGCGCACCTCGATCCTGAAGCTCGGGCCCGAGCAATTGCGCGCGCTGGCGCCCGCCGCGATCGCGCTGGCCAAGGCGGAAGGGCTCGACGCGCATGGACGCTCCGTCGCTATCCGGCTGAACATGTAGGCGCCATGTCGGGCTCCGATCAAACCCGGGCGAGGCTGATCGATGTCGAACTCGATGAATCGATCGGCCGTTCGACGCCCGACGTCGAGCACGAACGCGCGGTGGCGATCTTCGACCTGATCGAGGAGAACAGTTTTCAACCGGTCAATGACAGCGGCGCCGGCCCCTACCGGCTGAAGCTGTCGCTGGCCGAGTCCCGCCTGGTTTTCGCCGTGACGCGCGACGACGGTTCCGCCGTGGTGACCCATATCCTGTCGCTGACGCCGCTCAGGCGCATCGTCAAGGACTACTACACGATCTGCGAAAGCTATTACGACGCCATTCGCTCCTCGACGCCGAGCCATATCGAGGCGATCGACATGGGTCGCCGCGGCCTGCACAACGAGGGTTCGCAGACGTTGATGGACCGGCTCGCCGGCAAGATCGACATCGATTTCGACACGGCGCGCCGGCTGTTCACGCTGGTCTGCGTGCTCCATTGGCGGGGTTAACCCCTGACCGCCGGCGCACCGCCCCGTTCGATCCTGTTCCTGTGCGGCATGAATGCCGTGCGCTCGCCGATGGCCGAGCTGTTGGCGCGGCGCATGCTGCCGGCCAGCACCTTCGTCGCCTCCGCGGGCGTGCGCAGCGGCGAGCGTGACCCGTTCGTCGATGCCGTACTTGCCGAGGAAGGCCTGTCGCTGGGCGAGCGCCATCCAAGGACGATGGACGAGCTGGAAGACGACTATTTCGATCTCATCGTCACGCTCGCGCCGGAGGCGCACCATGCCGCGCTGGAGCTCACCCGCTCGCTCGCCGTTGAGGTCGAATACTGGCCGACGCCGGATCCTACCGGCGCCAGCGGCACGCGCGAGCAGATCATCGCGGCCTATCGCGATGTGCGCGAACGGCTGAAGTTGCGCATAGGCCGACGTTTTTTGCTTCCAGAAGCAAAAAACGCGACGGATTAAGCGTGTTCACAAGCCGACGATTATCATATAGGTTCCGCCGAATTTCCGGCTAGAGTCGGATGCGGTTGGGTCTCTTCGACCTGACAGCTTCCGACTCTAGATCAAAGAAGTAGAGCATGATGTCGTCCGAAAACCGCTTCATACTTTTCGGCATCATGCTCTAAACGCCGGGAAACCATCCAAGCAAAGGTATCGAATGCCGAAGGAAGAAGTCCTCGAGTTTCCGGGTGTCGTCACGGAACTGCTGCCCAACGCCATGTTCCGGGTGAAACTCGAAAACGAACACGAAATCATAGCCCATACGGCCGGCCGCATGCGCAAGAACCGCATCCGCGTGCTGACCGGCGACAAGGTCCTGGTCGAGATGACGCCCTACGACCTGACCAAGGGCCGCATCACCTATCGTTTCAAGTAAGATCAAGGCCGACTGGTCCGCGATGAGCATTTTGCTGAAGCTGGTGCTTGCCTCGGGTTCGCCGCGCCGCATCGAACTCCTGCAGCAGGCCGGCATCGAACCGGACCGCATATTGCCCGCCGACATCGACGAGACGCCGCTGCGTGCCGAGCATCCGCGCTCGCTGGCCAAAAGGCTGTCGAAGGAAAAGGCCGAAAAGGCATTTGCCTCACTGAAGTCGGAAACCGACTACGCGCCGGCCTTGGTGCTGGCCGCCGACACGGTGGTCGCTGTCGGGCGGCGCATCCTGCCCAAGGCCGAGACGCTCGATGATGCCGCCAACTGCCTCGGACTGCTGTCGGGGCGTTCGCACCGGGTCTATTCCGGCATCTGCCTGATCACGCCCGGCGGCAAACTGCGCCAGCGGCTGGTCGAGACGCGGGTGCGGTTCAAGCGGCTGCCGCGCGAGGAGATCGACGCCTATGTCGCGTCGGGAGAATGGCGCGGCAAGGCCGGCGGCTATGCCGTACAGGGGCTTGCGGGCGCTTTCGTCGTCAAGCTGGTCGGCTCCTACACCAATGTCGTCGGCTTGCCGCTTTACGAGACCGTAGCGTTGCTTTCGGGCGAAGGCTTCAAGGTCCATCACAACTGGTCCTCGGCGCGGCCATGAGCGCGGACGACAAGGTGACGCCGCTGCGGCCAAGGCGCCCCTGCCCCGAATGCGGCAAGCCTTCGGCGCGCGAGACCTACCCGTTCTGCTCCAAGCGCTGCAAGGACATCGACCTCAACCGCTGGCTGAAGGGCGCCTATGTCATCAAAGCCCGCGACGACGAGGAAGAACCCGACGCCGACGAGCCGAAATAAGCTAAGAGCGACGCTTGGTCAGGCGGCTTCAGTCTTGCGGCTCACGCGCGCCCAGGCCGGCAGCCAGTCGCCGTGAGCGGCAAGAAGCTCGTCCACCAGTGACCATATCTGGTCGAGGTCGAGCTCGGCTGCCGTGTGCGGATCCATCATCGCCGCATGATAGATGTGTTCCCGGTTCTCGCTCGTCAGCGCCCGCACCGTCAGTTCCTGCACGTTGATGTTGGTGCGGATCAGCGCCGTCAATTGCGGCGGCAGGTCGCCGATGTAAGTCGGCTGGATGCCGGAGGCGTCGACCAGGCACAGCACCTCGGCGGCGCACTCGCGGGGCAGCGAGGTGATGCAGCCATTGTTGCGAACATTGCCGTAGATCACCGACGGCTCGCCGGTCCAGACCGAATTCATGATCGAGGAGGCATATTCCTTCGACTGCTCGACTTCGATGCGCTCGGCCGAACGGTAGGCCTCCGCCTGCCCCTGCCAACGCTCGATCTGCTCGATGCAGCGCTTGGGATATTCATCCAGCGGGATACCGTATTTCTCGATCAGGTCGGGACGGCCGCTCTTGATGAAATAGGGCGTGTATTCGGCGAAATGCTCCGAGCTTTCGGTGACAAAATAACCGAGCCGGGTCAGCATCTCGTAACGCACCTTGTTGGGGCAGCGCGGATTCCAGCCGGGCTTGGGCGCACGCCCTTCGCGATAGGCGCGCAGGAGATCCGGGTAGAGGTCGCGGTAGGAGCCGTCAGCCTGGCGGTGCTCGAACTTCAGGTAGAAGGCCATGTGGTTGATGCCGGCGGAGCGATAGCGGATGTCCTCGTAGGGAAGATCGAGATCGTGCGCCAGTTCCATCGCGGTGCCCTGCACCGAGTGGCAGAGGCCGACCTGCCTGATCTCTGGATATTTCTCCGATATCGCCCAGGTGTTGATCGCCATCGGGTTGACGTATTGCAGCATGATCGCCTCGGGGCAGACGGCGAGCATGTCCTCGCAGATCTTCCACAGATGCGGCACGGTCCTCAGGCCTCGCATGATGCCGCCGATGCCGAGCGTGTCGGCTATGGTCTGGCGCAGGCCATATTTCTTCGGCACTTCAAAGTCGGTGACGGTGCAGGGCTCGTAGCCGCCGATCTGGAAGGCGACGACGACGAAATCGGCACCGGCCAGCGCCTTGCGCTGGTCGGAATAGGTCTCCGCTTTCGCCTTCACGCCGAGCGTCGCGATCAGCTTGTTGACGACGACGGCACTCTCTTCCAGCCGCTGCGGATCGATGTCCATCAGCGCGATCGTCGCGCCCGAAAGCGCCGGCCGCTGCAGCACGTCGCCGACGATGTTCTTCATGAACACGGTCGAGCCGGCGCCGATGAAAGTGATCCTGGGATGTCTTGCCACGCTAACCTCCGGCATGTGTTCAGGCCACGTCGAAAGCGGCCCGGACGAGCCGTTCGGTGTAGGCGGTCTTGGGATTGGTGAGGACCTCGTCGACAGGTCCCTGTTCGACGATCTTGCCGTGCTGCATGACGATGACGCGGTGACACAGAGCGCGCACCACCTTGAGATCGTGCGAGATGAAAAGATAACTCAGGCCGCGCTCGTCCTGCAGCCTGCGCAAGAGATCGATGATCTGCGCCTGGACGGAGAGGTCCAGCGCCGATGTCGGCTCGTCGAGCAGGATGAATTCCGGTTCCAACGCGATGGCTCGGGCGATGGCGACGCGCTGCCGCTGTCCGCCGGAGAACTCGTGCGGAAATCGCGAAAGGATGTCGCCCGGCATGCCGGCGCTGACCAGCGCCTCGCGCACCCGCTCGACCCGCTCGCGCCGCGTCGCTCCGATGCCGTTGACGATCAGCCCTTCCTCGATGATCTGCCCGATCGTCATGCGCGGGTTGAGCGAGGAGAACGGATCCTGGAAGACGACCTGCATGCGCGACCGCAGCGGCCGCATCTCATTGCGAGACAGACCTTGGATAGGCTGGCCGTCGAAACGGATCTCGCCGCGCTTGGCATCGATCAGCCTCAGCAGCGCCTGGCCAAAAGTGGTCTTGCCGGACCCGGATTCGCCGACCAGCCCCAGCGTTTCGTGGCGACAAAGCTTGAGATCGAGATCGTCGACGGCGACCAGCTCGCGCCAGTCCGGTTTGAGGAAGGTGCCGTGGCGCAGCATGAAGCAGACGCGCACCCCGTTCGCTTCGAGGATGGTGCCGGAGCCCTCCGGCAGCGGTTGTGGCCGCCCGCGCGGTTCGGAGGCGAGCAGTCGTTGCGTATAGGGATGCTGGGGATCGGAGAACAGACGTTCGGTGACGTTATGCTCCCGCATCTCGCCATGCTGCATGACATAGACGTAGTCGGAGAATTTGCGCACGACCGTGAGGTCATGGGTGATCAGGATCACCGCCATGCGCAGCTCTTTCTGCAGATTGCGGATCAGGTTCAGGATCTGTGCCTGGACGGTGACGTCGAGCGCCGTCGTCGGTTCGTCGGCGATCAGCACGTCGGGATCGTTGGCCAGCGCCATGGCGATCATCACGCGCTGGCGCTGGCCGCCCGAGAGCTGATGCGGATATTGCTTGAGCCGCGCGACGGGATCCGGGATCTGGACATGCTGCAGGAGTTCGAGCGCCCGTGCCCAGGCTTGCCGCCGGCCGACCTTGCGATGAACCCTGATCGCCTCGACGATCTGGCTGCCGATCGTATAGATCGGATTGAGCGAGCTCATCGGCTCCTGGAAGATCATCGAGATGCGGTTGCCGCGCAGCTTGCGCCGGGCGCTCTCGGGGAACTTCAGGATGTTTTGCCCATCATAACAGACGGTCGATCTCGGCGACACGGTGGCGCGCCGGGACAGCAATCCCATGACGGTGCGCGCCGTCACCGATTTGCCGGAACCGGATTCGCCGACGATGGCGATCGTCTCGCCGCGATAGAGCTGGAACGAGACGTCCTTGACCGCCTCGACGGTGCCGTGCTCGACCTTGAAGGCGACCTCGATGTTGCGGGCATCGATCACGGGTTCTCCCTGGCGTCCGTCATGGTCGTGCCGGACGGAAGGTGCGAAGGGTTCGGCGAGCGCGAGCGTCATCCCAGCCACCTCAATAAGGATCGACGGCGTCGCGCAGGCCGTCGCCCAGCGCGTTGAAGGCAAAGACGGTGACCAGCACGAAGCCGACCGGCGACAGGATCCACGGATAGGTGCCTATGACGGAGTAGGTCGCGGTGTCCTGCAGCATCAGCCCCCAGGAGATCAGTGGCGGCTTCACCGCAAAGCCGAGAAAACCGAGGAAGGATTCGAGCAGCACAACGGTCGGGATCGCCAACGTCACCGCGACGATCACATGGCTCATCACATTGGGGAAAATGTGCTGCATGATGATGCGCCGGTCGGTGGCGCCCACCGCCATGGCGGCGCGTACGTATTCAATGCGCGCAAGCGCCAGCGTCTTGCCGCGCACCTCGCGCGACATCTGCGCCCAGCCCAGCGCCGACATGACGATGATGACGAAGGCGAGGAAGACGTTGGTGGGCGCGGTGACCGGGATCAGCGTCGTCAGCGCCAGATAGAGCGGCAGCTGCGGGAAGGCCAGCACGAGTTCGACGAAGCGCTGCATCCAGACATCGAACCGACCGCCGAAATAGCCGGAAGCCATGCCGACCGTAGTGCCGATGACGGTGATGATGAAGACCACCGTCAGCGCGATCATCAGCGAGACGCGCGAGCCATGGATGGCGCGCGAGAGCACGTCGCGTCCGAACTTGTCGGTGCCGAGGAAATGCACCGGCTGGCCGTCCATCGAACCGAAGAAATGCCGGTTCGCCGCAATGAGCCCGAAGAGCCTGTAGGGCGCGCCCTCGACGAAAAGGCCGAGCAATCTTGGATGATCATAGTCGGGACCGACGATGGGCTGAAAGGTGACCGGATCGAGATCCGCCGAATCCGCCAGCGCATAGACCCTGGGCCGGGCGACGAAATCGCCGTCCCTGTCGTGGAAAGCAGGCAGTTGCGGCGGCGCGAAGGCGACATCGGTCACCTTCGGGTCCATCGGCGCCAGGAACTCGGCGAATACCGCCATGAGGATCAGCAGCACGACGAGCCAGAACCCCGCCATGCCGGTCCAGGAGCGCTTCAGCCGGCGCCAGACGAGCGCGGTGTAGCTCTCGTTGCCGTGCGCGGGTCTCTCGACGGGTCCTTCGGCCGGCAGCGGCGGTGGCGATGTATCGCGGGCCAACATCTAGCTCTCCCCGAACTGGCGCACGCGCGGATCGAGCAGGACCAGCAACATGTCGGCGATGATGTTGCCGACGATCAGCGTCGCCGACAGCACCATCATGAAAGTGGCGGTGACATAGACGTCGCCGACCGCCATCGAGCCGACGATCGCCGGGCCGACGGTCGGCAGCGCGAAGATGATCGCCGTCTCGATTTCGCCGGTCAGCATGTAAGGCAGCACCACGCCCTGATACATGACCAGCGGATGCAGCGCATTGGGCACGGCGTGTCGCATGACGACGGCGCTGCCGGTCAACCCCTTGGCCTTGGCCGTCTCGACATATTGGGCGTTCAGCGTGTCGAGCAGATTACCGCGCATGACGCGCATGTTGTAGGCGAGCCCGCCGAAGGTGGCGATCGCAACCACCGGCCAGACATGCTTGACCAGATCGAGGAACTTGGCCCACGACCATGGCGCGCCGCCATATTGCGGCGAGAAGAAGCTGCCTATCTCCGAGACGTTGAACTGGAAGACCAGGAGATAGACGATGATCAGCGCCATCAGGAAGCGCGGCACCGTCATGCCGAGGAAGGAGATGGCCGAAAGTGTCGAGTCGATCCAGGTGTATTGCCGGGTCGCCGCCCATATGCCGAAGGTGATGCCGAGCACCGAGGCGAGCAGATGGCACACAAGCGCCAGGATGAGGGTGCGCGGCAGGCGCTCGCCCACAACGTCGGCCACCGGCTTGTTGTAGTAGAGGCTGTAGCCGAAATCGCCGCGGGTGACGATGCCGCCGATCCAGTTGAGATACTGGACGGGCAGCGGCTTATCGAGGCCATGTTCGATCCGGTAGGCGTTGGCCTGCGCGTCGGCTTCGGCGAAGGAGGCGCCTCCCTGGTTGATCAGCTGCGAGCGGATGTAGTCGGCATAATCGCCGGGCGGTGCCTGGATGATGGCGAAGGTGACGAGGCTCAGTATGGCAAGGACCGGGATTGCCGACGCTATGCGCATGAGCAGAAATCGCAGCATGGACGGTCGCTTCCTCGTCTTGCCGATCGCGTCTTTTTGGTGCGTTCGGAGGTTGCCTTTGTCCGGCCGCGCCAGCGGCGCGGCCGGAGGTCTCAGTCAGGGGAGGTAAACTTACATCGGGCCCTTGTCTCCAGGCTTGCCGGGCAGCTCTTCCGGGAACAATTCGTATTTCGCCTGCTTGTCGGCCGCCACGAAGACCCGCTCGCGGATGATCGAATCCTCTGCCCAGTTGAACATGTAGATCGGCGTGCCCCTTGGAACGTTGGAGAAGCGTTTGTTGACGATCAGCGCACCGGGATATTCCGTCAGGCCGACATTGTAGACGTGCTCCGTCGAAATCTTCTGGAAGTCTCTCATCAGGGCGGCGCGCTGGTCATTGTCCTCAGAGGTGACAAATTTGTTGACGATGTCGACGAGGTCCTTCTCGAAAGGCATCAGGTCGACCTCGCCGCTTTCAGGTGCGCGGTGATCCCAGCTGGTCTTGGGACCGACGGGAGCGAGTTGCACGGTGTTCTGCACGACGGAGGTCAGCTCCTGGTCGTTGCGCCGGATCAGCCAGTCGAAACGCCCGGAATATTGCGAGGCATCGCGCTGGGTGCCGTTGAGACCGTTGAGCACGATCCGCAGCCCGAGTTTCTCCATCTGGGCGACAACGCCTTCGGCGAGGCTCTTGTCGGTGCCGTAGTCATTGTTGACCAGCATGACGATCTCGACATTCTTGCCGCCGGCCGTGCCGGCCGGGAAGTTCACGAAGCCGTCGCCATCGGTATCCTTGAGGCCGGCCTTGGCGAGTTCGGCCTTGGCGCCCTCGAGGTCGAAGGGATAGTAGACCGTCGACTTGCGGTCATAGAAGCTGGTGCCGGAGGACAAGCCGCCGGGGTAGATGGCGGTGAACGGCCCCTTGACCAGGGAGTTGCCCAGCGCCTTGCGGTCGAGCGCCATGGTAACCGCCTTGCGGAAATCCTCATTGCGGTTCAGCTCGCGAATCGCCTGACCGCGCTCGTCCGGGTTGCCCCAGCCATTAGCGGAAAAATTGAGGCGCAGATTATAGCCGATCAGCCGTGGACCGAACGCCAGGCGTGCAGGCGCATTCGCCTCCGCGGCCCGCTTCAGCGAGGCGACGAAGTTCTCCGGCTGCTCCAGATTGGAGAAATCGCCCGAGCCGGCCACCGCCTGGACATCGCGGTCGGCCCAGGTGGACAGCTTGTAATGTAATTCGTTGAGGTAGGGCAGCTGATTGCCCTTCTCATCGACCTTCCAATAATAGGGATTGCGGCGCATGACGATGATGTCGTCTGGCCGGTATTCAACCGGCACCCAGGCGCCCATGACCGGCATGTTCATATATTCCGGCGGGAAGGCGTTCTTGAACTGGTCGTAGGTGTTCTTCGAATATTTCGGATGCTGCGGCTTCAATATGTGCGCGGGGCCAGGACAGAAAGTGCCGTAGGCCATCGCGTAGAGATACTGTTTCGGGAAGGCTTCCTTGAAGGTCCACTCGACGGTGTAGTCGTCGACCTTCTTGAGCGTGGTGCCGACGCCGAACGTTTCCTGGGTGGCGCCATTGAGCGGCGAGACATTGGGATCGACGACCTCGTCGTCCCAGTAGAACATGACGTCGTCTGAGTTGAAGGGCGCGCCGTCGGACCATTTGGCACCCTCGACGAGGTGCATGGTGAGCTTGTGGCCATCCGCCGACCAGTCCCAGCTTTTGGCGAGGTTGGGCAGCGGTTCGGTGTCCTTGGCCTCGACCTGGAACAGCGGCGCGGTGCGCGTCAGGCATTCGGACAGGCCGATATCGATGCCGCCCCATCCCTGCGTCTGACCGGCGCCGTAGTTCCAGCCTTCCGGCCGCCCGCCGATAACATGGCGCATTGTATCGCCGTAGACGCCGATGCCATCAGGCATGTTGCCCGTCTTGAAAACCAAGGGCTCCTTCGGCAGCCTGTCTTTCACCGGCGGCAGCTTGCCGGCCTTGACGTATTTCTCGGTCACCCAGTCCGGCTCGTGATAGTCGGGCAGCGCCTTGAACTCCAGGATGGACTCGCGCGGCACATAAGTGATCTTGCCTTCGGCCGGAAACGCCGCCGGTACCGGCGGGACCGTCGGCTCGGAGGCGAAAGCGTTGAGCGCCGGGACGGAGACGCCCAGCGCCAGTCCCGCGACCATGCCAATGCTGCGTAGGTTCCTCATTGTCTCCTCCCTCGTGTTCGGACGTTTTGTTTTGCTGCTGCTCGTCTTGTGCCTGGACGGCTGACTGCGGTGGACCTACCTCCCGTGGATCCGCCGTCGCACCCGGTTTTCAGCCAGCCTGCTTCAGCGCGGCCTTCTCGGCGCGCAACTCCTCGATCGAGCGGACGCTGCGCCGCGCGGCACCCGCCCACTCGCGGGTCTTGACGCTGGATTTGGACAGCCGCTCTTTTGCCGCCGGAACCGCATGCGCATATTGCGGCAGCCAGGCGGCTTCAGCGACGACCATTTCGTCGACCATCTGCCAGACCTCTTCCGGTGTCGACACCGCGCCAACCAGCGGGTCATGCAGCACGGCAAGCTTGAGCAGGTCGATGTCGCCGGATATGGCGGCATGCACCGACATGCGCTGGACATTGATCGAGGATATGCAGGTCGCGGCACATGCTTCCGGCAAGGTGATGCCGGCCGCCATGTTGATGCCGAAGCGGTCGACGAAGCCGGGCGATTCGACGATGGCGTCCTGCGGCAAATTGGTGATGACACCGTCATTCTTGACGTTGAAGTGGCCGCGATAGACACGGTTGGTCTCCAGCGCCTCCAAGATGTGGCTGGCATGCTCGTTGGAGCGTTTTGACGGATCGATCGGCTTCGACGCCGCTTCGAGGAATTGCGGATATTCCGTCTCGAACCAGTTGCGGGTCTCGGTGGAATAACGGAGATAGCCGCCCGTCTCGCCATGGATCCAGTCGGACATGTCGATCCAGCGGGTGATCTCGTCCGGACGCTTGCGGTACCAGGGAAGATACTCGGACAAGTGGCCGTTGCTTTCGGTCGAATAAACGCCGAAGCGCTTCAACACGTCTATGCGCAGTTTCTCCTGCCTGGAATAGACCGGATGCGCCTCGAAGGCGGCGACCAGCTCGTCCTTGCCGATTTCTCGACCGTTCAGGCGCAACTCGATGAACCAGGTCTGGTGGTTTATGCCGGAACAGACATAGTCGAGCTCCCGAGGCGACTTCGCGCCCAGCACCTCGGCGATCTGCTCGGCGCCGTGCTGGACGCCGTGGCACAGCCCGACCGTGTCGACCTTGCCGTACTCGATCGCCGCCCAGGTGTTCATCGCCATCGGGTTGGCATAGTTGAGGAATTTCGCATCGGTCTCGGCGACCTCGCGTATATCCTTGCAGAAATCGAGGATCACCGGGATGTTGCGCTGGCCATAGAGGATGCCGCCGGCGCAGATCGTGTCGCCGACGCATTGGTCGATGCCGTATTTCAAGGGGATCCTGATATCGTCGGCATAGGCTTCGAGGCCACCGACCCGCACACAGCTGATGACATAACGAGCGCCCTCGAGCGCCTTGCGGCGGTCTGTCGTCGCCGTCACCTTGGTTGGCAATTTGTTGGCCTCGACGATCCGGTCGAGGATCGCCTTGATCATCTGGAGATTGTGCTCGCTGACATCGGTCAGCGCGAATTCGATACCCTTGAATTCCGGCACGCACAGTATGTCGGTGAACAGTTTCTTGGTGAAGCCGACGCTGCCGGCGCCGATAATAGCGATTTTGAAACTCATCACCTTCACCTCGATCCGATCGGATGCTAGGCAAGGAGCAGCAAGGGAGGATATGGCCACACGCCAAGGCGCGCGTGCCAATCGAGCCGAATTCCGGCTTTTCTCCTCCCGCCCGCTCCTCGACCGCGGGTTCTTCACGTTCTTCGAGGATGGATTATGCGCTTATTCGCGAGCACGGCCAGAGAAGGATTATGCTTTCAAGGGTAATTTTGTGCTGCGGGATCTGATCGCCAACGGACAGTCGATGCGCACGATCTCGCTGCCGCGCGGTCGCCAGCGCCTGCATGCCATGCCGACGAGCACCGGCTACGAAGTGCGCGAAGGCGAAATCTATGATTGGGACGGGCGCAAGCGCGGCCAGACGCCATTCACCGTGCTCCAGCACACGATCAACGGAAGCGGCCGGCTTCGCTATGAGAACCGCGACTATCGCCTGCAGCAGAACGACACGCTGCTGGTGCTGGTGCCGCACAACCACCGCTACTGGCTGGCCAAGGACGAGCGCTGGGAATATTTCTGGATCTCGATGAATGGCGAGGAGGCGCTGCGCATCCACAAATCGATCCTCGACGTCTCGGGTCCGGTGTTCCGGCTGCAGCCGGAGACGATCGATCATCTCGCCGATTGCAGCCTGCGTCTCATCAACGGGGCCGCTGCGCCGGGGGCGGCTTCAGCGATCGCCTATGAGGCGGCGATGGCGCTCTACGACGATGTCTTCGGCTCGCACGCCTTTGCGGAGAAGCAGAGCGCCATGCAGCCGGTCATCGACCACATCAACGCCAATCTCGACAGGCCGCTGCCGGTAGCGGACCTCGTCCAGATCAGCGGCCTCAGCCGGGCGCACTTCTCGCGCTGCTTCGCCGAGAGCGAAGGCATCCCGCCCGCGGAGTTCGTACTGCAGCAGCGGCTGCAACGCGCCGCCAAGCTTTTGACCAAGGCTGACTTCCTGCCCGTGAAAGAAGTCGCCATCCTGTGCGGCTTCGAGGACGCGAACTATTTCTCGAAGGTCTTCCGCCGCTGTTACGGCATTAGCCCGGGCCAGTTCCGCACCACCGGCATGTATGCCAGCATGAGGGTTCCGGCCAGGCGCGACATCAGGGTGTCCGACGACGAGACCTGACCCCGTCGCCGTCCAGCGCAGCCTTGCATGACATGCACTACGCCGCTTGCCGGCTGCCGCCGTCCAGCCATTGGAGATCGGCAGGTGAAAGCGCGATGTCGAGGGCGCGCAAGCTGTCGTCCAGTTCGCCCAGCGTGCGCGGGCCGATCAACGGCACCGAGGGGAAAGGCTGGTTGAGCACATAGGCGAGCGCAATATGGATCGGGCTCTTGCCCAGCCGCGCGGCAAGTTCGATCGCCCGGTCGCGGCGGCCGAAATTGCGCTCCGAGTACCAGACCCGCACCAGTTCTTCATTGTCGCGCCGGTCGCGCCCGGCGCGTTCGGTGAAGAAGCCGCGCCCTTGGCTCGACCAGGCGAAATTCGGCATCTGCCGGGCGGTCAGCCAGGCCTTCCAGTCATCGGTGGAGGAGGTCACGCAACCGGCCCAGATCGGCTCCAGCATTTCAGCCAGCGAGAAGTTGTTGGAGAGCGCGCCGGGCTTTTGCTTGCCGGTGCGCTCGGCATAGGCGATCGCCTCGTCCATGCGCTGCATCGTCCAGTTCGAGCCGCCGAACGGGCCACGGATGCGGCCTGCCTTGACCTCGCGGTCCATCGCATCGACGAATTCTCCGACGGGCACGTCCGGATTGTCGCGATGCATGAAATAGATATCGACATGGTCGGTCTGCAGACGGTCGAGCGACTGGACGAGCTGCTTGCCGATCACGTCGGGATAGCAAAGCGGCGAATGTGCCCCCTTGGCGATGACCACCGACTGCTCGCGAACGCCACGGTTCTTCAGCCATTGCCCAAGCAGCGTCTCGGTGTAGCCGCCGCCATAGACATAGCCGGTGTCGAACAGATTGCCGCCTGCCTCGAAGAAGGCATCGAGCAGGATCGAACCCGAGGAGAAGGTGCGGAAATCCTCGAAACCGAGCGCCACGATCGAGGCCGGCTTCGACAGACCCGGAATGGCGCGTTTGGCGATCGCCGTGCCGCCGGATCGCAAGGGCCGGCCGGCGATTGTGTTGGTGCGCCGCGAGGCCTTTTCGATCTCGTACTCCAACCCCACAGCCGCGCGCCATCTGTCGAGCACGCGCAAGGTGCCGAGGCTGTCGGCCCAGGCCATGCCCGGCCAGGCGAACTCCTGCCGGCCGGCAAGGATGGCGTCCCCGGCGGCGTCGACTTCGAAGGAATAGACGTGACGCTTTTCGTTCACGCTGATGGTTTCGCGCACGCCGTCCGCGCCGATCACATCGATCCGGCCGAGGCCGACATCGCGGTCGCCGCCGGCGAACCAGAAATCCGGCACTTCGATGCGGCCCCTGGTACCGAAAATCCTGAGCACATTGTCCTGGTTGAGCGAGATGCTGCAGGAGACCTCGGCGAGGATGCCACCTGGAAAATGCAGCAGCGCGGACGCCCATTCGTCGACGCCGGACTGGCCAAGATGGGCAACGCCGGTCACCTTGTCCGGCTCGAGGAACGGCTTGCCGGCCGCGGCGCCGGCAATCAGCCGCGCCATCGAGACGGGATAGCCGCCGACGTCCAGGATGCCGCCGCCGGCGAGGTCGTTGGCATAAAGCCGGTGCTGCGGCATAAAATCAGGCATGGCAAAACCGAAGCTCGACTTGATCATCCTGATCTCGCCGATGACGCCGGATTTGATCAGTTCCACCAGCTTCAGCGTCTGCGGGTGCAGCCGGTACATGAAGGCCTCGCCGAGGAAGGTGCCGGCCTTGCGCGCCGCATGCATCATGGCGTCGGCCTCGAAGGCGGTCAGCGCCAGCGGCTTTTCGCACAGCACATGCTTTCCCGCTTCCGCCGCCCGGATCGCCCATTGCGCATGGCCGGGGTGCGGGACCGAGATGTAGATCGCGTCGATTTCCGCGTCAGTGAGCAATGCTTCGTAGCCGTCGAGAATGCGGGCGCTGGGAAAATTCTCGGCCAGGCCCGGCTTGCCCGGATCGCGCGCACCGATGGCGACCAGCTTTCCGTTGCGGGAGCCGGCGACGCCGCCGGCGAAAGCCTTGGCGATGCTGCCCGGGCCGAGAATGCCCCAGCGGATGGGCGTGGTTGCAGTCATTGTCATTCTCCTTGCGGGATGGGAAAAGGCAGCCGATCAGCGCAGCCGCAGCCCTTTTTCGTCGAACAGATAGGATTTGCGGATGGATACGGTGATCTCCGATGTGTCGGGGACCTTGGCCGCGTCACGCTGGATCACCACGTCCTCGCCATTGGCCGTTCTGGCGTAGAGGAAGCTCGTGCCGCCCAGGTGCTCGACCACATCGATGGTGACGGCAAGATCGGCGTCGCCTTCTCCGGCGCTGCCAAAATGTTCGGGCCGCACGCCAACGATGACCTTGCTGCCGATTGCGGACGCGGCGCCCGTCAGCGGCTGCGTGATGCGGGTCTTCTCCTGGCCAGCGAGTTCCACCACGACCCCGCGCGCATCGCAGCCGACCACGCGGCCCTTGATGAAATTCATCTTCGGCGAGCCGACGAAACCGGCCACGAACTGATTGTCGGGATTGTCATAAAGATCGAGCGGGCGGCCGATCTGCTCGACATGGCCGCCGCGCAGCACGACGATCCGGTCGGCGAGCGTCATCGCCTCGGTCTGGTCGTGCGTGACATAGATCATGGTAGTGCCAAGCTCCTTGTGCAGGCGCGAGATCTCGACCCGCATCTGGACGCGCAGTTCGGCGTCGAGGTTGGACAGCGGCTCGTCGAACAGGAACACCTGCGGCTCGCGCACGATGGCGCGGCCGATGGCAACGCGCTGGCGCTGGCCGCCGGAGAGTTTCTTCGGACGGCGCTCCATCAATTCGCTGATGCGCAGGATCTCGGCCGCCCGTTTCACCCTGCGGTCGGTGTCGGCCTTCGGATTGCCGGTCATACGCAGGCCGAAGGAGAGATTCTGCTCCACGTTCATATGCGGGTAGAGCGCGTAGGACTGGAACACCATGGCGATGCCGCGGTCGGCCGGCTCGACATCGTTGACCACCTTGCCGCCGATGGCGATCTCGCCATCGCTGATATCCTCCAGCCCGGCGATCATCCTGAGCAGCGTGGACTTGCCGCAGCCAGACGGGCCGACGAAGACGACGAACTCGCCATCCCTGATGTCGATGTTGGCGCCATGGACGACCTCGAAAACGCCGAAGCGCTTGACGACATTCGTGAGCGTGACGGTTGCCATGCCTACCCTTACTTGACCGCGCCGGCGGCGATGCCGGCAATGAAATGGCGTTGCAGCAGCACGAACACGATCAGCATCGGCACCGTCAGCATTACCGCGCCCGCCATGATGCCGCCCCACGACACTTTGGTGAGGCCGATCAGCGTGCCGAGCGCCACCGGTGCGGTCATCGCGCCGGGCTGGCTGTTGATCAAAAGCGGCCAGAGATAATTGTTCCAGGACGCCAGGAACAGGATGATGCAAAGGGCGGCCAGCATCGGCCGCGCCAGCGGCAGCGCGATGAAGACGAAGATGCGCCACTCCTTCACGCCTTCGACGCGGGCGGCGTCGAACAGGTCATCGGGCATCATGGAAAAGCTCTGGCGCATGAACAGGACGCCCAGCGAATTGAACAGCGGCGGCACGATCAACGCCACCCAGGTGTTGGCGAGCTTGAAATCGCGCGCCACCATGATGAATTGCGGGATCAGCACCACCGCATAGGGGAGCGTGATGGTGCCCAGGATGATGGCGACGACCAAGCCCTTGCCGACGAACCGGTAGCGCGCCAGCGCCCAGCCGGCCATCGACGTCAGCAGCACCGACAGAAAAGTGTAGGTGACCGCCACCGAGACGGAGATGAAAATCGCACCGACAAAGTCGGTGTCGCGCTGCAGGTTGTTGAAATTGTCCACGAAATTGCCGTGCGGCAGCAACTCGATGCCGGGGCTGAAGATGCCGTTGTCCGGCATGGTCGAGAACACGACCATCATCCATAGCGGAAACAGCCAGATCAGCGCCAGTGGCGTGAGGAAAAGATGCAGCAAGAGGCTGCGCTTCAGCCTGGCCGAGGCGAGCGAGCTCATTTCGGTTCCCTCGTCAGCCACAGTTGCACCAGCGTGATGGCGATCGCCAGCCCCGCCATGGTGTAGGCGACGGCCGAGGCGTAGCCGAAATTGAGCGACCGGAAGCCCTGGCGATAGAGCAGCAGGCCGAGCGTCTCGGTGCCGCCGCCCGGCCCGCCGCGTTCGGTGATCAGGAACGGCTCGGTGAACAGCTGCATGGTGCCGATGATCGACAGCACGGTGCAGAACACGATGACCGGCTTCAACAGCGGCAAGGTGATGAAGAAGAACTGCTTGAGCTTGCTGACCCGGTCGAGCGTCGCCGCCTCGTAGACGTCCTCGGGGATGGACTGCATGCCGGCCAGAAGGATGATGGCGTTGTAGCCGGCCCAGCGCCAGGTGACCGCGATCATGATCAGCGCCATGGCCGGCGTGACATTGGAGAACCAGTCGATCTTGGGCAGCCCAACGCTGTTCAGGAGCTTGTTGATGATGCCGAAATCGAGGTTGAACATCAGCCGGAACACCGCGGAATAGGCGACCTCGCCGACCACCACGGGAGCGAAGAAGGCGAAGCGGTAAAGTCCTCTCGCCTTCAGGAGCGGCGAATTCAAAAGCACGGCCATCACCATCGCCAGCGCGATCATCACCGGCACCTGGATGACGAGGATGAGCAGCGTGTTCTTCAAGGCATTGAAGAAGGCCGGATCGCCGATCAGCCGGCCCCAGTTGAAGCCGGGCGCAAAGCGCCAGGGCACGGTGCGCGTCGCCTGGAACGAGATCAGGAACGAAGAGATGATCGGCCATACCCAGAAGACGGAGAAGATCAGCAAATAGGGCGCGAGGAAACGATAGGCCGTGGCGTTGCGGTTGCGCATCGTGCTCCTCCTCCTCTCGTCGGCGTTTCAAGCTGTGGTCCCGCGCGCAGCGGCAACCGGTTAGTCGGGACATGCGACATTTCACACGTCCCGCGAGGAAGCCCCGCGGGCCGAGGTCGGGTCCGGGCGGCGCATGCCTGCCCGGACCACGTCTGGGAAGTTATGACTTGACCGGCAGCCCGGTCGCCGCCGCGATCTGGCTGGCGGCATCGTCGAGGGCTGCCTTGGCGTCGGGATAGCCGCCGGCGAGATATTTGGTCTGCACCGCGCGCATGATGATTTCGGCATCGCTCTGGAACTGCGTGCCGCGGCTGGGGACGATCTTGGGCAGAGTGGCGAGGATGTCCTTCCACACCGCCTGGCCGCCCCAATAGGGCAGGCCTTCAGACACGTAGGGGTCGTTCAGCGCCGACACCAGCGAGGGAACGAGGCCGAACTCCTTCAGCATGGTGATCTGGCCCTCATTGGTTTCGAGCGTGTATTTCAGGTACTCGTAAGCCGCTTCCTTGTTCTTCGACCCGGAAGTGATGGCCAGCGACGACCCGCCGAGATTGGCGGCGCGTGGCCTGTCGGCGGTAAGGCTCGGCATCAGGTAGACGCCCCATTTGCCGTTTTCGCCGGCCGATTCGGTGCGGATTGTGCCTTCATACCAGCCGCCATAGACCTGGGTAGCGACGGTGCCGGCGGTGTTGTTGGTGATCTTGGTGCCCCAGTCGGCCGAGGAGATGATGCCGGCGTCCTTCATCTCCTTGATCTTGGCCAGCGTATCGATGCATTTCGGCTGGTTCACCGTGATCGACTGGCCATCCTCGGAGAAATAGCCGCAGCCCTGTTCATTGGAGATCATGCGGAAGAATTCGGTGTCGCCGTTGAAGTCGGCGTTGGTCATGGTGACGCCGGGATTGGCGGCCTGGATCTTCTTGCCGGCGGCAATGAAATCGTCCCAGGTCTTGATCGACGCCGGATCGACGCCGGCCTTTTGGTAGAAGTCGCGGCGGTAGAAGGCGGCGACCGGGCCGGAATCCCACGGCATCGCATAGGCCTTGTCGCCGACCTCGAGCTCGGTGCGCTTGAAATCGGGGAATTTCGCCTGGTCCTCGGCGCTGTAGCCCAGCGTGTGCAGGTCGACAAAGCAATCGGGAAATTGGCTCCAGTAATTCTCGGCCTCGCCGTTCTCGATGGTAACGACATCAGGCAGGCCGACGCCACCGGCGGCGCATCCGGCGATCGATTTGTCATAGGTCGGCTGGTTGCCGAGATCCTGGACGGTGACCTTGATGTCAGGATGCAGCTTGTTGAACCCGGCAATCGTCGCCTTCAGCGACGAGGCGGCGATGTTCCAGCTCCAGATGGTGATTTCGCCCGATTGCGCGAAGGCCGGGGCTGAGCCCAAGGCAAGCGCGAGCGCGGCGCAGGACAGTGTGATGCGCATTGAAATCCTCCCATTTCATTTGCTCTCTCTGCGAGCCGGGCTAGACTATGCGGCGCGGAAGGCTTGTCCCCGACAAAGGGAATACGAAATTGGCGGAAAGTAAGATGCCGGACCGGCCGTTTTACCAGCCTGGCGCCAGCAGCGTGGAAGGAATGCCGCTGCTGTTGCAGATGTTCCACACCGCACCCCTGGTGATGCTCAAACCGCACTGGCATGCGCAGGTCGAGGTAAACTTCATCGTGCGCGGCAGCGTGCATTACCGCATGAACGACCACGAAATCTCGCTTTCGGCCGGTGAGATGTGCCTGTTCTGGGGCGGACTGCCGCACCAGATGGACGATTTGAGCGACGACGCCATCTATGCCGGCGCGCATCTGCCGCTGGTGCATTTCTTCCGGCTGCATCTGCCGGCTGACATACGTCACCGGCTGATGACGGGTGCCACGCTGGTGACCAGCGCCACCGATCAGTCCGACAACGATAATTTCGACCGCTGGAACCGCTACGCCCGCTCCGGCGACCCGGCCAGGGCGGAGCACGCCGTCAACGAACTGTTGCTGCGGCTGGAGCGGGTACGGTTCGAGCCCTACAGGCTGGTGCCGGAAAATGCGGCCGGACAGGAAGCGGGCAGTCCGTTCGACCAGCAGTCGTCGCGCAATGTCGGGCGCATGTGCGATTTCATCGCCGAGAATTTCCTCTACGACATCGATTGCATGAACATAGCGGCGGCCGCCGACCTCCATCCCAAATACGCCATGAGCATCTTCAAGAAATCGACCGGCATGACACTCAACGAATATGTCAACCTGTTGCGGCTGAGCTATGCGCAGGCGCTGCTCATGCACCAGGATGCCAATGTGCTCAGGGTCGCGATGGATTCGGGCTTCGGTTCGCTCAGCGCCTTCAACAAGTCGTTCCGGAAGCTCGCCGGCATGACACCTACGGATTTTCGCAAGGGATTGGCGGGCGCCAGATAGCGGCGGCGTGGCGCGGAAACCAGCGCATCGGGCGGCACTTCTTTTCCTGCCGGAAATCCACATCTGGGCGCTGGACAGGCCGGATTCCCATGCTATAACCCACGCGCTTTCAAGGGACGCCCACGGCGCTTCCATGAAATCCGGAGCGCGAGTTTTCGTTAGCCGGAACAGGCCCAGATAGCTCAGTTGGTAGAGCAGCGGACTGAAAATCCGCGTGTCGGTGGTTCGAATCCGCCTCTGGGCACCATCCTTATACCTTTGATATTCAAGTCTTTTTAGGATCGCGTCATAGCGGCGAATTCCAGAGTTTGACGCTTTTCTCAGACCGGTTTGACAATTTCCGTTCGCCGCCCTTCGCCTCGGCGTCGAAATTCTTAACCGCCGCCAAGCCGCCGGGCGGAACTTGGCCATGTCTATCACCGAGCCGATCTGGCGATGCCTGCAGCGCCATTTGAATGGCGGCTTCCGATCCTGCCAAATGGCAAGGCCTTCGGCGATCGCCCCACCTTTTCGATGAGTTCGTTAAATTTGGCTTCGAGCCGGAGGAGCTTGGCGTCGGGATTCCTCGCCTTAGCGCCTATCATCTTGCCTTCCCTGCGGGGCGCTTGACATCCGAGGCCGCGGCAGCGACGCCCACGATGGCCGATTTCAGGCTTGACTAGCAAGACAGTGTTCCTCCAACTCCGTCCGCGACGGAAGCCTACAGGGGACCTTGCGTCACTGACTCCATTTTCATCTTTTTGACGAAAACTGCTCGTTTTCAACTTTTATTGACGAAGACTGACGTCATTCGATTAACGCCGGCGGTCAAAAATCAGTCAAAATAATTCTAACGAAGCCAAAACGGTGGGAAATCGCCCACCAAAAATGACAAACGATTGGGCTCGCTGGATGGATTCGTGATATTTGCGGGACATCGCTCGCGTGATTCAGGCGAGCGTTTGCGGCACGGTGCGGAGATACAAACGTGGCAAGGAATGTCCGAAAATCAGCGGTGGAGGACATGACGCCCTCGGCGTCCGCCGGGTCATGGGAAGACGATGGCGGGCGCGGACGGGTCGACTTGATTCCGGCCAAGCGTCATGCCTTCATCCTCGAATGCCTTAAACGGCAAGGAGCCGTAGGCGTTCAGGAGCTCATCGATCTCATCGGCGCATCGCCTTCGACGATCCGGCGCGATCTCGAGACGCTTGAACGGCAGGGAGCACTGGAGCGAACGCATGGCGGGGCGATGCTTCAGCGCACGGAACTCGCCACCTTCGAGCCGGATCTCGCCACCGCGGCGCATTTCGCCAGGGCAGAGAAAGAGGCCATCGGTGCCGCCATGATGTCGGAACTCCGCGCCGGCCAAAGCGTCATTTTCGACGCAAGCACGACCGTGCTGGAAGTCGCCCGCGCCATCGCCGCGACGCCTATTCCGCTTACCGCCGTTACCAACAGTCTTGCGATCGCGCAGATACTTGCAGCCGTGCCGGAAGTACGTCTCGTCATGCTTGGAGGCACCTGCAAGCCGGGCTCACTGACCCTGGTCGGCCAGCCCGGCGAGAATTTCCTGCGAACCATCCACGCCGATGTGGCCATTCTTGGGACCCATGCCATCACCGGAGACATGCTCACGGAGACCTCGCTAGAGGTTGCGGCGATGAAGCAGGCGATGATCGCGGCGGCGCGCCGTGTCGTCGTGCTTGCGGACAATTCGAAGTTCACTGCCCCCAATTTCTGCACCATCTGCCGTCTGGCCGATATCCACCAGATCATTACCGACGAGGGCATCGATCAAGCTCACCTCACCAATCTTCGGACGCTCGATGTGAACGTCCGCGTCGTGCGCGTCAGCCGTCCAGGTTCTTCAGTTGAGCGCTCTTGAGGGCGTGGATATCCGGGTCGTAGCCGATGACCTGACCGGCGCCCTGGACAGCGCGGTTTCCTTCGCATCGCCCGGCCACGGCATTGGGGTGAGCTGGCGACTGGACGGTCCGTTTTCGGAGCGCATGGCTGTCGATGTCGCCACACGAGAGGGCGCCGAGGCCACGGCCGTCGCCAGGCACCAGGCGCTCGCGCCATGGCTCGCCGCCGGACAGCTGAGTTTCAAGAAGATCGACAGCCTTTTGCGCGGTCACGTCATCGCCGAAATAGAAGCCTGCATCGTCGAGGGGACGTACCAGCGCGTTGTGCTGGCGCCTGCTTTCCCATTTCAAGGGCGTGTTACGCGCGCCGGGCGCCAATGGCGGCTCGATCGGCCTGAAATGGTTGGTCCCGACCTCCTCGCCGACCTCGGCCAGCGCTTTTCGGTCGGGCGTTCAACACCGAGGGCACGACCGGTCCATTTCATCACCCTCTACGACGCCGAAACGGACACGGACCTGGACAAGATCGTCGCAACGGCCGGAATGTCGGAGGCACGGACCTTGTGGGTCGGTACAGGCGGCCTGGCGGCGGCACTCGCTCGGCACATGAAAGCCCCGCAGAAGCCTGCTCTTGCGTTGTCCGGGCCGTTCCTTGGCCTTGTCGGCACAAATCACGAGATCACTGCGGGACAGGTGGCCGTCTTTGCCGCCCGGCATGCGGATGCGCATATCGTTATCGAACGCGACATCGACAAAGCGAGAAAGCGCTTGGCGGAGCGGATGATGCAAGGCGCGCCTTCGATTGTCAGCGTCGCTGCATCGGGTGATCGCCACGCGGTGGCGGATCATATCGGCAAGGTGTTTGCCTCGCTTCTCGAAGATTTGCCGAAGCCCGGCACGTTGCTCGTCACTGGCGGCGAAACATTGCGGTCGGTGTGCGACAGCCTAGGCGCCGTCGAACTCACGGTCGAAAGCGAGATCGAGCCGGGGCTGCCGGTTTCCGTCATCAAAGGCGGCGTTTTCGAGGGGCTGGCCACGATTTCGAAATCGGGCGCGTTCGGCGACAGCGCCCTGCTCTGCAGGCTTGCCGCTCTCGCGCGTTCCTGATCAGGACGATCGCCGGCGAAGACGCGGGACATCCGCCTGCCGGTCAAATAGCGTCAAAAAGCACTGCGAAGCCGAGTGTGGTCGAGATTTCAGCCGCAGAGGGAGAGACGCAAGCCCGATTCAGCCTGTGAGATTTGATTGTAAATGATCGCGAAAGAAAACTATTGCGCATATCTGGCCCGAAGGATTAGAAGATGATCACAATTGACCGATATGGGGTGTTTATGTCTGGTCCAAGGCTCGGCATCACTATGGGTGATCCCGCGGGCATCGGCCCCGAGATCATCGCGAAGGCATGCGCACGGCTGAAACCGCGCCTGGCCGACGGGTCACTGTCGCTTCTCATCATCGGCAGCGCCACCGCGATGCGCGCGATGGAGTCCATTTCAGGACGTATCGAGCGGGAAGAACCGTCGGCTTCGGCCGCCAGACCTTTTCCGCCCGTGGCCATTCTTGAGGCCGGACCAGAGCGGACACCCGTAGAGACAGGCGTCATGTCGGCCGAAGGCGGGCGCCTTGCCTACCTGGCCATCGAAAAGGCTGTTCGCCTGGCCCAGGCCGGCTCGATTGCGGGTATCGTTACGGCCCCCCTCAACAAGGAAGCGCTCAACCTGGCCGGCTATCACTATGCCGGCCATACCGACATGCTGGCAGAACTGACGGGCGCCCGCGATTCCGTGATGATGCTTGCCCATGGCGACTTTCGCGTCAGCCATGTCTCGACCCATGTGGCGCTGGCTCAAGTTCCCTCGAAACTGACCGGACCTCGTTTGCGCCGGGTTATCAAGTTGACTGTCGAGGCATTGCAGGGCCTCGGCATTGCGCATCCGCGCATTGCGATTGCCGCGCTCAACCCGCACGCTGGCGAAGGCGGCATTTTCGGTCGTGAGGATATCGACATCACGACCCCGGTCGTCGCCTCTTACACATCGCCCGATTTCACCGTGGTTGGACCTGTTCCGGGCGACACGGTCTTCGTCAAGCTACGTGCGCGTCAGTATGATGCGGTGGTCGCGATGTATCACGATCAGGGCCATGTTCCGGTGAAGCTGCTCGGCTTCAATGTCGATCCCGCGACCGGTGAATGGAAAGCGCTCTCCGGTGTCAATGTGACGCTCGGCCTTCCGATCATTCGTACCTCCGTCGACCACGGCACGGCCTTCGACATCGCCGGCAAGGGCATCGCCAACGAGGACAGCCTGGTCGAGGCGATCGAGTTCGCCGTCCAGATGGCCGCGGCAAAATCCAAACCTTAGGCGCCGGCACGCCTGCAACGCACGAAGAAGCGGATCGAACCATGGCTGTAGAGACGTCCCATCTCATGCTGATCGACGGCAGATTTGTCACCGGCGAAGCCGGCACGCGCCCGGTGATCAACCCGGCCAACGGCAAGGCTTTTGTCGACGTGCCCGAGGCAAGTCCGGATCAGGCTCGCCAGGCGATAGAGGCAGCCCGTAAGGCGCAGAAAGCCTGGGGGCTCAAATCACCCCTCGCCCGTGCGGCGATCATGAAGCGGATCGCGGTCTTGATCCGGCAGAACGCCCGACATCTGGCCGAGGTGGTCGTCAGGGAACAAGGCAAGCCGATCAATGAGGCCATGGGTGAAGTCGGCGGTGCGGCCGAGTTCTTCGACTACTACGCCGAGTTTGCCCGCCGCATTCAAGGTGAGATCCTGCCATCCGACTATGCGGGAGAGCAGGTCTGGATCCAGCGCGTACCCGTAGGCGTCGTCGCCGCCATCATTCCCTGGAATTATCCGAGCGCCCTGGTCAGCCGAAAGGTGGCGCCCGCCATGATCGCCGGCGACACCATCGTCCTCAAACCGCATGAAGACACGCCGCTTTCGGCGCTCGAAATGGCTCGCATCTTTGTGGAAGCGGGCGTGCCGGACGGCGTGGTCAACATCATAACAGGACGAGGCGAAACCATAGGCGAGGTGCTGTGCACGGAACCCGGCGTCGACCTCATCACCATGACCGGAAGCGTGCCGACCGGCAAGCGCATCATGGCGAATGCCTCGCGCAACCTGACGCCCGTTTCGCTGGAGCTTGGCGGCAAGGCCCCCTTCATCGTCCTGGCCGATGCCGATCTCGAGCTGGCGGTGCGGTCGGCGGCCACTTCGCGCTACATGAATTGCGGGCAGGTCTGCATATGCAACGAACGCACGCTCGTTCACCGTTCGATTTACGATCAGTTCGTCACGCGCTTCGTGGAGTTCTCGAAGTCGCTGGTCGTCGGTGATCCGATGCAGGCGAATACCGATATCGGTCCCAAAGTCAGTCGTGAGGAATTGGAAAAGGTCGAGGTGGTCCTGGCGGAAGCCGTCGCGGGCGGCGCGAAGCTGGCTCTGGCCGGCGGACGCCCGGCCAAGGCGCCGATCGACGGCGGCTACTGGCTCAATCCGACCGTATTGACCGACGTGACGCCCGACATGCCGATCATGACGCGGGAAATCTTCGGCCCGGTCGTGCCGATCATGCCCTTCGACACCTTCGAGGAGGCAGTCAGCATCACCAATGCCAGTCGCTATGGCCTGTCGGCCTATCTTTTCACCAACGATCTGGGTCGCGTCATGAACGCCGTCAACGAGGTTTCGTTTGGCGAAATCTATGTGAACCGGATCGGGCCAGAAATGCTGCAGGGCTTCCATGTCGGCTTCCGCGAGAGCGGATTGGGCGGCGATGACGGCGTACACGGGCTCGAGAGCTACATGCGCAAGAAGACGGTCTACGTGAATTACTCGGGTGCCGCCACGGCGGCATTGATGCCTTACGGGCGCTGAACAGCGCCCAGACAGTACGACCAGCCAGGTCGCTACCCGGCCAAAATGGCCGTTTCATCTCATCGGGAGGAATAAAATGCACTATCGTGGATTCATGGCGGCGGCTTTGGCCGTGGCACTGTCAGGACTGGCCGCATCTTCGGCGATCGCCGACGACACCATTCCACCGGAAGCAAAGGCGCTGCTTGAGCCGCTGCCCCTATCGCCGAGAGGCCAACCCGTTCCGGGCTTCCCGGACGGTCCACCGGCGGTGTCGCCAGACGTGCTGAAATTCTCCGATGCCGACCTTGCAAAGCTGAAGGCCGGAAAGTTCACCGCCGGGCTGGTGATGCACACCATGGATGCCGGCTGGCCCCAATTGCAGGTGGCCGGGATCTCGAACACGCTCAAGGATTTTGGCATCGAGGTTGTCGGAACCACCGACGCCAAGTTCCAGCCCGGCCAGCAGATCAGTGATCTCGAGCAGATGATCGCACGCAAGCCGGATGTGATCTTCTCGATCCCGATCGATCCGAAGTCCGAATCCGAAGCCTACAAGAAGGCGGCGGCAGCCGGCATCAAGCTGGTTTTCATGGACAACGTTCCGGTCGATATGGCGCCGGGCAAGGACTATGTGTCCGTTGTCGCTTCCGACAATGAGAAGAACGCCTATTTCGCCGCGCAGGAACTTGTCGGGGCCATTGGCGGCAAGGGCGAGGTCGGCATCATCACGCTGGTCTATGACTATTACTACTCTGTCGCGGCCCGCAAGGTCGGCGCACTCAAGGCATTCGGCGAACACCCCGACATCAAGGTCGCGGACGTCGGTACCTTCACCGCGCCTGAGAAGGCCTACGAGGTCGCCACAGCCATGTTGACGGCGCATCCCGACATGAAGGGCATTTTCGTTGCCTGGGACACGCCCGCGCAGCAGGTCGTGGCAGCGACCAAGACACTCGGCCGCGACATCGTCATCACCACGAATGACATTGCCGCAGACAGCGCGCTGAACGTTGCACGTGGCGAGTTTCTGGCCGTGGGTGCGCAACGCCCCTATGACCAGGGCGTCGCGGAGGCCAAGGCGGCCGCGCTTGCTCTGCTTGGACATGACGTCCCGCCGTATATTTCGGTACCGACGTTGCGCGTCAAGAAGCTCGACCTTCTCAGTGCCCTCAAGCAGGTCACCAAGGAAGATGCGCCGGCTTCGGTGGTGAAAATCTGCAACGGCGAGTGCTTCTAGAGCAGTTCACCGTTTCACGGAAACGGCGAACCGCTCTATCTCTTTGTTTTTGCGCAATTCCGGACGGAAAACCGTACACACTTTTCTTGGAATTGCTCTAGCTCCTTCTTTCGCCGGCGGGCCGCAGCAGTCCGCCGGCGCTCCCCGAGCGATCGAGAAAATCGTCATGGCCGAAGCGAAAACTCCAACGTCCCAGCGCCCTATCGTAACGATGCAACGCATCGGCAAGTCGTTTGGCGCGAACCGCGTGCTGTCGGACATTTCGTTCGAGGTCAAGGCCGGCGAAACGCATGCACTGCTCGGCGAAAACGGTGCGGGCAAGTCGACGCTCATGAAGATCCTCATGGGCGCGTATCGGACGGACGAAGGCCGGATTCTGTTCGACGGCGAGGATGTCACCGCCCTGTCGCTTCGAGAGAGGATCGATCGCGGAATCGCAATGATCTTCCAGGAGCTGAGCGTGTTGCCGAATCGTTCGGTTGCCGAAAACCTGTTTATCCTTCGCGAGCCGCTCGCCTTCGGCCGACGTGTCGATGCCAGAAAAATGCTGCGCGAGGCCCGGGCTCTGATCGAGCGATATGCCTTCTCGCTCGATGCTTCGGCACGTGTGGGCGACCTGGCGTTCGCTCAGCGCCAGATGGTCGAGATTCTCAAAGCGATCTCGCGGGGCGCCAAGCTGCTCGTAATGGACGAGCCGACTTCGTCCCTGACCATCCATGAGGAGGAAACGCTTTTTCGGACAATCGGTCAGCTCAAGCAGAACGGAATCGGTATCGTCTACATCAGCCATCGCATGGCCGATGTGCTGCAGCTTTCGGATCGCATCTCGATCATCAAGGATGGACGTCTGGTCGGTCCGCTCGATCCGGAGAAGACGTCCATCGAGGATATCGCGGCGTTGATGTCCCGGCCCAAGGTCCAAACGCCTTCCCCCGCCGCAGCCGCGCCAGCAAATCGGCAGCCTGCAACGCCCGCCGGGACGCCGGCTCTTGAGGTCCGTGACCTTGCCACCTCGCGCAAACTGTCCGGCGTGTCGTTCTCGATCGGCCCGGGCGAGATCGTCGGCCTTGCCGGGCTTGTCGGCAGTGGCCGCTCGACCCTGGGCAAGGCTTTGTTCGGCATCCTTCCGGATGTAACCGGCCACATCGCCGTCGGGAGCGACCCCGTCCAGCCGGGCAGTGTCAGCAGGGCCATCGCTGCCGGTATCGCGCTTGTCCCCGAAGACCGTCGGCTCGAAGGTCTTGTGGGTGGACGTTCGATCGAGGAGAACCTCGCACTTCCCCGCCTTTCCGAGTTCTCGCTGGCGGGTCCGTTCGGGCCGATGGCGAAGGCCCGGATAACGGCTCTGTTCAGACAATACCGGGACGATCTCAGTATCCTGTGCCGCGGTCCCTTACAGAAAGCCCAGGAGCTTTCGGGCGGCAATCAGCAGAAGATCGTCTTCGCCAAATGGCTGGCCATGAAGCCGAAGCTGTTGATCCTCGACGAACCAACCTCCGGCGTCGACATCAATGCCAAGCGCGATATGCGCGAACTTGTGCGCCGCACGGCCGGCGAAGGCGTCGCCGTGCTGCTCATTTCTTCGGAACTCGAAGAACTCCTGGATTTGTCCGATCGCATTCTGGTGATGGCGCAAGGGCGGATCACGCGCAGCATCGATCGCGCGGACGACGAGACAAAACTTCGCGCGTTGCTGCAGGCCGAGGCGGCCAGACAAGCCAGTGCGCGCGCCCAGGGAGTTGCAGCATGAAACCGTCCCCTATGCCCTCGCACGCAAATGCGATAAATTTTTTCCGCGATCACATCACCTATGTGATCTTCCTGGCGATAACCCTCTACTTCGTCCTGTTTGCTCCACACTTCGCGTCTGTGTCGACCGCAAGCGCGGTTCTGCGCATCACGGCCATCGTTTCGGCAATGGCGATCGGCATGACATTCGTCATCATCTGCGGCGAAATCGACCTGTCGGTAGGATCGGTTGCAAGTTTTTCGGGGATGATCGGAGCGCTGCTGCTCGGCCAGGATGTTCCCACCTACGTCGCAGCTCTTCTGGTGCTGGCAGCCGGCGCAGCGATCGGGGCCACCTCCGGCATCCTTGTTACAAAAATACGCATTCCATCGTTTCTTGTGACCCTTGGCATGCTGTCGATCTTTTCCGGACTGGCGCTGACGATCACCGGCACCCGGCCAGTGTCGATCGTCGACGATGATTTCTCGAACCTGTTCTGGAACGGTAGTTTTCTGGGCGTGCAGGCGCCAATCTGGTGGACAATCGTCCTAACTTCCGTCGGCTATTATCTTCTGCACCAGATGCCCTTCGGCAGGCGTGTTTATGCGACTGGTGGAAACCCTGTAGCCGCCCGCTTTTCCGGGGTGCGGACGGACAGCGTCAAAATTTTCGCCTTTGTGCTGTCCGGCATGATGGCATCCCTTGCAGGGATGATGCTCGCGGCCCGCTCCACCGCCGGCAATCCCAGCCTGGGGGCGGGTCTCGAACTCGACGTCATCGCGGCCGTGATCATAGGCGGGACAAGTCTCTTCGGCGGCTATGGATCGATCGTCGGTTCTGTCGTCGGCGCAATCTTCATAGGAATTCTCGGATTCGGTCTTCTCGTGCTCGGTCTTTCGACCAGCATCCAGGAGGTGATCAAGGGCGCTATCATCATCATTGCCGTCTCGTTGAACCGGCGTTGAAAGCAGCAGAGTTCCATGACCCGACGAAACGCGCGCGTTCCACGCGTTGACTGCCGAAGTAGGACCGACCCACCCGAAATTCTCTGCCGTCACAGACCTGCTGGCCCGCTCGGTGTCTGCGCTAGGTAGCGGCTTCGTTGGCCAGGTGATCCTTCATGAGGTCACCATAGGGTTCAACATTGAATGCCGTTGGAAAATTCTCGGGCTTATAGGCCGGGATCGCCGCCTTCCGATCCAGAACCGACTGATGGACCAGCGGCCGCCGTTCCTGTCGCTCGATCATGCGCGGCTCGGCTTGCGGTAGGTAGAAGCCGAGGATCGATTTTCGCTTCCATTCACGCCATTTAACCGATTTTGGAATCCACTCGAGCGGCTTCCAGCCCACGGCCATTGAATCATGCACGATCCCCAACGGATCGGGGCTGACGAACGTCATCGTCCCCTCGCCCTTCCCTTCCCCGAAGACAAGCCGCTCCAGCATGCGGGAATTGGTCTGCAATCCAAATGCTTTGGCCTGATCAATCATCCAGTCGAGCGGAAATTTGGATATGGCGCTGTCCTCTTCAGGATAGCCACCGCCGATATCCGAATGAGATCCGGCGAACCAGACTTGCCTGATATCCTGCTCTTTTGCCGGCGCAATCTTGTCGAAAGGATTTTCGACGAATGGCTGCGGCTCGACCCACCGGTTCAGCCGGAACATGCGACGATGCTCATCGATCGCAATTGCATGTCGAAAGACTTCGACGCTCGGGTTGGTCCTCGTATGCGGCAGTGTGAGGAGCTGTGGCAGAAGCCGGTCGCTTCGCGGCACGATGATCGACGCTACGGTGTCCCAGACACCAAGAAACTTGATGCGCGCGTCCCGGGCTCCTGAAATCTTGGAAAAGTGCCAGGCAACGCTAAGGTCGTGCTCATCGCTGGCTTGCTTGTAAGAGCTTACGGCATACTCGACGATGTTGAGTTGGTCCGGATGCAGCAGGCCGATCATGTGGATCAAGCCCGCAACGGCGCGGGCTGTATAGGCTCCGCGGCTGAAGCCAAAGAGGAAGATTGCGTCCCCTTCGACGTAGTGCCTGCAGATGAAGGCGTAGGCGCCGGCGATTTCGGCGTCGAGACCATATCCAGTTGCGAGCTCGAACACGGATTTCGCGTTCTGGCGCCATCGCGTCCAGGCATCGCTGGCACCGATGGTTCCTATGCCGGCGTCATAATAGACGCGCTGCTCCTCATTCTTCTTCAGGATGCGGAACAACTTCAAGACATTCGAGAGATTGCGCTCGATCTGGTTTCCCGTTCCATCGCAGCAGACAACGATGTTTTTGCCAGTCCGCTTCAACGCCACCGCCTTTGAAGGTCCAGTTCAGACCAACCGACTTTGACCCAAGCTGTGGATCACATCAACAGGCGTCTGACAATGGATACCGATGAGAATGTAGCGGCGCGGTCGGCGTGGTTCCGGTGGCGAAAGAAGAGGGCTTCAATCAAAGAAGCCCGTATCCTCTTCCCTGAGATACTTCCTGGCTGCTTCGGCGTCGATATCGAGGCCCAGTCCCGGCGCTTCCAGCAGGTCCACCATGCTGTCCTTCACGATCTGCGACGGCAGGCCGATCACGAGATCCTCCCACCAGGGGTCAGAGGCGCTCGGATATTCGAAGGCAATGTAGTTGGCGGGCAAGGTGGCGCAAACGTTGATCAGGGCGCCGAGGCCCAGCAGGCCGTTGGCGGTGCCGTGCGGCGCCATCAGGATGGAGTGCATATAGGCGTGCTCGGCGACCCATTTGAGTTCGGCAATACCGCCGATATCGGCAGGATCGGGGCCGATGACGCGCACGGCCTGCGTCTCGATCAGATCCTTGAAATTGTGCCGCAAGTAGATCTGCTCGCCGGTATGGATCGGCGTCGAGGTGGAGGTTGTCAGCTCCCGATAGGCCTGCGGATTGACCCACGGCACATAGTCGCCGGTCAGCATGTCCTCGAGCCACATCAAATTGTACTTCTCCACCGCGCGAGCGAACTTGATCGCATCGGGCAGCATCCAGCCCGGGCCGCAGTCGAGCGCCAGGCTGACCTTGTCGCCCAGCACTTCCTTCATGGCGATCACGCAGTCGAGCATGTGGTTGAAACCGCGCTCGCTGATCACGCCCTGATCCATGGCACCGTGATAGCCGGCCTTCTTCTGCGTCACGCCATAATGGAAGTCCTCGATGCTGTCCTTCATGTTCGAGTGGAACGAGATTCCTTGCTTGACCATGAAGAAGTTCTGCGGCTGCTCCATCATCCATTTGACGTCGGCCGCATAATCCTCCGGCCGGTCGCCCGCGCGTTTCCGGCGGATCGAGCCGTTATAGACGCGCACCTTGTCGCGCACCTTGCCGCCGAGCAGTTTGTAGGCCGGCACGCCAGCGGACTTGCCGGCAATGTCCCACAGCGCATGCTCGATCGCGGAGACGGCGGCGCCATAGGGCTTGAACGAACCTCGCTGGCGGATCTTCAGCATCACCCGCTCGACGTCGGTCGGATCCTCGCCGATCAGCGCCTCGCGGAAATGCAGCACAAAGGGCTTGAGATAGGTCTTTGTGAACTCGACCTCGCCAAGGCCATGGAGGCCCTCGTCAGTGACGACGCGAACGATGGGATGCCGCCCGATGACGGCGCAGCGCAGGTCGGTGATCTTCATGGCACAGTCCTATTTCACAGACGAGAAAGCTGTCGGTGTGAGCAGCTGGCTGGCGATATTGGCAACGATCTGCCCGTCACGCTCAGACTCGTCCCGGGCCCTGTGCCATGCCGGATCGGTGACGAAAGCCGCCCATTTCGCCTCACGCTCGGCCAGCGATTCCCAGGCGAGGAAATAGGTAAGGCGATTGCTGTTTTCGCCGATCGCCGTGGTGAAAAACCCGGCTTGGCGGATGCCATGCCTCTCCCAGATGGCCAGCGTCTGGTCGGAAAAGCGCTTGAGCAAAGCCGGCAGCCTGCCCGGCAGGCAGTCATAGATACGCAGTTCGTAGATCATGGTTTCGTCCGTCTCTTTCTTCGCCTCTCCCTCGGAGAGGGCGACACGAATGGTCGGTCGTTGGCCCTGTGAGCTTGAGAATGAGGGCTGGGGGTCTGGGCTAACTCCAGGTCCGGTCCCAGCTATATTCATTGTCCCAATGCTCGGTGGATTGCCAGATGCCGGTGACACCCGGCTGCAGATGCTGCGAGATCACCTCATCTACGACGTCGTCGATCCCCAGACCCGGCTTGTCCGGAACAGTGATGAACCCGTCCTGCACGAGCGGCTTGGGAAGGCCGGTGACGATATCGTCCCACCAGTCGACATCGGCGGAGTGATATTCGAGCGCCATGAAGTTCTCGGTCGCGGTGGCGACATGGGCCGCGGCCATCGCGGCGATTGGACTTTCGGCCATGTGGATGGCCATGGCGACGCCGTGATCCTGCGCCATGTCGCCGATCTTCTTGGTCTCCAGGATGCCCCCGCTGGTGAGCAGGTCCGGGTGGACAATGGAGAGGCCACCGCTCTTGAGCAGAGGCTCGAACCCCTCCTTGAGGTAAATGTCCTCGCCGGTGCAGATGGGCACCGTGGTGGCGTCCTGCAACTGCCGGTACTGCTCGGTGTATTGCCAGGGAATCACGTCCTCAAGCCAGGCCGGCACGTATTTTTCAATTCGCCTGGCGAGCCGAATGCCGTTCTGCAACGAGATGTGGCCGACGTGGTCAATCGCGAGCGGGATCTCCATGCCGATGACCTCGCGAACCTCGGCAATGTACTGCTCGAGCAGGTCGAGGCCCTTGTCGGAAAAGTGGAGGCCGGTAAACGGGTGGGCGACATTATGCAGGTCGTAGGCCGCGTTGCGGGCGCGCCGCTCATCAACGGCCTTGAGTGGGCCGCGGGCAGGATGAACGCGATAGCCTTCCAGTGAGCCGGCAGGAGACACGACCGCGCCGGGCACATCCGCGATCTGCATCAGCCCCAGATCCATCTTGAGGAAGGTGAAGCCGAGCTCCATGCGCTGCTTGAGACGTTTGCCGGTCTCTGTGCCGCTCGGCACGGTTGCATCGGTATCGCAATAGAGGCGCACCTTCTCCCGAAACCGGCCGCCGAGCATCTGGTAGATCGGAACGCCATAGGCCTTGCCGGCGAGATCCCACAGCGCGATTTCGACCGCCGAGACGCCGCCGCCTTGCCGGCCGTGCCCGCCGAACTGCTTGATCCGGCGAAACAGGCGATCGATGTTGCAGGGATTCTCGCCAAGCAACCGGCTCTTCAGCATCAGCGCGTAGGTGGCGCTGGCCCCGTCGCGCACCTCGCCAAGCCCGACGATGCCCTGGTTGGTGTAGATCTTGAGCAGCGCCGTTGTGAACGGTGCGCCGACGATTTCAGCCACCCGCATGTCGGTGATGCGAAGATCGGACGGCTTGGAGTTCATGTTCACCCGATCAAGGGCTTCGTCGGCTCCACCGGTCTTGGGCATCACTTATCCTCGTTTTGGTAGGCGGGCTTTTCGGCGGCATGCAGCCCCGACATGAGGCGACATGCGTCAGCCCAGCTCAATCTCGTGGGCTTGCAGGTACTCGCGGTCCATCTCGATGCCGAGACCGGGCTTCGACGTCAGTTTCAGGCTGCCGTTCGAAACGTCGAGCGGTGTGTCGATGAGATGATCGTATTTACCCAGGTTCCACTCCGACGTCTCGAGCTTGTAGAAGTTAGGAACTGTCATCATCACCTGCGCCCCCGCCACCACGTTGATCGGCCCCGCGGCGTCATGCGGCGAGACCGGGACGTAGTAGGCTTCGCACAGGGCAGAGATCTTCTTGAGTTCGGTAATGCCGCCGGTCCAGGTGACGTCAGGCATGATGTAGTCAGCGAGCTTGTTTTCGAGCACCGGCACGAAGTCCCACTTGGTGTGGCCGCGTTCGCCCCACGAGATGGCGGCGCTGACCTTCTCACGCACCTGCTTGAGGGCATTGAGGCTCTCGGGCGGGCAAGGCTCCTCGAACCAGTCGATCTGGCCGGCTTCCTCGAGGCTTCGGCAGAGGCGAATGGCGGTCGGAACGTCGAAACGGCCGTGCGCATCGATGAGGATATCGACATCAGGGCCCGCCGTTTCGCGGATCAGAGCCGTGAGTTCGGCCGCTTCGCGCTCGTCCTTGCGAGTCATGCTGCCATCGAGGTAGCCGTCCCGCTGTTCGCGCGACACGCCATCGGCGCCACGTCCCTGATGCGGGAAAGGATCAAACTTGAGCGCAGTGTGTCCGGACTCGACGATGTCCCGAATTTCGCGGACCACCGCCTCCTTGCTGGTAAATTTGGACTGGTTGGGATGGGTGTAGAGCGCGATTTCATCGCGCACCGGCCCGCCCAGCAGCTCGTAGATCGGCTTGCCCAAAACTTTGCCCCGGATGTCCCAGAGAGCTATGTCGATGGCGCTCACGCATTCGACCGCGGCGCCGCGGCTGCCCATATAGGTGAAGCTGCGGAAAATCTTGTGCCAGAGATGCTCGATCCGGGCCGGGTCCTCGCCGGTCACGGCGGCGCCGATCTGCCGCAGGATCGTGCAGAGCGCGCGGTTGGCGAGCTTGGTGGTGGTCGTGATCTCTCCCCAGCCGCTCACCCCCTCGTCGGTCGTCACTTCGACGAACAGGTACTCTCCCCAATAGGACGCATCGGACTTGATCAGCCACGGCCGAATGCTCGTAATTTTCATGTCAGCTACCTCTGTCTGATCGTCGGGCTAGCGATGTTCTGGAACGGGCATTCTATCCGGCCCGAGCGGCGTTGCGCGCACGCATATGTTCGAGGATGTGCCGGCCGGAGCCCTCGACATGGCGAGCAACGAGTTCGGCCGCCTTGTCGGCGTCTCCGGCTTTTACGAACGCGATGAGCTCGCGGTGCTCGCGAATGATCGCGGCACGCCGGGCAAGCGTGAAATTGAAACGCCGGCTCACGGCTCGCAGCACTTCACGATGCTTCCACCAAAGCTCGGCGGCATGGCGGTTGTAATGCCGCTGGTACATCACGGTGTGGAAGGCGGTATCCAGCTCGCTGTGCCTGAACGTATCGGCGAAGTTGTTCTCTTCAATCAGGTCCTGGAGACGTTGGAGTTCGGCGATGTCCTCGCCGGTGGCCATATTCACAAACCATCGCGTCAGGGCCGGCTCGATCAGAACGCCGATCTCATAAATGTCGCGGACAAACTCCTGATCGATAGGCCGGACGCGCGCTCCGCGGTTGGGGAGAAAGGTGACAAAGCCTTCGCCGCGCAACAGCTGCAAGGCTTCGCGCACGGGGTTGGTCGAGGTGCCGTGGCGCCGGGCGAGATCAGTGACCACGAGCCGTTCGTTGGCGGCAAGCCGTCCCTCGATGATGTCTTCCCTGATCAGCTCATAAAGCGAGGCGCCCTCGCTGGACGCTCCTATGGGGTCAATCCCCACCGGTGGCTTGGCTTTGAAATCGTTTGGTTCGGCCAAGGCCGGCTCCCCTGAATTAATACACACCCTTTCCGATTAACACGCAAAGTTTCGATAAACAATGTACGATCTAACGCGTTGACAGGCAATTCATGATCTGAAAACGTACAAGGCTCCCGAACGGGTACACAGATACAAAGACGTCCTGCGATCAAACGAGCAAGACCGCTTTGCCTCGCCGCAAAGCGGCATGGGAGAACCAGGGAGGATACCTATGACGAGGATTATACTCGGCAGTGCGGTCCTGCGCGGCACTGTCGCCAGCGTTTTGGCGGCATCGCTGATGTCCACATCGGCGCTGGGCGCGCCACCGGTCGACCTCAGCAAGTGGTCGCCGGAATATGTCCGCGCCATTGCGGGAACACAGGATTTCGACACGGCGGCCGATTGTGCCAAGGTCACCCCGCTGGACTACAAGGGGCGACTGACCTTCTGGTATCAGGGCGTGTTCGAGGGCGACCCCGACCTCCTGCGCCAGTACTACAAGGAATTCTTCGAAACCTTCCGCAAGACCTATCCAAACATCCAGCTCGAGGAGCAAGCCCTCACCTATAACGACCTTCTCGACAAGTTCCGCACCGCGCTCCTCGGCAATGCCGCGCCGATGGCGGTCCGCTTGCAAATCCTGGGTGGTACCGAATTCGCTTCAAAAGGCTATCTGCAGCCGCTGAAGCCCGAGGATGTGGGCTATTCGACCGAGGACTTCTGGCCCGGCGCCATGAAGGCCGTGACCTGGGACGGGGTGACCTACGGCATTCCAACCAACAACGAAACGATGGCGTTCATCTGGAACGCCGACATCTTCAAACGCGCCGGCCTCGATCCGGACAAGCCACCGGCAACCTGGGACGACGTCATCAAGTACTCCAAGCAGATCCACGACAAGCTCGGCATTGCCGGGTATGGCCTCGTGGCTCGCAAGAATGCCGGCAATACGCCGTATCGCTTCATGCCGCAGCTATGGGCCTATGGTGGCGGCGTCTTCGACGAAGCGGCGGCAAACCCGACCTATGAGCAGGTCGAGCTGAACAGCCCGCAGAGCAAGGCGGCGCTGCAGGCTTCCTACGACATGTATGTTCGCGACAAGTCGGTTCCGGTTTCGGCACTCACCAACCAGCAGGCCGATAACCAGCCCCTGTTCGTCGCCGGCCAACTCGGCATGATGATCTCGCACCCGTCCGACTACAATGTCATGCTCGACCTGCAGAAGAAGGCGACGGGCACCGACAAGGACAAGGCGCAGACCGTCATAGACAACATGCGCTACGGCCTGATCCCGGCCGGGCCCGACGGCAAGCGCGCGGTCGTGTTCGGCGGCTCGAACATCCACATCCTGAAGCCCGAATATGTCGAAGGCGGCAAGGTAGACGAGCCGGCGGCGAAGGCTATCATCTGCATGTGGACGAGCCCTGAATGGTCGCTGAAGATGGCCTATGCCGGATCGAATCCCGGCAACCTGAACGGCTTCAAGACCAAATGGATGAAGGAACGTCTGGACAACATCAAATTCCTCGATGTCACGACCTCGATGCTGCCATACGGCATCCCGTTCCCGGCGCTGCCGCAGGCCCCGGAGATCATGAACATCATCGTCCCGGACATGCTGCAGAATGCTCTGACCGGAGCGATGACCGTCGACCAGGCGGCGGACGACGCGGCCCAGAAGGTGAAAGACCTGATGGGCGGGCTCTAGCCTGCGCCTGACCCACGACCTGACCGGCTGCGCTGACAGCGCAGCCGGTTCGTTCCGAAGAAACAAGGGCATACCATCGTGACGATCGTGACCGGCAACGCCGAGGCGCGCCGAAAATTGCAACCCGGCAGGTCCGGTGCGCTGCGGAATATCTGGGAGCATCGCGCCGACTACGCGTACGTGCTGCCCGCGATCGCCGTGATGCTCATCGTCATCGCCTATCCGATCTACTACACGATCGAGCTGTCGTTCTATAAAACGCCGCCCGGCTTGCAGCTTCGTGACAAGACCTTCATCGGCTTCGACAACTACACGGCCATCCTCACCAGCGAGGTGTTCTGGAAAGTCACCTGGAACACGCTGATCTGGACATTCGGGTCCACCTTCATCTCCTTTGTCCTGGGGTTTGCCACTGCGCTGGCGCTCCACCGCGACTTTATCGGCCGCGGTATGCTGCGCGCTATCCTGATCATTCCCTGGGTCATCAGCGCGGTCGCCGCCTCCTATATCTGGAAGTGGATCTACCATTCGGATTTCGGCATCATCGGCGCAGTGCTGGTCGGCCTCGGATTGGCCGACCGACCGCCGAATTTCATCGACAACGTCAGCACGGTTCTCCCCTCGCTGATCGTCGTCAATATCTGGCGCGAGTTTCCGTTCGCCATGATCATGATGATGGCGGGCCTGCAGACAGTCCCCGAGCAGTTGCTGCTCGCCGCGAAAGTTGACGGAGCCAATGCCTGGCAGCGCTTCTGGCACGTCACCTTCCCGCATCTGCGCAACGTCTCGGTGGTGACGATCCTGCTGCTGGCAGTGGCCAACTTCAATTCCTTCATCATCCCCTGGATCATGACCGGCGGCGGGCCGTCGAATGCATCGCATATCTGGATCACCCATATTTACGAACTCGCCTTCGGCCGGCAGCGCTGGGGCGTGGCATCGGCCTATTCGGTGCTCCTGTTCATCATCCTGATGACGCTGGGCTACTTCTACGTCCGTGCGCTGAGCGGCAACGAGCGGAAGGAGGGCGGCGCATGAGCGCGATTGCCGAGACGGTCTCCCGAGGCCAGACCCGTCGCCGTATGCGCGTCGACGGATGGCGGTGGGCCGGGCGCATCTTTCTCGTGTTCATGCTGCTTTATACAGCATTGCCGATGATCTGGATGCTGATCACCTCGATCAAATCCGGGTTCGCGGCGACGCAATTCCCGCCGCAATGGTGGCCGGACGAGCCGACCCTCGCCAGCTATCAGAAACTGCTCGATCCGCAGAACAGCGTCGGCCAGGACTTCCTCCGCTTCTTCTGGAACAGCCTGTTCGTGTCGACCGTCACGACAATCCTTTCCGTAATCGTGGCTGTCCCCGCGGCCTACGCTTTTTCGCGCTTCAGTTTCCCCGGACGGAACTTCCTGTTCTTCGCCGTTTTGCTGCGCAACATGTTTCCGGCAGTGATCTTTCTCGTGCCGCTCTTCATCCTGATGCGCGCGATCGGCCTGGTGAACACGCACGGCTCGCTCATTCTCACCTATCTGACCTTCGGGCTGCCGCTGGCGATCTGGCTGCTCAAGGGCTTCTACGACAACATCCCGGTGCAACTCGAGCAGGCGGCGCGCATCGACGGCGCAACGCGGTTCCAGGCCTTCATCCTGATCGTGATGCCGCTCTCGACGCCTGGGATCATCGCCACCGCGATCTATTCCTTCATCGGCGCCTGGAACGAATACATCTACGCCTACACCTTCCTTTCCAAGAACGAGCAATTGACGCTGCCGGTCGGCATCCAGCGCTTCTTCTCGGAAAACACGACGGACTTTCCGGGCCTGATGGCGGCCAGCTTCATGATGAGCGTGCCCGTCGTGGTGCTGTTCCTCGTCCTGCAACGATACTTCGTACGCGCCCTTACAGAAGGCGCGGTCAAGCATTAGGGAGTTGCCAATGGCCCACGTGGTCCTCAAAGATCTCGTCAAGACCTATGGCGGCTTCAAAGCTGTCAACGATGTTTCGCTGACGGTCAATGACGGCGAGTTCGTTGCGCTGGTCGGCCCGTCAGGCTGCGGCAAAACAACCACGCTCAATCTCGTCGCGGGGCTGACCTCGATCACATCGGGCGACATCGTCATCGGAGACCGGGTGGTCAATGATCTCGACCCCAAGGACCGGGACATCGCAATGGTGTTCCAGAACTACGCGCTGTACCCGCAGAAATCGGTCTACAAGAACCTGGCGTTCCCGCTGCAGATGCGCAAACTCTCCAGGGACGAGATCGACAAGAAGGTCAGGGAAGCGGCGCGCGTTCTCGACATGACGCACCTGCTCGAGCGCAAACCGCGGGAACTTTCGGGCGGGCAGCAGCAGCGCGTCGCCCTTGGCCGTGCCCTCGTCCGCGACCCCGCTGTGTTCCTCATGGACGAGCCGCTCTCCAACCTCGACGCCAAACTGCGCGTGCAGATGCGATCCGAGATCAAGCGCTTCCACCAGGACCTCAAGGCAACGATCATCTATGTGACGCACGACCAGCTCGAAGCCGTGACCATGGCCGACAAGATGGCGGTGATGAATGGCGGCTATCTGCAGCAATACGATTCACCGGCGCAGGTCTTTGCCCATCCGGTCAACATGTTCGTCGCCAGCTTTATCGGCAGCCCGGCGATGAGCCTCATTCCGCTGGAGGCTTCGACGGCAAACGGCAGCACCGCGCTGACCAGCGCGGAAGGCTGGACGCTTGAGCTGTCGCAACTCAACGCGCGCAAGGTCCAGGGAGCGACCACCAAGAAGGTCGTGCTCGGCGCGCGGCACTCGACGATCAAGCTGCACAAAAGCGCGGTCCCGGGCGCCATTCCGGCCAAGGCCTATACGGTGGAGCCGACCGGAGACGTCACCTTCGTGCAAGCATTCCTGTCGGGCGCCATCGTCAACATCAGCGTGTCGCCCAACGTCGCCGTCAAACCTGATGAGCGGATCTGGCTCGAGTTCGACCAGGAGCGGATGCATCTGTTCGACGGCGAAACTGAAATGGCCCTCAAGGCCGACTGAGACAGGGGATGCGCGTGGAACGCGGGCGTGTATGACTAAGAACCTGAAGATCACCGCGATCAAGCCCTACCCGGTATGGGTGGGAACGCGCAACCAGATGCTCGTCAAGGTCGAGACCGACCAGGGTATCTTCGGCTGGGGCGAAAGCGGCTTGAGCGGTCGCGAGAAAGCCGTAGCCGGCGCGGTCGAGCACTACCGCGAGTTTCTCATCGGCCGCGACCCGATGCAGATCGGGCGTATCTGGCAGGAGGTTTATCGCAGCCAATACTTCGAAGGGGGTCGGGTCCTGCAGGCGGCGATTTCCGCCATCGACATCGCCCTTCATGACATTAAAGGCAAGGCGCTGGGGGTGCCGGTCTACGAGTTGCTTGGCGGCAAGCAGCGCGACCGCGTGCCCACCTTCGCCTCGACCGGAGACGAGGCCGAGGGCGATGTTGCGATCGAACGCGCCCGCGAACTGCGCGCGCAGGGCTGGCAGGCGATCCGCTTCTTCCCCATCGGACAAAGCAGCAAGGACGTCTTCGAGCCGCGTGAATCGATCGGCCCTACCGCGAGCATGCTGAACAAAGCGCGCGAGGCGCTGGGCGATGAGGTGGTGCTCGGCGTCGATTATCATCATCGGCTGTCGGTGGCCGAGGCGGCGAGCTTCTGCAACAAGCTTGGCCGCGGCGTGCTTGATTTCCTCGAGGAGCCAATACGGGCCGAGACACCAGAGGCGTACGAGTCCCTTCGTACGATGACCGACATCCCCTTTGCCATCGGCGAGGAATTTGCCAGCAAGTGGCAGTTCCTGCCTTACATCGAGCGCGGCATCCACCAGTTCAACCGGCTCGATGTCTGCAATGTCGGCGGGCTCACCGAGGCGATGAAAGTCGCTGGCTGGAGCGAGGCGCACTATGTGGACCTGATGCCACACAATCCCCTTGGCCCCGTGTGCACGGCCGCAACCGTGCATCTCGCCGCCGCGGTGCCCAACTTCGCGTGGCTCGAGACCAGGATCCCCGAAAGGAAGCTGGGTTTCGACAATTCCGACTTTTTCCCCGTACAGCCAAGGCTCGACGGGACCGATTATCCGGTCAGCGACCTGCCGGGGCTCGGCGTCGAGGTCAATGAAGCGGCGGTCCAGGCGCAGAGTTTCCGTTTCTGGGAAGCGCCACATCTCAAGCGCCGCGACGGCTCTGTCACCAACTGGTAATTCAATTTCAACCGGAGTCCGAAAATGACGCATACTCCCGATATCACGCGGCCGCCCAAGGACCTGATCGACGCGCTAAGGGAGATCGGCGCCGCCACGGTCGCGGGCACACTTGGCCACATGGGCTTTCGCAATCCGCACATGGTCGGCCCGGTGCCGCAGAACCATGGGAAGTCGATCGTCGGGCCGGCACTGACATTGCAGTTCATGCCGCAGAGACCGGACCTCTTCACCGAGGGAGAATATGCCGATCCGGAGACGCAACTTCACAGACATGTGCTCTACCATGCGCAGGAGGGCGACGTGGTCGTCGTCGACGCGCGCGGCGACATGAGCTCCGGTGTCTTCGGCGATATGATGTCGACCTATTTCAAGGGCAGAGGCGGTGCGGGCATCGTCATCGATGGGTGCATGCGCGACCGGCCCAATGTCGAAAAGCTCGACCTGCCTCTTTGGCTGCGCGGCTGGACGCCAAATTATCATGTGCAGACCAGCATCTATCCCAATGCGGTCAACGTTCCGATTGCCTGCGGCGGTGTGACGGTGATCCCCGGCGACATCATCGTCGCCGATGACGACGGGGTGGTGGTGCTTCCCGTCGCAATGGCCCCGAAGGTCATCGAAGAATCCCAGAAACATCACGATTGGGAGGAATTCTCACGAATGAAACTCATGGGGGGCGCGCCGTTGCAACGCTACTATCCACTGCACCCAAGCGCGAACGACGAGTACGAGGCTTGGCGGAAAGCCAACGCCAAACCTTGATAGACAGGATGAGCTGACAGTCGCCAGCGCGCGTCAGCCATTCCCCCTAATTTATCCTGGCGCCGCGCTGTGCGTCGAACAGGTGCGCCTTGCGCATCATCGTCTCCAGCCCGATCTCCTGATCAGGTTTGAATGGCGGCCGATCCCGGCTCTCCGCCCGCTCGTTGACCTAAGCTGGGTTTAATCCCTGGCCACTCCAGACCTGTCCCTGCCGAAAGCTGGCGGCTTTTGCATCGGGAGATACCTGACCGCGCTGGTGGCGACACATTACCGTAACGGAAGCGGTCCTATCATTCATTCGGTGATTTTGGGCGAGGGTCGGGGATCGTCGGCCGGGACCGTCAAAATTAGGGGACCTGATATGGCCACGCAGCTTTGTCACATAGAGACAGCATTCTCGGGAACGGGCTCGGCAATGGCTCCAAAGTTCGCGGAATCATGCGCTTGGGCGAATGCACGAGGCGTAACAATCTATCAGCGTTCAAAAACGGTATGGATCGCGGCCGGCGGCTATCGAGGCCGCGATTTGAAAGTAAAGGGACGGTCGCCTGCCACCGCGCTCGCACTATGGATTGAGGCTGTCCAGTACAGAGGTTCGACATGAGGCTGACCAACGAGGCGTCCAAGGCACGCAAGGAGATCAGCATCCACCGTATCGCCGCCCTGATACCAGCTTAGGATATCGCAGGCCGTCGCCGAAAATCGATCCCCGGCCGAGCTTTGTCCATGCGATCAGCCCGGCCGCTTTGGTCGAGCTGCTTCATCATGAGCCCGCGAGCGCCAGCATGACGCTCGCCCCAAGTGCGGAACGCACCTGGCTCAACATCAAGCGGACGCCCGGAGCTGAAAATTTTACGCGGCCGCGCCTGGCGCCGCGGCTCCGGTCGCGTAAAAATGCTTCTGTCGAAGCTCGAATCAACTCCGCCATCATGTTTTCTCCAGAAGAAACGCCCATATAAAAACAGGTTGGCGGGCCGTTGCCATTCGGGCCGACACCGCTGGCGTTGCGGCGGTGGTCCGAACCCGCCAAAACGGATGGCGCGCCCTGCCGGAACGGTTTGATATCGCGGTCAACACGTAGGGAGAAACACGCGATCGGGTTGCGCTCGGCATGTGTTGATGGTTTGTTGCCGGTCAGCGGAGAACGAGTGATGCGAGAATCCATCGGTCAAGACGAATACGGGTCGACCAGCCCCTTCGATCCGGATGACCTGCCGAATTTGAATGCAATCGGTCCGGCGATGGGCAGCGGCAACGACTTCGAGAGATACGCGGTCGCCGTCATAATCGTGTTCGGCGCCCTGATCATAGGCGGGCTGATGGCCGCGTCGATGACCTTCGGCCACCGCAACGGTTTCCTGTTCGCGCTCGGCGGCGCCACATCGGCCTGGATATCGGGAAACGCGCTTCTGCTCGACCGGCCGCGCATCTACGCACTGTTCGTCGGCATCGCGGCCCTGATGCTGATCGCATCCACCGTCACGCTGATTTCGTGACGGCTTGATCGTCAATTAAAGCGGTCGTTTCACGGAAACCCAGACCGCCCTGTTTTTTCGTTTTCGATGCGATTGCGGACGCGGGTTCACGCGCTTGCGGAGTGCGCCAGTCCCATCAATAGCCGAGCGCCTCGCCGGAAGCGGCGCGGCTGTCGATGGCGCCATTGTAGCGGGCGCCGCCACCCTTCCCAATTTCCGCCAGGCTCTTGCCGCCGACCAGTATGCCCGCTGCCTGACCCCAGGTCTTGTCGCTGAGATCGAGATGATAACCCATGCCGGCCAGCAACCTTTCGGTGTCCGGCGACAGTCCGAACGGCTCGATATAGACCGTGTCGGGCAGCCATTGATGATGGATGCGCGGGGCGTCGATCGCCTCCTGGATGTTCATGCCGTGGTCGATGACGTTGACGATGGTTTCCAGTGTAATGGTGATGATGCGCGAACCGCCGGGGCTGCCGATGACCATGAACGGCTTGCCGTCCTTGGCCACCACGGTCGGGCTCATCGACGACAGCGGCGTCTTCTTCGGCTGGATGGCGTTGGCCTCGCCCTGGACCAGGCCGTAGAGGTTGGGCACGCCGGGCTTCTGGGTGAAATCGTCCATCTCGTTGTTGAGCAGGATACCGGTGCCGTCGGCGACAACGCCGGCGCCAAACGAGCCGTTCAGTGTGTAGGTGACCGCGACCGCGTTGCCGTCCTTGTCGATGATCGAATAATGCGTCGTCTCCTTGCTCTCGCCGAACCCCTTCGGCATCAGGTCCTGAGAGACGCCGGCCCGGAACGGATCGATCTTGTCGCGGATATCCTTGGCGTAGGCCTTGTCCAGCAGCTTCGAGACCGGATTGTCGACGAAATCGGGATCTCCGAGCGCCGAATTGCGGTCGACATAGGCGTGGCGCATGGCTTCGACCATGACATGCACGGTCTCGGCCGAACCGGCGCCAAGATAGGACAGCGGATAGCCTTCCAGCACGTTGAGGATTTCGCAGATGATGACGCCGCCGGAGCTTGGCGGCGGCGAGGAAATGATCTCGTAGCCGCGATAGGAACAGGTCACCGGCTTGAGCTCGCGCACCGCATATTGTTCGAAATCGCCCTTGGCCAGGATACCGCCCTTGGCGCCGCTTGCCTTGACGATGGCATCGGCGATGGCGCCCTTGTAGAAGGCGTCGGGGCCTTTTTCGGAAATCGCCGAGAGCGACGCGGCTAGGTCGGGTTGGACCAGCCGCTCGCCGATGCCATAGGGCTTGCCATCCGGCTTCAGGAATATGGCCGCCGCAGCGGGATCCTTCGCCAGCCTGTCGGCACCTCCGGCAAACGAGGCGGCGTCACCCTGATTGAGGATGAACCCGTCCTTGGCATAGCGAATGGCCGGCGCCATGAGGTCCTGCCGGGACAAGGTGCCGTATTTTTCGCGCGCCATCTCGAAACCGGCGACGGAGCCCGGCACGCCGACGGCGAGGTAGCCGTCGAGGCTGGCGCCTTTCACCGGTTTGCCGTCCTTGTCGAGATACATGGTCTTGGTCGCGGCCAGCGGCGCACGTTCGCGGAAATCGAGGAAGGTCGACTTGCCGTCCTTGAAGCGGACAGTCATGAAGCCGCCGCCGCCGATATTGCCGGCATTGGGATAGACGACGGCGAGCGCATAACCAACAGCGACCGCCGCATCGACGGCGTTGCCGCCCTTCTTCAGGACTTCGACGCCCACCTCCGACGCCAGATGCTGCGCGGTGACAACCATGCCGTTCTCGCCTTTGGCAGGCGCTGGCGAGGCGGCGATGGCGGCCGCCCATGGCGCGAAAGCGATTGTGAAGGAGAGGCTGACGGCGATCAGCGTGCGGCGAGTGATATGCATGGCGAGGCTCCTGGCGGGGGACGCCTAGGAAACCGTGTTCGGGTGATCGAGTCCACTAACAATTGAGGGGGCACGAGAAAGAGCCCCACCCGGATTGCCATCCGACCTCTTCCCTAGTCTAGTGGAGAGGAGGCTGTCAGCGCTCGCGCCAGTCTCTTCTCCCCAGCGGGGAGAAGGTGGCCGCGAAGCGACCGGATGAGGGGCGGGCTCGGCCTCAGACAATGCCACCGCTGCCGCCGGCAACGGCCGGGCGTTCCGCCGCGACCTTGGCGCGGTAGCCTGCCGCCCGGTAAGCGGCGACCGGATCGATGGCGCCGCCGGTGTTCAGCCGCGCCATGGCCAAGATCGGCTCGACATCGGTGCGGTAGGCTGATTTTAGCGTCTGCGTTGCCATCAGCGCGTCATTCCCGTCCTGAAAACCTTCAAGCGCCTTGCGGTCGACCAGCAGCGCCTGCGCGTAGGCGCGCTGCACCTCGACCGCGGACAGCATCAGGCTCTCGATCGGATCGGTGACGTTGTGGCTCTGGTCGAGCATATGCGCCGGATCGAAGCCGTCGGCGCCGGACAGTTCGGCGTCGACCAGTTCGTTGAAGACCAGGAACAGCCGGTAGGGGTCGATCGAACCGGCATCGAGGTCGTCGTCGCCATATTTCGAATCGTTGAAGTGGAAGCCGCCGAGTTTCCTGAACTGGATCAGCCGCGACACGATCATCTCGATGTTGACGTTGGGCGCGTGGTGGCCGAGGTCGACCAGGCAGAAGGCCTTGTCGCCGAGTTCCTTGGCAATAATGTAATTGGTGCCCCAATCCTGCACGACGGTGGAATAGAAGGCAGGCTCGTATATCTTGTGTTCGGTGAACAGCTTCCAGTTAGCGGGCAGCCCGACATAGACCTCTTTCATGGCATCGAGATAGCGCTCGAACGCCTTGGCGAAGTTGACCTGGCCGGGGAAGTTCGAGCCGTCGCCGATCCACACCGTCAGCGCCTTCGACCCAAGCGTCTTGCCGATCTCGATGCATTCGAGATTGTGCTCGACCGCTTGCCGGCGCGTTCCGGCATCGGCATGCGAGAGCGAGCCGAATTTGTAGGACAGCTTTTGGTCCCTGGCGTCGGAGAACGTATTGGAGTTCATGGCGTCGAAGCCGAGGCCGAAACGCGAGGCCGCCTGCTTCAGCCGGTTCGGGTCGGCCTTGTCCCAGGGAATGTGCAGCGACACCGTCGGTGTCGCCTGCGTCAATTGCTTGATGACGGCGCAATCCTCGATCTTGTCGAAGATGTCGCGCGGTTCGCCGGCGCCGGGGAAACGGGCAAAGCGCGTGCCGCCGGTACCGACACCCCAGGAGGGGATCGCCACCGCGAATTTCTCGACCTTGTCTCGGATCGCGTCGATGGCGATGCCGCGAAGGTCGAGCCGTTCGCCGAGCGAGGCGTAGTCACGCTCGAGGTCGGCCTTGCGCGCCGCGTTGTTTTTTTCGACGACGTCGGCCGAGATGATGGTTTCGGACACTGCTGTTCCTCCCAAATTTCGTTCAGCTGGCGCTGCCCCTCATCCGCCTGCCGGCACCTTCTCCCCGTGAATGGGGAGAAGGAGGGCCTAGCGCGTAAAGCTTTGCGCGTTGCCGGCGTCGACATTGACGATGTTGCCGGTCGACTTGGCCGACATGTCGGAGGCGAAGAAATAGATCGCTTCGGCGATGTCCTCGGGAAACACCGAGCGCTTCAGCATCGAGCGCGAGCGGTAATGTTCCTCAAGGTCGTCGGTCGACATCTTGTAGGCGGCGGCGCGCTGTTCCTTCCACTCGCCGGACCAGATTTTGGAGCCGCGCAGTACGGCGTCCGGATTGACGACGTTGACCCTGATCTGCGCCTCCGCGCCCTCCAGCGCCAGGCAGCGGGCGAGATGGATCTCGGCGGCCTTGGCGGTGCAATAGGCGGCGGCGTTCGGCGAGGCGGCAAGGCCGTTCTTGGAGGCGACGAAAACGACGTTGCCGCCAATCTTTTGCACCCTAAACAGCCGGAACGCTTCCCGCGACACCAGGAAATAGCCCGTCGACAGGATGTCCATGTTCTTGTTCCACAGCGCCAGCGTCGTGTCCTCGATCGGCGCCGAGGAGGCGAGGCCGGCGTTGGAGACCAGAATATCGGTGCCGCCGAACTCGACCGCCGTTTCGGCAAAGCCGGCGACGACCTGATCCTCCGACGTGACGTTGATGACCACGGGGCGGACAAAATCCTTGCCATAGGCCTTGGCCAGTTCGTCGTTGGCGCTGGCAAGTGCTGTCTCGTCGATGTCGGCGAGCACCACGCAGGCGCCTTCGCGCAGCAGCCGGCTCGCCGTCGCGCGGCCGATGCCGCCCGCGCCGCCAGTGACGAGCGCGATCTTGCCGGCAAGAGCCTTGGGCTTCGGCATGCGCTGCAGCTTCAGATCCTCGAGCAGCCAGTATTCGATGTCGAAGGCTTCCTGCGCAGGCAGGCCGACATAGGAGGAGACGGTCGAGGCGCCGCGCATGACGTTGATGGCGTTGACGTAGAACTCCCCCGAAATGCGCGCCGTGGCCTTGTCGCCGGCGAAGGTGAACATGCCGACGCCGGGCATCAGATAGACGACGGCGTTGGGATCGCGGATGGCGGGCGAGTCCGCATGCTTGCAGCTGTCATAATAGGCCTGGTAGCCGACGCGGTATTCGGCAATGTCGTCGGCCAGCCGCGCGATGACGGCATCGACATCGGGCTTGGCCGGATCGAACTCGATGACCAGCGGCCGGATCTTGGTGCGCAGGAAATGATCCGGGCATGAGGTGCCGAGTGCCGCCAGCGGGCGCAGATCCCTGGAATTGACGAATTCGAGCACGGCGGCGGAATCGTCGAAATGGCCGAGCTTATGGCTCTTTTCCGAGATGAGGCCGCGGATCCTCGGCATCAGCTTCGCGGCGATGGCGCGGCGTTCGGCGGCGTCGAGCGACTTGACCGCTTCGCCACCGAAAATGGCAACGCCCTCGGAACGGCGCTCGAACCACTCGATCGCCTGGTTGATCACCGAGATCGTCGTTTCGTAGCATTCCTTCGGGCTGTCGCCCCAGGTGAACAGGCCGTGGCTTTCCAGGATGACGCCCTTGGCGGCTGGATGGTCAAAGCAGAATTTCTCCAGCCACAGGCCGAGTTCGAAGCCCGGCCGCTTCCACGGCAGCCAGCCTATGGCATCGCCGAAGATTTCTTTCGTCAAGGCCTTGGAATCTTTGGCGGCCGCGATGGCGATGATGGCGTCGGGATGCATGTGATCGACATAGGGCTTCGGCACGTAGGCATGCAGCGGCGTGTCGATCGAGGCCGCGCGCGGATTGAGATTGAAGGTGCAATGGGGTAGATAACCCACCATCTCGTCTTCATGCTCGACGCCGCGATAAAGGCCTTTGAGGGCTCGCAATTTGTCCATGTAGAGCGTGGCAAAACCATCAAGCTTGATCGAAGCGCTGTCGCCGCCGGAGCCCTTCACCCACAGCACTTCCACGTCCTGTCCGGTGAGCGGATCCTTTTGCCGGATTTTCGACGATGTGTTGCCGCCACCGTAATTGGTGACACGCTTGTCGGAGCCGAGCGTGTTCGAACGATAGACCAGAAGCTCGGGATCGCTCATCCCCCTTGCCTTCGCATCATCCCAAATATTGGCGAGGCGCGAGCCGGAGCGCTTGTCGAGCATGGGTAATCCTCCCTTGAAGCGCGGACGGTGCGCTCCTCTTTTCGTCGGGAATGTCTACGCAAGACGTGGCTTTGTCAATCACAAACGATCAACATCAATCATATTGCACTGCACAATGAAATTCTATGATCGGAAATGATTGACACTGCGCGATTTCTAATGCCAGATGGCCATGCAGGGAGGAACCATGCACGAAAAAGAGCGCCACAGGATCATTCTGTCCGCCGTCCAGGAAAAGCCTGTGGTGACGGTGCAGGAAATGGTCGACCTGACGGAGTCTTCCGAGGCGACGATCCGGCGCGATATCGCGGCCCTGCACGTGCAAAAGCGACTGCGCCGGGTGCGCGGCGGCGCCGAGGCGATCACGCCGCCACAGTTCATCGGCCTTGCCGGCAGGCCTTTTTCCGTGAACGAGACGCTCAACGCCGCGCAGAAGCGGGCGATAGCGCGGGAAGCGGTGGAGCTCTGCAAGGACGGCGAGCCGATCATCATCAACGGCGGCACCACCACCTTCCAGATGGTGCATTTCCTGACCGGCCGCCGCATGCCGATCTTCACCAATTCCTTCCCGATCGCCGAAAGCCTGCTCAAGCACTCCAAGAACACGGTGATGCTGTCCGGCGGCACCATCTACCGCGAGCAGAACATCATCCTGTCGCCCTTCGACAATGACGTGACGCGCAATTTCTACGCGCGCCGCATGTTCATGGGCGCCCAGGGGCTCGGGCCGCTCGGCCTGATGGAAGGCGATCCGCTCTTGATCCAGGCGGAACAGAAGCTGATCGATCAGGCCGACGAGTTGGTGGTGCTGGTCGATTCCTCGAAATTCCGCAAACGCTCCAGCCTGATCCTGTGCGGGCTGTCGCGCATCGCCACCGTCATCACCGACGACGGCATCGAGGACCGCGAGGCAAAGATGCTCGAAACAGCGGGGGTAACGCTGATCGTCGCCCGCAAGTCGGCAAAGGAAGAATCTTCGCTGCAAGCCTGAGACACCCTCACGCCCGCAGCGGCGATGGAATGCAACGCTCAAGGGAGGAATATTCGATGAGCTTTCTGAAGAAACTGATGGTTACGGCGGCCTTTTCCGCCGCCATGGTCGTGAATGCCGCCCATGCCGAGAACGTCAAGATCGCGCTGGTGGTGAAGTCGCTCGGCAACGGCTTCTTCGACGCCGCCAACAAGGGCGCCGAAGAGGCGGCCAAGGAACTGGGCGATGTCGACATCATCTACACCGGCCCGACCAAGGCGACCGCCGAAGCGCAAATCGAGGTGGTCAATTCACTGATCGCGCAAAAGGTCAACGCCATTGCCATCTCGGCCAATGACGCCGACGCGCTGGTGCCGGTGCTGAAGAAGGCCATGGAGCGCGGCATCACCGTCATCTCCTGGGATTCGGGCGTCGCCAAGGAAGGCCGCCAGCTTCACCTCAACCCGTCCGATACCGGCCTGATCGGCGAGACCATCATCAAGCTCGCTGCCGACTATTTGCCTGAGGGCGGCGACGTCGCCATCCTGTCGGCCTCCTCGACCGCGACCAACCAGAACGCCTGGATCGACGCGGCCAAGAAGGTGCTGCCGGAGAAATTTCCGAAGATCAAGCTCGTCGCCACCGTCTATGGCGATGACGATTCGGCCAAGAGCACCGACGAAGCCAAGGGCCTGCTGAAGTCCTATCCGAACCTCAAGGCGATCATCGCGCCGACCACCGTCGGCGTCGTCGCCGCTGCCCAGGTCGTCACCGATGAGAAGCTGATCGGCAAGGTCAACGTCACCGGCCTCGCGCTGCCGTCGGAGTTCAAGAAGTTCATCGACAACGGCGCTTCACAGGCCGTGGCTCTTTGGAACCCGATCGATCTCGGTTACTCCGCCGTCTACCTCGCCCACGATCTGGCGGTGAAGAAGGAAGAGGCCAAGCCCGGTGCGACGCTGTCGATCGGCCGCGTCGGCAAGGTCACGCTCGACGACACCAATTCGGCTGCGATGGCTCCGCCCTTCCAGTTCGACAAGACCAACATCGAGAAGTTCTCCAAGATCTACTGATCCGGAGCTTCAAGCTGACGCGGCGGGGTTCACGCCCCGCCGCAACTTCAAACGCACCTTGTTTCAGGGCTTGATACGACCATGGACACGACAGCCCAACACGGCACGGTGAAGGACGGGCCCCTGGCCTCCACGCCGCGCCTGACGCTGTCCGGCATCTCGAAGAGCTTTCCCGGCGTGCGCGCGCTGCACAATGTCAGCCTCTCGCTCTATCCGGGCCAGGTGACGGCGCTGATCGGCGAGAACGGCGCCGGCAAGTCGACGCTGGTCAAGATCATGACCGGCATCTACCAGCCCGATGCGGGCACGATCAGCATAGACGGGCAGGACGTCACCCTGCCCAGCGCGCACGCCGCCTTCGGCCATGGCGTTACCGCCATCCATCAGGAAACCGTGCTGTTCGACGATCTGACGGTCGCCGAAAACATCTTTCTCGGCCATGCGCCGCGCACCCGCTTTGGCACCATCGACTGGCGCACCATGCGCAGAAATGCGCGCGAAGTGCTCGACACCATGCATGCCCGCCATATCGACGCCGATGCAAGGCTGAAGGACCTCGGCATCGCCAACAAGCATCTCGTTGCCGTGGCGCGGGCCATGTCGATCGACGCGCAGATCGTCATCATGGACGAACCGACGGCCGCCCTTTCGATGAAGGAGATCGAAGAGCTCTTTTTGCTGATCGAGTTCCTCAAGAGCGAAGGCAAGGCGATCCTGTTCATCAGCCACAAGTTCGACGAGATCTACCGCATCGCCGACCGCTACACCGTGTTCCGCGACGGCGAGATGGTCGGCGAAGGGCTGATCAAGGATGCCGCCCAGAGCCAGATCGTGCGCATGATGGTGGGCCGTGCGGTCGATCACATCTTTCCACAGCGCAAGGCCGAGATCGGCGCGCAGGTGCTGTCGGTCTCCGGCCTGTCGCACCCCACCGAATTCAACGACATCGGTTTCGAGCTGCACAAGGGCGAGATTCTCGGCTTCTACGGCCTTGTCGGCGCCGGCCGCAGCGAGGTGATGCAGGCGATTTCAGGGATCACCCGCACCTCCGGCGGCACGATCACGCTGGACGGCAAGACGATCGCGCCGAAATCGGCGGCGGATTCGATCGAGGCCGGCATCGTCTACGTGCCGGAGGAGCGCGGCAAGCAAGGCGTGGTGATCGGCCTGCCCATCTTCCAGAATGTTTCTCTCCCGTCGCTGGCACGCACGTCCAAATCCGGCGTGCTGCGGCTGGCGGAGGAGTTTTCGCTCGCCCGCTCCTACACCGAGCGGCTCGACCTCAGGGCCTCCTCGCTCAGCCAGGATGTCGGCACGCTGTCGGGCGGCAACCAGCAGAAGGTCGTCATCGCCAAATGGCTGGCGACCGCCCCCAAGGTGATCATCCTGGACGAGCCGACCAAGGGCATCGACATCGGCTCCAAGGCCGCCGTGCACGGCTTCATGGCCGAGCTGGTGGCGCAAGGCCTGTCGGTGATCATGGTATCGTCGGAGCTGCCCGAAATCCTCGGCATGTCCGACCGCGTCGTCGTCATGCGCGAGGGCCTTGTCGCGGCCGTCTACGACAACAACGGACTGGACGCCGAGACGCTGGTCCGGACGGCGGCGGGGATCGCGGCATGAAAACTTTGCTGAAATATCGCGAAATCTGGTTGCTGGCGGCGATCGTCGTGCTGATCGGGCTGATCTCGACGCGTTTTCCCGCCTTCGCCGACCCCGGCAATTTGCGCCAGGTGTTCAACGACACCTCGATCCTGATGATCCTGGCGCTCGGGCAGATGGTGGTCATCCTGACCCGTTCGATCGACCTGTCGATGGCGTCGAACCTCTGCTTTACCGGCATGGTGGTGGCGATGCTGAACGCCGCTCACCCGGCGATCCCGATCCCGCTGCTGATCGTCATTGCCCTGGTCGTCGGCCTGGTGCTCGGCGCCTTCAACGGCCTTCTGGTGTGGCGGCTGAACATCCCCTCGATCGTGGTGACATTGGGCACGCTGACCATCTATCGCGGCGCCACCTTCGTCATCTCCGGCGGCGCCTGGGTCAATGCCGACAAGATGAGCCCCGAGTTCATCGGCTTCCAACGCGCGGCCTTCCTCGGCATTCCGGTGCTGTCCTGGATCGCCATTCTGGTCATCGCGCTGTTCTTCATCCTGATGACACGCACCGCGCTCGGCCGCTCGATCTATGCCATCGGTGTCAATCCGACGGCGTCGGTCTATGCCGGCATCGATGTCGGGCGGACGAAATTCATCGTCTTCTGCATCTCCGGCATGATCGGCGGGCTCGCCGGCTATCTCTGGATCTCACGTTACGTGATCGCCTCCGTCGAGGTCGCCAACGGCTATGAGCTCAACATCATCGCCGCCTGCGTCATCGGCGGCATCTCGATTGCCGGCGGCATCGGTTCGGTCGGGGGCGCGGTGTTGGGGGCGCTGTTTCTCGGCATCATCTCCAACGCGCTGCCGGTCATCAACATCTCGCCGTTCTGGCAGATGGCGATTTCGGGCAGCGCCATCATCCTCGCCGTCGTGCTCAACGCGCGCGGCGAACGTCAGCAGGGCCGCATCATCCTGAGAAAAGTGGAGGCGGCATGAGCGACGTCCCTGCCCCGCGCCACATTCCGGACCGGCTCGACAAGCCGTTTCGTTCGGCGATCTTTTCCTGGGAAGCGCTGCTGGTCGTGGTGGCCCTCGCCATCTTCGCCATCAACAGCTTCGCCTCGCCCTATTTCCTCGACCCCTATTCGCTGTCGGACCTGACCTTCAACTTCACCGAGAAGGGCCTGATCGCCTTCGCCATGGCGCTGCTGATCATTTCGGGCGAGATCGACCTGTCGGTCGCCGCCATCATCGCGCTGGCCTCGACCATGATGGGCATGGCGGTGCAGGCCGGCGCCGGAACGCCGGTGCTGGTGGCGATCGGCATCGTCGTCGGGCTCGGCTGCGGCGCCTTCAACGGCCTGCTGGTCACGAGGCTTGGCCTGCCCTCGATCGTCGTCACCATCGGCACGATGAGCCTGTTTCGAGGCATCGCCTTCATCATCCTCGGCGACCAGGCCTACAAGGGTTATCCCGAGAGCTTCGCCTTCTTCGGCCAGGGTTACGTCCGGTGGGTGGTGTCGTTCGAATTGGTGCTCTTTCTCATCGCCGCCGTCGTCTACTGGTTCGTGCTGCACCGCACGAGTTTCGGCCGCCGCGTCTTCGCCATCGGCAACAATCCGGTCGCGGCACAGTTTTCCGGCGTGCGTGTCGGCCGCATCAAGTTCATCCTGTTCTGCCTGACCGGGCTGATGTCCGGCATCGCCTCTGTGCTGATCACCTCCCGGCTCGGTTCGACCCGTCCCTCGATCGCGCAGGGCTATGAGCTGGAAGTCATCACCATGGTGGTGCTTGGCGGCGTCAGCATCCTTGGCGGCGCAGGCAGCATTGTCGGCGTCGTGCTCGCCGCCTTCATCATGGGGCTGGTGACCTTCGGGCTCGGCCTGCTCAACGTGCCCGGCATCGTCATGTCGATCTTCATCGGCCTGCTCCTGATCATCGTCATCGCGCTGCCGATCGTCTGGCGGCGGCTGCGCGGGGGACGCTGATGGCCGAAAAATACGCGTTCAAGATGATGCTCAAGCCCGGCATGAAGGCGGAATACAAGAAGCGTCACGACGAGATATGGCCATCGCTGGTCGCGCTGTTGAAGCAGGCCGGGGTTTCCGACTATTCCATCCATCTCGACGAGGAGACCAACATCCTGTTCGGCGTGCTGTGGCGGCGGGACGACCATGGCATGGCCGACCTGCCGAAGCATCCGGTGATGCAGCGCTGGTGGGCAGACATGGCCGACCTCATGGAGACCAGGCCTGACAATGAGCCGGTGGCCGTGCCCCTGGAAACCATGTTCCACATGGCATGAGTGCCCCGCGCCACATCGCCGTCATCGACATCGGCAAGACCAACGCCAAGGTGGCGCTGGTCGACCTCGCCACGCTGCGCGAGGTCTCGCTGCGCCGAGTGGCGAACGCGCCGGTGCGGCAAGCCCGCTACCCGCATCACGACGTCGAGGCGCTGTGGGCCTTCATCCTCGACAGTCTTGCCGATCTCAACCGCGAACAGACCATCGACGCCGTTTCGATCACTACCCATGGCGCGACGGGCGCTCTGGTTGAGGCCTCCGGCGAACTGGTGTTGCCCGTGCTCGACTACGAATTCGACGGCCCCGAGGAACTCGCGGCCGAGTATGACGCGATCCGTCCGCCCTTCGCTGAAACCGGCACGCCGCGGCTGCCGCTCGGCCTCAATCTCGGCGCGCAATTCTTCTGGCAGCAGAAGCGCTTTCCGACGGAATTCGCCAGGGCAACGGCGATGTTGATGTATCCCCAATATTGGGCGCTGCGGCTGACCGGCATCGCCGCCAACGAGGTGACCTCGCTCGGCTGCCACACCGATCTGTGGAACCCGTGGAAAGCGGATTTTTCGGCAATGATCGACCGCCTCGGTTGGCGCGCGTTGATGGCGCCGGTGCGGCCGGCAAGGGACCGGCTCGGCCCGCTCCTGCCGGCGCTTGCCGAGCGAACGGGGCTCGATCCGCGGACGCCTGTGTTCTGCGGCCTGCACGATTCCAACGCCTCGCTGTTGCCGCATCTTCTCGCCGACGCGCCGCCTTTCAGCGTCGTCTCGACCGGCACCTGGGTGGTGTCGATGTCGGTCAGCGGCAGATCGGTGGCGCTCGACCCGGCGCGTGATACGCTGGTCAACGTCAACGCGCTGGGCGATCCCGTGCCATCGGCGCGCTTCATGGGCGGCCGCGAATTTTCCGTGCTGACGGATGATCAGCCGGAGAACTGGACCGAAGACGATGTCGGGGCCGTGCTGGCAAAAAGGACGCTGCTGCTGCCATCGACACAACAGGGGTCGGGACCGTTCCCGCATCATGCGGCGGCGTGGCTCAACGCTGACGGCATGAACAGCGGCCAGCGCTTTGCCGCCATCTCTTTCTATCTGGCGCTGATGACGGCGACCTGCCTCGATCTGATCGGCGCCGACGGCCCGACCATTGTCGAAGGCCCTTTCGCCCGCAACCGGCTCTTTGTCGGCATGCTGGCGGCGGCGACCGCCAGAAGCGTCGTCGCCTCCGAAGCCGCGACCGGCACCAGCATCGGTGCCGCGTTGCTGGCATCGGACAAGGCTGAGGCGCATGGCAAGGGCTTGAGACAAGAACCGCCGGTCGACCCCGCCTTGACGGATTATGCAAGCACCTGGCGTGCGGCGGTCGAAGGGCGGGGCTAACTACGGATCCGCTTGCCTAATCTTCATAGACCAGCCCCTGTGGATCGATTTCGGGCTTTCGGCCGGCGACGAGATCGGCGAGGAATTTGCCCGAGCCGCAGGCCATGGTCCATCCGACATGGCCGTGGCCGGTGTCGAGATAGAGATTTTTGTAGCGGGCCCGGCCGATGACCGGCACGGAATTGGGCATCATCGGCCGCAGGCCCGCCCAGAACATGGCCTTCTTCTCGTCGAAGGCGCCAGGGAAAAGATCCTTGCCGGTGCTGATGATGGTGTTGAAGTCAGCGGGCTTGAAGCTTCGGTCAAAGCCGGTGAACTCGGCCGTCGAGGACATCCGCAAGCGGTTGCCCAGCCTGGAATAGCCGATCAGCCGGTCCTCGTCGGCGCCACCCATAGTCGGCCCCTTGCTTTCGTCCTCCAGGGGGATCGTCGCGGTATAGCCTTTCACCGGATAAACCGGCAGGTCGATGCCGTAGCGGCGGCCGAGTAGGCCGCTTTCCGGGCCCATTGCGATGACAACCGCATCGCCGGCCACCGGGCCTGACGAGGTGATGACGGCCCGCACCCTGTCGCCTTCGATATCGAAACCTTCGACCGTGGTGCCGAACCGGAACTCGGCGCCAAGCCTCTCGGTCGCATAGGCGGCGAGCCTGTCGACAAACAGTTTGGAATCGCCAGTCTGGTCAGTGGGCGAATAAACCCCGCCGGCTATCTTGTCCTTCACCCCGGCAAGCCCCGGCTCCAGTTCGACCAGCCGGTCGCGCCCGACGATCTCGATCGGCAAGCCATGCTCGGCAAGATAGCGATAATTGTCGGTCCCGGTGTCGAGACTCTTCTGCGAGCGGAAGAAGTAGAGGATGCCCTTCTTGCGCTCGTCATAGTGGATGCCGGTCGCCTCCGACAGCGCATTGATGCAGTCGCGCGAATAGAGCGCGAGCCGCAGCTTGATGTCGGTGTTGGCGCGCAGGCGCGCCACCGTGCACTGGCGCAGGAAGCGCAGGCTCCAGGCGAGAAAATAGGGATCGAAGCGCAGTCGCACCTTGATGCCGAGATCGTGGTTGTAGAGCCCGCGCAGGAAGGTCTTCAGCGCCGCCGGGGAAGCCCAGGCGGTGGCATCGCCCGGCGACACCAGCCCGGCATTCGACTGGCTGGTGCCCCGCGCCGGCGCCGGATGACGCTCGATGACGGTGACCTCATGGCCGTCGCTCGCCAGATAGTAGGCGGCCGCCGTGCCGACGACGCCGGCCCCGAGCACCGTTATCTTCATGTCGTCCCCCCAAAAAAGGTCGAACCGGGCAGCGCGCTTCCGCACCCTCCGCGAACGCCTTCCATAACGCTTCCCGGAGCGGCTTGCGAGCCCTTGGGAAAACCCGCTCAACCGCGTGCGGAATTCTTCCCCGTCAGGATACGCTCCCAGGCGAGCGCGTCGGCGACGATCTGGTCGAGATCGTCGCGTTGCGGCGTCCAGCCGAGTTCCGTCCGGGCGAGATCGGAATTGGCAACCACCGCGGCGGCGTCACCGGGGCGGCGCTCGCCCGTCCTGACCTCGAAATCATGGCCGAAGGCGCGGCGCACGCTCTCGATCACCTCCAGCACCGAGTAGCCGTGGCTGTAGCCGCAATTGGCGACGAGGCTCGCGCCCCCGGCGCGCAGCCGCTCAAGGGCCAGGCGATGCGCCGCGGCCAGGTCGCTGACATGGATATAATCGCGCATGCAGGTGCCGTCGGGCGTCGGATAATCGGTGCCGAACACCTGCATGAACGGCCGCTTGCCGAGCGCCGTCTCGCAAGCGACCTTGATCAGATGCGTGGCGCCCGGCGTCGACTGGCCGGTGCGCCCCCTGGGATCGGCGCCCGCGACGTTGAAATAGCGCAGCGCCGTATAGCGCAGGCCATGCGCGATCGCCGCATCGCGCAGCATCCATTCGCTCATCAGCTTGGAGAGGCCGTAGGGCGATTCCGGCGCCAGGCGGGCATCCTCGCGCACCGGTTCCAGCCCAGCGCCGCCATAGACGGCGGCTGTCGAGGAGAAGATGAAGTTCGGCACGCCCTCGCGCACCGCCGTTTCGATCAGCGTGCGCGTCTTGCAGGTGTTGTTCTCGTAGTAGCCGAGCGGATCGGCGACGGATTCGGGAACGACGATCGAGCCGGCGAAATGGATGATCGCGTCGACATTGTTGTCGCGGATGATGGAGCCGACCAATTCCTTGTCGGCGACGTCGCCGACGACCAGCTTTGCCTCCGGTGCCACCGCCCATTCGAAACCGGTCGAAAGCCGGTCGAGAACGACCACGCTTTCGCCCGCATCCAGCAATTCCCAGACCATATGGCTGCCGATATAGCCGGCGCCGCCTGTCACCAAAACCGTCATTCCGCGTCCTCGCATTCAAGATCTATCGGAAACTGTCTCAACACCCGCTCTACTGGAAAGCCCGCCCTATGACCAATAAAACCCTGCGTAACCGACTTGGCCGGCATATGGCATCATGTCGAAACAAAAGCGCCCTACAGGCCGTTATCGCCAGGAAATAGGCCATGATCCGCCCCTCGTTAGGAACAGGTGCGGGGCGTGGCATTTTGACCAAAACGGGCCGGTGGACGGCCAATCGGGCAATGATTATGATCCAGCGCAAAACTGGGAAGCCGACATGAATTATCAGCGGTTCTTCGAGGACGCGATCGACCAGCTCCATGCGGAACGACGCTACCGCGTCTTTGCCGACCTCGAGCGCATAGCGGGCAAATTTCCGCGTGCCATCTGGCGCGCCAACGGCCGCGCAGAGGAAATCACCGTCTGGTGCTCCAACGACTATCTCGGCATGGGCCAGCACCCGGATGTCATCGCAGCGTTCCAGAACGCGGCGGGCCGGATGGGTTCGGGCGCCGGCGGCACCCGCAACATCTCCGGCACCAGCAATCCGCTGGTCGAACTCGAGCATGAGCTCGCCGATCTGCACGACAAGGAAGCCGCGCTGGTCTTCACCTCCGGTTTTGTCTCCAACGAGGCCTCGATCTCGACCATCGCGCGGCTTTTGCCCAACTGCCTGATCATTTCGGACGAGCTCAACCATGCGTCGATGATCGAAGGCGTGCGGCGCTCGGGCGCGGAAAAGAAGATTTTTCGCCACAACGATGTCGCGCACCTGGAAAGCCTGCTGCAGGCGGCGGGCCGCGAACGCGCCAAGCTGATCGTGTTCGAGAGCGTCTATTCGATGGATGGCGATATCGCGCCGATCAGAGAGATCGTCGACCTCGCCGAGCGCTATAACGCCATGACCTATATAGACGAGGTCCACGCCGTGGGCATGTACGGTCCGCGCGGCGGCGGCATCACCGAGCGGGAAGGCCTCGCCGACCGCATCGACATCATCGAGGGCACGCTCGCCAAGGCTTTCGGCACGCTGGGCGGCTACATCACCGGCACGAGTGCTGTCATCGACGCCGTGCGCTCCTATGCGCCGGGCTTCATCTTCACCACCGCGCTGCCGCCGGCCATCGCCGCCGCTGCCACCACATCGATCCGTCATCTCAAGCGCTCGCAGGCCGAGCGTGACGCCCAGCAGCAGCAGGCGACGCGGACCAAGCAGATCCTCTCCGCCGCCGGCCTGCCGGTGATGGAATCGGCGACCCACATCGTGCCAGTGCTGGTTGGCGACCCCGAGCTTTGCAAGATGGCCAGCGACCGGCTGCTCGGCGTGCACGGCATCTACATCCAGCCGATCAACTATCCGACCGTGCCGCGCGGCACGGAGCGGCTGCGCATCACGCCGACGCCGTTCCATTCCGATGCGCTGATCGCCGAGCTGCAGGACGCCCTGGTCGAGACCTGGGACGCGCTCGGCATTTCCTATGGTTCAGCAGGACGACCTTCCGTGGCCAAGACCGACCGGATCATTCCCCTGCTGGTGCCCAAGTCAGGCGGCTGAAACCCGTTTGAAACTCCACTCCGGCGGCCGTCTGGGGCGCCGGAGCGACTTTCAATTCGGGCGTCATCAACCTCTCAAACAGTCGTCATCCACTTCGCCAGCCTGTGCGCCGCCTCCTCGAGCTGGTCGAGGCGGCGGTGGAAGCACAGCCTGAGGAAGGCTTCGCCGCCTGGGCCAAAGGCCGTGCCCGGCGCCAGGCCGACATTGGCCTTGTCGACGATCTCGAAGGCGGCGCTGCGCGAATCGGTGATGCCGTCCACCCTGAAGAACAGGTAGAAAGCACCTTGCGGCACGGTGAATCGAGCGCGGTCGGTGGCGCCGAGAATGCCGCAGACCAGATCGCGCGCCTTCCTAGCCCTCTCCACCTGTTCGGCGACGAAGACATCGCCTTCATCGAGCGCCGCGACCGCGCCGCGCTGCATGAACTGGGCGACACCTGAATTCGAATACTGGATCAGGTTCTCGAACACCTGCTGCAAGCTCGGATGGGTCTTGATCCATCCGACGCGCCAGCCGGTCATCGCCCAGTTCTTGGAGAAGCTGTTCACGAACAGGATGCGGTCCTCTGCGGTCGCGATGTCGAGGAAGGACGGCGCGCGGCCTTGGCCATAGTGGAACAGCGAATAGATCTCGTCGGCGATGATCCAAAGGCCATTTGCCCGGGCGAGATCGAGAATGGCGCGCAAAGTCTCGTGGTCGGCGGTCCAGCCGGTCGGATTGGACGGCGTGTTGATGAACAGCGCCTTGGTCCTGGGCGTGATGGCGGCCGCGATCTTCTCGACGTCGCACGACCAGCCATTGCCGGATTGATCGAGCGTGACCGGCACCGGCACTGCACCGGCGATGGCGGCGGCGGCGTCGAAATTCGGCCAGGCGGGCGACAGATAGATCACCTCGTCGCCGGCACCGGCGAGCGCGTCGAGCGCAAGCTGGATCGCATGCATGCCCGAGCCGGTGACGATGAATTCGTCCTCGGCGAAGTGTTTGCCGAAATGCCTGTGGTAATAGCGGGCAAGCGCCTGCCTCAGATCGGGGATGCCCCTCTGCCAGGTGTAGAACGTCTCGCCACCGGCCAGCGCTTTCGACGCGGCATCGGTGATGAAGGACGGCGTCGGCAGATCGCCCTCGCCGGCCCAGAGCGGGATCAAGCCGTCGCGCAGCCTGCCATAGTTGACGACGGCGACGATACCGCTTTCGGGCGCAGCCAAGGCCTCGGGGCGCAGGTTCTGGATCAGGGTCATGGGCAGGTCCGTTCGAACAGGGATAGCATGCCGGCTGTTCTACTACGGGCGAAAGCAAAAAACCCCGGCCGTGAACGACCGGGGTTTTGGTCCAGAAGAACCTGATGTCTCTATCTCCTGGCAAGCAGATCGCGGATTTCGGTCAGAAGCTGCACATCGGCAGGCGGCGGCGCGGCGGCAGGCGCGGGCTTTTCGGCCTCCAGGCGCCTGCGCAGGTTGTTCACCGCCTTGACCATCAAGAAGATGATGAATGCGAGGATGAGAAAGTTCAGCACGACCGTGATGAAGCTGCCATAGGCGAAGACGGCGCCCTCTTTCTTTGCCTCCGCCAGCGTGCCCGAGTGGACGTTCGAGGACAGTCCGAAGAAGTAGTTGTTGAAGTCCAACCCGCCGAAAATCGCGCCCACGATCGGCATGATGATGTCGTTGACAAGGGAATCGACGATCCTGCCGAAAGCAGCGCCGATGATGACGCCGACGGCCAGGTCCATCACATTGCCCTTGGAAATGAATTCCTGGAATTCTTTCAGCATTTCGACCCTCCTTGCCATGATCGGCCGCGTTCTCCAGCGCCGGCCAAGCCCACAATAGCAAAAACCTCCGGTTGCAAAACCGGAAAAAGGGCCAAGGCACCGGTTTGTTTTTACCCGCATCATCAGACGTCCATGCGCCGAACGCCGCGATGGACTCAGCTTCCAAGCTGTGGTTGCGTGCGGTGAGCGGGCGTCGAGCCGGCCAGGGAGGAAGCGCGAGCCGTGCAGGGCTTGTTCATCGTTGTCATCGCGATCGCTTATGTGACGCTTCTGTTCGCCATCGCCAGCCTTGGCGACCGCCGCTCGGCCAGCTCCGGGCCCGGTCGCGCACGTCCGTTCATCTACGCGCTCAGCCTGGCCATCTATTGCACCTCCTGGACGTTTTTCGGTTCTGTCGGCCTGTCTTCCGAGCGCGGCCTGGAGTTCCTCGGCATCTATACCGGCCCGGTGCTGGTGTTCGTGTTCGGTTTTCCCTTGCTCAACCGTCTCGTGCGGCTGGCCAAGACCGAGAAGATCACCTCGATCGCCGACTTCCTCGGCGCGCGCTATGGCAAGAGCTTCACCGTGGCCGCCATCGCCACGCTGATCGCGACCATCGGCGCGGTGCCCTATATCGCGCTGCAGCTGAAGGCGATCTCCGGTTCCGTCAGCCTGATGGTCGAGCATTACACCGGCTCGCCGCCCTCGTTCGATCCTTTCGTCAGCGACATCTCGCTGGTGGTCGCCATGCTGCTGGCGCTGTTCGCGGTGCTGTTCGGCACGCGCCACGCCGACGCCACCGAGCACCAGGACGGGCTGGTGCTGGCGGTGGCGGTCGAAACCGTGGTCAAGCTTGCCGCCTTCCTGGCGATCGGCCTGATGGTCACTTTCCTGATCTTCGGCGGGCCCGGCGACATGTTCGGCAAGCTGGCCGAAAACGGCCAGGTGCGGCAGGCGATGAGCTATTCGACGTCACTCGCCACCTGGCTGGTGCTGACCTGCCTGAGTGGCTTCGCCATCATCCTTCTGCCCCGGCAATTCTACGTCACCATCGTCGAGAACCGCAGCGAGGCGGAACTGCGCACCGCGACATGGGTGTTTCCGCTCTATCTGGTGACGATCAACCTGTTCGTGCTGCCGATCGCCTTCGCCGGACTGTCGCTGGTCGGCACGAAGACGAGCAGCGACCTATATGTGCTGTCGCTGCCCTTGTTCGGCGGTCACGATTTCCTGGCCATGGCTGCCTTCATCGGCGGCCTGTCGGCGGCCACCGCCATGGTCATCGTCGAGAGCGTGGCGCTGTCGATCATGATCTCCAACGACCTCATCATCCCGCTGTTCGTGCGGCGGCTGCTGAGGACGACGTCTTCCGAAAACGAGGACTGGTCGACGCTCATCCTCAACGTGCGGCGGGCATCGATCTTCATCATGCTTTTCATCGCCTTCCTCTACTACCGCGAGAGCACCGACAGCGCGCGGCTGTCGTCGATCGGCCTGATGTCGTTCGCGGCGATCGCGCAATTCGCGCCGGCGCTGATCGGCGGGCTGATCTGGCGCGGCGCCAATGGCAGGGGCGCGGCCCTCGGCATGGTCGCCGGCATCCTGATCTGGGGCTACACGCTGCTGTTGCCATCGCTCGTCGCGCCCGAAACCGGCATATTGGTGCATGGCCTGTTCGGCTTCGAAGCGCTGCGGCCGCAGGCGCTGTTCGGCACCGTTGCGGAGCCGTTGAACCACGGCGTGCTGTGGAGCCTGTCGATCAACGCACTGTTTTTCGTACTGGGCTCGCTGTCACGCGCCGCGGTGCCGCTGGAGCGCATCCAGGCGTCGATCTTCGTGCCGCGCGAAGCCGGGCCGATGCCCAGCCTGCGCCGTTTCCGCACCGCCGTCACCGTCAACGACCTGAAGGACACCATCGCGCGCTATCTCGGCGTGCAGCGCACCGAGCGGTCGTTCCAGTCCTTCGAAAAGACCACCAACGTCATCCTGCATGGCAATGAGCAAGCCAGCATGGACGTCATCCGCTTTTCCGAGCAGCTTTTGGCCAGCGCCGTCGGCTCTTCGTCGGCGCGGCTGATCCTGTCGCTGCTGTTTCGCCGCCACGACCGCGAATCCAGGGATGCCTTCCGGCTGCTCGACGACGCCACGGAAGCGTTGCAACACAATCGCGACCTGTTGCAGATCGCGCTCGACCAGATGGAACAGGGCATCACCGTCTTCGACCGGGATTTCCGGCTGATCTGCTGGAACCGCCAGTACCGCGAGCTGTTCGACCTGCCCGACGACATGGGCCAGGTCGGCGTCTCGCTCGACCAGATCCTGCGCCATCTGGCGGAGCGCGGCGATATCCCGACCGACCAGCGGGTGACGATGCTCAACCGGCTGACCAGCTTCGTCAGCCCCTGGCAGATGGAACTGAAGACCAGCGGCCGGATCCTGGAGCTGCGCTCCAACCCGATGCCGGACGGCGGCATCGTCGCCACCTATGCCGACATTTCCGGCCGCGTCGAGCAGGACCTGGCGCTGAAGCGGGCGAACGAGTCGCTGGAACAGCGGGTGAAGACCCGCACCATCGAACTGACCAGGGTCAACGAGGAGTTGACCCGGGTCAACGAGGAACTGGCGCAGGCGCAGATGCTTGCCGAGGAGGCCAATCTGGGCAAGACGCGCTTCCTCGCCGCGGCCGGCCACGACATCCTTCAACCGCTCAACGCCGCCAGGCTCTACTGCTCGTCGCTGATCGAAAAGGCCGGCAAGGGCCCGGCCGGCAAGGCCGCGGTCAACATCGACTCCTCGCTGGAATCGGTCGAGACCATTCTGGGCGCCGTGCTCGACATTTCCCGCCTCGATGCCGGTGCCATGAAACCGGACGACACGGCCTTCAACCTAGACGCATTGCTGCGCCAGATCGGCAATGATTTCCGGCCGCTTGCCGCGGAAAAGCAACTCAAGCTGACGATCATGCCCTCGTCGCTGACAGTGATGACGGATCGCAACCTGTTGCGCCGCCTGATCCAGAACCTCGTTTCCAATGCCATCAAATACACACGTCACGGCCGCATCCTGGTTGGCGTGCGGCGGCGCGGCGAACTGGCGGAAATCCAGGTGATCGACACTGGCATCGGCATTGCCGGCGACAAGCTGAACACGGTGTTTCGCGAATTCACCCGGCTGGACGAAGGCGCGCGCGAGGCCGAAGGCCTCGGCCTCGGCCTTTCGATCGTCGATCGCATCGCGCGGGTGCTGAGGCTTGAGATCCGTATTTTCTCCAATCCGGGCAAGGGCACGCGCTTTTCCGTCATCCTGCCGGTGGCGGCCGTGCAGGAACCGAAACGCGAGGTCGAAACCAGGGCGCCGGCCCGCGCGGCGGCTTCGCTGGCCGGACTGAGCGTGCTGTGTATCGACAACGACGCCCGCATCCTCGAAGGCATGCGGCTGCTGCTCGAAGGCTGGGGCTGCGCCGTCGAGACCGTGTCCGGCACAACGAACCTGGATATCGCGATCCGCCGCCCGGACATTGTCCTTGCCGACTATCATCTCGATGGCGAAACCGGCCTCGACGCCATCGTCGGGCTGCGAGCGATCCACGGCGACGACCTGCCCGCCGTGCTGGTCACCGCCGACCGTTCCAACGAGGTACGCACGGCGGCGGCCGGGCTCGACGTCCCGGTGATCAACAAGCCGCTCAAACCGGCCGTGCTGCGCTCGATGATGGCCAGGGTCAGGCCGCTGGCGCCGGCGGCGGAGTAACTGTCAGATCTGCTTCATTTCGGCCCCGCCGACGGCGCCCAGGCTTCGAGATAGGCGCAAAACATGTCGGCCATCGCATCGGCATGGCTTCTATCTCTGCCGACGGGCGAGGCGTTTCCGAAAAACTGGTCGCCGGGCCGACATCCGCATAACCATCCGCCAGGTTCGGGCGCTCAGCTCACCGGCTGCAGCGGATCGCTGCCGATCTTGGACAGCAGGATCACCGCCTGGGTGCGGCTGTCGACGCCGAGCTTCTGCAATATCGCCGAGACATGCGCCTTGATCGTCGCCTCTGAGACGCCGAGCTCATAGGCGATCTGCTTGTTGAGAAGGCCTTCCGCCAGCATGCCGAGCACGCGGGTTTGCTGCGGCGTGAGCGCCTGCAAGCGCTTGATCAGGTCCGATATTTCGGGATCGCGCTCGACACCGAGATCGATGCCGGCCGGTGCCGCGATATCGCCCGCAAGGACCGATCGCACGGCGTCGCGGATTTCCTCCATGCTGGCCGATTTGGAGATGAAACCGGACGCGCCGAGGTCGAGCGCGCGCCGGATGGTCGCCGGGTCGTCATGGGCGGAGACCACCACCAGCGGCGCCGCCGGATGGATGCCGCGCAACGAGATCAGGCCGGAAAGGCCGCTCGCGCCCGGCATCGACAGGTCGAGCAGCACCAGATCGACCTCCTCGTTGGCCACGACCAGCGCCTTGGCGCTTTCGAAATCGCCGGCTTCGTGAATAGCGGTGACATTGCCGATGCCGGCAAGCGCTTCGCGCAACGCACCGCGAAACAGCGGGTGATCGTCGGCGATGACGAAAGAATAGCCTGATGGCAAATATCCCTCCCCGGATCCCTTGATGGTCTTCTGTTTTCTCGGGACCTGATGCAACGATTATGAGGCGCTTCGCGCTGTTTTCAAGCAGCAAAGCCGGCGCACCGGATTTCCCCAGACGGCCTGTCTTCAGGTCTTCTGCGAGTTGGGTTTGGCGCCGTCGCCGCTGTCCTTGTCCATATCCTTGACGATGCCCATGAAGCCCTTCAGGAAACGCTCCATGTAGCTCATCGTCTTGTTGAAATCCTCCTCGCTCGGCAATGTCGATTCGAGGCGGGCCGAGAGCGAATTCTCGAGCCTGGTGACGCGCTCGTCCATGGCTTTCATCGAAGTTTGCAGGCGATCGACCTCGTCCTGGAAGGCAGCGCGTTCATCGGCCGCCATCTTGCAGACGAGTTGGCCGGAGCGCTCCTCGCAGATCGACATCGCGCCTGTCTGCGTGTCCATGCGGACATAGCCGTTGGCGGATTTCTCCAGACGATAGCGGTCGGCCTCCTCGGAAAAGGCGGACGCCGCGACCAGCGAAACGAGCGCGGCGGGGATCAAGATGTGCTGCAGACGCATGTTGTCCTCCATGGCCAAAGCCTGAGATATCGCATGTTTGCGCCGGAAATGGGGAAGATCCTTGGCACGGCCTTCCCCGCACGGCTGGTTCGGACTATAGCGCAACCATGTCTCAGATTATCTACAAGATAACCCCGGAAGGGCCTTGGCGCGAGGCCGAAGCGAACGGCCGCTTCACCGGAGCGCCGATCGATGTCGCCGACGGCTTCATCCATTTCTCCACGGCGGCACAGGTCAAAGAGACGGCGGCGAAACATTTTGCCGGCCAGGCGGGGCTTCTGCTGGTCGCCATCGACGGGACCAGCCTGGGCGATGCGCTAAAATACGAGGCCTCCCGCGGCGGCGCGCTGTTTCCGCACCTCTACGGCGTGCTCGACCTGAAAGCCGTGCTGTGGGTTCGGCCGCTGCCGCTCGGCGCCGACGGCACCCACCAGTTCCCGGCGCTGGAGGCCGAATGAGCGTGCTCGACCGGATTGGCCAGAAGCTGCTCTTCACGTTCGACCCGGAAACCGCGCATGGCCTGTCGATCGCGGCGCTGCGCTGCGGCCTGCCGGTCGGCGCACGGACGGCGCGCGACGCACGGCTGAAGGTCAGCCTCTGCGGCCTCGATTTTCCCAATCCGCTCGGCATGGCTGCCGGTTATGACAAGAATGCCGAGGTGCCCGATGCGCTTCTCGGCCTCGGCTTCGGCTTTGCCGAGGTCGGCACGGTGACGCCGCTGCCGCAGCCTGGCAATCCGAAGCCGCGCATCTTCCGGTTGCCGGCGGATGAAGCGGTGATCAACCGGCTCGGCTTCAACAATGAAGGCCATGCGGCCGCCGAGAAACGCCTGGTCGGCCGCGAGGAGCGCTCCGGCATCGTCGGCGTCAACATCGGCGCCAACAAGGACAGCGCCGACCGCGTCAACGACTATGAGCGCGGTGTCATCCGCTTCGCGCCTTACGCCAGCTATCTCACCGTCAATATTTCCTCGCCCAATACGCCCGGCCTGCGCACCATGCAGGCGCGCGAACAGCTTGGCGAGCTCCTGTCGCGCGTCATGGCCGCGCGCGCGGCGGCGGCAAGGCAGCCGCCGGTGTTTCTCAAGATTGCGCCGGACCTGGTCGAAGCCGAGCTGGAAGACATCGCCGCCGAGGTCACCCACAACGCCATAGACGGCATCATCGTCTCCAACACCACCATTTCTCGCCCGGCGCTACGCTCCAGCGGCGCGGCAAGCGAGACCGGCGGGCTTTCCGGCCGGCCGCTATTCGAGCGCTCGACCATCGTGCTGGCCCGTATGCGCAGGCTGCTGGGGCCGGACATGGCCATCATCGGCGTGGGTGGGGTCAACTCCGCCGAGACGGCGCTCGAGAAGATCCGCGCAGGCGCGGATCTCGTCCAGCTTTACACCGGCATGATCTATGCCGGGCCGGCGCTGCCGGGGCGCATCGTCGCCGGCATGGCGCATTTCGCCGAGACGGAACGGCTCAAGTCCATCAGCGACTTGCGCGACCACCATCTCGACCAATGGGTTTCAAGGCCGCTCAACTGAACGCCGTCCGCAGCCGCAGCCGCAGGATGGCCAGCAGGCTGAGGCCACGCACCAGCAGGAAGACATGCAATGCCGCCCACAGGCCATGATTGCCGAAAGCGGGCGCCAGCGTAATCAGCGCGGCCGCGAAGGCCAGGAAAGACAAAAGCATCATGTTGCGCATGTCGCGCGACCAGGTCGCGCCGATGAAGACGCCGTCCATCTGGAAAGCCAGCACGCCGCTTAGTGCGGTGAAGGCCGCCCAGGGCAGGTAGGTGTCGGCCACCGAGCGGACTTCCTGCGACGTGGTGACGACGGCAACCAGATTGGCACCGGCCAGCAGAAGCACCAGGGTTGCGGCACCCGCCAATCCGAAACCCCAGAACAGGGTCAACCGCACCGCGCGCCGGAACGGGTGCTCAGCCCGCGCACCGACGGCGCGGCCGGCGAGCTGTTCCGCGGCGGTGGCGAAACCGTCGAGGAAATAGCCTGCGACGAGGAAAAAATTCATCAGCACGGCGTTGGCGGCCAGCGTGACCGTGCCGAATTGCGCACCCTGGCGGGTGAACAGCGCAAAGGCGGCAAGCAGCGAGAACGAGCGGATCATGATATCGCGGTTGAGCGACAGCATGCGCAGGAACGCGCTCATGTCGAGCAGGCGTTGGCGTGGCACGGGCGGACTTGCCCTGAACCGCCTGATGACGATGGCGAGGCCAAGCAACATGGCCAGGAATTCGCCGGTGACGGTTGCCCATGCGACGCCGGCGACGCCCCAGCCAAGCTCCAGCCCAAGCAGGATGCAGAGCGCGATGTTGATGCCGTTCAGCACCAGCTGCAGCACCAACCCGAGCCCGCCCTCGCCTCGGCCGAGGACATAGCCGAGAATGGCGTAGTTGATCAGCGAGAAAGGTGCCGCGAGCAATCTGATGCCGATATAGACGCCCATCGCCTCGCTGACGCGCGGTCCGGCATCCATGAACCACCGCCCGCCGGCCGCGATCAGCGGCGAAAGCGCAGCCAGCACGATGCCGGCGACAACAGCGATCAGCACCGCGCGCCAGAACACCGCCTGTTCCTCCAGCGCGTCGTTGCGCCCGAAAGCCTGGGCGACCAGACCGGTGGTGCCGGAGCGCAGGAAATTGAAGGTGGTGAAGACGACGTCGAAGACCAGCGCGCCTGCCGCCAGGCCGCCAAGCAAGGCGGCGTCGCCGAGCTGTCCGACAACAGCCGTATCGACCATGCCGAGCAGCGGCGTCGTCAGGTAGGCGAGCGTCATCGGTACGGCGATGACGAGCACCGTGCGGTTGGTGACGACAAAGGATCCGGGAACGATTGGGGATCCGGCGTCGGCTGGGATTGCACCCTTCTCCAAAGAATTGCTGCCTTGCTGATTGCGGCTTGATCGAACAGCCGGTGTGCCCCATTTTCCGGCCACCGCGCAATCCACCCTTGCCATGGCGGCCAACCGAAATTCCGGTCTGGCGCGAGCCGCCGGATCCGGTTCATGTCCCTCCAGATCGTCCATCATCCCGACTACGACGCCGGCTTCGCCGTCAACCATCGCTTTCCGATGAGCAAATATCCGCTGCTGATGGAGGCCTTGCACGCACGCGAACTGGCCATGCAGGGGGCGCTCAGCATGCCGGAAGCGGCGCCGGCGCCATGGCTGAAGCTTGCCCATGCGGCCGACTATGTCGACCAGGTCATCAGCTGTTCGGTGCCGGACAAGATCGAACGCGAGATCGGCTTTCCGGTCGGCCCACGCGTCTCGCTGCGCGCCCAACTCGCCACCGGCGGCACCGTACTGGCGGCCCGGCTGGCCTTGCGCCACGGCATCGCCTGCAACACCGCCGGCGGCAGCCATCATGCGCGGCGCGCGCAAGGCGCGGGCTTCTGCACCTTCAACGACGTCGCCGTCGCTTCGCTGGTGCTGCTCGCCGAAGGCGCGGCGCGGAACATACTCGTGGTCGATCTGGATGTGCATCAGGGCGACGGCACGGCGGACATCCTGGCCGGCGATCCGCGCGTGTTCACCTTCTCCATGCATGGCGAGCACAACTATCCCGCGCGCAAGATCGCCTCCGACCTCGATGTCGCACTGCCCGACGGCACGGGCGATGCCGCCTATCTCGAAAGGCTGATCGCCATCTTGCCGGAGCTGTCCGCCCATGCGCGCTGGGACATCGTTTTCTACAATGCCGGCGTCGACGTCCATGTCGAGGACCGGCTCGGCAGGCTGGCGCTTTCAAACGACGGGCTTCGTGCCCGCGACGCCATGGTCATCGGTCACTTCCGCTCGCGCGGCATCGCGCTATGCGGCGTCATCGGCGGCGGCTATTCTACCGACGTAGCCGCGCTCGCGGCGCGCCACGCCATTCTGTTCGAGGCGGCGGCGGACTACGCCTGACCGCTATTTCCTGTAGTTGGCGATTCTGAGCAGGATGAACGCCGGAACCACGATCGCCGCACCCAGCAGAATATAACCCAGGAAGCGGTCGATGGCATGGAAGCCCAGATTCCAGAGATCCAGGACGAATTTGCGGATGCCATAGAGCACGTCCATCGGCGACCAGCCGAAGGCGGTCATGACGAGGCCGACGAGGAACGACACCACCAGCAACTTCAGGAGTACCCTGAGCGGGGTGTCGCCGAGAAAGCGCGTCAATGCGGACAAGACCTGTCTCCGGCTCTGATCGCCCGATTCGGCGACAGGATCAGAAATACGCACTTGGCCGCCCCGCTTCAAGCCGGGCGGGCCAAGGCTCTGAACCTGGCTGACAAAGCCTATGACGGCCGGTCCGGCGGTGCCGCCGGCTTTTCATGATAGGAATTTTTTCCTGGACGGGGTGAAGGCAACTATGGTAGATATTTGGCTATGGTGCTGAGTTGCGCCAGGGACCCGCCGCACAGGCGGGTTTATCCGTTCAAGGCTCCGTCAACAGCGCACCGTCGAAGGCTCCGAAGGAACACGTTAACGCGGATCGTGCCCTGGTACCAAGCCGGCGACCATAGGCGCATGGCAGGCGAGCAGCCGGCGGCGGCTGATCGCGGCCGGCTTATCTGTTTTCTAACCAATTGCCGCTATTGCCATTCCTGGAGCGGGAGCCAGGCTTTGATGGAAGCGGAAAAAATCGGCGCGCGCCGCGCGGTCATGCTTTCGGTTGTCGTGCCGTGCTATAACGAGCGGGACGGCGTGGCTGAGCTTCACCGACGCGTCACCGCCGCTTGCCTGGCGCAAAACCCTTCCTACGAGATCGTGCTCGTCATCGACGGGGCGACCGACGGCACCCGCGAGGCCGTTTTCGAACTGGCGCAAAAGGACGACCATGTCGTCGCCATCGACCTTGCCCGCAACTATGGCCACCAGATCGCGCTAAGCGCGGGGCTGGAGTTCTGCCGGGGCCAGCGCATCCTCATTCTCGATGCCGATCTCCAGGATCCGCCTGAACTGCTCGGCGCGATGATGGCGAAGATGGATGAAGGCTTCGACGTCGTTTACGGTCAAAGGGCCAAGCGTGATGGCGAAGGCTGGTTCAAGCTGGCTTCCGCGTCGATGTTCTACCGGCTGCTGCGCCGGATGGTCGACGTCGAGATCGCGCCGGACACCGGTGATTTCAGGCTGATGAGCCGCCGCGCCCTCGACCATCTGAACGCCATGCCGGAGCGCTACAGGTTCATTCGCGGCATGGTGAGCTGGATTGGGCTGAGACAGGCCGCCTTCTCCTATGAGCGGCAACGGCGTTTCGCCGGCGCCACCCACTATCCGCTGAAGAAAATGGTTCTCCTGGCTGTCGACGCGATGACCAGCTTTTCCATCGCGCCGTTGCGGTTTGCCTCGCTTCTGGGAATGCTTTCCGGCGTGCTGGGGATGGTCGTGCTCGGCTATACGCTGCTCGAGTGGTCGCTGGGAAACGTGCTGCCGGGCTGGACCAGCCTTGCCGCGATCATGCTGATCCTGGGCAGTGTTCAGCTTCTGGTGCTCGGCATATTCGGCGAATATCTCGGCCGGATGTACATGGAGACGAAGCGGCGGCCGCTCTATTTCGTCAACGAGATCGTTTCGCGAAGCGATGTGGCCGTCGAAAACCAGGACCTGCCTGTCCACCGCCTCCAGGAAATGGTGAAGAGAGCCGCGCGTGGCTAAGGCGACGATCGACCGGCCGCGACGGGACCTCTCGACCGGAACGAACGCGAAATGGCCGGGAGCCGCGACATGAACCAAGCCACGGCAATCGCGATGGCTACGCCGTCGCTCGAGGATGCACAGCGCAGCAGGCTGTTGTTCTGTCTTTTCTGCGCCTGCACCGTTGCCTACGTGCTGATGAGGCATGCCAACTCCCTCCTTCTGGATCCTGACAGCTGGTGGCAGGTGAAGGTCGGGCTGGATTTCCTGGCGAACCGGACATTTCCGACCGTCGACCCCTATTCCTATACCTTCGCCGGCCAGCCCTGGATCGCCAAGGAATGGCTGGGGCAGGTGCTTCTGGCGCTCGCCTATGGGGCCGGTGGCTGGAATGGCGTCGTCACGCTGATCATCGCCACGGTCGGCCTGACAGTCTTCCTGATGGGATGGTTCCTCAGCGCATGGCTGAAGCCGGTGTTAGCGGTGGTGCTGGCTTTCGTCGCGGCTTTCCTTGTCGCCCCGATCTATACGGCGCGCCCCCACGTCTTCACTTTGCCGATCATCGTCATTTGGACGGCAATGCTGTTTCGCGCGGCGCAGGAGGAAAGAGCGCCATCCCCGTGGCTGCTCGCGCTCGTCGTGTTGTGGGCGAACCTGCATGCCACATTCACCTTGAGCTTCGTCATCGCCGGCTTTGCCGGTCTGTATCTCCTGTCGCGCACAGGCCTGTCGAAACCGGTTCTCCTGGCGAAATGGGTCGCGTTCGGCCTGCTCTGCCCAGTGGTCAGCCTGGTCCATCCCTATGGCGTCAAGGCCATCCTGGCGACGCTTACCGTCGCCTATGGCAATGAAGCGGTGCCGCTTATCCTGGAGTGGCGGCCCTTCAACGCCCAGGAAGAGCTCGTCAAGGAAGCCGTGATGCTGCTGGCGCTTTTCGGGCTGTTGGTGTCACGGCTGCGGATTGGCTGGGCCAAGGCACTGTTCATCGTCTTCACCTTGCATGCCTATCTCAGTCACCAGCGGTTCATGTATCTGTTCTTCCTTCTGGTTCCGCTGGTGATCATGGCTGAGGTCGCACAGCAATATCCCGCACTTTCAGCCGCGACCTGGCTGGCGCAAAAGCGCGACGGATTGGAAAATTTCTTCGCCAGGCATTACTACGCCATCTCAGGCGCGGTGGCCGTCCTGCTGATCGGCGCGGTCTCGGTCCTCGGCAGCGTCCAACAGATCGCGCCGAGCCCGAAGACGTCCGCCAGCGGAGCACTCGCCTTCGCAAGGGATCAGCACCTGTCCGGCAACGTGCTGAATTCCTACAATTTCGGCGGCACGCTGATCTTCCACGGGATCAAGACCTACATCGACGGCAGGACGGACCAGCTGTTCCTGGACGGGTTCACGAAAGCCGACGACGCGACCGGACACAGTGACGGCAAACCACTGCTCGAGGCCCGGCTGAAGAAATACGCCATAGGCTGGGCGCTGCTGGCGGCCGGCGACACCCGCATTCCCTTCTTCGAGGAATTGGGCTGGAAGCGGGCCTACGCGGACGAATACGCCGTGATCTACCTGCCCGGCGCCTGATCCGCGGCGCCAGCCCAAACCGGCTTCGGCCCTCCAGCATTCGCCTTGACACCGATGTTGCGGTGCAGCAAATTGCACCGGAGAGGACAAACAAAGTGGGATCGAGAATCAAGGCTTTCTCGCATCGCGGCAATGCCGCCGCATGGGCCGGTGAACCGGGTGCGCCACGACTGCCCCCGGCCACGGCGCGCGAACCGGCCGCATGAACTACCGACGCGACATCGACGGCCTGCGGGCCATAGCGGTGCTGCCTGTCGTCCTCTTTCATTTCGGCTTGTCCGCCATCCCAGGCGGCTTCACCGGCGTCGACATCTTCTTCGTCATATCGGGCTATCTGATCAGCGGCAGCCTGCTCGACGATCTCGAACGCGGCCAGTTCTCGATCGGCCGCTTCTATTGGCGCCGCGCGCGGCGCATCCTGCCGGCGCTGGCCTTCGTCATCGTGCTTGCAGGCACTGCCGCCTGGTTCATCCTTTTGCCATCGGACCTGCACGAATTCAGCCTCAGCGTCATCGCGGCCTCGACCTTCTGGTCGAACATCTATTTCTGGAAGACGACGAACTATTTCTCGATCGACGCCGAGCTGCGGCCGCTGCTGCACACATGGTCGCTCTCGGTCGAAGAGCAATATTACATCTTCGCGCCCATACTGGTGTACCTGATCTATCGCTATGCCTCGAAACGCTGGCTGACGATATTGCTGCCGATCGCGATCGGCAGTTTCGCCCTGGCGGTCATGGCGACCTCGATGGCGCCCACGGCGGGTTTCTACCTGTTGCCGACGCGCATCTGGGAACTGGCGCTGGGGGCCATGCTGATGCTGAGAAAGCCGCCGGCACTTGCCAACCGGCCGGCAATGGAACTGATCGGCCTCGCCGGCTTTGCCATGGTCGCCTTCGGCTTCGTCACGATTTCAGAGAGCGACCCCTTTCCGGGCTACAATGCCTTGTTCCCCTGCATCGGCACCGCCCTGCTCATCTATGCCGGCCACGAAAGGGCGGGCGAACAGGGGCCGGCAACCATCGCCACGCGGGTGTTGCAGTTTCCGCCGCTGGTCTGGATCGGCCTCATTTCCTATTCGCTCTACCTCGTTCATTGGCCGATCAATTCCTTCGTCCATTACGTTTCGCTGAAAGCCATCGGGGTGCCGACGATCATCGCCATGACCGTGGCAAGCTTCGCCCTGGCGGCGTTCTCGTGGACATATGTCGAGCAGCCGTTTCGGCGGAAACGGGCCTACACCGCACCGCTGCCTATCTTCGCCTTTTCCGCGACGGCAATCGTCCTGCTCTGCGTCGGCGGCGTGGCCGGGGCGCTCGGCAACGGTTTTCCGCAACGCTTCCCGGACTTTTCAACGGAACGGATCCAGGTTGGCGACTGGCGCAACGGCATCTGCTTCAACGAAGGCTCGAACCGGATCGAGGACTGGAACCTTGCCGCCTGCACCCGAACGAGCGGCTTTGCCACCAATGTGCTGTTGTGGGGCGATTCCTTCGCCGCTCACTATGTCTCGGGACTTGAAGCCAACGCCCAGAAAATCCAGGCTAACGTCATCCAATACACCTATGCCGGCTGCCCCCCGGACCTGACCTATTTTTCCTACGCCCGACCTGCCTGTACCAGCTTCAACGAGCGGGCCATGTCGATCATCCGCGAAGCCAACATTCAGGCCGTGATCCTGAGTGGCCGATGGACCGACTACGAGGTCAGGGGCTTCGGCGGTCTCCAGAAGACGATCGACCGGCTTCGCCAGATGGGCGTCAAGGTCTACGTCATCGGCCAGTCTCCCGAATTCATCGCCGACGTCCAGAAAATCGCCTTCTTCGCAAGACGAGGAGATACCGCGAACATGTCCTGGCCGATGGCCATGGATCCGGACATCAACAAGCGGGTTCTGCCCTTCGTCAAAGGCGCTGACTTCATAGACCCGCTGACCTATCTGTGCGACGCCGCAGGCTGCTCGTATGCCGATGCCGGCAACAAGCAATTTCTCTATTTCGACTATGGTCACTTCTCTTCCGCGGGCGCAGCACTCGCCATCTCGAGATACTGGCCGAGCTTTGCAGCCGGCACCGAGATCGCGAAAGTGAGATAGCAGACGGAACCGGCATGCGGCGCGCCGGTCGCTGGGACGGTACCGTGTGGAAAGTGAGCCGCTTTGCGATTGCCCGATGGCCAGCCCTCATGGTAACGAGGCTGCTGCGCGGGTATGATGTAATGGTAGCCTGTCAGCTTCCCAAGCTGAACGCGAGGGTTCGATTCCCTCTACCCGCTCCAGTCTGCGCCAAGGGTTTGAGCTCTTACCAAGCCGCTCCAACTACCGGTTTCTCGCGCAATTCCGGGAAAACCGCTCCAGCCGTTTTCCCGGTATCGTTTTAGAGCCAAACACTAACCCAGACGCGCCTGCGCCAGCAGCGGACATGGCGGCGACCGCGGCGCCAATAGCTGCGGCAGACCCTGCGCCAGGCGCGGCGGCGCCCATGACGACGGTGCCGGCGATGCCACCGGCGATGCGAGATCTGCTCCACCTCGGCTTGATCGTCTCCTTCGAAGACGGCCGCATCAGCCCTGTCGAGGTCGTCCTTATCGAGCTCGTCAAGGATTCCGTTGCCGTTCGGGACCCCGGCAACTGCTCTGCCAGGCCTGGCCAGGCCTGCAAAAGCAACTGCCCCCGCGACGCCAAGCATTCCAGTAAGAAACAACCGACGTTCCATCAAAATCTCCCGAGTTGTTTATCATCGGCGCATCGTTCCCCGGCTCAAAACGAGCTCCGGCGCGAACGCCGATTGGCCTTTGAACGCACTTACCTGGTTTTTGTTCCGGTCACCCCACTTCGCGCAGGATGAAATCATGCAGCATCTTCGCCGCCGGCGACAGCGCACGGTTCTTCACTGTGATCAGGCTGTAAGGCCGAACCTCGATGTCGAATTCGGTCTGCACGACGTCGATGGCGCCGGCCAGCCCTTCGGGATTCTGGATGAATTTCGCCACCTGGACCGAGACCGGCGCGATGGCGTCGGAGTGCGCGACCATGACCAGGGTCAGGAGCAGCGAACTGGTGTTGAGGATGCGGTCCGGCAGCGCGATGTTGCGGTTCAGGAAATTGCTCTCCATGGCCTGGCGCAGCGGCGAGCCGCCGGACTGGAAAACCCAGTCATAGGCCGCGGTCTCCTCCAACCGCACCGCCTTGCCCTCGGTCAGCGGATGGCCCCGGCGCACGATCAGGCAGGCTTTCTCGACGCCGATCACACGGGACTCGAACAGCCGCGGGTTGAGATCGTCGGGGATGCGCGCGATGATGAAGTCATGGCGCGACGCGATCAACTCGCGCGCCAGCACGTTGGAGGTCTCGACCTGCATGGTGATCTCGATGCGCGGGTAGATGCGGCGGATTTCGCGGATCGCCGGCACCGCGAGCTCGATCGCGGGCGCCGTCACCGCACCAAGGAACACCGAGCCGCCCTTGCCCGCCTTGAGTTCGGAGATCTCGCGATCGACCTCGCGCATCTCCAAGAGGATGGAGCGCGCGCGCCTGGCGAGCGCCTTGCCATAGGGCGTCAAGGTGACGCCGCGCGGCAGCCTTTCGCAGAGCGTGACGTCCAGCACGGCTTCCATCTCGGCGATCATGCGCGAGGCCGCCGGCTGTGAGATATTCATGACCTGGGCGGCGGAACTGACCCGGCCGTGATCGTCCAGTGCAACGATCATGCGCATATGGCGCAGGCTGAGGCCGCTGCGCAGCAGGGTCTCGCCGTCACCGGGGAGCACCTCGTAACCTTCTGAAATCCCGCCAGGATTGCGCAACGTTGCCATTGATTTCCCTTCGCTCCCAATGCCCTTGAGTTTAGCGTCAACGTATACCAGTTTCGGTATAGCAATCATCAAAGATCGCATTTGACAGTTATGGCAAAGGGACACACCCTTCGCGCGTCCTGGGGCGTGCCAGTCGATGACGAGGAAATCGTGTCGATTGAAATCAGTCCCAGGGCCGATTGGGAGGATACCGGAGATCGATAGACGACAGCGGCGCTTGCGCTCCTGCTCGCCTGCGCGGCCCGCGAAGCCCCGAGGTGTCGCGTCCATCAACCAGGGAGAGTAATTGTGAAGATCATCAAGACGCTGGCCGCCGTCGCGGCCCTTGGCATCGCTGCCATGACCTATTCGGCGCACGCCGCCGACAAGGGTCTCGTCGGCGTGCTGATGCCCACCAAGACCTCGCAGCGCTGGATCAACGACGGCGATGCCGTCAAGTCCCAGCTCGAGGCTTTGGGCTATACGGTCGACCTGCAATATGCGCAGGACGACATCCCCAACCAGCTCAGCCAGCTGGAAAACGAAATCACCAAGGGTCCGAAGGCGCTGATCATCGCCTCGATCGACGGCACCACCCTGTCGGATGCGCTGCAGAAGGCCGCTGATGCCGGCGTCGTCGTCGTCGCCTATGACCGCCTGATCAAGAAGACGCCCAATGTCGACTACTACACCACGTTCGACAATTTCGGCGTCGGCGTGATCCAGGCGAATTCGCTGGTCAAGGGCCTCAAGGAGCGCTTCCCGAATACCAAGCCGTGGAACGTCGAACTGTTCGGCGGCTCACCCGACGACAACAACGCCTTCTTCTTCTACAACGGCGCGATTTCCGTCCTGCAGCCGCTGATCGATGACGGTTCGATCAAGATCAAGTCCGGCCAGACCGGCATGGACAAGGTCGGCACGCTGCGCTGGCTCGCCGCCACCGCCCAGGCGCGCATGGACAATCTGCTGTCAGCCAACTATTCGGACGGCAGCCGCGTCGATGGCGTTCTGTCGCCCTATGATGGCCTGTCGCGCGGCATCACCGCCTCGCTGCGCGCTGTCGGTTACGGCACGGAGGCCCAGCCGTGGCCGATCGTGACCGGCCAGGACGCCGAGACCGCCTCGGTCAAGCTGATCATCTCGGGCGAGCAGTACTCGACCGTGTTCAAGGACACCCGCGAACTGGCCAAGGCCACCGTCGAGCTCGTCGACAAGGTGCTCTCGGGCGGCAAGCCGGAAGGCCTCGACACCAAGACCTACAACAACGACGTCAAGGTCGTTCCCTCGATCCTGCTGACGCCGCATGAGGTCGACAAGTCGAACTACCAGGCCCTGGTCGTCGACTCCGGCTACATCAAGGCCGACGAACTGAAGTAAATTCGGTTGTATAGCCAGGGGTCCTGCGCAACGCAGGGCCCCTTTTCGTTCACCAGCGACCCCGGTATTGTTGCGGGTCTCGCAGGAGCACTTTACCCATGGCCTCGACGATTTTGGAGATGCAGGACATCACCAAGACGTTTCCCGGCGTCAAGGCGCTGTCGAACGTCAACCTTCGGGTCGAGGAAGGCGAGATCCACGCCGTGGTCGGCGAGAACGGCGCCGGCAAATCGACGCTCATGAAGGTGCTGTCGGGCGTCTATCCCTCCGGCACCTATGACGGCCAGATCATCTTTCAGGGCCAGGAATGCCAGTTCAAAGGCATTCATGACAGCGAACGCAAGGGCATCGTCATCATCCACCAGGAGCTTGCGCTGGTGCCGATGCTGTCGATCGCCGAAAACATCTTCCTCGGCAACGAACACGCCCGATACGGCGTCATCGACTGGAATGCCAACGAGGCGCGCACCAGCGCCCTGCTGAAGAAGGTGGGCCTCAAGGAGGACCCCAAGACGCTGATCACCAATATCGGTGTCGGCAAGCAGCAGCTGGTCGAAATCGCCAAGGCGCTGAGCAAGGAGGTCAAGCTCCTGATCCTCGACGAGCCGACGGCGTCGCTCAGCGAAAAGGACAGCCAGGCGCTGCTCGACCTTCTGCTCGAATTCAAGCGACAAGGCATGACCTCGATCCTGATCTCGCACAAGCTCAACGAGGTGAACCGGGTCGCCGACAAGGTGACCGTCATCCGCGACGGACGAACCATCGAGACGCTGTCCAGGAAGGACATCTCGGAAGACCGCATCATCACCTCGATGGTCGGCCGTTCGCTCGACGACCGCTATCCGCCGCGCGAGCCCGATATCGGCGAGGTCGTGTTCGAGGTGAAGAACTGGTCGGTCTATCACCCGCTCCATGCCGAGCGGCAGGTGATCAAGGGCATCGACATCAATGTGCGCAAGGGCGAGGTGGTCGGCATTGCCGGGCTGATGGGCGCCGGGCGAACCGAATTCGCCATGAGCCTGTTCGGCCGCTCCTATGGGCGCCGCATCACCGGCGAGGTGCTGCTCAAGGGCAAGCCGATCGACGTCTCCTCTGTGAGCAGGGCGGTCGAACACGGCATTGCCTATGTGACCGAGGATCGCAAGACCTACGGCCTCAATCTCATCGACCATATCAAGCACAACATTACGCTGGCCAATCTCGGCGGCGTGTCGCGCCACAGCGTGATCGACGATTTGCGCGAGCTTGCCGTCGCCAACGACTATCGCAAGCAGACCAACATCCGCGCCTCCAGCGTCTATCAGATGACCGGCAATCTTTCCGGCGGTAACCAGCAGAAGGTGGTGCTGTCGAAATGGCTGTTCGCCGACCCGGAAGTGCTGATCCTGGACGAGCCGACGCGCGGCATCGATGTCGGCGCCAAATATGAAATCTATACGATCATCGCGCGCCTTGCGGCCGAAGGTAAGGCGATCGTGGTCATCTCGTCGGAAATGCCAGAACTGCTCGGCATCACCGACCGCATCTATGTCATGAACGAAGGCCGCATCGTCGGCGAAATGCCCGCGGCGGACGCAAGCCAAGAAAGAATAATGCGCGCCATCGTTCGGGGAGAAGGAAAAGCAGCATGAGCACGGAAAGCGCCCCCGCCCCGCAAAGCAACGTCGCCGAAGATGTAGGGCAGCGTCCACGCATCGCCGTATCGGCGCTGGCGACGAACCTGCGCGAATACGGCCTGATCCTGGCGCTGATCGCCATCATGGTGTTCTTCCAGTTCACCACCTCGGGAACGCTGTTCAAGCCGGTGAACCTGAGCAATCTGGTGCAGCAGAACTCCTTCATCATCGTGATGGCGCTCGGCATGCTGCTGGTCATCGTATCGGGTCATATCGACCTCAGCGTGGGGTCCGTGGCCGGCTTCATCGGCGCGCTGGCGGCGATGATGATGGTGATCTGGCCTCTCGGCATATTCAGCAACCCGCTGGTGGTCTCCATCGTCTGCCTGATCGTGGGCGGCCTCATCGGCGCGGCGCAAGGCTACTGGATCGCCTATCACCGAATACCGAGCTTCATCGTGACGCTGGCCGGCATGCTGATCTTCCGCGGCATCTGCCAGGCGCTGCTCGGCGGCGGATCTTCGGTCGGGCCGCTGCCGCCCGAGTTCAAGGCACTCAGCTCCGGCTTCATTCCAGATGTCATCGGACCGCTGACGCTGATCCCGCCAACGGTGAATGCAGCCGGCAAGACGATTATGGGCAGCGGCCTGACGCTGCACATGACGACGATCGTGCTGGGCCTGATCGCCGTGCTGGCCTATGCCTATTTCGGGCTGCGGACGCGACGCAAACGCGAACGCCACGGCTATGAGGCCGAGCCGTTTACCCTGTTCGTCATCAAGACGCTGGTCGGCAGCGCGCTGGCGCTGTTCCTGGTCTACCAGTTCGCCAGCTATCGGGGCCTGCCGGTGGTGCTGCTCGTCATGGGCTTGCTGATCTCACTGTTCGTCTTCGTCACCAAGCGCATGACGATCGGCCGCCGCATCTATGCGATGGGCGGCAATGCCAAGGCCGCGCAGCTGTCGGGCATCAAGACCGAGCGGCTGACGCTTTACGTGTTCGTCAATATGGGCGTGCTGTCGGCGCTTGGCGGCCTGATCATCGCGGCGCGTCTCGGCCAGGCCGTGCCGGCGGCAGGCCTCGGCAGCGAGCTCGACGTCATCGCCGCGGTGTTCATCGGCGGCGCCTCGGCGATGGGCGGCGTCGGTCAGGTCATCGGCGCGGTGGTCGGCGGCTTTATCATGGGCGTGATGAACAACGGCATGTCGATCATGGGCGTCAATGTCGACTGGCAGCAAGTGGTCAAGGGCCTGGTGCTGCTCGGCGCCGTGATCTTCGACGTCTACAACAAGAACAAGGCCTGAACAGGTTTCAGGCGAGGCAAGCAGGAGGCATACGGTCGCGGCGCTGCCGGCAATTCGCCGGCTTGAAGAAGTCCTTCAGGGACCGGGCTCGCGAGCGCAATCCGGACGAAGAGTTCAACCCGTGGCACGGCCAGTCCGAGCCGCGCAGGTCAGGGTTTGCCAGAAGGCAGCCATGCCAAGACATATGAGAGAGGACTGATCATGCTGATCTCGCAGATTCTCGACGACGCCGAGACCATCCGTGTCGTTGCCCGCACAGGCGGCAAGACCCGGATCATCAACGGCGCACGCAGCGTCTATTCGCTGGCGATGGAAGCCGCTCGTACCGGCGTCGGCCTTGCCGCGTTGATCGAACGCAAGGGGCTCGGCGAGACCGTCGATCTCGACGCCGCCTACAAGAAGGGGCGGCTGCTGTCGCCGATCAATCATCCCGATCCGGCGCATCTGCATCTGACCGGCACGGGGCTAACGCATCTCGGCTCGGCGGCGACGCGCGATTCCATGCACAAGAAGCTCAGCACCGACGGCGAGGAGCAGCTCACCGATTCCATGAAGATGTTCCGCATGGGGCTGGAAGGCGGCAAACCCGCGAAAGGCCAGATCGGGGTGCAGCCGGAATGGTTCTACAAGGGCAATGGCACGATGGCCGTGGCGCCGGGTGCCGCGCTCCTGTCGCCGGCCTTCGCCAAGGATGCCGGCGAGGAGCCCGAGGTTGCCGGCATCTATGTCATCGGCGACGACGGCGCGCCGTTCCGGGTCGGCTTCACGCTGTCCAACGAATTTTCCGATCATGTGACCGAACGCGTGAACTACCTCTTTCTCGCCCATTCCAAGCTGCGCAACGCTTCCTTCGGACCGGAGATCCTGGTCGGCGACCTGCCCGCCGACATCAGGGGCTCCTCACGCATCTGGCGCGACAGCAAGTTGATGTGGGAAAAGCCGTTCCTGTCGGGCGAAGCGAACATGTCGCACACCATCGCCAATCTCGAACACCACCATTTCAAATATTCGGCTTTCCGCCAGCCGGGCGACGTGCATGTGCACATGTTCGGCACCGCGACCCTGTCCTTCGCCGACGGCATCAAGACCGAGGCCGGCGACGTGTTCGAGATCGAGGCCGGCGATTTCGGCCTGCCGCTGCGCAATCCGCTCGAAATCGAACAGCCGGTGAAGGTGGCGGTGAAGGCGCTGTGAGATGAGCGTGATCTCCTCCCTGGTGGGAGGAGATCGGCAGCTTCCATCTCAATAAATATCGAAGTCGAAATACTTGTCCTGGATCTTCTTGTAGGTGCCGTCGGCGACGATGGCGTCAATGGCTGCGTTGAGCTTGTCGCGCAGCGCCGTATCCTCGAGACGCACGGCAATGCCGGCTTCGGTCTCGGTGCCCTTGACGTCACCGACCATCTTGCAGCAACCGTCGCTCGCCTTCTTCATCCAGTCCATCAGCACGAACTTGTCGGAAAGGACGGCGTCGAGGCGGCCGTTCTGGAGATCGGTGATTGCCTCTTCCTGGGTCGGATAGAGCTTCGCTTCGGCGCCGGCCTTGCCATAGACGTCCTGGGCGTAATTGGCCTGCGTGGTCGCCGCCTGGGCGCCGACCGTCTTGCCGGTGAGTGCCGCCGGTTCGGTCGAGGCGATGTCGCTGTCCTTCAGGGCGACGAGCGACAGCGGCGTCGTATAATATTTGTGGGTGAACGCGACCTGCTTCTTGCGCTCCTCGGTGATGCTCATCGAAGCGATGATGGCGTCGAACTTCTTGGCCTGCAGCGCCGGGATAATGCCGTCCCAGTCCTGGGTGACGATCTCGCATTCGACCTTCATCTGCGCGCACAAGGCGTTGGCGATGTCGATGTCGAAGCCCTCGACCTTGCCGTCGGGCGTGATGGTGTTGAACGGCGGATAGGCTCCCTCGGTGCCGATCTTGATTTTCTCCGCCGCATGCGCCGACAGGGCGCCGGCACCAAGGGTCAGCATGGCGGCGGCCGCCGTCGATACGATCCATTTCGAAATCTGCATTTTCATTCCCCTTGAGCGCCGCCACGTCGGCGGCCGGCGAGGCAGCCAAGCATGGCGAGCCGGCGCAGGCAAGTATCTTGCCTGACGGTGATGAGCGTTCAGGGCGCGGCGCGAAAGTGCTTGGACAGCTTCAGGCCCTGCGCCTGGTAGTTCGAGCCGAGCTCGGTGCCGTAAAGCGCCTGCGGCCGCTTCAGCATATGCTCGTAGACCAGCCGGCCGACGATCTGGCCATGATCGAGGATGAACGGCACCTCATGGCTGCGCACTTCGAGCACGGCGCGGCTGCCGGTGCCGCCGGCCGCCGAATGGCCGAAACCCGGATCGAAGAAGCCGGCATAGTGGACACGGAACTCGCCCACCAGCGGATCGAAGGGCGTCATTTCGGCCGCGTAGAGCGGCGGCACATGCACCGCTTCCTGGCTGACGAGGATGTAGAACTCGTCCGGATCGAGCACCAGCTCGCCGGCGCCGCTCTTGTGGATCGGCTCCCAGAAGTCGACGATCTCCTGCGCCGCGCGTTTGTCGACATCGACGAGGCCGGTATGGTGTTTGCCGCGATAGCCGACCAGCCCGTCACTGTCGCCGTTGAGATCGATCGACAATGCGATGCCGCCGCCGGAGATGTTCGGCGGTTCGGTGGCGACCAGCATTTCGGCCCGGTGCAATTGATGCAACTCTGCTTCCGAGAGCAGCGCATTGCCGGTGCGGAAGCGTATCTGCGAAAGGCGCGAGCCGGCGCGCACGACGATCGGGAAGGTGCGTGGGCTGACTTCGAGATAGAGCGGACCATGATAGCCGGCGGCGATCTTGTCGAACTCGTGGCCGCGATCGGTCATCACGCGGGTGAAGATATCGAGCCGCCCGGTCGAGCTCTTGGGATTGGCGGACGCCGAAATTTCCGCCGGCAGCGCCAGGCTTTCGAGCAGGGGCACGATGTAGACGCAGCCGGTTTCCAGAACAGCGCCGTCGGCCAGGCTGATCTCGTGCAGCTTCAACCGGTCGAGTTTTTCACTGACCTTATGGTTGGGACCCGGCAGGAAGGACGCGCGCACCCGCCACGCCTTGTCGCCGAGCCTCAGATCAAGGCTGGCCGGCTGGATCTGGTCGGCGTCGAGCGCACGCGACGACTTCAGCGCGCCGGACTGGAACAGCGCCGCAATGTCCTGATCGGGAAGAATTCCTGTCTGCCGCAAAGTCTGGCTCCGCTCTGCTGGTACAAGTCTCTTAATGAAGCCGGCAATTGACGCAAGCGTGGCGCGGGTCTAAAGGGTCGTTATCCCGTGGTGATTTGGCCGGTCGGCTTGCAGCCACGTTAAACAAGTCGCTAAAGGACCGTCGGGCCGCAAGGCCGCATGGACCGGTTGCGACTTTTTCGCGGCCGGTTTTTTTGTGTTTGGATAGGACGATGACGAGCAAGACGCGCAACTGGAAGCCTCAGACCGCACTCGTGCATGGCGGAACCCTGCGTTCCGGCTTCGGTGAAACCTCCGAAGCGATATACCTGACCCAGGGCTATGTCTATGAGACGGCCCAAGCCGCCGAAGCCCGCTTCAAGGGCGAGGAACCGGGCTTCATCTATTCGCGCTACGCCAATCCGACCGTCGACATGTTCGAGAAGCGCATGTGCGCGCTCGAAGGCGCCGAGGACGCGCGCGCCACCGCATCCGGCATGGCGGCTGTGACGGCAGCACTCCTGTGCAGCGTCAAGGCCGGCGATCATATCGTCGCGGCGCGCGCCCTGTTCGGCTCCTGCCGCTGGGTGGTCGAGACGCTGGCGCCGCGTTACGGCATCGAGGCGACGCTGGTCGACGGCACCGATATCGCCAACTGGGAAAAGGCGGTGCGGCCCAACACCAAGCTGTTTTTCCTGGAAAGCCCGACCAACCCGACGCTTGAGGTGGTCGACATCGCCGCCGTCGCTTCGCTTGCCAATTCGATCGGCGCGCGGCTGGTCGTGGACAATGTCTTCGCCACGCCGCTGCAGCAGAAGCCGTTGCAGCTCGGCGCGCATATCGTGGTCTATTCGGCGACCAAGCACATCGATGGCCAGGGCCGATGTCTCGGCGGCGTCATTCTGTCGGACAAGAAGTGGATCGACGAGAACCTGCACGATTATTTCCGCCATACCGGCCCCAGCCTGTCGCCGTTCAATGCCTGGACGCTGCTGAAGGGCCTGGAAACGCTGCCGCTGCGCGTGCGCCAGCAGACGGAGAGCGCCGGCAAGATCGCCGATTTCCTGGCCGAGCAGCCGGAGATCGCCCGGGTGATCTATCCCGGGCGCGCCGACCATCCGCAGGCTGACGTCGTGAAGAAGCAGATGTCGGGCGGTTCCACCCTGATCTGCTTTGACGTCAAGGGCGGCAAGCAGGGTGCCTTCGCCTTGCAGAACGCGCTCGACATCGTCCTGATCTCGAACAATCTCGGTGACGCCAAAAGCCTGATCACCCATCCGGCGACGACGACGCACAAGAACCTCAGCGACGAAGCGCGCGCCGAGCTCGGCATCGGACCCGGCACGCTCAGGCTGTCGGTCGGGTTGGAAGATACCGACGATTTGCTGGACGACATCGCGCAAGCGTTGAAGGCCCGATGAGGACTGGTGGCAGACCGAGGATTACAGGCCTGCCGCTTTGCGCAACGCTTCGTTCATGCGCGTCTGCCAGCCATCACCACCGGCCCTGAAACGGTCGACAACATCGGCGTCGAGGCGCAACTGTACCGCACGTTTGGGTCGCGCAAGCGGCGGTCGGCCAACTTTGCGGCGCGAAGCGGCATCGGTCGGCTGCGCATCCGGATCGGCCTCGGCGGCGGCAGTGATCGCAGCATCTTCCTCGTCGGTCCTCGCGCCAAGCGCCTTTCTGGCGAGCCCCAAAGCATCAGCGCGCGACTGCTTTGGGGGAGTAGCCTCGCGGCGCACGATCGTCTTAGAGGTTTTCGACATAGTCCGTAATCTCCTGTCTCGTTGCCTTGCGTAGCGAAATTACGCGGATCGCATGGCTTCGCTCGACATAGACCATCACATAAACGCCAGCCTCGATCAGACCGATGGCAACAAGACGATCCTCGCCAAAATCCTCGCTGTCATCGAGCCGGATAACGGCATTGGCGAAATCGAAGGACGGAGCGATCGCGAAATCCACGCCATGCTTGGCCCTGTTTGTCTTTGCCTTGTTTTCATCCCACTCGAACAGCATCGCCGTCGGGGCGCTCCATAGGTTATTGTATACACAAAAATAGAGCCTAGTTCAACAATTTTTGTATATACGATAACCTTCCTCGACATCAAGCTGAACCGCCGACATCAAGCGCGGGAGGGCGTCTCTTCGAGCTCGGCCGCCTTGGTGCCGATGGTCATGGCGTTGCCGCGCCAGTCGACGGCCCCGCCCAGCCAACCGCGCATCCAGATCGCCGGCAACATCAGGTCGCGTGCGATCATCGCGGTGACGATGCGCGGCGACAGATACCAGCCCTTTGCCGAAGCGAGCATGCATTCCGGCAGGTAGGCGAGCGCCAGCACGCAAAGCGCTGTCATGGGCAGGCTGACGCCGGCGCTGGCCGCGGCGATCAGCGCCAGCACGAGCGGAGCCGCCACGCCGGTCAGGATCTCGGGCGCGAAGAAGAGCGGAAAGGTGACGCGGCGCAGGCGCGCCCAGCGGGCCTGGCGCGACCAGATCTCGCCCGGCATGCGCTGCCCGAGCGGCTGCTCGAAGGGCGAAGCGACGAGATTGACGCGCAGGCCGAGCCTGTTGACCAGTTTGGTCGACGCGGCATCCTCCGCGATCTCGGCGGCGAGCGCACGGATGCCGCCATTGGCGTCGAGCATCTGCTTGTTCCACAACATGCTCTTGCCCTGGGCAAAGCCGAGGCCAAGCGCCTCGCCGGCATATTGCCAGCGCGCCTGCAGCGTGTTGAGGAAAGCGCATTCGACTTCTGCCCAGAAGCCGTCGGGCCGCGAACCGATCGGCGTCGAGCAAACCAGGCCGGTGTCCCGCCGCCATGCCGCCATCAGGTGCTGGACGTAGTCTTTCGGCATCAGCACGTTGGAATCGGCGAGAATGACCCAGTCGTGGCGCGCTGCCTCCCAGCCCTTGACGCAGTTGTTCAGTTTCGGGTTGGCGCTGACGCGGTCGTCGCCGGTGAGCAGGCGGGCCGGCACGGCTGGAAAGCGGGCAATCGCGGCGCGGATCGGCTTGACCGCGGGGTCGTCGGCATGGGCGACACAGAAGATCAGTTCGTAGCGCGGCCAGTCGAGCGAGAAAGCGCGCTCAAGCGTCTCATGGGTAAACGGCTCGACGCCGCGCGCCGGGATGACGATCGAGACAGGCAGCGGCTTGCCGGCCGGCGGCGCGATGGCGGCGCGCCGTTTCAGGCGCGAGCAGGCGAGCAGGATGCTGGCGAGATTTGAGGCGATGAGAGCGATCCAAAGCGAGCCGGTTATGAGAGCGAGTTCCATCGATATCCGGTCACTCCAGAAAAACCGGCCCGCTTGGCGGCCGTTTTCGACAGTTCGACAGAGCGCCCGAGTCGCCCGGCATTGCTGGTGCACACCATCACTGTCATGTGTCACTCAAATGACATTGTTTGTCGGCACCTGCCCTTCAGGGACAGCAACTCGGACGCGCACGGTTGATCGAACCGCAAAGAGCGCCGAATGTTCCACACCGGATTTGTTTTGGAGCCGCTCATGTACCGCGCCGTCACGCGCAACATCGAAGTGCAGGTCAGGCCGTTCTATCTCGAGGACCGCTCGGATCCTTCGGAAAACCGCTATGTCTGGGGCTACCAGATAACGATCGACAACCAGTCCGACGAATTCGTGCAGCTGTTGTCGCGCTATTGGCACATAACCGACGGCGCCGGCCGGGTCGAGGAAGTGCGAGGTGCCGGCGTGGTCGGCGATCAGCCCGAACTCAATCCCGGCGACAGCTATCAATACACGTCGGGCTGTCCGCTCTCGACCCCGTCGGGGATCATGGTCGGCCACTACACCATGCGCAACGAGCGGGGCGAGACATTCGACATCGCCATCCCCGCCTTCTCACTCGACCTGCCGGGGACAAGGCGGACGGTGAATTAGACCAGGCGAAATCGGCGACAGCGTCGCCCCGTCCTATACGGCGAGAAATGTCCGGCAGGACAATGAGGGGCAGCGCCGCCCCTCGTCCGCCCTTCGGGCACCTTCTCCCCGTAGAACGGAGAGAAGGTGGAACCCTACTGGGTCGTAAATTCCGCCGGGTCGAAGTCATATTGCGTCGAGCAGAACTCGCAGGCGACGTGGATCCCACCGTCCTCGGTGCTGTCCTTGATCTCCTGCGCGGAGAAGCCCTCGAGGATGCCGCGGATCTTGTCGCGGGAGCATGAGCACTGATCGGCGACGGGAACGCCGCCGAAGACGCGCACGCCATGCTCGTGGAACAGACGATAGAGCAGCCGCTCTGCGCCGATGGTCGGATCGATCAGTTCGGTCGGCTCGATGGTGCCGAGCAGCGCCAGCAATTCCTGCCAGGAATTGTCTGTGGGATCGTGGATCTCCTCGCGCGGATCGCCATCCCCGCCGGGCAGGTCAGGAACGCGCATGCGCTCGGAGGCCTGCGGCAGGAACTGCGCCAGGATGCCGCCCGCCCGCCACTGCTCGCGCGCGCCGCCGGGGCCGGGCGTCAAAAGCTTGGCGACGGAAAGCCGGAGATCGGTCGGGATCTGCTCCGACTGGCGGAAATAGGTGCGCGCGGCCTCTTCCAGGGTCTCGCCGTCGAGCTGGACGATGCCCTGGTAGCGCTGCGTGTGAGCACCTTGGTCGATGGTCAGCGCCAGCACACCGTTGCCGAGCAGCGTTTGCTGCGAGGTCTCGCCGGCCGCAATCAGCGCCTCCAGCCGGTCGGCATCGAAGCGCGCATAGGCGCGCAGCGCCGAGGGCGTGGAAAAATCCGCGACCAGCATGTCGACAGGGCCGTCGGTGCGGGTCTGCAGGATGAACTTGCCCTCGAACTTGAGCGAGGTGCCTAGCAGCACCGTCAGCACACAGGCTTCCGCCAGCAACCGGGCGACCGGCTCGGGATAATCATGGCGGCCAAGGATCGCATCGAGCATCGGCCCGAGCTGAACGGTGCGGCCGCGCACATCGAGCGGGCCGACCTCGAAGGGCACGACGTGATCATCGCCGGCGTAACCGAATTCGCCGAGTTTGGGGTGATGTTCAGCCACTTGATGGGTTTCCAGCATGACAAAGCTCCAGGGCGCGGCCATGCCGCCCTTTGGGGAGCATGCGTCTAAACGCGCTTGATTTGCGTGATGCCGCGCAGATAGGCATCGCGCCTCCGGAGATCAAGTTCCCCGGCACGTCAAGCGCCAAGACACTTCAAGTCCACTTCAGGCCCCAAGACACCAGGCAAGCACGGCCTTCTGGGCGTGGAGCCGGTTCTCGGCCTCGTCGAAGACCACCGAATGTGGACCGTCGATGACCTCGTCGGTCACTTCCTCGCCGCGATGCGCCGGTAGGCAGTGCATGAACAGCGCGTCGGGCTTTGCCTTGGCCATCAGCTTGGCGTTGACCTGGTAGGGCGAAAACACATTGTGGCCGCGGGCACGGTGCTCCTGGCCCATCGACACCCAGCAGTCGGTGACGATGCAGTCGGCCTGGTCGACGGCTTCCTCTGGCGAGCGGGTAAAGGAGAGCTTGCCACCATGCGCCTTTGACCAGTCGACATGCTTCTGCGCCGGCTCGCTGCCTTCGGGCACCGCGACGTTGAGGTTGAAGCGGAACCGCGCCGAGGCTTCCAGCAGCGAATGCAGCACGTTGTTGCCGTCGCCGGTCCAGGCGATGGTCTTGCCGGCGACCGGACCGCGATGCTCCTCGAAGGTCATGATGTCGGCCATCAGCTGGCAAGGATGGGTATCGTCGGTGAGCCCGTTGATCACCGGGATGGTCGCATTCTCGGTCAGCTCCAGCAGCCGCTCATGCGAGGTGGTGCGGATCATGATGGCATCGACATAGCGCGACAGAACCTTGGCTGTGTCGGCGATGGTCTCGGAGCGGCCGAGCTGCATCTCGGTGCCGGTCAGCATGATGGTCTCGCCGCCAAGCTGACGCATGCCGACATCGAAGGAGACGCGCGTGCGCGTCGACGGCTTGTCGAAGATCATCGCCAGCACCTTGCCTTCGAGCGGTTTCGAGCGCTCGCCCGCCTTGAGCCGCGCCTTGCGCTCCACTGCGTCGGTCAGCATGGAGCGCAGGTCGCCTTCGGAAACGGCGGAGAGGTCGGTGAAATGACGAAGTGACATCAGGAGCTTTCGAATTTACTTCGCGGCTTCAGCGGCGATTGCCTCGGTCAGGGCCTTGGCGCCGGCGCGAATGCGCTCCAGCGCTTCATGGATCTCGCTGTCCGTGACGGTGAGCGGCGGCAGCAGGCGAATGACGTTGTCGCCGGCCGGAACCGCGAGCAGATGCTGGTCGCGCAGCGCCATGTTCACCTTGCCGTTGGGCATGGCGCATTTGAGGCCCAGCATCAGCCCCGTGCCCCTGATGTCCTCGATGACCTCGGGGAATTCGTCGGCCACCCCTGCCAGCCCTTGCTTCAACAACAGCGCCTTGCGCTGCACATCCGCCAGGAAGCCCTCCTCCAGCACCACGTCGAGCACGGCATTGCCGACCGCCATGGCCAGCGGGTTGCCGCCGAACGTAGTGCCGTGGACGCCCGCGGTCATGCCGACAGCCGCCTCGTCGGTGGCAAGGCAGGCGCCCATCGGGAAGCCACCGCCAATGCCTTTGGCGATGGCCATGATGTCTGGAGCGACCCCCGACCATTCATGCGCGAACAGCTTGCCGGTGCGGCCGATGCCGCACTGGACCTCATCGTAGATCAACAGCAGGCCGTGCTGGTCGCAGAGCTGCCGCAGCCGCTTCAGCGATTGTGTCGGCACCGGGCGGATACCGCCCTCGCCCTGCACCGGTTCGATCAGGATCGCCGCGGTCTCCGGCGTGATCGCCTTTTCGGCGGCGTCGATATCGTCGAAGCCGACCTGGTCGAAACCCTCGACCTTCGGGCCGAAACCTTCGAGATATTTGTACTGGCCGCCGGCCGCGATGGTCGCCAGCGTGCGGCCATGGAAGGCGCCTTCGAAAGTGATGACGCGGAAGCGCTCGGGATGCCCCTTGACGAAATGGTAGCGCCGCGCCGTCTTTATCGCGCATTCCAGCGCCTCGGCGCCAGAATTGGTGAAGAACACCTTGTCTGCGAAGGTGGCGTCGGCCAGCCGCTCGCCGAGCCGGCTCTGCCCCGGGATCTCGTAGAGGTTGGAGACGTGCCAGAGTTTGGCAGCCTGTTCAGTGAGCGCCGCGACCAGATGCGGATGGCCGTGGCCCAGCGAATTGACGGCTATGCCGCCGGCAAAGTCGAGATATCGCTCGCCCTTGTCGGTGACCAGCCAAGTGCCTTCCCCATGGTCGAAGGCCAGGGGTGCGCGAGCAAAGGTCTCGAAAAGCGCCGAACCGCTCATTATATGCGTCTCCGGAACCGGAAAATCAAAAAAGCCGCCAAAGCGGCGGCCTTTGCGGCTTATCGGGTTTTTCAGCCATGAAGTCAACGAAAACGTCGCGTAGTGGCGCGCGGCAAGCCTCCCGACGGGACGCCGGCTCATAAGTGAGCTGGCAAGTTGGGGAAAACCGAAAAAACCGATTCGTGTTGCACTTCGGACTCTTGTCACCGAGTCAGCGCATAAGGTAGTTGTAGTCGGGAAATAACTAGATTTCGTGCGGCGGACCTAATCACCAGATATATGTGGTGTCTGCCCCAGCAGTGGTGCTGGGCCGGGAATGGATTCCGATTGCCGTACGCTTAGCAGGAGCGCGGTCATGAATTGGACTGACGAGCGGGTCGAACTCTTGAGAAAACTGTGGTCGGAGGGTCTGAGCGCAAGCCAGATTGCTGCCCAGCTTGGAGGGGTCAGCCGCAATGCCGTCATCGGCAAGGTGCACCGGCTGAAATTGTCGGGCCGCGGGCGCGCCACGGCAGCGCCGGCACGCCAGAAGAAGACGGCGCAAGGGTCGGGCGCGCAGAAATCGGTGTCGCGCCCCGCGAGTGCGACCCGCCACGTCACGACATCGATCGGAGCAACGGCGCTGCAAGCGCAGTTCGATGCCGAGCCGGTGGCCCGCCACTATATCCGGCCGGTCGAGAATGTGGTGGTGCCGATCTCGCGGCATCTCCAGCTCACCGAACTCACCGAGCGCACCTGCAAATGGCCGAACGGCGATCCGCTGTCGGAGGACTTCAATTTCTGCGGCAACGAAGCCGCCGAAACCGGACCCTATTGTAAATACCATGCCCGCGTGGCGTTCCAGCCGGCAGCGGAGCGGCGGCGGAATAGATAAGGGACTAAGGCAGTAGGGCAGTAGGGCAGTATGTTTTGAATTTGCGCTCCCGAGCGTTTAGCCTACTGCCTACTGCCCTACTCTCACAGCCATCCGTTCTTGCGAAACCGCCAATAGAGGAAGCTGCAGATCAGCGCGATCGCCAGCAGCACCATCGGGTAGCCGTATTCCATCTTCAGTTCCGGCATGTCGCTGAAATTCATGCCGTATATGCCCGCGAAGGCTGTCGGCACGGCCAGGATTGCCGCCCATGAGGCGAGCTTTTTGGAGATCGCCGTTTCCTGGCTCTGGCCCACCAGCAGGCTCGCCTCGAAAGCAAAGGCCAGCACTTCGCGCAAGCTGTCGATCTTTTCCTGGACGGTGCGGATATGGTCGGTCACGTCACGAAACAGCGGGTGCATGGCTGAATGGATCTGCGGCAGGTCGGCGCTGGTCAGCCGGCGGCAGACCTCCACCAGCGGCAGTGCGGCATTGCGCAGCCGCAACAGATCGCGACGCAGCATATAAAGGCGTTCGATATCGGGGCCGGTCATCGGCTTCAGCAGGACCCGGTCCTCGATCGCCTCGACCTCATCCTCAATCTGCTCGAGCACCGGCATGTAGTTGTCGACGATGAAATCGAGAATGGCATAGAGGACGAAATCCTCGCCCTTGGCCAGTGAATGCGGGCAGCTTTCCCAGTGCTGGCGCACCACAGCATAGGATGTCGAAGGGCCGTGCCTGACGCTGACGATGTAGCCGCTGCCCACAAACAGATGCGTCTCGCCGAAGGTGACGCGGCCCTCGATCAGCTGCGCGGTGCGGGCGACGATGAACAGCGCATCGCCATACTGCTCGATCTTCGGCCGTTGGTGCGGATGCTCGGCATCCTCGATTGCGAGCTCATGCAGATGAAATTGCGCCTGGACGCGCAGCAGAAGCTCGCGATCGGGTTCAAGCAGCCCAATCCACACGACGTGTCCCGCTTTCCTGGCCCATGTGCCGGCTTCCTCGATCGGGATGTCGGCGATGCGGCGCCCGGCTGTGTAGACGCTGGAGGCGATGACGGCCGATGTCGGCGGCGCGGGCTTGAAATCCCGGACATATTCCATCGCAGCCTCCCGAAGCACTGCCTTTGCTGGGAACCAGCAGGCTTGCCTCAGGGATAGTCTAGCGCAATACGACCAAGCGTTCGAGAAAAAGTGCGTTCACTTGACCGGCTGCGTTGCGGAAAGGCCGATCTTGTCCGTCTTGTCGCCCTTCGGCCGCTCGCTCGGCATCTGGTCGCCGGTGACGATATAGTAGATCGTCTCGGCAATGTTGGTGGCATGGTCACCGATGCGTTCGATGTTCTTGGCGCAGAACAGCAGATGCGTGCAAGGCGTGATGTTGCGCGGATCTTCCATCATGTAGGTCAGCAATTCGCGAAACAGCGACGTGTACATGGCGTCGATCTGGTCGTCGCGGTCACGTACGAAGCCGATCCTTTCGACCGAGCGCGAGGCGTAGACGTCGAGCACTTCCTTGAGTTGGGTCAACGCTAGGTCGGCCAGGGCTTCGAGGCCGCGGAACAGGCTGGTCGGCTGGCGCCCGTCGGCAACCGCCACCACACGCTTGGCGACATTCTTGCCGAGATCGCCGACCCGCTCGAGATCGGCCGAGATGCGGATCGCGCCGACGATCTCGCGCAAGTCCGTCGCCATCGGCTGGCGCCGGGCGATGATGATGATTGCCCTGTCGTCGATTTCGCGCTGGCCTTCGTCGAGGACGGCGTCGTCGCGGATCACCTTCTGGGCAAGGCCGGGATCGGCATTGACCAGGGCGGAGATCGCCTGTTCGACCATGCGTTCGGCATGTCCGCCCATGGCGGCGATGCGCTTCGACAGATCTTTCAGCTCCTCGTCATAGGCGCTGACTATGTGCACGGACTGCATGACCGGATGCCTTCCCACGGATGATCTGATTTTGAGTCGTTTCCTCGAATCCCCGCTGATACGCTAACCGGATGACAGAAAAAAGAAATGGCACCTTGGAAACTAGGGCGGCTCAGGCCGCCGGCAAATGAACCGAGAAGGCGGCGCCCTTGCCGACTTCGGACTTGATCGAGAGCCTGGCGTTGTGGCGCGTCAGGATATGCTTGACGATCGACAGGCCAAGGCCTGTACCCTTCTGGGTTCGACTGCTCTCGACGTCGACGCGATAGAAGCGCTCCGTGATGCGCGGAATGTGCTCCTCGGGAATGCCGGGGCCAAAATCCCTGATCGTCACGTCGATGCCCGCTTCGCCCTCGGCGTCGCCGCGCGCGATCGACACCACCACGCGGCCGCCCGACTGCCCATATTTGCAGGCGTTTTCCAGAAGGTTCTCGAAGACCTGGAACAGTTCGTCGCGATCGCCCGGCACGTCGAGAGGGCCGTCGGCGAAATCCCGCTCGATGACGACGCCGTTTTCCCGCGCCAGCGGGGCCAGCGAATCGATGACGCTGTCGACGGTCTGGTGCAGATCGACCTCGGTCCCCGGCCGCAGATAGGGCTTCATCTCCAGCCGCGACAGCGACAAAAGGTCATCGATCAGGCGTGCCATGCGGCCGGTCTGGTTCTGCATGATCTGCAGGAACTGCTCGCGCGCCGCCGGATCATTGCGGGCCGGTCCGCGCAGCGTTTCGATGAAACCCGATATCGAGGCGAGCGGCGTGCGCAATTCGTGGCTGGCATTGGCGATGAAATCTGCGCGCATGCGGTCGATGCGGCGCGCTTCGCTCTGGTCCTTGAACACCATCACGTAGAGATCGGTGCCGTGACCGACCGAGGAGGCGCTGACCCGGTAAGTCCGCTCGACCGGCAGCCTCTCGGTGTAGTCGATGACATCCGACGCGACCTCGCCCGACAGCAGGCCGTCCAGAAGAGCCTGCATTTCGGGCGCACGGAATTTCAGCGACAGCGATACGCCCGGGGCGATGCCGCCAAACGCGGCGAAGGCGGCGGCGTTGGCATGAACGATCGCCGCGGCATGGTCGAAGATGATCAAGGGGTCGGCGACGGCCGCCGCCAGATATTCGCCGGACAGGCGTTGCAGGCCGATGGCCTCGATCGCCGCGCCGCTTTCGCCGGGCTGGCGCGTGGCTCCAGCCGGTATCATCGCCGCCACCAGCAGCAAAGCCAGCGCCGGCAGCAGCACATAGGCGGAAATGCCCGCAAAGGCATAAACCGCCATGACCGCGACAAGACCGGCGACCAGCAACCATCGGCTGTTCCACAGCCGCGCGGCAAGCGCCTGCGTCATGCCCTTCTCATCTGCGCCTTGGTCCGCCATTCGCGCCTGCGCCCCGCTCCCGGTCCGGCAATTTCGCTGGACCGGCCTGGCGCATGACGCCGAAAAATCAGAATCGATTTTCGGAAAGGATCATGCGCAAAATCCAAAAGTGCAGCGCCCTTTGCGTCTGAAGCGGCGCGCGGCACTGCAATGGCTCAATAGCACGAGTCCGTAAGCTGGAAAGGTTCGCCTCGATGAAAAAAGCCAAGGAAAACACCGCCGCGCCGACCCCGGGGCCGCTGAAGCTCAGGATCAACGGCAAGGAGCGGGAGTTCGACATCGAGAATCCGGCACTGCCGGACTGGGTCGAGGAGCGCAAGCTGATCGCGGGTGGCTATCCCTACGACAAGAAGATGAAGAGCGACGAGTATGACGAGACGCTCGAGGCCTTGCAGATCGAGCTGGTCAAGGCGCAGGCGTGGCTGCAGTCGACAGGCAGGCGGATGATGGCGCTGTTCGAGGGCCGCGACGCGGCCGGCAAGGGCGGCACGATTTTCGTCCTGCGCCAGTACCTCAATCCGCGCACGGCACGCAACGTAGCGCTGACCAAGCCGACGCCGACCGAGCTGGGGCAATGGTACTACCAGCGTTATGCAGACCACTTCCCGACCGCGGGCGAATTCGTCACGTTCGACCGTTCCTGGTACAACCGCGCCGGCGTCGAACCGGTGATGGGCTTCTGCACGCCAGAACAGCACGAGAAGTTTCTCGACGAGACACCGCACTTCGAAAGGATGATCGTCAATGACGGCATCCACTTCTTCAAATTCTGGCTGAACATCGGCCGGGAAACGCAGCTCGAGCGATTTCACGATCGCCGCCACAGTCCGCTGAAGAGCTGGAAGTTTTCGCCGATCGACATTGCCGGCATTACCAAGTGGGACGATTACACCAGGGCGCGCGATACCATGTTCGAGCGCACCCACAAGGAATTCGCTCCCTGGATCATCGTGCGTGCCAACGACAAGCGCCGCGCGCGGCTGGCGGTGATGCGGCGCATCCTCCTGTCGCTGCCTTATGACGGCCGCGACCTCGACATCATCGGCAAGGAAGACAAGAAAATCATCGGCGAAGGGCCGTCATTCCTGGCAAAACAGGACTGACGGTGCCTGCGCCACGCGGCACTGGACCGCGTGGCGCAACGCCTTCGGCGCGACGCTCAGGCCGCCAACCGGGCAATCCGCTGCAGCCGCCGCAGCGTGGTGTCGTCCTGCAGCGCCTGCTGGAACAGCGAGATCTCCTGATCGATGCGTTCGCAAAGTTCCGCGGGGTTCCCCTTGAGCAGGCCCCGCGTCTGCAGCAACGCGGCGACCGGCTTCCTGGCGAGCTGCCTTGCCCGGCCGAGGGTTGCCTCCTCGACGCTGCCTTCGGAGACGATCTCGGCGACCAGGCCGAGCGCCCTGGCGTCGTCGGCGCACAGCGTGTCGCCGAGGCAGAAAAAGCGGAAGGCGCCGGCGTAGCCGAGCTTCTGCGGCGCCAGGATGCTGGTCGCGGCATCCGGCACCAGGCCGAAATCGACGAACGGCACCCGGAACGTGCTTTCGGCGGACGCGATCACCATGTCGCAATGGAACAGGATGGTGCAGCCAACGCCGACCGCATCGCCGTCGACACAGGCCAGTATGGGTTTGGGGAACGTCGCCAGCGTGCGGAACATGTCGGTGACGGCGGCGATCAGCTTCTGGTGCTTGGTAGCGTCGAGAAATTCGGAAAAATCGCCGCCGAGGCAGAAGCAGCCCGCCAGACCGCGCAGCACGACGACACGCACATCGTCATTGTCGGCGGCTTCGTGAAATGTCCTGGCCAGGCTTTCATAGGCCCTTCTGTCGAGCACCGGCCGGCCGTCGGTCGACGATACGGTGACGATCAGCGTGTGGTTGCGCAGTTCGGGTTGCGGGTGCGCGTTCATGGCCGTTTCCGATCTCATGACGCCCGCCTTTGCCCGAACATATCGGGATATCCCCTGGCCAGAACGGGAGCGTGGTGATTGCGGCGCGAACGCACCACATCCAGCGTGTGCTCATTGAAGGTGAGCAGCGTCGCGACGACCTGCTGGTTGCCATAGGTGCGCTGATAGCCCAGCGGCGTGGCCAGGAAATGCAGCTGCAGCGCGCGCAGCACCCACATCGGCTCGAACTCGATGATCACCTTGTCGACGCCGCGCTTCAGCCCCCACTCGACGAAGCCGGCAATGAGCTCGGTACCGACGGTCGAAACGCCTCGGCGGCCGTCGCGAAAGCCGGGTGCCACTGCATAGCGGGTCAGTTCCCAGATGTTCGGACCCGACGGCGGCGTTCCCACGGAAAGATCGGCCAGCACCTCGGTCAAGAGATGTGGCCGCGTGGTCGGCAACATCCTCTGATAGCCCGCGACCTCGTTGCCTCTGATGACGATCTGATGCACCGCTTCGTCATGATCGAACTGGTCGATCTCGAAGCCATCGGGGCGCCGCAGGTCCTCCCACCCCATTTCCTCGACGAAAATCCTGTAGCGCAGCCGATGCACGGCCTCCCACAGATCGGGATGTTCCATCAGTTCTTTTGTTGTAAGGGAAAAAATCATTTTGCCGTCTCCTGTTCAAGAGGAAGATACGGCCGTGCCCTCGCAAGAAAATTACGCGATCACGTAGGCAGGAATTTCTAGGCCGACCCGGCCGACCTAACTAATATAGCCGCGCCTTATCGCTTCAGCGACTGCCTGTACGCGGTTGACGGCGCCGAGTTTGCTTTTGGCGTTAAGGAGGTGTTTCTCCGACGTGTGTTCCGAGATGCCGAGGATTTGCGAAATCTCCCATTCGGACTTGCCGACGGCGGCCCATTGCAGGCATTCGCGTTCGCGCGGTGTCAGCTCTACGCTATCGATGGTCTTGCTGGCCTTCGTGTGAAGCTGCATGGCGCGGCCCACCGCATAGGTCGACACCAGCGACACCAGGCCGAACTCGGCGGCGGACAGTTCCACGGCCTCGCCACCCAGTGACACCATGACGATCTGGCCGTCGAGCGTGATCAGCGGGAAGGCCAGCCCGTCGCGCAGCTTGAACACGACGGCGTCGCCCATCACTTCGCCGCTGCTTCTGTCGATGCTAACGCCCTGGGCCGCTTCCCGCCACTGGAACGGCGCCTGCAACTGTTTCATGTGGCTGACGATCGGGTCGTGATCGACATAGTTGCGCGCCACGTAGCGCTCCAACCATTCGACAGGCCAGTCGCAAAGCAGCACATGCTGCTTTTGCTGGCCGGTCGGCGTGCCCGGTTGCGGTACGGTGCCCGCCATCAGAGCGGTCAGGCCAAAATCCGACGTTATGCCCAACAGCCTCTCGCAAACCGCAGCCGCCGTTCCGGCTTGCTGCAGGTGATCTATGTATTCCAGCGTGCGATCGAACTGACCCATCGCAACATCAAACCCCATGTTGCCTCGTTGAAATCGATGATCCGTGCCTTGTTGGCACTTCGCCACCGACCAGGGATTGCAAAGCGTTGCCTTGTGGTTGTGGTTCTCGACCCTGGTCCCCACCCGGGCAGCCACCGCTGTTTGCAAACCTGCTAAAGCATATCCTGAAATCGACGCGTTGAAATCAAAAAGCATTGTGCCTGTACTATTTTCGTACCAGAACCGATGCGAACACAGGTGCGGTGGAAGTTTATCATGGCGTTCCAGCGGAGGTCTCTCGTCCTTGCGTCGATGCTGATCGCGTCGCTGGCGTTGGGTGAGCGCGCGCGCGCGGCCGAGCCGCAGGTGCCGGTGCTGTGGGATGCCAAGGAGCGGCTACCGAAACCGGATCTCTCCGCACTGCCGCGGCTGCGGTTCCTGACCACCACCGATTTCCCGCCCTTCAACTTCCTGGACGCCGCGGGAAAGCTGTCCGGTTTCCACATCGACCTGGCGCGCGCCATCTGCGCCGAGCTCGGCATCGTCGACAAATGTCAGATCCAGGCATTGCCCTGGGCCGAGCTCGAAGGAGCGCTTGAGAAAGGCGAAGGCGAAGCGATCATTGCCGGCATCGCCGCGACGCCGCAGTCACGCCAGACATACGCCTTCTCGCGCTCCTACCTGCAATTTCCGGCGCGCTTCATCATGCCGAAGGGCGAGGCGCTGACCGAGCCGCTGTTCGCCAAGCTGCGCGGCAAGCGTGTCGGCGTGATATCAGGCTCGGCGCATGAGCGCATGCTGCGCGATTATTTCAACACCGTTCAGGTTGTCACCTTCGACAGGCCGGAAGACCTCTACGCCAACCTCAAGGCCGGCAAGATCGATGCCGCCTTCGGCGATGGCATGCGTTTCGCCTTTTGGCTGGGCGGTTCGGATGCGGCCGGCTGCTGCCGCTTTGCCGGCGGACCTTATCTGGCGCCGGAATATCTGGGTTCGGGCATGGCCATCGCCGCCCGATCCGATGACCCGGCGCTGGCCGCCGCTCTCGACTACGCGCTGCAGGAGATTTCGCTGAAAGGCACGTTCGCCGAGTTCTACCTGCGCTATTTCCCGGTCAGTTTCTTCTGATCCGGTCCCGGTCAGTTTCTTCTGATCCGGTCCCGGTCAGCTTTTTCTGATCCGGTGCCGGTCAGTTTCTTCCGGTCGGGTTGAGTGTCGCCGCTCAGGTCAGCGTGCGCAGGCGCGCCTTGGCCGCACGCGCGATCGCCGCGACGGTCAGCGTGTCGAGATCGAGCTTGAGGCGAATGAGTTGGAGCACCCGCACCTCCTCCATCCGCATTTCGAGATCGACGGCCGCGACCTCGAAGGCGGCCGCATAGGCGGTGTCGCGCAGGCGCTCCGGCAGGGCCTCGGCCACGCTTGCCAGGACACCCTCCAGCCCGCCCTTTTCATGCAGCTTCTTCTGGCAGGCCTGGGCGACGCCAACCAGGCGGTCGTGGTCGAAATCCTCGAACACCGGCCATGAGCGGACGACCTCGCCGATCCGCGCCAGCTCGACATCCGTCATGTCGCGGTCGGAGGCGGAGGTGATGACCATCAGGTAGATCAGCGCTTCATGCGGGGTCGGCATTCAACAACTCCTCGATACGGGCTGCGAAGGTAGGAACGCGTTCCCTGCGCTGCAAGGAAAAAGCGCCGCGCTCGTTGACGCTCCGGTCAGGCGCGCATAGAGACCGGTTGAAAAATCCTCACTTGCGGCTTTGCCGGCGTCTAATTTGGAAAACAGTGACATGGCGGGATCAAACATCATCGATCTCAATCCCGAAGTGCTGACGGCGGCGGCCGAAAGCAAGGCGTGGCCGTTCGAGGAAGCCCGCAAGATCATTGAGCGCTACAAGGGCCGCGAACTCCCGCAAACGGTGCTGTTCGAAACCGGATATGGCCCGTCCGGCCTGCCGCATATCGGCACGTTCGGCGAGGTGGCGCGCACGTCGATGGTGCGGCATGCCTTCCGCGTCATCACGCAGGACAAGGTCGCTACCAAGCTGCTGTGCTTTTCCGACGACATGGACGGCATGCGCAAGATACCCGACAGTGTGCCGGATCGCGCGGCGCTGGAGCCGCACCTGCACAAGCCGCTGTCTTCGGTGCCCAACCCTTTCGGCGGCGATTATGCGAGTTTCGCCGACCACAACAACGCGATGCTCTGCCGCTTCCTCGACACGTTCGGCTTCGACTACGAGTTCGCCAGCGCGACGCAGTACTACAAGGCCGGCCGCTTCGACGCGATGCTGTTGCGCGCGGCCGAACGCTACGACCAGATCATGGCGGTGATGCTGCCGACGCTGGGAGAGGAGCGGCAGGCGACCTACAGCCCGTTCCTGCCGATCTCGCCGAAGAGCGGCCGCGTGCTCTACGTTCCCATGAAGCATGTCGATGCCAGGGCGGGCACCATCACCTTCGACGATGACGGTACCGAGACCACGCTGCCGGTTACCGGCGGCAAGGTGAAGCTGCAGTGGAAGCCCGATTTCGGAATGCGCTGGGCGGCCCTTGGCGTCGATTTCGAGATGTTCGGCAAGGACCATCAGACCAATGCGGTGGTCTATGACCGCATCTGCAACATCCTCGGCGGGCACGCGCCGGAGCATTTCGTCTACGAGCTGTTCCTGGACGAGAACGGCCAGAAGATCTCCAAATCCAAGGGCAATGGGCTGACCATCGACGAATGGCTGACTTACGCGCCGACGGAGAGCCTGGGACTCTATATGTACCAGCGGCCGCGACAGGCCAAGAAGCTCTATTTCGACGTCATCCCGCGGGCCGTGGACGAATATTACACCTTCCTTGCAGCCTATCGGAGGCAGGACTGGAAGGAACGGCTGGGCAACCCGGTCTGGCACATGCACGACGGCAATCCGCCCGCCATCGATATGCCCGTGCCGTTCTCGCTGCTGCTCAACTTGGTCAGCGCCTCCAATGCGCAGAACAAGGACGTGCTGTGGGGCTTCATCTCGCGCCATGTGCGGGGCGTGACGCCGGCGACCCACCCTGAGCTCGACAGGCTGACGGGTTATGCGATCCGCTATTTCGACGATTTCGTGAAGCCGACGAAGACCTTCCGCGCGCCCGACGACGTCGAGCGGGAGGCGCTGGAAGCGTTGGATCAGGCGCTTGGCGCCCTGCCGGCGGGCTCGGACGGCGAGGCGATCCAGAACGCCGCGCTCAACGTCGCCCGCAAGGTGGAACGCTATCAGGATCATTCCAAGAAGAGCCCCGAAGGTGGTCCGGGCGTTTCGGGCGCCTTCTTCCAGATGATCTACCAGGTGCTGATCGGGCAGGAGCGCGGACCGCGCTTCGGCTCGTTCGCGGCACTCTACGGCATCGCCGAGACGCGCGGGCTCATTCAGAAGGCGTTGGCTGGTCAGCTGACTTGAGAATGCCGCCGACCTCTTCCAGGATCGAGCCCGGCGCTTGCGGCGCCGGGGCGGGCGCGGCCGGCATCGAAGGCACGCCTGAAAGGCTTGGCGCCGATCCGAAAATGCCTTTCCTTTCGCTGCGCGCCTTTTCCCCGACTTCGACGTAAGGGCCGCCTTTGGCGGCGCGCGCCCAGCCGTTCTCGACCAGCCATCGGCCGACATCCTGCTTGCCGATCCGGCAGTCGGCGGCGATCAGGTCGCGGCCGCCTTCCGGCGGCACGGCGCAGACCACCGCCCGGCCGCGCAGGAAGGCGCGGAACGCCGTGCGCGCGCGGACGCCGCAGGGCCAGGATTTACCGTCCGAGGTGCAGGTCTCGTCCTGCCCGACAATGTCGACGCCGGAAACCGCGACAGAATAGCCCTTCGCCTCGATCAGTCCGGCGGCGGGCGCGACCGGCTGGAACAGCTTCGTCCCTTTCCAGTCGTCCGGCATTTTCGGCTTGGGCGGCATGGCCAGCGCCAGCTTGCTCAACGGCGCGCGCGGCTCCACCCGCTCCAGCTCCTTGCTGGGAAGCTCCGGCGGCGCCACGACTTGGGGATCGATCGCACGCGAGTGCGGGCTAGCGGCGGGGGGCGGCGGAGCGGCAATGGCCGATGTGGCCGGCTCCTCCGGCACACCGTCGGTGCCTGGCTGAGAGACCGTATCGGCGCTCGGATCGATCTGTTCCACCGCGACGGCAGCTTCGCCGCTCTTCAGCGCGCGGCCGCCGGCGACTACCAGCGCGGCCATTCCAGGGACCATCAGAACCGCAAGGACAAGATGAGGAAGCCGCACCAGCCCGCACCCTATTGGCTTGCCCAGACGATCCGCGCCACCCATTCAACCTCGCGCATGGGAATGTCGCGGTCCGGATGATCGGGATTGAGCGAAACCAGTGCGATCGACCTGGCGGTCTGGCGATCGAGCACCTTGGCCATCACCTCGCCGCCCGTCGTCTTGACGACGACGCGATCGCCCTTGCGGATGAGGGCTGCCGGCTCAACAATGAGCACGTCGCCATTGCGGTAGAGCGGCAGCATTGAATCGCCTTGCACCTGAAGCGCATAGGAACTCTCGGTCGATTGCGCCGGCAGTTCCACCAGATCCCAGCCTTGACCGGCCGGGAAGCCGGCATCGTCGAAAAACCCGCCGGCGCCGGCCTGGGCAAAGCCGAGCAGCGGAACGGCACGCCCGCGGGCGGGCATCGCGCCGTGGCCGGCCCGACCTTCTATCAGCCCGGTGAATTCGTCGAGCGAAGCGCCCGTCGCCTCGATGATCTTGGCCAGCGATTCGGTCGAGGGCCAGCGCGGCCTGCCGTCCGACGACAGTCGCTTCGACTTGTTGAAGGCAGTCGAATCAAGGCCGGCCCGCTTCGCCAGGCCGGAAGCCGAGAGCGAATACCGCTCGGCCAGAGCGTCGATGGCGGCCCAAACACGGTCATGCGAGAGCAATTCCGCTCTCCTTGCAAAAAGGAAAAAATGCCTTTCCTTTCTAGTCTTCGAATGAAGGTTTGTCCACCGGCTGTGGCATCGCATCACATCTTCCTGCTGGCCGCGCCAATTCCGGTTCCCGGGTCAACCGGTCCGCTTGGCCTGATCGCGCAGGTCTTGATGCGAGGCCATGAACGCCCGCTCGGCTTCGCTGGGCGGACGCGGCTGTGCGGAGCGGCCAAGCGCGGCGACGACCTCGTCAATGTCGAGAAAGCGCCGGGCGGCGCGGTCGTAGACGCCGGCCGTCGTCATGATCAATGCGGCGGTCTCGCCATTGTCGAGGACGAAACGGTGCTTGCCGATGACCTGGCTGCCTTCCCAGGTCTCGATCGAAGACACCACTTCGAAACGCCGCCACAGTTTGATCTCACGCATATAGGCCGATTGCAGCCCGCCGATCATCGGCGCCCAGCCATTCGTTCTCGCCAGCGTGATGAGGCCGGCGCGGATGAAGATATCGATGCGGCCAAGGTCCGCCAGCATCATGTAGCGGGCATTGTTGAGATGGCGATTGAAATCGATGTCCGTCGGCAGGCAGCGAAAGGCCAACCGGCTTTCGTCACCCATCTGGTAGGAGCCACGGCTGCCCGCCGTGGCCATCATACGCGCAAGGCGCCCCCAGACATACATTACGGCGCGGCGCGTCTTTTCGGACGCGCCAGGGACGCCGCGGCATCTTTGATTCCGACCACGCTCAGGCCGCCTGCTTCACGTCGCCCTTCGCGTAGGGGTCGAAGCGCTGGTAGAAAGTCTCGCCCTTCTCTGCCATGTCGAGCAGCAGCCTGGGCACCTTGAACTCGGCGCCGTATTTCTTCTGCAAGCCCTTTGCGATCTTGACGAACTGCCCGGCGCCGATGCCGTCGATGTAGGACAGCGCGCCGCCCGTATAGGGCGCGAAGCCGAAGGCCAGGATCGAGCCAACATCGGCCTCGCGCGGATCGGTGACGATGCCCTCCTCCATCACCCGAGCCGCTTCCAACGCGATGGTGACCAGCAGGCGCTGCTGCAATTCCTCGTAGTCGACCTTCTCCGGCTTGAGCTGCGGATAGAGCTCCTTAAGGCCCGGCCACAGCTTCTTCTTGGCCGGCTTGGCCGGATAGTCGTAGAAGCCCTTGCCGTTCTTGCGGCCGAAGCGGCCGTGGTCGTCGACCATGGTGTTGATCAGCGCCATCTGCTTCGGGTCGACCGCCTTCTCGCCGAGATCCCTGATGGTCTGCTTCATGATCTTCTGGGCAAGGTCGATGGCCGTCTCGTCGGTCAACGCCAGCGGGCCGACCGGCATGCCGGCGGCCTTGGCGGCGTTCTCGATCATCGGCGCCGGAACGCCCTCGATCAACATCTTGTAAGCTTCCGACATATAGCGCAGGACGCAACGGTTGACGTAGAAACCGCGCGTATCGTTGACGACGATCGGCGTTTTCTTGATGGCGCGCACGAAGTCGATCGCGGTGGCCAGCGCCTTGTCACCGGTCTTCTTGCCAAGGATGATTTCGACCAGCATCATCCTGTCGACCGGCGAGAAGAAATGGATGCCGATGAAATTCTTCGGCCGCGCCGAATTCTTGGCCAGGGCGGTGATCGGAATGGTCGAGGTGTTCGACGCGAAGACCGCCGACGACTTCAGCGCCGCTTCCGCCTGTTCGGTGGCGCTTTTCTTCACCGCGGAATCCTCGAACACCGCCTCGACCACGAGATCGCAGCCGGCAAGGTCGGCATAGTCCGATGTCGGCGTGATCAGCGACAGGAGCCTGTCCTTGTCCTCGGGCTTGGCACGCCCCTTCTTCACCTGATCCGAGATCAGGCCATCCGAATGGGCCTTGCCCTTCTCGGCGGACTCCATGTCGCGGTCGAGCAGCACCACCGGGATGCCGGCTTTGGCCGTGACATAGGCGATACCGGCGCCCATGAAGCCCGCGCCGAGAATACCGATCTTCTTGAACCTGGTTTCCGGCACGCCGGCCGGGCGGCGCGCGCCCTTGTTGAGTTCCTGCAACGATACGAACAGCGAGCGGATCATCGCCGCCGCTTCCTTGGTCTGCATGATCTCCGTGAAATAGCGCTGTTCGATCCTGAGGGCGGTGTCGAACGGCACCAGCAGGCCCTCATAGACGCATTTCAGGATCGCCGCGGCGGCCGGATAATTGCCATAGGTCTCGCGGCGCAGGATGGCGATGGCCGGCGGCCACAGATTAGCGCCCGCCGCCGAATAGACCGGGCCGCCGGGCAGCTTGAATCCCTTCTCGTCCCACGGCGCTACCGGCTTGAGGCCGTTCCTGATCATGGCCTTCGCAGTCTCGACCAGCTTGGCCGGCTCGGCGACCTCGTGGATCAGGCCCATCGCCTTCGCCTTCTGCGGCGACAGGTTCTGGCCGGAGGTCAGCATTTGCAGCGCCTGCTGCTGGTCGGTGAGACGCGGCACCCGCTGGGTGCCGCCGGCGCCCGGGAAAATACCGATCTTCACCTCGGGGAGCGCCATCTTCACCTTGTCGGAATCGGCGGCGACGCGGCCATGGCAGGCCAGCGACATTTCGAATGCACCGCCCATGCAGGTGCCGTTGATTGCTGAAACCCACGGCTTGCCCGATGTTTCCAGCTTCCGGAACAGACCGGTCATGGTGCCGGCGTTTTCGAACAGCGCCCTGGTCGCCTTTTCGAGATCCTTGCCCTTTTCAGCCGCGAAGGTCGTCAGCATCTTCTGGAGCATGGTGATGTCGGCGCCGCCTGAGAACGTATCCTTGCCGGAGGTGATGACCGCGCCCTTGATGGCGGCGTCGCCCGCCACCCTGTCGACAATGGCGTTCAGCTCGCGCATCACCTCCTCGGTGAAGACGTTCATCGAGCGGTCCGGCATGTTCCAGGTGACCAGCGCAATGCCGTCGGCGTCGATGTCGAGGGTGAAATTGGTGTAGCTCATCGTTTCTCTCCCCGTCAGACGCGTTCGATGATGGTTGCGGTGCCCATGCCGGCGCCGATGCACAGCGTCACCAGCGCGGTGTTCAAATCGCGGCGCTCGAGCTCGTCCAGCACGGTGCCGAAGATCATCGCGCCGGTGGCGCCCAGCGGATGGCCCATGGCGATGGCGCCGCCATTGACGTTGATCCTGTCGTGCTCGATATCGAAGGCCTGCATGTAGCGCAGCACCACGGAGGCAAAGGCCTCGTTGAGCTCGAACAGATCGATGTCCGACAGCTTCATCTTGGCGCGCTTCAACAGCTTCTCGGTGACGTCAACGGGGCCGGTCAACATCAGCACCGGCTCGGAGCCGATGTTGGCGAAGGCGCGGATGCGCGCGCGCGGTTTCAGGCCCATGGCCTTGCCGGCCCTCTTCGAACCGAGCAGCACGGCCGCCGCGCCATCGACGATGCCCGACGAATTGCCGGCATGGTGGACGTGATTGACCTCCTCCACTTCCGGATGCTTCTGCACCGCGACGGCGTCGAAGCCGCCCATTTCGCCGGGCATGACGAAGGAGGGATTGAGCGAGGCCAGCGACTGCATGTCGGTCGATGGGCGCATATGCTCGTCATGGTCGAGGATGGTGAGGCCATTCTGGTCCTTGATCGGGATCACCGAATTCTTGAAGCGGCCATCGGCCCAGGATTTTGCCGCGCGCTTCTGGCTCTCGACGGCATAGGCGTCGACATCATCCCGGCTGAAGCCGTATTTTGTGGCGATCAGGTCGGCCGAAATACCTTGCGGCACGAACCAGCCGGGCAGGCCGACCGAAGGGTCCATGAACCAGGCGCCACCCGAGGCGCCCATGCCGACGCGCGACATCGATTCGACACCGCCGGCAATGACGATCTCATCGGCGCCCTGGGCTATCTTGGCGGCGCCGAAATTGATGGCGTCGAGGCCGGAGGCGCAGAAGCGCGAGATCTGCATGCCGGGCGCCGAGGTCGCGTAGCCGGCCTCGAAGGCCGCGGCGCGCGGAATGACCGACCCCGCCTCGCCGACCGGGTCGACACAACCGAAGATGATGTCGTCGACAGTTGCAGTGTCGAGCCCGTTGCGGTCGCGCAGCGCCTCCAGCGTCCTGGCGGCGAGCCGCACTGCCGGCACTTCGTGCAGCGAGCCATCCTTCTTGCCCCTGCCGCGCGGCGTGCGAACGGCGTCATAGACGTAAGCTTCGGCCATTTTCCTGCTCCTTGGGTTTGCCGATCGATGCTCAGAGCGAGCGGCCGATCAGCAATTTCATGATCTCGTTGGTGCCGCCATAGATGCGCTGGACGCGGGCGTCGCGGAACATGCGGGCGATCGGATATTCATTCATGTAGCCATAGCCGCCATGCAATTGAAGGCATTCGTCGACGACTTTGCCCTGCAGGTCGGAAAGCCAGTACTTGGCCATCGACGCCGTCACCGGATCGAGACCGCCATCGATGTGGCGCGCCACGCAATCATTGTAGAAGACGCGGCCGATCGTGGCCTCGGTCTTCAGTTCGGCCAGCTTGAACTGGGTGTTCTGGAAATCGATGACCGCCTTGCCGAACGCCTTGCGCTCCTTGACGTATTCGATGGTCAGCGCCAGCGCGCGCTCGACCATGGCAATCGCGCCGGTGCCGATCTGCAAACGCTCCTGCGGCAATTGCTGCATGAGCTGGATGAAGCCTTGTCCCTCCTCGTGGCCGAGCAGGTTGGAGGTCGGCACACGCGCATCGTTGAAGAACAGTTCGGACGTGTCATTGGCCTTCAAGCCGATCTTGTCGAGGTTGCGGCCGCGCTCGAAGCCATCGACCTCGTCGGTCTCGACGACGATCAGCGAAGTGCCCTTGGCGCCCTTGTCCGGATCGGTCTTGGTGACGACGATGATGAGATTGGCAAGCTGGCCATTGGTGATGAAGGTCTTGGAGCCATTGATCTTGTATTGGTTGCCGTCCCTCTCGGCCCGCGTCTTGACGCCTTGCAGGTCGGAGCCGGCGCCGGGCTCCGTCATGGCGATGGCGCCGATCAGTTCGCCGGTGGCGAGCTTCGGCAGCCATTTCTTCTTTTGCTCCTCCGAGCCGTAGTGGAGGATGTAGGGGGCGACGATCGAATTGTGCAGGCCGATGCCGAAGCCGTCGACGCCGACATGGCCGATGGCCTCGATGATGGCGCTCTCATGGGCGAAGGTGCCGCCCGATCCGCCATATTCCTCCGGCATGGAGGCGCAGAGCAGGCCGGCGGCACCGGCCTTCAGCCAGCTCTCGCGGTCGACCATTTCGTTCTTCTCGAACTCGTCGTAACGCGGCGCGATCTCTTCGGACATGAAGCGGTGCGCCATGTCGTAGAGCATGCCGACCTCGTCCGCCGCCCAGGCGGGCTTCGGCAGGCCAAGGATTTCGGCTGGGTTGGTCATGCGATGATCTTCCTCCCAAGGTCTGCCATCGAAATTGAGATCCGCGCACTGTCGCGGCGACCCCTGCCGGCCCTTTGGACCGCCCTCCCTCAAGGGAGAGGGACCATTTCTAGAACGCTTCCGCCGGCAGTGCCATCAACGTATCGGCGCCACTGGAGATGCGGGCGAGACGCGTCGCGGTTTCCGGCATGATCCGCTCCATGAAGAAGCGCGCCGTCACCAGCTTGTTGTCGTAGAAGGACGACGCGCCGTTGGCGCCCGCCTTGCCTTGGGCGGCCCTGGCCATCCGCGCCCACATATAGCCGAGCGCCACGAGGCCGAAGAGATGCATGTAGTCGGTCGAGGCGGCGCCGGCGTTGTCGGGCTTGGCCATACCGTTCTGCAGCAGCCACATGGTCGCCGCCTGAAGATCGTTGAGGCTCTTCTTCAATGCCTTGGTGTAGGGGGCCATCTTCTCGTCGGCGCGGTTCTCTTCACAGAACTCGCCGACTTCCTTGAAGAAGGCCTGCACCGCGCGGCCGCCGTTCAGACCCAGCTTGCGGCCGACGAGATCGAGCGCCTGGATGCCGTTGGCGCCTTCATAGATCATGGCGATGCGGGCATCGCGCACGAACTGGCTCATGCCGTGCTCTTCGATGTAGCCATGGCCGCCGAACACCTGCTGCGCCATCACGGCGTGATCGAAGCCCTTGTCGGTGAGCACGCCCTTCACCACCGGCGTCATCAGCCCGGTGTAGTCATCGGCCGCCTGGCGGTCCCTGTCGTCTGCGGAGCGATGGGCGATGTCCGACTTGATCGCCGTCCACAGCGCCAGCGCGCGGCCGGCCTCGTTGAAGGCCCTCATGGTCATCAGGCTGCGGCGGATGTCGGGGTGGACGATGATAGGATCGGCCTTCTTGTCCGGCGCCTTCGGCCCCGACAGCGAGCGGCCCTGCAAGCGGTCCTTGGCGTAGGCGACGGCATTCTGGTAGGCAATCTCCGACAGCGACAGCCCCTGCAGGCCGACGCCGAGCCGTGCCTCGTTCATCATCGTGAACATCGCCTTGAGACCGCCATTGGCCTCACCCAGCAGCGTGCCTTGCGCCTCGTCATAGTTCATGACGCAGGTCGAATTGCCGTGAATGCCCATCTTCTCCTCGATCGAACCGCAGGAGACGGTGTTCCTCTCATCGGGATTGCCAGAAGCATCGAGCTTGAGCTTCGGCACGATGAACAGCGAGATGCCCTTCACCCCTTCGGGCGCCCCCTCGATGCGGGCCAGCACCAGGTGGACGATGTTGTCCGCCATGTCGTGCTCGCCGGCCGAGATGAATATCTTCTGGCCCGAGATCTTGTAAGTGCCGTCGCCATTCGGCACGGCCTTGGTGCGCAGCAGGCCCAGATCGGTGCCGCAATGCGGCTCGGTCAGGTTCATGGTGCCGGTCCAGGCGCCCTCGACCATCTTCGGCAGCCATTTGGCTTTCTGCTCGTCGGTGCCATGGGTGATGATCGCCGCGATCGCGCCCTGCGTCAGGCCCGGATACATCATCAGCGACATATTGGCCGACACCATATACTCGGCCACGGCGGTATGAACGGCATAGGGCAGGCCCTGGCCGCCGAACTCGACGGGCGCCGCCAGCCCCATCCAGCCGCCCTCGCGATACTGATCGAAGGCTTCCTTGAAGCCCTTCGGCGTCGTCACCGAGCCATCGTCATGGCGCACACAGCCTTCCATGTCGCCGACACGGTTGAGCGGATGCATTACGTTTTCCGCGAGCTTGGCGCCCTCGGCGAGGATCGCCTCCAGCACGTCGGGCGTTGCATCGGAAAAGCCGGGGAGATTGGAATAGCGCTGGTAGCCCAGCACCTCGTTGAGCACGAACAGCGTATCCTGCACCGGCGCCCTGTAGATCGGCATGCTCTTCTCCACCCTGCGGACCTGATCCGAAACCCCCGAATTCATGTCAGGCGGCATGCGGACCCGTGTTCAGCGGGAGATAACAAAAATTGACGTTTGCGTAAACGTCAATTCAGCCGATGCGACAAAATTTCTCCTGCACCGCAGCAAACCGCACGCGATGCAGTACATGTGTTGGAACCCTCAATGACAAAAGCCGCGTGGCGCTCGCCACACGGCTTTTTTCGATCATGGATGTTGCGCCGCAAGGCGGCGGCCCAAATCAGCCGGCGACGCTCGCCTGCGGCGCCGAGCGCTCGACCAGCATCTGCCGGACGGCAGCCATGGAGGTGCTCAACTCGCTGATGGCGTCATCGATGAGCGTGCGCTGCTTCTGGAGGCGGGCAAGCTGCTTCTCCGACTTGTCCAATGCCAGCCGCAACTGCTTGGTGTTGGAGCCGGTGGGATCATAGAGATCCATCATCTGCTTGACGTCGCGCAACGAGAACCCGACCTTGCGGCCGAGCAGGATCAGTTTCAGCCGAACCCTGTCGCGGCGCGTGTAGAGGCGGGTTGAACCGTCGCGCTGCGGGTTGAGCAGGCCCTTGTCTTCGTAGAAACGCAGCGTGCGCAGCGTCACGCCATATTTCTTGGCCATTTCGCCGATGCGGACGAGGTCCTCGCCCGAGTCAACGGATATAGTGTTGGTATTGGCCGCGGTCTCGCCGGCCGAGATAAGCTTCATGGTCACTGGCTTTCCCCGTCTGTGGCGTCGCGGTCCTGGACCAAGCGATGCCTGACTGAAAGCGGGGGCGTGCTTCCAGCCGTGGTTTCGACAAACAAATCGCAAACAGCACGCTTGATGCGCCTTTTACGTTTACGTCAATTCTATACCGATAGCCCTCTCATGACGCAAGGGCGTTGTGCGGGCGGCGCTTTATGCCGCAGCGGCCGGTTCACCGCGAACTTCGTCGCAACTTCTTAAGCTTGGTTAACGCGTTGTTTACCACGTTGGGCGAATTGTGCGCATGTCGGCTACCCGTGTTTATCCTGTATCGATTTTTTCACGGTTTTTCGGAGCGCGGGTGAACCCGGGAAGCTTGTCTTCCACCGTGGTGCGGTCGCCTTCGTTCCGGCGAGGATTTGGGGAGCTGGTCGCAAACCGGCCAATCTGAAAGACGGACGCACCGATGAACAGCAAGCGGTCCTACCTCGACACACTCAACGCCGGCAGGCAGCGCAGGCCTCAGACCACGCTCGAGCAGTTGAACCGCTCGCTGGAGACGCTGGAACAGCGGCTGGAGAGGACGCGCGAGGATACGATGGCACGTCCCGATCCCCGCCAATATGGCGCCGAACCGCGCTATCCCGCAGCACAGCCTTCGGCTCAGCCGCGCTGGTACCAGGATCCGCAGCCCGCGCCGCATCCGCAGGCCCCGATGCCGGCGCCGGCCGTCGGCCAGAACTACCAGAACCTTGCCCGCGATATCGACCGCATCCGCGGCCAGGAAGACAGCGTTGCCATGGTCGGCAAGATCGCCGGCGAGCTGCGCGGCATGCGCGAGGAATTGCGCCACCAGATGACTGCCGGGCTGCAGAGCGAATTCGAGGCGCTGCGCAAGGACATCGACCGCGCACTGCTGGCAAACGCCAAGTCAGGCGCTTCGGGCAAGGGCAGCGCCGAACTTGGCCTCGAATTCGAGCGGCTTTCCGGCGCCATCAAGACGCTGTCGGAAAAAAGCGACGACAGAAGCGTCAACATGCTGCGGCTCGAACTCGAACAGGTCAAAGCCGCGCTCGACACGCTGGCGCGCGAGGAGAGCGTGCAGAAGGTCGACCGCCGCTGGGACGATTTCGATCGTCGCTGGACAGCCTTCGAGGACCGCGTCGACGCCGACCAGCGCAACCGCTCACCGGACCCCGCCATTTCGGGCCTGACCGATCGGCTGGAGCAGATCAGCAACGCCGTCAACAACCTGCCGGAATCGCTATCCCTGCGCTCGCTGGAGGAAAAGGTCCGCACGCTGGCCAGCGCCGTGGATCATTTCGCCAGCCAGCAGGACAATCGCGGCGGCAGCACGCTGGCCATGATCGACGAGCGGCTGGACGAGATCTCCCGCGCCATCGTCGCCTCGACCGTCGCGGCACAGGCCAATACGCTCGACCATGAAGCCTTCGAGCGCATCGAGAAACGGATCGATTCGCTCGCCCGGCAGATCGAGGAAGTGGCGCAGGACCACCCCGGCAACGCCGTCGTCGACCGGCTGAACACGCTGTCTAGCCGGGTCGACGAACTCGCCGGCCGCGCCGCCCTGCCCGAGCAGGCAATGGAACGGCTGGCCAAGCAGATCGCGCTCATCGCCGACAAGATCGACCAGGCGCCGGCCATGCCAGACGCCGACTATATCTTCCACGGGCTGGAGCAACGCTTCGACGTGCTGTCGTCGATGATGGAACGGCGCCAGGGCGACGCCATCGAACAGGGCAACATGTTGTTCCGCGATCTTGAGCGCCGACTGGACGAGGTTGCCGACCGGCTCGACCGGCGCATGCCGCAAGTCGACGGCGCCGGCATCATGGAAGCCATCGATGCCCGCTTCACGGCGCTCGCCAAGCGCATGGAAACACGCATTCCCGACCCCGCCGGCGAAGCCGCGATCCGTGGCCTGGAAAGCCGGCTCGAAGACATTTCGAGCCGCCTGGACTCGTCCGCCGCGCAAGTCGCCGGCATCGATCCGGCGCTGATCCGCAGCCTGGAGGCGCAAGTCGCCAGCCTGTCCGCCCACCTGTCCAGGCCCAGCGCACCGCTGCCGGAGTTCGAGGACATCAGCCCACGCCTCAATGAAATCGAGAAGGCGCTGGCGGGAACGCGCGACTCCATCCTTGGCGCGGCGCGCGAGGCGGCCGAGAACGCGGTGCGCTCGCTGGCCGGCTCGGGCGCCGACACGTCGGCGGTTTCCGGCCTTGCCCAGGACCTGAAGACGCTCGAGACGCTGACACGCCGTTCCGACGAGCGTAACTCGAGAACGTTCGAGGCCATCCACGACACGCTGCTCAAGATCGTCGACAGGCTGGGTTCGCTGGAACCAGGCGAACCGTCCGAGGCGATGAGCGAGCTCCTGGACGCACGCCCGGATGAAGCGATCGGCAAGCGCCGTGGGCGAGCCGGCAAGATGGCCGTGGACGCTCCGTCGATGGATATCGACGAGCCCATGCCGCTGACAGGGGACATGGCCGATCTCGACGGCCGCGCCGCCGCGATCATGCGCAGCCAGCCCGCTTCGCCACGCGGGCCGGGTGCGCGCTCGCCCGCGGAGGCGGCGGCCGCCGCCGCCATGGCCGCGCTTGGTTCCGATCCGATCGCCGGGAAGGGCGAGCCGGCAAGCCGCCGCAAATCGATGTTGGGCGGCCTGGCGCGCGCCTTCAAGGGCAAGAAGGAAGCAGACGTTCCGCCGCTGGCGGGCTCGATGCCGGGTCCGGAAATCCCGAGCGTCGACCTCGACGAGCCGCTCGACCCGAAAATGGCCAATCGGCCACTGGAGCCCGGCTCCGGCGCGCCCGACCTCAACGCCATCATGAAGCGCGTGCGCGACGAGCGCGGGCAACCGGCAAAGCTCAGCGACAGCGATGCCGCAAAATCGGACTTCATCGCGGCTGCCCGCCGCGCGGCGCAGGCCGCCGCCGCCGAGGCCGACGCCTTGAAGCGCCAGTCGACGATGAAGGGACCGGTGAAGGCGCTCAGGATCGGCGACCTGCTCAAGGCGCGGCGCAAGCCGATTCTGATGGCGGCCGCTGCGATCATGCTGGCGCTTGCCGGCCTGCAGCTTGGCAAGGCGTTCCTCGCCGATCCCGCCCAGGTGGCAAGCAATGATGCGCCGGCCGTTGCCTCGCAACCGCTGGAAACCGCATTCGTCGACGCTGCGAGCCCGCCCAGGCCGAAAACCCAGTTGGCGGCAGCGAACAGCGAACCGGCCCGTGAGGTCAGGCAGGCCGAGCCCTCCGCTCCGGCGGTCAAGGACGACATGGTGGCGCAGACCGCGCTCGCCATGCCGTCGGACGGCGATGGGCCGACGAACGCTGGCCCGACGGCGGAGCGGGCTCCGACGGCGATGGCTCCCGTCATGCCTGCCGGCGCGGGTGCGGCAGGCTCCGACGCGATGGCTTCGGCAGAACCCATTTCCGCCGGTCCCGTCGCAGCGGCTCCTTCTTCTCCGGCACCTTCCGCTGCTGCCGGCGGAACGCAAACGACGGACAGCGGTGTCCAACCGACAGTGGCTGCACCGGCCATGGCCAATGACAGCACCGGCGCCGTCGTGCCCGCCGGCGCTCCCGCGGCCCCGGCCAAATTCGACATTCCCGCCGATGCAGGCCCGGTCGCCCTGCGCGACGCCGCAGCCACCGGCGACGCCAAGGCGCTGTTCGAGATCGGCTCGCGCTATTCCGAGGCGCGCGGCGTCAAGGAAGACATGGCGGCCGCGGCCAAATGGTATGAAAAGTCCGCGGAACTCGGCTTCGCTCCGGCCGAGTATCGCATCGGCAATTTCTACGAGAAGGGCATCGGCGTCCCGCGCGACATCAAGAAGTCGAAGACCTGGTACCAGCTCGCCGCCGAGCAGGGCAACGCCAGCGCAATGCACAATCTGGCAGTGCTGTTCGCCATGGCCGCGGACGGCGTGACCGACAATGAATCGGCCGCGCACTGGTTCCAGGAGGCCGCCGATCTCGGCGTGAAGGACAGCCAGTTCAATCTCGGCATCCTCGCCGCCAAGGGCGTCGGCATGAAGCAGAACCTGGAGGAGTCCTACAAATGGTTCGCGCTCGTCGCCAAGACCGGCGACAAGGACGCTGCCGCCAAGCGCGACGAGATCGCCAACGCGCTGCGTCCCGAGCAACTCGAGCGCGCCCGCGCCGCCACCGAATTGTGGAAGGCCAAGCCGCTCGATCAGGCCGCCAATTCGGCCGACATTCCCGAATCCTGGCAAGACGGCACACCGCAGACCACGGCCAGCATCGATATGAAGAAGGCGGTCAAGAATATCCAGCTTATCCTCAACAAGAACGGCTACGACGCCGGCGGCGCCGACGGCGTGATGGGCGCGAAGACCAAGAACGCGATCGTCGCGTTCCAGACTGACAACAAGCTGCCCGCGACTGGTGCGGTCGACGAAAAGCTGGTCAAGGCGTTGCTGGCGCGCAAATAGCGGCAGGAGCGTCGTATCCGCGACGCCCCTGCCACACATTTGCCTGTTAACTGCTTGAGATGTTTTTTGTTTCGGCGCGGCGGCGGGGTTTGACCCGGCCGCCGCTTCGGCGCAAGGAAAAATTGGCTTTTCGGTGCGATACTATCCGCAACGGCGGTATTCGCCGACTGGCAAACTGATCGAGACCGACGGGTGGGCATCTATCTCCCGATTGCGGAAATTTCCGTCAACGTCTTCGTGCTGCTGGCCATGGGCGCTGCGGTGGGCTTTCTGTCGGGCATGTTCGGCGTCGGCGGCGGTTTTCTCATCACGCCGCTCCTGATCTTCTACAACATCCCACCGGCAATCGCGGTGGCGACCGGCGCCAACCAGGTCATCGCCTCATCCTTCTCCGGCGCGCTGTCGCATATGAAGCGCGGCACGCTCGACTTCAAGCTCGGCGGGGTGCTGCTTGCCGGCGGCATCGTCGGCTCCACCGGCGGCATCTATGTCTTCGCTTTCCTGCGCAGGCTGGGACAGCTCGATCTGTTCATCTCGCTGCTCTACGTCGTGCTTCTGGGCACCGTCGGCGGGCTGATGCTGGTCGAAAGCATCAACGCGCTGCGCGCCACGCGCAGCGGCGCGGCACCGGTGCTGAAGAAATCCGGCCAGCACAACTGGATCCACCGCCTGCCGCTGAAGATGCGGTTCAGGGCCTCGAAGCTGTTCGTCAGCGTCATCCCCGTCCTTGGGCTGGGCGCGGCCATCGGCTTCCTGTCGTCTATCATGGGTGTCGGCGGCGGCTTCATCATGGTGCCGGCTCTGATCTATCTCCTGAAAGTGCCGACCAACGTCGTCATCGGCACCTCGCTGTTCCAGATCATCTTCACCTCGGCCTACACCACTCTGGTCCACGCCACCACCAATCAGACGGTCGACGTGATGCTGGCCTTTCTTTTGATGGCCGGTGGTGTCGCCGGCGCGCAATATGGCGCCAAGGCCGGCCAGCGGCTGCGCGGCGAGCAGTTGAGAGCGCTGCTGGCGATGCTGGTGCTGGCGGTGGCGATAAGGCTTGCCATCGACCTCTTCGTCACGCCGCCCAATCTTTATTCGCTGTCCGGCGCGGGCTTCAACTGATGAATGGCCTGAAAGCGCTCGCAACCGCCGCTCTTCTGTCATTGATCGCCGCCGCACCCGCGAAGGCGCAGACGCCGCCGACCGAAAGCATCCAGATCGGCCTTTCCACCGACAAAGTCTCGATCACCGCCGGCTTTTCCGGTGCCGACCTGACCATTTTCGGCTCGTTGGAAAATCCCGATCCGCTGGTGGCGCGCCAAGGCCGCTACGACATCATCGTCGTGCTCGAAGGTCCACCCAAGCCGGTGGTGGTGCGCCGCAAGGACCGGGTGCTCGGCGTCTGGGTCAACCTGGAATCCGAGACCTTCGAAAACGTGCCGGTGTCCTATTCGGTGGCGACGACGCGGCCGTTGCAGGACATCACCGAGCCGAACAGCTACAGGCAATTGTCGCTCGGCGCCTCCAATCTCTACATGCAGCCGGCCGATGCCGGCGACAGCCCGGCCACGATCGAGGAATTCACCGCGGCGTTGCGCGAACGCAAGGCCGCAACCGGCCTCTACAGCGAGAATGTCGGCGGCGTGCAGTTCCTGTCACAGAACCTGTTCCGCGCCACGGTGCGGCTGGCGCCGAACGTTCCGGTCGGCACCCACAAGGCGCGCGCGTTCCTGTTCAAGAGCGGCCTGTTCATCAAGGAGAGCTCGGCCCAGCTCGAAATCCGCAAATCCGGTTTCGAACAGTCGATCTTCCGTGTCGCCCACGACTATTCCTTCCTCTACGGCGTCTTCGCCATATCACTGGCCATGGTGACGGGCTGGCTCGGAAGGTTGATCTTCCGCAAGGACTAAGGCGGCTACAAAGGGGGTTCCCCTTTCCTGGATCATGCTATAGACCGCCACCTCCCGGCCCGCCGGGCAACACGCACAATTCAATTCGGCAGAGCAGTCCGGCCACCCCGGACGACAGAGAGCGCACGCTTCACAGGCGGCGCCGAACCACTGCCTTGGCAGAGATGACAGGAGGCTGCGATGCGCCCAGCATTCGCCGGCATCGATTTTGGCACTTCCAACTCTACCGTGGGCGTGGTCAGGAGCGGCCAGCCGCACCTCGTCGCGCTGGAAGGCGGCGAGGTCACGCTGCCAAGCGCCGTGTTCTTCAACTTCGAGGACAACCGTACCTGTTTCGGCCGCCACGCCATCGCCAATTACACCGACAGCGTCGAAGGTCGGCTGATGCGCTCGCTGAAGAGCGTGCTCGGCAGCGCGCTCGCGCAGGAAAAGACGCGCATCAAGGCGCGGTCGATCGGCTTCATGGAGATCGTCGGCCTGTTCCTCGGCCATCTCCGAAAAAGACTGGAGGACGATGCCGGCGGCGCCGTCGAGAGCGTGGTGCTCGGTCGGCCGGTGCAGTTCGTCGACGACGACGCCGAGGCCGATGCCAGGGCACAAAGCGAGCTCGAAGGAGCCGCCCGCGCCCAGGGCTTCAAGCATATCGCCTTCCAGTTCGAACCGATCGCGGCGGCCCTCGACTACGAGCAGAAGGTGACGCGCGAGGAACTGGCGCTGATCATCGACATGGGTGGCGGCACGTCGGACTTCTCGATCGTAAGGGTCTCGCCGCAGCGTGCCCGCTCGCTTGACCGCAAGGACGATATCCTGGCCAGCCGCGGCATCCATATCGGCGGCACCGACTTCGACCGATTGCTCAGCATCGCGCATGTGATGCCGGAACTCGGCTACCTCAGCCCGACCAAGGACGGCAAGCGCAACCTGCCGGCCAGCTACTTCATCGATCTTGCCACATGGCAACGCATCAACCTGGTCTACACGGCCAAGGCGATGACGCATCTGCGTCAGATCCGCTACGAGGCCGAGCGCGCCGATCTCGTCGACCGCTTCATCCATATCGTCGAGCACCGGTACGGGCACGCGCTGGCCGCTCTTGTCGAAAGGGCCAAGATCGAGCTGACCGACAAGGTCTCGGCCGATGTCGAGGTGAGGCTGCCGGAAGTCCAGTTCGCCGCCGAGATCACCCGAAAGGCGCTGGACGCCACGATCGCCAGGGACATCGAGCGCGTTGCCGCCACGGTCGGCCAGACCATCGGCGACGCCGGGGTCAAGTCGTCCGACATCACCGCCGTGTTCCTGACCGGAGGATCCACCGCGATCCCGCTGGCGAGACAAAAAATCCTGTCGCTGATGCCTCAGGCTTCGGTCATCGAGGGCGATATGTTCGGCTCGGTCGGACTTGGCCTTTCGCTGGACGCGCAGCGCAAGTTCGGCTGATATCCGGACAATTCACGAACGCGCGGACGCCTTCTCGTCGGCCCCCAAATGCGCCTTGAGCGCCATCTGGGCCAAGCTTGCCTGGCGGTCGCGATGTGTAATCATGGCGAAGTCGCGTTTCGGCAGTTCGAGCGGCACGGACCGCAGGCTGCCTTCGGCGACGGCGCGTCCGACGACGAGCTCCGAAATGATGGTGGCGCCGGCACCGGCCTCGACCGCCTGGCGAACCGCCTCGTTGCTCGGCAGCACCAGAAATATCTGCAGGTCGTCAAGCGAAATCCCTTCGCGGCGCGCCAGATCCTCCAGCACCTCCCGCGTGCCGGAACCGCCCTCGCGGATGATCCAGCGCAGCCCTTTTATGTCGGGGCGGCCCGGCGCGATTTCGGCGATCTCGGGATGAGAACCGGCAACCACCAGCATCAACCGGTCGATATCGACCTTGGCGCGGCGCAATATGTCGGACTCGGTGCGCCCCTCGACCAGGCCGAGATCGGCGGTTCCATCCAGCACGCTGGCTTCGACCTGCCTGGTGTTGCCTATGCTGACGCTCAGCCTGACCGCAGGATAGGCTTCGTGGAAGGACGCCAGCCGGCGCGGCAGCCAATAGCTGGCGATCGTCAGGCTGGCGGCGATGGAGAGGCTGCCGGCAACCGTCTGCGAGACATGTTCCAGCACATTGCGTGCGGCGGCGGCTCGTTCCAGTACGGCCTTGGCTTCTGGCAGGAACCGGTGACCGGTCTGGGCAAGTTCGATGTTGCGGCCGACCCGGTTGAACAGGTGGACGCCATGCTGCTCCTCAAGCGCGCGGATGGCGGCCGACGCGGCCGATTGGGAGATGCCCAGCAGCTCCGCCGCTTTGGTCATGTGGCCGCGCTCGGCGACGGCGACAAATATCCGCAACTGGTCAAGTGTCATAAGGCATTAAGAACCAATATCGATCGAATTTACAAGAACAACTGATTAGACGGGTTGATAGCTTTATTCTAAGTTTTCAATCGAAGTTAGAAAAAATTCGCTACCGATTGACAGAGAATGAAATGATCGGGCGGTTCAAGTCCCTGTTCGCACACTGGACCCGCGGCCTGCGGCGGCGGCTGGCCGGCGATCGCTATCATCCGGAAGAGCATTACATGCGCGGTCCCGGGCCGAAAACCAGGGCCAAAGCCGCGAACCGCAGAAGCGCTCGGGGATCATGACCCAAGGATCTCTGCACGGCGCGAATTCCGCCCCGTCCCAACGCCCGCTCGCCGACACGAACGCACCCGACGAGAACGATGGCGTCGACACCTCGCCCGCCGTCTCCGACCGCATCGCCAAGACCACATGCTATATGTGCGCCTGCCGCTGCGGCATCGACGTGCACATCAAGGACGGCAAGGTCCGCTACATCAACGGCAACAAGGATCATCCGGTCAATCGCGGCGTGATCTGCGGTAAGGGCAGCTCCGGCATCATGCAGCATTACAGCCCTGCCCGGCTGAAAAAGCCGCTGCTGCGCACCGGCTCGCGCGGCTCGGGAGAATTCCGCGAGATCGAGTGGGAAGAAGCGCTGACGATCGCCGCGGAGCGGCTTTCGTCCATCCGCCGCAGCGACCCGAAGAAACTCGCCTTCTTTACCGGCCGCGACCAATCGCAATCCCTGACCGGCTGGTGGGCAAGCCAGTTCGGCACGCCGAACTTCGCCGCGCATGGCGGTTTCTGTTCGGTGAACATGGCCGCAGGCGGGCTTTATACGATCGGCGGCTCGTTCTGGGAGTTCGGCGAACCCGACTGGGACAATACCCGGTATTTCATGCTTTTCGGCGTCGCCGAGGACCATGATTCCAACCCGATCAAGATCGGCCTCGGCAAGCTGAAGGCGCGCGGCGCCAAGGTGGTGTCGATCAATCCATGCCGCACTGGCTACAACGCCATCGCCGACGACTGGATCGGCATCCGGCCGGGCACCGACGGCCTATTCGTGTTTGCCCTCATCCACGAGCTCTTGAAGGCAGGCCGCGTCGATCTCGACTATCTCCTGCGCTACACCAACGCCCATGTGCTCGTCATCCAGGATCCGGGTGCGGCCGATGACGGGCTGTTTGTCCGCGATGGCGCCGGCAACCTGCTCGCCTGGGACAGAGTGGCGAAGGTGCCTGTCCGCGCCACCGACGCCAGCGCCAAACCGGCACTGACCGGCAGCTTCACCATCGACGGCCGTCGCTGCGTTCCGGCGTTCCAGCTGATCGCCGATCGATACCTCGATGAGAGCTATTCGCCCGATGCGGTCGCGGAGCGCTGCGGCATTGCCGCCGGCACGATCCGCAGGATCGCCGCCGAGCTCGCACATGTCGCCTTTGAGCAGACGATCGAACTGCCGGTGGCGTGGACCGACTGGGCCGGCCGCCGCCACGAGACGATTAGGGGACGGCCCGTGTCGATGCACGCGATGCGCGGCATCTCAGCCCATTCCAACGGTTTTCATTCTTGCCGAGCCATTCATCTGCTGCAGGTGCTGCTCGGAACGGTGGACGTCCCGGGCGGCTTCCGCTTCAAACCGCCTTATCCGCGTTGCGCGCCGCCAGGACCGAAGCCTGCCGGCAAGAACGTCCGGCCGATGACGCCACTGGACGGCATTCCGCTCGGCTTCGTCTGCGGGCCTGACGACCTTCTGGTCGATGAGGCAGGCGTGCCGATCCGCATAGACAAGGCCTATTCCTGGGAGGCGCCGCTCGCTGCGCACGGCTTGATGCACACCGCCATCCGTAACGCCTGGGCCGGCGATCCATACAAGATCGACACGCTGATGATGTACATGTCGAACATGGCTTGGAATTCCTCGATGAACACCGTCGAGACGATTCGTATGCTGACCGACCGCGACGAGGCGGGCAATTACAAGATCCCTTTCATCATCTATTCCGACGCCTATTATTCCGAGACCGTGCCGTTCGCTGACCTCGTGCTGCCCGACACAACCTATCTCGAACGGCACGACTGCATCAGCCTGCTCGACCGGCCGATCAGCCATGCCGACGGACCGGGCGATGCTATACGCCATCCCGTGGTCGAGCCGGACCGGGACGTGCGCCCGTTCCAATCGGTGCTGATCGAGCTCGGCGCGCGCCTCGGCCTGCCGGGTTTCGTCAGAGAAGACGGGGCGGCCAAATATGCCGACTATGCCGACTACATCGTCAATCACCAGCGCACGCCCGGTATCGGCCCGCTTGCCGGCTGGCGCGGCAAGGACGGCAATTCGACCGGCAAGGGCGAGCCAAACCCGGACCAGTTGCAGCGCTACATCGACAATGGCGGCTTCTGGCACCACGATTTCGCTGAGGACCAGCGTTACTACAAGATGGCCAACCGGTCCTATCTCGATTTCGCGGTGCAGATGGGCTTCATCCCGAAGGCCGAACCAGTCGTCTTCCAGCTCTATTCCGAACCCTTGCAGCGCTTTCGTCTTGCCGCGCGCGGTCACGGTCGGGCCGTGCCGCCCGAGAGCGAACGCCAGCGTATCGAGACCTACATGGACCCGCTACCCTTCTGGTACGCACCGTTCGAGGAAGCGGCTGTCGACCAGCAGAAATATCCGTTGCATGCGCTGACGCAGCGGCCGATGCACATGTACCATTCCTGGGGTTCGCAGAATGCGTGGCTGAGGCAGATCACCAGCCAAAACCGGCTGTTCGTGCATGAGAGGACCGCCGCAGGTCTCGGCCTTGCCGACGACGACTGGGTGTGGATCGAAAGCATCAATGGCAAGGTCAAGGGACAGATCAAGCTGGTCGAGGGCGTGAACGAAAGCACGGTCTGGACCTGGAACGCCATCGGCAAAAGGCGCGGCAGCTGGGGGCTGAAGGACGATGCCGCCGAGAGCAATCGCGGCTTCCTGCTCAACCACATCATCGGCGACCAGACCACGGCAGACACCAACGGCAGGCGGTATTCGAATTCCGATCCGGTGACCGGCCAGGCGGCATGGTTCGATCTCAAGGTGCGCATCGTCAAATGCGCGGCGGAGGAAGCCGGTTTCACCGAGCCGCAATTCGAGCGTTTCCACCAGCCGCCGCAATTCCAGCCATCGCCGGACACACTTCGCTTTGGCGCCGAATTCCGCATGAACAGGGAAGCCGCCAAATGACCTGCGTCCCCGCCCACACGGGCAAAAAACTAGGCCTGGTCATAGACCTCGACACCTGCGTCGGTTGTCAGGCCTGCGTCACCGCCTGCAAGGAATGGAACACCGGCGGCCACATGGCGCCGCTGACCGACATCGACCCCTATGGCGGCCATGTCGACGGCGTCTGGTTCAATCGCGTGCACAGCTACGAGCACACCACCGCGATGGGCGGCCGCACGGTGAACTTCCCGCGCTCGTGCCTGCATTGCGAGACGCCGGCCTGCGTCACTGTGTGTCCGACCGGCGCCTCCTACAAACGAGCCTCGGACGGCATCGTGCTGGTCGATGAGGACAAGTGCATCGGCTGCAAGCTATGCAGTTGGGCCTGCCCCTATGGCGCGCGCGAATTCGACACCGATGTCGGCGTGATGAAGAAATGCACGCTCTGCGTCGACCGCATCTACAATGACAATCTGGCCGAGGAGGACCGCGTGCCGGCCTGCGTCGCGGCCTGTCCGACCAGCGCACGGCATTTCGGCGATCTCGGCGACCCCGCCTCGGCGGTGTCGCAACTGGTTGAGGAGCGTGGCGGCGTCGACCTGATGCCGGAACTCGGCTACCGCCCGACCAACAAATACCTGCCGCCGCGCGCGCATACCGAACGCGCCGCAAAGATTTCTGCGCCAACCCTGGAGCCGGTGAGGGCCGAGGGTGGGTTCCTCGGCTGGGTCGACCGCATGCTCTCGAACTAAACCCCATGCATCCAGCCTTCTCGGTCGTCTTCTTCACCACCGCCACCGGCGCCGGCTACGGCCTGCTGGCGCTGCTCGGCGTGCTGGCGCCACTTGGCGTCATCGCACCCGATTTCTGGCTGGGCTTCATCGGCATGGGACTGGCGCTCGGGCTGATCACCGCCGGCCTGTTGTCCTCGACCGGACATCTCGGCCGCCCCGAACGCGCCTGGCGTGCGTTCTCGCAATGGCGCAGTTCCTGGCTGTCGCGCGAAGGCGTCGCCTCGGTCGCCACCTTCGTCCCGGCCGGACTGTTCGGCATTGGCTGGGTCATTCTTGGCCGCACCGATGGCTGGGTCGCCGCCGCCGGACTTCTGGCAACGATCGGCGCCGTCATCACCGTCTGCATGACCGGCATGATCTATGCCTCGCTGAAACCCATCGCTCAGTGGCACAGCCCTTACACCTTGCCCGGCTATCTCATTTTCTCGGCTATGAGCGGCAGTGTGCTTCTGGCCGCGCTATGCCAAGGCTTTGCCGTCGGTTCCAAAATGCTTCTGGCAGCCTGCGTACTGCTGACCCTGCTCGGTTGGGCCTGGAAGCTTGCGACCTGGCGGTACAACGACCAATTGGAAATCCCCACCAACGCCAACACCGCAACCGGGCTTGCCGGGGGGACGGTTAGATCGCTGGAATGGCCGCATACCGAGGAAAATTATTTGCTCAAGGAAATGGGTTTTCGCATCGCGCGCAAGCACAGCGCAAAGCTGCGGCGGATCACCCAGCTCCTGGGTTTCGCGCTGCCCGCGTTGCTGCTGATTACGGCCTTCGCCTTGCCGTCACCTTTCGCGGCGCTCGCATCGGTGTTCGCCGCGGTCGCACAGTTTGTCGGCATGCTGGTCGAACGTTGGCTGTTCTTCGCCGAAGCGAAGCACACGGTCACTCTCTACTACGGGAAATAGCGGCTTCAGCCGGGTCGCAGCATCGAGCCTGAAATCGCAAAGATGCGGTCCGTGCCGAGCATATACGCCATCAGCGATTCCAGGCGGAACAGGCCGGCATAGGCGCGGTCGAGCACGTTGAGTGAGCCGGTATAGGCGCCGAAGGCGGGCATGATCATGCGGCCGCCATCGCCGGCGAAGCAGCGCCGCCGCACCGAACGGCCCTGCTGGACGATGCGGGCGCAGGGATGGAGATGGCCCGATATCTCGCCCTCGACGCGCAGCTTCGACGGCTCGTGCCGGAACAGCAACGAGCCGATGGCGAGTTCGCGCACCGTATCGCCCGGCAGGTCGGCCGGCGCCTCCGGGTCATGGTTGCCGGCCACCCAGAACCAGTCGCGGCCCGCCATCAGCGCCTCCAGCCGTTCGCGGAAACTTCGATGCATGCGCTCGGCGCCGCCGCCATCGTGGAAGGAATCGCCCAGGCTGATCACGATTGCCGGCTGGTAGTCCGAGATGACGGCCTGCAATCGCAGCAAGGTCGCGCCGGTGTCATAGGGCGGGAGCAGCATGCCGCGCCTTGCCAGCGATGAGCCTTTTTCCAGATGCAGATCGGAAACGGCCAGAAGCTTGAGCTCGGGAAAGTAGAGCACGCCGCGCGGATCGCAGACCGCACGTTCGCCGGCGATGCCGACCAGATCGGCGTCGGCGATCAACGATGCGCGCGCCAGCGAAAAATTCATTCCTCAGCCATCTCCGGCCCCATGGCTTCCTCAACCAGCGTGGCCGCATCCATCAGCAGCGTTTCATCGGCTTCGCCGTGCACCGGCATCTTGCCGATCTCGAGCATGATCGGCACGGCGAGCGGCGATATCTGTTCGAGGTTCTTATGCATGATTCGACCTTGAATGCGCGAGAGCATGTCCGCAAGTCTGCTGACATCGAGCAGGCCCGCCGCCGCGTCCGCGCGCGTCGCCTGGAGCAATATGTGATCCGGCTCATGGCTGCGCAGGACGTCATAAATAAGGTCTGTCGAGACAGTCACCTGACGGCCACTCTTCTCCTTGCCGGGATGACGCTTTTCGATCAGCCCTGAAATCAGCGCGCAATTGCGAAAAGTGCGCTTGAGAAGCCAGCTGTCTGCCAGCCAGGCCTCGAGATCGTCGCCAAGCATGTCCTCATCGAAAAGCGCGCCGAGCGAGGGTTTTCCGGCTTTGAACATCGCCCCCATGTCGCCCAGCGACCAAATGGCCAAGGCATAGTCGGTGGCGACGAAGCCAAGCGGCCTGGCGCCCGTCCTGTCCAGACGGCGGGTAAGCAGCATGCCGAGCGTCTGGTGGGCCAGCCTGCCCTCGAAGGGGTAGGCGACCAGATAGTGGCGGTTGCCGCGCGGAAAGGTCTCGATCAGCAGGTCATCGCGTTTGGGCAGCATCGATTTGTCGGCCTGGAAGCGCAGCCAGTCGGCCACCTGCTCGGGCAGTTTCTTCCACCGCTGCGGATCGTCCAGCATGGCGCGGACCTGTTCGGCGAGATAGGTCGAAAGCGGGAACTTGCCGCCGCCATAGTAAGGCACCTTCGCATCGCTGCCGGGCGCGTTCGAGACGAAGCACTCATTCTCGCGAATGCCTTCGAAGCGAAGAACTTTGCCGGCGAACATGAAGGTGTCGCCATGCGTCAGCGTCTCGAGGAAAGCCTCCTCGATCTTGCCTAAAACCCTGCCGCCGCGCGACACGGAACCCTTGCTGCCGGCCTGGACATAACGCACGTTGAGCGCCGGCACCTCGATGATAGTGCCGACGTTCAGCCTGTATTGCTGGGCCACGCGCGGATTGGATACCCGCCACAATCCCTCCTTGTTGAGGCGGATGCGGGCGTATCGCTCATAGCTCTTCAAGGCGTAGCCACCCGTGGCGACGAAATCGACGACGCGGTCGAATGTCGGCCGACCCAGCCCGGCATAGGGGGCCGCCGACCGCACCTCCTCGTAAAGATCGTCCGCGCGGAACGGTGCGCCGCAAGCACAGCCAAGGACATGTTGCGCCAGCACGTCGAGCCCGCCATCGACCAGTGGAGGCGTATCCTGCGCGCCGAGGTAGTTGGCATCCAGCGCTGCCCGGCATTCGAGCACCTCGAAGCGGTTGGCCGGGATGAGGACGGCTTTGGATGGTTCGTCCATGCGGTGGTTGGCGCGGCCGATGCGCTGCGCCAGCCGGCTCGCTCCCTTGGGTGCGCCGACATGCACGACGAGGTCGACGTCGCCCCAGTCGATGCCGAGGTCGAGCGTCGAGGTGGCGACGATGGCGCGCAGCGCATTGTCGCCCATCGCCTTCTCGACCCGCCGCCGCTGCGCGACATCGAGCGATCCGTGATGCAGCGCGATCGGCAAGGTATCTTCGTTGACGCGCCACAATTCCTGGAACAGCAACTCCGCCTGGCTGCGTGTATTGACGAACAGCAGGGTCGTCTTGTGGCGCTTGATCTCGCGGTAGATCTCGGGCGTCGCGTAGCGGGCCGAATGTCCGGCCCAGGGCACGCGCTCCTCCGAATCCAGGATGGATATTTCGGGCTTTGCGCCGCCGGTAACGACGATCAGTTCGGCCATATCGCCGGGTGGATTCTGGCCGACCAGCCAGCGGCGCAATTCGTCCGGTTCGGCCACCGTGGCGGAAAGTCCGATGGTCTGAACCTCGGGCACGAACTGGCGCAGCCGCGCCAGACCAAGCGCCAGGAGATGACCGCGCTTCGAAATCACCAGCGAATGCAACTCGTCGAGCACGACATAGCGCAGGTCTTCGAAGAAACGCCTTGCATCGGGAGCCGCGATCAGCAGTGCAAGCTGCTCGGGCGTGGTGAGCAGGATGTCGGGCGGCACCAGCTTCTGCCGCTGGCGCTTGTGCGCCGGCGTGTCGCCGGTGCGGGTCTCGATGGTGAGGGAGAGCCCGATCTCCTCCACCGGCTTGCCAAGGTTGCGCTCGATGTCGACAGCCAGCGCCTTCAGCGGCGAGATGTAGAGCGTGTGGATGCCGCGATGGGCCTGACCCGGTTTTCGCCTGGCCCTGACGGCCAGTTCGGTCAGCGAAGGCAGGAACCCGGCCAGCGTCTTGCCGGCGCCGGTCGGTGCGATCAGCAGTACCGACTGCCCTGCCTGAGCCCTCGCCAGCAATTCGATCTGGTGCGCGCGCGGCGCCCAGCCCTTCTCGCCAAACCATCTGAGGAATGGGTCGGGCAGAATGACGGCGGCATTCTGGTCGGCAAGGCGCGGCTTCTCTGTCACGCGTCAGAGTTAGCGCGACGGCGCGCTAACGCCAAGAACAATCGGAACAAAAGGTGATCGAGCAGTTTTTCTCTCCCTGGGAGAAGGGAGGATTGGCGCTAGGGCCGCCGGAACCCCGTCGGCCCGCCGTAGAGATAGCCGATGCGGGCGACGGCTTCCTTCAGGCCTTCGCGCGACACCAACATGGTGTGGCCGTTGGCGTGGATCATGGTCTCGGCATCGGTCATGATGGCGACATGGCCTTTCCAGAAAACGAGATCGCCGCGGCGCAGGCCGGAATAATCGGGGCCTGGATCCAGCGGCTCGCCGATGCTCTGCGCCTGCATGTCGGAATCGCGCAGGACATCGGCGCCGGCCATGCGCATCGCCAGTTGCACGAGGCCGGAGCAATCGATGCCGAAGCCGGAGACACCACCCCAAAGATAGGGCGTGCCGAGAAACATCTCGGCCACCGAAACATAGTCGGCGGCCACATTACTGAGCGGCCGCAGGTGACCCGCTATGATTGCCTCACCGGAGGGCAGGACGGCATAGTGGGTGCCGCGCGTTTCGGCGGACCCGGTCACCGTGACGGTGGACCCCATCGACAGCTGTCCCGCGATCGGAAGGCGCAGATCCGGGCCGGGATAGAGGAAAGTTCGGGGCACGGAGACGATATGGGTGAGCGCATGATCCCGCCCGCCCAACATGGCGTCGGCGACATAGCCGACATAACCGTCCCGTTCGGCCTGGATCCAGGCCCAGCCCTCTCTGTCCTCGAAAACGAGCACGTCATCGCCGAACAGGCCTTGCGTGTTGACACCAGCGTCTGGACGCGGAGCCTTGCGGATATCGGCAACCGGGATCGAAATCCGCGCCGGCCGGCCGGCGACGAAGCGGTCGGCAGCGACCTCTCCTTTCAATCTCGCATCGGCAAGATCGGGCCGAAAGGCGTGGAGGCGGGCATCCCTGGCGGTCAAATCAGTTTATCCATTGAAGCGGCTGGTCGTCAGATGGGCAGCTCTTGTGCCTTGGCGATGATACCATCGCCGAAGCGCTCGACAAAGAGGGCGCCTTCGACCGTGCGCTTGATCAGCACGTTGCGCTTGTCGAGCTCGTCGCGATGACGCGACACCAGTTTGAGCGCACCCATTGTATCCAACGCGCGGGTGATGACCGGTTTGGTGACGTTGAGACGGGCCGCCAGCCCGCGCACCGTGTGCGGCGGCGGATCGAGATAGATGGTGAACAGGATAGCCGTCTGGCGCATGGTGAGGTCGGGCGCGTCGTCGCGCACCTGCGACAGCATCACTTGCTGCCACAATCGCAAGGCCTGGCTCGGGCGCATCGAAATCGACATCGCACGAGAATGACGGCAAATTGTTTCGGTTCCGTTTCAGTTTCGGCAACCTGCCGGCCCTGAAAGTCGCCGCCACCTCAGCCAAAACGCTTCGAGATGACGCGCTCCAGTGCCCGGATGCCTTGCGCCTCGCCGCCGGCAGGTCCGTGCGGACGATCGGCGGGGTTCCAGGCGAATATGTCGAAATGCGCCCAGCTTGGCGTCTTCTCGACAAAGCGCTTGAGAAACAGCGCCGCGGTGATGGAACCGGCGAACCCATCCGTGGTGACATTGTTGATGTCGGCGATCTTCGACGATAGCTTCGCATCATAGGGCCGCCACAGCGGCATGCGCCACAGCGGATCCTCGACCGCCAGCGAGGCTGTCGTCAGTTCCGAGGCTAGTGCCTCGTCGCCGGTGTAGAAGGGCGGCAGGTCCGGACCTAGCGCGACACGAGCAGCCCCGGTGAGCGTCGCCATGTCGACAAGCAATTGCGGCTCCTCCTCGTCGGCCAGCGCCAGCGCATCACCCAGAACCAGTCTTCCCTCGGCATCGGTGTTGCCAATCTCGACTGACATGCCCTTGCGGCTCGCCAACACGTCGCCAGGCCTGAAGGCGTTGCCGGCGATCGAATTCTCGACGGCCGGGATCAGCACGCGCAGCCGCACGTTCAATCCGGAGGCCATGATCATCGAGGCCAGACCCAGCACATTGGCGGCGCCCCCCATGTCCTTCTTCATCAACAGCATGCCGGACGACGGCTTGATATCGAGGCCGCCAGTGTCGAAACAGACGCCCTTGCCGACCAACGTCACTTTCGGCGCGCTCCTTGGCCCCCAGCCCATGCCGATAAGACGCGGTGCGCTGGACGAAGCCCGGCCGACGGCATGGATCATCGGGAAATTCTGCTTGATGAGATCGTCGCCCTTGATGACCGACACCTCGGCCTTGTGAATTTCGGCCAGGGCTCGAACCGCCTTCTCCAGCTCGTCCGGCCCCATGTCGCTGGTCGGCGTGTTGACAAGATCGCGCGTCAGGAAGACGCCTTCGACGATGCGGCGAACGCGTTTTGCCTCTACGCCGGCCGGCAATTCGAAGCGCAGCGCCTTGCCCGGTTTCTTGCCATAGCGGGTAAAGACATAGCCGCCGAGGGCCAGCGCGATCGCCGCCAGCTCCGGCTCGGCCGGCGCGGAGGTGAAATGCCAGTCGCCCTCCGCCAGGCTTTTCGCCAGCGCGCCGACGGCCAGCGCGCCCTCGCCGTCGCCAATGCCGAACAAGGCACCGCCGAGCGCGCCGTTTTCCGCAGGCACGATGAGCGTCCTGCCCGCTTCGCCGGAGAAGCCGTTGGCCCTGGCCCACGCCACGGCTGATGACGTCAGACCGGCCGTCTCCAGACCGTCCTTAGCCACTAGATGGACAGGAAGCGGGTTGTTCAGCTTGTTCTCGACCAGTTCCACTGACATTCGATGTTCTCCTGCCGACGTCCGTCGATTCGGCGCTTCTTAACTGTCCGTTAGGGTTAACAGAATATTTCTTCGAGAGGGAAGATGGTCACGCAATGGCCACGCGCACGAATGGAGGCCCAGGGTGCCGATGTCGACGAACCGCACGATGAACGCCAGCGGAAAGCGGCTCATCACCACGGCCTTCATGCTCGCCCTCGCCGCAGGCGTTGCCGGCTGCGGAACCGACAAGATCAGCACAGGCTCGATCGGACGCACCAGCGGCAAGCCGCTGGAGACGATGTCGGCGGGAGAATTGCACAATGCGACGGCAGCGCTTGGCCAGTCCTATTCCAGGAATCCCAACGATAAGCGGATAGCGACCAACTTCGCCGCGGCGCTGCAGATGGATGGCGATGCCGACCAGTCGCTTGCCGTGATGCGCAAGCTGGCGATCGCCTATCCCAAGGATCGCGACGTGCTTGCCGCCTACGGCAAGGCGCTGGCCGCCAACGGCCAGTTCGAGGCGGCGCTTGATGCCGTGCGCCGGGCGCAGACGCCGGAATATCCCGACTGGAGGCTGGTGTCGGCGGAAGCGGCGATTCTCGACCAGCTCGGCCAGAAGGACGACGCGCGCCAGCTCTACCGCAAGGCGCTGGAGCTCAAGCCGAACGAACCTTCGGTGCTTTCCAACCTTGGCATGTCCTATGTGCTGGGAGGCGACCTGCGCACCGCCGAAACCTATATGCGCTCGGCCGCACAGCAGCCGAATGCCGACAGCCGCGTGCGCCAGAACCTGGCGCTGGTCGTCGGCCTGCAGGGCCGCTTCGACGAAGCCGAGAAGATCGCCTCGCAGGAGCTGTCACCCGAACAGGCGCAGGCCAATGTCGCTTATCTCAGGCAGATGCTGGCTCAGCAAAATGCCTGGAGCCAGCTCAAGGATCAGGACAAGGCGAAAGCCGCAACCAACTGAGCGGCACGCGGCCACCGAACCCCTGCATAAGAGAACCGCGCTGCGTCAGCCGCGCGGTTTTTCTTTGGATCGGTCAGATTCACCTACTGGCTGCTGGTTTCGTGCGCCTGGCCGAAGATGCCGCGCTGGCTGACCTGGATGCCGGCAGGGCCGAGGATGATGGCGAACAGCACCGGCAGGAAAAACAGGATCATCGGCACGGTGAGCTTGGGCGGCAAGGCGGCGGCCTTCTTCTCGGCAGCGTTCATGCGTTGGTCCCGGCTTTCACCCGCGAGCACGCGCAACGCATGCGCCACAGGGGTGCCGTAACGCTCGGCCTGGACGAGTGCCTGCGACACCGACTTGACGGATTCCAGGCCGGTGCGGCTGGCGAGATTCTCATAGGCCTGCTTGCGCTCCTGCAGATAGGAGAGCTCGGCGTTCGTCAGGATGAATTCTTCCGCAAGGGCCACGGATTGGGCGCCGATCTCGTCGGCGACCTTGCGCAATGCCGCTTCCACCGACATGCCCGACTCGACGCAGATCAGCATCAGGTCAAGCGCGTCCGGCCATGCCATCTGGATCGATTGCTTGCGCTTGGTGGCGCGGTTGTTGACATAGACGACCGGTGCGTAGAAGCCGCCATAGGCAACGAGGACGCAGACGAACAGCCGGATGAACAATGGCTGCTGCGGCAGTCCTCCGAGCACGAATATGTAGATCACGCCCAGTGCGAAGCCGACAAACGGAAGCACGAGGCGGAAGAAGAGAAACCGCGTCAGCGGGTTCTGTCCACGGAAACCGGCAACCTTGAGCTTCTGCAAGGTACCCTCGTCGGCGAGGGCGCGCCGCAGGTCGAGCCTGTCGACGATGTTGCGCATGCCGATCGACTGTTCTTCGCGCAGGCCCTTGCGGCGGCGATCCGCCTCGCTTGCAAGCCGCGCGCGCTGCTTGGCGCGCAATTCGTCGCGTTCCAGCGCGACCGACTTCATGCGCGCCTTGAGCTGGTTTCCGCCAAATGCCGGCAGCAAGGTGAAGACCGTCGCGAACACGGCAATGCCGACCAGCAGCGCGATCAGGAGGCCGGGATCCGTCAGTGATTTGACGACTTGTTCGGTCATGCCGCGGCCCTAGACTTCGAAGTTCATCATCTTGCGCATCACGAAGATGCCGATCGACATCCAGACGGCCGAAACCCCCAGGATCAGGTTACCGATGCTCGTGGTGAACAGCGGCATCAGGTAGTTGGGGCTGGAGAGATAGACGAGAAACGCGACGATGAAAGGCAGCGCGCCGATGATGGCGGCGGACGCCTTGGCTTCCATCGACAGCGCCTGGACCTTGGCCTTCATCTTCTTGCGGTCGCGAAGCACGCGCGAAAGATTGCCCAGCGCCTCGGAGAGATTGCCGCCGGCCTGCGACTGGATCTGAATGACGATGCCGAAAAAGCTCGCCTCGGTGCATGGCATGGTTTCGGGCATGCGCAAGGTGGCATCCGGGATCGACAGGCCCATCTGCTGCGAATCGACGATGCGGCGAAACTCGGCCTTGACGGGCTCGGGAGATTCATTGGCGATCAGGCGCACCGCATCGTTCAGCGGCAGGCCGGATTTGACCGCGCGCACGATGATGTCGAGCGCGTTGGGAAATTCGTTGAGGAATGCCTTGACCCGCCGCGCGCGGCGAAATGAGACGAACCAGCGCGGCAGGCCGAGCGCACCGGCCAGCAGCACGCCAGGCAAAACAAAAAGCGGCGCCCCCACCACAAACGCGATGATCGTCAGGGCTAGGCCGCAAATGGCGGAATAGATGTAGAAGCGTTCGATGGAAACCTTCAGGCCGGCTTGGCGCAGTTGGGCCTTCAGCGGCGGTTTCTTGACCGCGCTGTCCTTGGATTTCTGCTTCTCGTCGAGTTCCTTCAAGGAATCCTGGACCGACTTGCGTCTTTTGGCCGCCTCCGCCACGCGATCGCGCGAGGCCTTGACGACGGAGCGATCCGTCTCCGCGGTCTTGATCGTTTCCAGCCGCTTGCCGGCCTGCTTTTCGTTGCTGATCCGGGTGAACAGGAATGCATAGGCGACCGCGCCGGCGCTGAAGCCGGCGAGCACGACAAACGCCAATACGGTGCCGTCAATTCCAAACATCGACCAGAACCCTTACGCCTGCAGCAGCGTCAGTCAGCGCGTTTCTCCATCGCCTCAAGCGCTATTGCGAGGCGCTGCTCCTCGCCATAGTAACGGGCGCGGTCCCAGAAATGCGGGCGACCGATGCCGGTCGATACATGCTCTCCCAGCAGCCGCCCATTCGCGTCCTCGCCCTTGATGTTGTAGAGGACGATGTCCTGCGTGATGATGACGTCGCCTTCCATTCCGATCACCTCGGTGATGTGAGTGATGCGGCGCGATCCGTCGCGCAGGCGTGCCGCCTGGATAATCACGTCGATGGAGCCGACGACGATTTCGCGCACGGTCTTCTGCGGCAGCGAAAAACCGCCCATTGCTATCATGGATTCGATACGATTCAGGCATTCGCGCGGGCTGTTCGAGTGGATCGTTCCCATCGAGCCGTCATGGCCGGTGTTCATCGCCTGCAGAAGGTCGAACACTTCGGGTCCGCGCACTTCGCCGACGATGATGCGCTCGGGCCGCATGCGCAGGCAGTTCTTGACCAGATCCCGCATCGTCACCTCGCCTTCCCCTTCGAGGTTGGGCGGGCGGGTTTCCAGACGGACAACATGCGGCTGCTGTAGTTGCAGTTCGGCCGAGTCCTCGCAGGTGATGACGCGTTCCTCGCGATCGATGTAGTTGGTCAGGCAGTTGAGGAGCGTCGTCTTGCCCGAGCCGGTGCCGCCGGAGATGACGATGTTGCAGCGAACTCGGCCGATGATCTTGAGAACCTCGGCTCCTTGCGGCGAGATGGCGCCGAACTTCACCAGCTGATCGAGCGTCAGCTTGTCCTTCTTGAATTTGCGGATGGTGAGCGCGGTGCCGTCGATGGCGAGCGGCGGCGCGATGACGTTGACGCGGGAGCCGTCGGGAAGACGCGCATCGCAGATCGGGCTGGATTCATCGACGCGGCGGCCGACCTGGCTGACGATGCGCTGGCAGATGTTGAGAAGCTGCTGGTTGTCACGAAAACGAATGCCGGTCTGTTCGACCTTGCCGTTGACTTCGATGTAGACGTTCTTGGAGCCGTTGACCATGATGTCGGCGATGTCGTCGCGGGCGAGCAATGGCTCGAGCGGCCCATAGCCAAGCACGTCGTTGCAGATATCCTCGAGCAGTTCTTCCTGTTCGGCGATCGACATCGCGAAATTCTTGATCGCGATGATGTCGTTGACGATGTCGCGGATTTCCTCGCGCGCGCTTTCGGGATCGAGCTTGGCGAGTTGCGACAGGTCGATCGTGTCGATCAGGGCGGCGAAGACCTGGCTCTTGGTGTCGTAGTAGGTTTCGCTCTTTTCGCGCGCCGCCCGCTTCGGCTCCGGAGCTATCGGCGGCGCCTCGACCGCGCGGCGGGCCGGCGGTGCAACAGGAGCGCTCGACGCAGGTGCGGCCGCCGGCCTCGCAAGAACCGCCGTATCGGCCGAATCCGCGACGGCTGGCGCGGTCGGCGCCGGTGCCGGCTGGCGGAATTCCGGCTTGAACCGGTTGCCGTCGTCGCTGCCTCTCTTACCAAACATGATCGACTACCGATTCCACTGAAGAAGCATCATTTCTTGTTGCGCGAAAGCTTGCCGAGCAGATTTCCGAGACCCGCTTTTTTCTTCACCCGGATTTCGCTGCGACCGGTCAGCACATGGGCAATTTCGTTGATCGTGGCGACAACCGGGTTCTTGGCGTCCATTTCACCAAGCATACGTCCGTTGTTGGCGGCATTGCCGAACAGCAGCGGGTCAAAGCCGATGATCGCCATCGCGGCCAGGCCGAGCGGCTCGGCGAAATCGGACGGGGAAATCTCCGGACGTTTGGGCACGCCGGCCTGATTGATGATGAGTTTGGGCGGCGAGTCGTTGGGACGAAGCCGTTTGAGCATGTCGACCAAATTCTTGGTATTGCGCAAATTGGCCAGTTCCGGCGTCGCCGTGATGACGATTTCATCGGCCTTGATCAGGGTGTTCTTGGTCCAACCCGTCCAGACATGGGGAACGTCGAGCACCAGGAGCGGCACGGTGCGCTGCGCGGTGTCGACAAGCTGCGTAAAGGCGTCGGGATCGAAATCATAGACGCGTTCGAGCGTCGAGGGCGCGGCGAGCAGCGAAAGGTGTTCGGCGCACTGGGTCAGCAGCCGGTCGAGATAGACTTCATCGATGCGCTCGGGCGAAAACACCGCTTCGGCGATGCCTTGCGCGGGATCCTGGTCGAAATTGATGTTGGCCGTGCCGAAAGCGAGGTCGAGGTCTGCGACGACCACCTCGGATTTGAACAGGGAGGACATCGCCCAAGCCACGTTATGGGCGATGGTGGAAGAGCCAACGCCACCCTTGGCGCCGACGAAGGCGATCGAGCGGCCGAGCGGCTCGGCTTCCGGATCGACAAAGATCGACGATATGACGCTGACGATGTCGGCCATCGACACCGGCGCGATGACATATTCGGAAATGCCGGAGCGGATGAGCTCGCGATAGAGGCCGACATCGTTGTAGTGGCCGATTACCACCACTTTGGAAGACGGGTCGCAATATTCCGAGAGCTGCGCGAGCTGTTCCAGCAGCTGTTTGGGTTCGCTGCGCGACTCCAGCAGGATCAGGTTCGGCGTCGGCGCCGACTGGTAGAATTCGATGGCCGTGGGGACGCCGCCCATATGGACCTTGAGATGGGCCTTGGTCATGCGGCGGTCCTCGCCGGCGCGCTCGACTGGATTGGCGACACCCTCGGTCTCGCAGAATGCCTGGATCGAGATGCGGGGAACCGGCCGCAGCGCCTGCATCGCGGCGATGTCCTGCGGCGAGGTCTCACCGCCGTCCACGGGGGTGTCATAGGCAAGATTGCTCATGGTCATCTTTCCGTGACTTCTCTTTTCCTTAGGGCGCGGCTCAGTATGTCACTTCAGAATTGCCGAGGAACTCGTCCGAAATACCCCTGCTGCGGTAGACGTCGATCACCGCGCCACGATTTTCCGCGTCGATGGTGGTCTGCTTGCGCGGCCCGATCAGGTCGGCCGGATTGGCCATCTGGGCGGCGAGATTGTTTTGATAGGAGCAGCCGAAATCGGCATAGTGTTTGTTCTCAGACGTCTCCAGCAGGTCATCTGGCCATCGTCCGCATTTGTCGGTCTGGGCCTTCACGGCGATATAGGCGACCCGGATCGGGGCGGATGTCTCACTCGAGGCAGCCTGATAGGAGACGACCACGATCCGGTTGCGCTTGACGCCCGCGGCAATCGCGAGCCGGGCGAAATCGCGCGCTGCTGCGGCGGCGGCGACCTCGTTGGCCGAGCCGCTCGGAACCTGGATCGTCAGCGTCGGGGCAGCACTCTTGTCATAGCCGTCGAGGAAACCCAGGAGCGTATCGCGCTGCGAGCCGGTCATGCCGCGGTCACCTGCACCGACAGGTAGATCTATCTTTTGGTTCTTCTCGGCGATCACGATCGGATGGTTGGTGCGGTAGTCGTCTGGAATGGCGCCGACGGTGACACTGTCGCGCTGGGCGCAGCCGGCCAGCAATGCCGCCATCGCCACCGCCAGGGCAGGAATGGCGCGCCGGAGAATTCCCGAACGGCCGGAGCGCGTGGTCATGGCGATGGTCCTTGCCTGCAATGCTGACTGAGACATGTCCGCTTCCCCGTTCACTTGTAGATGAAGCCGACGACGCCGTGATAACGGCCGCTGGGCTTGTCCGTCTGCATTGTGCCGTAGACACGATTGACTCGGCCCAGGAACATACCGGCGCCATCGCTGGCGGCGTTGAAATTGTCGTCAGGTTTGGCGAGGTCGTTTCGTGCCACCGGTTTCACCAGATAGGGCGTGATGATGATCACCAGTTCGGTCTCGTTGCGCACGAAGTCTCTGCTTCGGAACAGTGTGCCGAGCACCGGGATCTTTGTCAGCCCGGGCAGGCCGGCGACAGCCTGCCTGACGTCATCGCGGACGAGGCCGGCGATCATCATCGAACCACCTGACGGCAATTCGACGGTCGTGTCGGCAAGTCTCTTGCGGATAGACAACAGCGTGGTTCCGGGCAACCTGCCTGCAGCTTCCAGCGTGGTGGCGCCTTCGGCAGTAGGCTCCGACACGGACGTCCGGACCTTGAGGCTGATCCGACCGGCCGACAGCACAACCGGTTGGAACTCCAAGCCGATGCCGTATTCAAGTTTGTCGTTGGTGTATGTGACCTGCCCTGTCTTGTTCTCGTCCGAAACATTGTTCGTACGGCTGGTGATGAGATTGAACTCGCCACCGACCCTGAATGTTGCCTTCTCACCCGACACGGCGGTGAGGGTCGGCTCCGCCAGCGTCTTCATGACGCCACCTTGCTCCATTGCGTTTAGATACGCCTGAAGCGCCGAGGTGCCGATCGAAGCTCCCGAGAATTGCGAGAGCGGTTTCCCAAGCCCGTATGCCGGGGTGCTCATCGCGTCATAGCTGATGCCGTTGCTACCGCCGCTGCCCACCATGTTGACGCCAAGCTGCTTCATCACGGAGCGGCTGACTTCGGCGACCGTCACCTTGAGCGTGACCTGGTCGTCGCCGATGATCTGCAAAAGATTGACGATTTTCGAGACGCGGCGTTCCTGGTCCGGATTGTTGATGTCGACACCACTCTGGGCCGAGCCGCCGGCCGCGGTCTGCGAATATTGTCCCGTCGTCGCTTCACCGCCCGAGACGAAGATCGTCGCCAGGTCGACGGCGCGTTTGGCGTCCAGCGGCGTGTCGACGGTTCCCGTCAGGACGACGTTGTCGTTCAGCAGTTCGACCTTGATGGACGATGTCGGGATGAAGCGCTTGATATAATCCTCCAGGCCTGCGACGTCGCGTTCGACGGCCAGATCGAGGCTGACGATCTGTTCGCCATTCGGCCCGAACACAAAGATGTTGGTCTCGCCAACCGCCTTGCCGAACAGGTAGATGCGCCTCGCGGTGCGGGTCACCGCATCGGCGACGGTCGGATTGGCGACAAGAATGTCGTAGGCATCACTCGGCAGGTCGATGACCACCGACTTGTTGAGGCCGAGCTTGACGCGCTGGGTGGCCGCCGAAGCCGAAACCTGTGCACTCTTGGCCTCGACAACGCTCTGCACGTTTGTCCCAATGAGCAGCAGGCCGAAAGCCGCTGCCATGATCGCCGGCAGTTTACCGCTTAGCCTCATTTCCTTGCCCCCACTTCGGAAACTTCGCCCGACTTGATCAGCCTGACCGTTCCCTTGCGGCCATTGCCGGAAACGAGATAGTCGGCCTCATCCAAATTCTTTTCCTGGGTGTCCGTGATCGCGCGCAGCGCGAGCGTCAGGCGATCCGCCATCTGCTGGGCGACGGTGATGATCTCCGCCTGCTTGGGCGTCAGTTCCAGCGTGGCGGTCTGGCCCACCCTGGTCTTCTTGCCTTCCTCGTCCTCCTGGATGGTCTGGTCGATCGCCAGGACGCGGATGTTCTTGAGGATGGTTTCGGTGTTGAAGCCGGAGCCGCCGCTGTTGGCATCGGCCCGGCGGGTCATAATGACGTCGACGAAATCATTCGGAAGGATGAAGCCGCCGGCAGAGGTGTCGGCCGATATCGTCGTGGCGACCGCCCGCATGCCGGAGGGCAGGATCGACGACATGAAGCTTTGCCCCTCGCCGATCAGCTTGGAACGCCGCACCGGCTCGCCCGCGTACATCGGCACACGGGCTATGGACCCCTTCAGTTTCTCCAGGGCGTCGGGAGCAGTGGCCTTGGTGATGAAATTGGCGTTGATGCCGTCGGCCGGCCAGGATTGCCAGGCAATGTTGTTCTCGAGCTGGCTGCCCATGGTGACATCACCCGACAGGACAAGCACGTCCTGCAATGCCACGGCGGGAGCCGCTGGACCGGACTCGACGATCTGCGGTGGCGGCGCGGCGACCATGTTCTTCGCGACATAGCCAGCACCACCCGCCGCGGCGACCGCCACGCTCAGAATAATCAATCGGGATGCTGGCATCTGTCCGAACCCTCGCCTTGGCAAACCACCTAGCCAGGCCGGACTTTGCAGCGGCAATCGTCAAAACAAGGTTAATGTAATGCTTACGATCGTGATTAATTTAAGGTTTACATAAATTAGCTGTATTGCGCAGCCACGGACAAACAGCCAGCCCCGCTCCGCGGAGCCAGCCGCAACACAGCCAAGGAATGATCGGTAAGGTCAGGCCGCCAGCCTGGCCAGCGCCCAGACCATCAGGGGCGAATCCGGGTAGGTCAGCAATCCGCCCAAACCGAGCGCGATGCCGTAGGGAACCCCGGTCGTCTCGTCCGCGAAGTGACGCAGGAACGGATTGCGGCCGGTAAAAACCGCAAGCGGCGACTTCCGGTAGACGAGAATGGCAAGCGTCAGCAAGCCGCCTATGAAGGTCGAGACCACGAGATACTCGACGAGCTGGATGTTGAGTCCCATCCACACGGCGGTCGCGGCCAGCAGCTTGGCATCACCGCCGCCCATGCCGCCCATTGCAAAGAGGCCGAACGTTGCGGCAAGAACCAGCGCGCCGGCGGCGAAATGCCAGCCATAGGCCGCCCATTCCATGCCGGTCAGCGGCGCAACCAGCGCGAAGACGACGACGAGCAGCACCGGCACGCGATTGGCGATCGTCATCGACAGCATGTCGGAGATCGCGGCGAACAGCATGCAGAACGGGAAGACGACGAAGATCAGGGCTTCAAGCATCGGCGCTATGCCTATTATCGGATTAAGCCGCACTCAATCTAAGCATGTTCGATTAACGATTGATGAGGCCCAGGGCAAAAAGACATTGAATAGAACAAGGGCCGCCAGGTGGCGGCCCTTGTCCAGAACGCAATCCAAGCGCTCAATATACTTGACGTCGTTCAGGGCGTCGGGACGTTGTTCAGGGACGTTCCGATAGCTTCGAACTTGGCGTTGATGGCGTTGCCAAGCGCGCCGGCGCCGACGATGATGGCGAGCGCGATGAGGGCGGCGATCAGACCATATTCGATAGCGGTCGCGCCGGATTCGTCCTTTACGAAACGTGCAATGAGATTAGACATTCGAGAGCTCCTACTCCACGTGTTACAGCACTTCCGTCAACTTCTGTGATGGTTGATCGGATGCTGCCAATCTAGGGAGAAGCTCTTTCGATCGACTTAATAAACAGCCTTACCGATTCCTTTCCCGGTTGGAACATATTGCGTGGTTAACTATGGGCTAAGCGCCGGCCGAGGCGCAATTCCCAGGCAAGCAGCCGCAAAAGAAACAGCTCCGCGGCGCGTATGACGATCGCGGCATATGGCGCCCGGGCCTGCTTAACCGTTGGTTCACCAATCTCGTTCATGTTCCGTTGAACAGTCCGCCCGCCTGGAGCGCGTCAATGGCCGAGCCGAAATCGTCGATCCTGATTGCCGTGCTTCTTGCCGCCGTGAGCTTTGTCATGCCCGCCAGGGCCGACACCGGCATCGAGGTCACCATGAACCAGGCCAAGATCGTCAAACTGTCGCGCCCCGCCGACACGATCGTGGTCGGCAACCCGGCAATCGCCGACGCGTCCGTGCAGGACGCCTCGACGATCGTGCTGACTGGCAAGGGCTTCGGCGTCACCAACCTCGTCGTCCTCGACCAGGATGGCAGCCCGATCATCGATGAACAGATCACCGTCGTGCGGCAGGCGGCCTCGTCGGTGCGCATCTACCGGCGCGCTGAAGTTCAGACCATGTCCTGCACGCCCTATTGCGAAAGCTCCTACAAGAGCGAAGCCGAAAAATCCTCAGAAGCCGAGATGAGCGTCAGCCGGTAGGCACGCGGTCCAGGTTAGCGGGTGGTTAAGGCGCCCGCGGCGACTTTAACGATCATTCAAACCGGACTTCAACTGGTTTGCACTAGTACACCTGCCGAGACCGTCTGGGGATGGGCAGGATCAGAGCATGAGCATCGAATTCGTCTCGACAAGCGACCGCAAGGCAAGACGGGCACGGCTTTTCGCACGCTTCGCCGGCGACCGCCGCGGCAGTACGGCACTGGAATTCGCGCTGCTCGCATTGCCGTTCGCGGTTCTTGTCTTCGCCATCCTGGAAAGCTGCATCTCATTTGCCGGCCAGGAAGTTATGGCCAACATCACCGACGACATCGCGCGCAAATTGCGCACCGGGCAGTTGAGACCGGCCGACGTCGCCGGGGACAAGTTGAAGACCATGATCTGCGACAAACTGAAGATCATCGTCTCGCAGGATTGCCCAAATCAGCTGGACGTGGACCTTCGCGCATATACCACGTTCGCCGACGCGGCCACGGCCAGCTTCAAGATCGAGAATGGCGAGATCATCTTGATGCAAGGCGCCAACTCGCAGCCCTTCGCGACCACGCCGGGCCTGGCAGAATCGAAGAACATGCTGCGGGTCTTCTACAAATGGCCCGTCATGACCGATCTTCTGGCTCAGTCGATGGGCGGTAACAAGACACTGCATTTTGCATCGGTGACCTGGCAGAACGAGCCATTCGACAACTGAGTTCGCGGCGGAAGCAAAAGCCAAGAAAAGGGCAACGGGCATGATGCGTGCGGGGGCACATCCAGAAATGGCAGGACGCTGGGGGAAGTGGGTCGGTTTCATACGCGATCGCCGCGGCATCGCGGCGGTCGAGTTCGCCCTGATCGTCCCCATCCTGCTGATCATGTATTTCATCACAATGGAGGCCTCTCAGGCCATCGAGACCAGCAAGAAGGTCAGCCGCATCGGCAGCATGGTCGCGGATCTGGTCACGCAGCAGCCGACCATCGTCAAGGCGGATCTGGATGCCATCATGAAGATCGGCACCTCCACCTTGCAGCCGTACAATCGCTCGAAGCCGGATATCACCATCACGGCAATACAGGTCACAACCGACACGCCGCCCAGGGTGAACGTGGTGTGGTCGCGCAAGGTGGTCAATGGTGCTTACAGTATCGGCACCGCCCTGCCCGCAACCACTACGGTTCCGGCAACGCTCAGGGTCGCAGGCACCTTTCTCATTCGTGTCGAAAGCAAACTTGGTTACAAACCGATCATCACCTGGTCCGCAGACAGCTCACAGACGGCCGGATTGACGACGGTCTTCAACAACATATCGATGGGCGAGACCTATTATCTGCGTCCGCGCAGAAGCCTGACGATCCCCTGCGGCGACTGCTGACGACCCTATCGCCGCACGCCACCGTCCGACACCAGACGCACGATGGCGTGCGCCATCTCGTAATCCTTGGGAACCACGGTGGCGAAACCGCCGGAATGCCTCGATTCCAGCAGGTCGTAGATGTCGGGCGTCGTCGATTTGAGATTGGTCAGGAAAACCGCCAACCGGCGCTTGGCTTCCGGGTCGAGATCGCTACGCACCGCGTGAGGACCGTATCTCAGCAAACCCGACGTCCATGCGACTTGAAGGGCGGTCGCCGAAAGCCCGGCGGCTTCGAGCCTTGCCTGCGTGCCCGATAGTCTTGGCTCGCCGTCGGCCGCCGCCGTCGCCCAGCCGAACAAGGCATCGGCCTGGCCATCGACCAGCATTCCTTCCGCGGCCGAGGCGGAACCGGCGTGAACCAGAAACGATGCGTCCTCTGCGATCTTGACGTGCTCGGCAGCCAGTCCGGCCAATGGCAAAAGAGAACCAATGCTGTCCGCCGGCGGCATGGCGATCCGGTGGGTTTCCATCGCGGCCAGGCTGGGCACCTTGCCATCCTTCGTCAGCAGCACGGCGCGGATGCCGACCGCGCCATCGGAATCGACCGGTGCCACAAGCGGTTCGACGCACTCGCAGCGTCTTGACGCCGTTGCATAGGCGGTCGCCGAGTAGACGGCATATTCGATGCGGGCATTGGCCTGCGCATCGATCAGCGCGGCATAGTCGCGGGCAACGACGAACTCCACCTTCATGCCCAGCGCGTTGGTAAAGGCCTCGGTCAACCGCGCCAGGCCTGGAACGGTGTTGGCTGCGCCGGGTTCGGCGACGATGCCGATGCGAAACGTGCCGATATCGTCACGCCAGTCGGCGCGCGCCGAGCCGGACCAGACCGCGCCTTGCGCGATCATGAGAGCGGCGCATGCCTTCAGGGCAGCTTTCATGGGAGACCCGGTCCTGCGATCCGTCAGTGAATTGGTTCCGGACTATCGCGCCGAGCGGTTGCCGTTTGGTTTCCGAATTGCCAATGCCGCCGTGGAACCCTATGTCTGGATGCTCAAACCGGCAACAATGTTCTCATGGCGCGTGCTTTCCTCTTCGTCCTGGATTCCTTCGGCATAGGCGGCGCCGCCGACGCCGAACGCTACGGCGATGCCGGTGCCAACACCTTCGCCCATATCACCGAGGCCTGTGCGGAAGGCCGCGCCGATCGCGAAGGACTTCGCCAGGGACCGTTGTTTGTTCCCAACATGGCGTCGCTCGGACTTGGCAAGGCTGCCGAGACCGCGACGGGGCTGGGCTTTGCCTCTTTCGGGACGGATCTCGTCGCCAATGCCTTCCACGGTGCCGCCCAGGAGGTTTCGAGCGGCAAGGACACGCCATCCGGCCATTGGGAGATAGCCGGCCTGCCGGTGCGTTTCGACTGGGGCTACTTTCCCGACGCGGTCCCGGCCTTTCCCTCCGAACTGACCGAGGCCATCATCCGCGAAGGCAAGGTGCCGGGCATTCTCGGCAACTGCCACGCGCCTGGCACCGAGATCATCGAACGGTTCGGTGAGGAGCACGTCCGCACGGGCAAGCCGATCTGCTACACCTCCGTGGACTCAGTCCTGCAAGTCGCCGCGCACGAGGTCCATTTCGGCCTGGAGCGGCTCTACGAATTCTGCAAGGTGGTGCGTCGCCTGGTTGATCCGTTGAGGATCGGAAGGGTGATCGCCCGACCGTTCGTCGGCGAGACGGCAGCCACTTTCGAGCGGACCTACAATCGACACGACTACGCCGTGCCGCCACCCGAGCCGACATTGCTCGACCGGCTGACGGCGCGTGGCAGCCGTGTCATCGCCGTCGGCAAGATCGGCGACATCTTTGCCCATCGGGGGATTTCGGAAGTGCGCAGGGCCGCGGGCAACATGGCCATGTTCGACCAGGCGCTTGATGCAATGGATGCGGCCCGCGACGGCGATCTCGTCTTCGCCAATTTCGTCGATTTCGACACCGAGTTCGGCCATCGCCGCGATGTTGCAGGTTATGCCGCCGCGCTCGAGGCCTTCGACCGGCGACTGTTGGAAGCATTCGCGAGATTGCGACAGGGCGATCTGCTGATCCTGACGGCCGACCACGGCAACGACCCGACCTGGCGCGGCACCGACCACACACGCGAACGGATTCCGGTGATCGGCATCGGACCGGGTCTGACGGGCGGCGACATCGGGCTGAGAACGACATTCTGCGACATTGGTGAAACCGTGGCCGAACATCTCGGGTTGGCGCACGGCCGCTACGGCACTTCCTTTTACCCGGATATGGGCGGCCATGCCTGAATTGCCCGAGGTCGAGACGGTCCGGCGCGGGCTGGAGCCGGTTCTGGAGGGTGCCCGCATCATCCGCGCCGAGGCACGCCGGCCGGACCTGCGTTTTCCATTCCCCGAAAAATTCGCCGAGCGGCTGATCGGCAAGACGATCACGGCGCTCGGACGCCGGGCCAAATATCTGACGATCGATCTCGAAGGCGGTCCCGCCCTGATCTGCCATCTCGGCATGTCGGGCTCGTTTCGCATCGAGACGGCCGACGCCGCCAAAATGCCCGGCGTGTTCCATCACGAGCGGTCGAAGAGTTCGACGCACGACCATGTCATCTTCGATGTCGCCTCTCGGGACGGCACCCGCTCGCGCGTGGTTTTCAATGATCCGCGCCGCTTCGGCTTCATGCTGTTTTGCGAAGGGCCGCCGGACACCCATCCGATGCTGGCGGGGCTCGGCGTCGAACCCACCGGCAATGCGCTTGATGGAGTGCTGCTGGCCTCGCTGCTGAAGGGCCGGAAATCGCCGCTGAAGGCCGCTCTTCTCGACCAGAGACTGATAGCCGGGCTCGGCAACATCTATGTCTCGGAGGCGCTATGGCGCGCCGGGCTGTCGCCGCTGCGCGAGGCGGGCACGATAGCCAAAGCCGGCAAGAAAGCGGGTGAGCAAAGCCGGGGGCTTGCCGTGGCGGTCCGCTCGGTCATCGCAGATGCCATTGCGGCCGGCGGATCGTCGCTGCGCGACTACATGCAGACCGACGGTTCGCTGGGCTATTTCCAGCACTCCTTCGCGGTGTATGACCGGGAGGGCGAACCCTGCTCCAAGCCTGGCTGCGGCGGCCATATCGAGCGCATCACGCAGAGCGGCCGCTCGACCTTCTATTGCCGGACCTGTCAGCGGTGAGCTAGATCGATCTTCAATTGCCTGGAAGAGGAGCCGAAGCCATGGCCTATGAAACGATCGTCGTTGAAACCAGGGGCAAGGTCGGGCTGATCACCTTGAACCGGCCGAAGGCGCTCAATGCGCTGAATTCCCAGGTCATGGCGGAATTGGTGGCCGCGGTAAACGTGTTCGGGGCAGATGACGGCATCGGCGCGATGGTCGTCACCGGTTCCGAGAAGGCCTTCGCCGCAGGCGCCGACATCAAGGAAATGCAGTCGATTTCCTACGTCGATGCCTACATCAAAGACTTTTTCGTCGGCTGGGAAGAATTGACCCGGGCGCGCAAGCCGATCATCGCGGCGGTGGCGGGCTATGCGCTGGGCGGCGGCTGCGAACTGGCGATGATGTGCGACTTCATCATCGCCGCCGACACGGCAAAATTCGGCCAGCCCGAAATCACGCTCGGCGTCATTCCCGGCATGGGCGGCTCACAACGCCTGACCCGGTTCGTCGGCAAGTCGAAGGCGATGGACATGTGCCTGACCGGGCGGATGATGGATGCCGCGGAGGCCGAGCGTTCCGGGCTGGTCTCGCGCGTCGTGCCTGCCGGCGAGCTTGTCGAGGAGGCCGTCAAGGCGGCGGCCAGGATCGCCGATTTTTCGCTGCCGTCGGTGATGATGGCAAAGGAAGCCGTCAACCGAGCCTATGAAACGACGCTCGCCGAGGGGCTGCGGTTCGAACGTCGACTGTTCCATTCGCTGTTTGCGCTCGACGACCAGAAGGAAGGCATGGCGGCCTTCGCCGAGAAGCGCAAGCCGAATTTCACCAATCGCTGACAGCGCACCTCCGGGGCGCGAAATGCTTCGGCGTGGCTGAAAAAATGCTCCGGCGCGACGACAGCCAAAAAGAACGCCAGCCAGCGTTGACGCGCCGGGAAAGCTGAACTATAAGCCGCACCAACCGAGGCGGCCCTGTGGCTGCCCGTTTGTTTTTTGTGCCCTGCGGCATGCCGCATGCGCCGACCAGATCAGAAGAGAGGCATCATGGCCAATACATCCTCGGCCAAAAAGGCAACGCGCAAGATCGTCCGCCGCGCGGCGATCAATAAAAACCGCCGCTCGCGCGTCCGCACTTATGTGCGCCAGGTCGAGGAGGCGCTCGCCTCCGGCGACAAGGCCGCCGCGCAGGCGGCGTTCAAGGCCGCCGAGCCGGAATTGATGCGTGCCGCGACAAAGGGCGTGATCCACAAGAACACCGCGGCCCGCAAGGTTTCACGGCTGGCCCAGCGCCTCAAGGTGCTGTCGGCCTGACGTCCCTTTCCGGACTGATCTTCTGAGAACCCGGCCGATAGTGCCGGGTTTTTTCGTTTGCCGGCAAGCACTTAAAAAGAATACTCGGAAACGGCGTCGAAAGCGGAGTTTGCGGTCCGAAATGCTTTGCCGGCATATGCGTGCCGGCTGATGGTCCAGATACTTGAAAAGTGTCGGCTAAAAAATTCTCCCTCCGCAGAAATAATCAATATTTCCCAGCTAGTTACAGATAGTCATCCACACGTTGTCCACAGCGCGGCGAAGCGCCAGGAGAACAACTGGCTGTCAAGCGATTTATTTCACAAAATTTCGCGCCAGCCCGGCTTTTTCATATTCGCCGGAAAAGGGTTTGAATCACAATGGCTTTGTCAAACTATAGTGCTGCCGCATGGCGCTTCGGCGCGCCGGACCTAACCAGATTCCTTAAAAATCCGTTAGACGTGGCCTTGCCCTATCCACAGCGATTTCGGTAATGTCGGTCCATCGAAAGGGATGGGCCGGGTGGCCCTGACCCAGCCTGAATGGGCCAGCTTAAATTGGCGGGGTTTGTGGCGCGGATCAAGTCCGCGGACAGGGTTGGTTTGCTCTTTTTCGATACGGTAGGGGACTGGCGTAACTATACATGGCAGGTCGACAGCGCCGGCGATTTTCGCCGGACGGTGTTGCATTGCCCTGACATACCCAACACGGACTGGCTTCCATGGGCCGGCACCGGTTCCCTGGATAATGGGCGACGTTCATCTGCCGGCGGCGGCAGCGGGCGTCGCAGCAAAGCGCAGTCGCTGGAACACGGATGCAGGAGGCGCATCCCCGGCGGAAAAACAGGTACAGAGACAAGGAACTCGATCATGCAGAGCGGCGTCGAAAGGGAGCTTACCAATGACATCCCATTTTCAGGAAATCTGATCGGAGCTGATGAGATGGCGGCTTCCAGCGACGCGGAACAGAAGTTCGACCGGGTCAAGGCCCAGTTGAAGGCGCGCTTGGGAACCGAAGTCTATTCGAGCTGGTTCGGGCGCATGAAGGTCGCGGAGGCTTCAAAGGGCATCGTTCGCATTTCGGTGCCCACTGCCTTCCTGCGCTCGTGGATCAACGGCCATTATCTCGACCTTATCTGCGAGCTTTGGAAGCACGAGGATCCGGAGATCCTCAAGATCGAGATCATCGTGCGCACAGCCACCCGACAGGGACGCAGCCATGCCGAACCGGAATTGGCGCCGGCGCGCAAGATGACGCGACAAACGCAGACGGCGCTGGCCGCCGGCACCGTAAGCCCCGGCAGGCTGGAGCGGGCTCCGGCGCCGCGCCCGGGCATGCCGGCCGAGAGCGAGTTCCGCCACAATGTGCTGGGATCGCCGCTCGATCCGCGTTACACGTTCGCCTCTTTCATCGAAGGGCCGTCGAACCGGGTGGCCTTCGCCGCGGCCAAGGCCGTGGCGGAATCGCAGTCGAGCGCGGTGCGCTTCAACCCGCTCTTCCTTCATGCGACGGTCGGCCTCGGCAAGACCCATTTGTTGCAGGCTATCGCCGCGGAATCGCTGAAGCAGAACCCGAAATCGCGCGTCGTCTACCTGACGGCGGAATATTTCATGTGGCGCTTCGCCACCGCGATCCGCGACAACAATGCCTTGACGCTCAAGGAACAGCTTCGCGATATCGACCTGCTCATCATCGACGACATGCAATTCCTGCAGGGCAAGTCGATCCAGCACGAATTCTGCCATCTGATCAACATGCTGCTCGACAGCGCCAAGCAGGTCGTCGTCGCCGCCGACCGGCCCCCGTCGGAACTGGAATCCCTCGAACCGCGGGTCCGCTCGCGCCTTAATGGCGGCGTCGCGCTCGAAATGTCGGCCCCCGATTTCGCCATGCGCCTGGGCATGCTCAAGCTGCGCCTCGCCACCGCCAGGCACGACGACGCTTCCCTTGACATCTCCGACGAGATCCTCAATCACGTCGCCCGCACGGTGACCGGCAGCGGCCGCGAACTGGAAGGCGCCTTCAATCAACTCCTGTTCCGCCAGTCGTTCGAGCCGCAGATCACCATCGATCGCATCGACGAGATCCTCGGCCATATCTACCGCACCGGCGAGCCGAAGCGGGTCCGTATCGAGGATATTCAGCGCATCGTCGCGCGGCACTACAATGTGTCGAAGACCGAGTTGCTGTCCAACAGGCGCACGCGCACCATCGTCAAGCCGAGGCAGGTCGCCATGTATCTGTCCAAGGTGATGACGCCGCGCTCGCTGCCCGAGATCGGGCGGCGCTTCGGCGGCCGCGACCACACAACGGTGCTGCACGCAGTGCGCAAGATCGAGGATCTTTCCGGCGGCGACAACACGCTGGCGCAGGAACTGGAACTGTTGAGACGGTTGATCAACGACCAGGCCTGAGCCGTTCGAAAACGCCTAGCGGCGTGCTTCGCCGCCTTTATCCCCAGAAAGCCCGCGTAGCCGGCCCGAACCGGTCGCGCGGGCTTGCGTTTGCTGGTTTTTTCCTGTCAGTTTACGCAGATTCTGAAGCCTGTTCAGACCTTTCGCGGGACGCCGCCAGCCGGAGACCCGCTCATTCATTCAAGCGAGCCTGGTTCGTCATGCGTGTTATCCTGGAACGGTCAAATCTCCTGAAGTCGCTCAACCACGTCCACCGCGTGGTCGAACGGCGCAACACCATACCGATCCTGTCCAACGTGCTGCTCAGCGCCGAAGGCGCCAGCCTGGAAATGAAGGCCACCGACCTCGACCTGGAGGTGACGGAAGCGACGCCGGCCAAGGTCGAGCGGGGTGGCGCGACAACGGTTCCGGCGCATCTGCTCTACGACATCGTGCGCAAGCTTTCCGACGGTGCCGAGGTGATGCTGAAGACGGACGAGGACGGCAACGCCATGACGGTGACCTCCGGCCGCTCGAGCTTCCGACTGCAATGCCTGCCGCAATCGGACTTCCCCGAGCTTTCGGCCGGATCCTTCTCGCATATCTTCCGGCTCGACTCGGTCGCGCTCAAGGGGCTGATCGAGAAGACCCAGTTCGCCATCTCCACCGAGGAGACGCGCTATTATCTCAACGGCATCTATCTTCACACACATGAGGTCGGCGGCAAGCTGAAGCTGCGCTCGGTGGCGACCGACGGCCATCGCCTGGCGCGCGCCGAGATCGACGCGCCGGCGGGTTCCGAAGGCATGCCAGGCATCATCATACCGCGCAAGACGGTCAGCGAATTGCAGAAGCTGGTCGATGATCCCGACGTGGCGGTCACCACCGAACTGTCGGACACCAAGATCCGCTTCACCATCGGCAGCGTCATCCTGACTTCCAAGCTGATCGACGGCACCTTCCCCGATTATCAGCGGGTCATTCCCACCGGCAACGACAAGAAGCTGATCATCGACCGCCAGAGCTTCGCGGCCGCCGTCGACCGCGTCTCGACCATCTCCTCCGAACGCGGGCGCGCGGTGAAGCTTTCGATCAGTGAGGGCCAGGTGACGCTTGCGGTCAACAATCCGGATTCGGGCAGCGCCACCGAGGAGTTGGCCGCCGACTATTCAGCCGACCCGATCGAGATCGGCTTCAACGCCAAGTACCTGCTCGACGTTGCCGCACAATTGACCGGTTCAGAGGCCCGGTTCATGTTGGCCGACGCCGGTTCGCCAACGCTGATCCACGACATGGCCGATGAAACCGCGCTTTATGTGCTGATGCCGATGCGGGTGTAGAGCAGTAGCGGTTGCCGGCACAAACCCATATAAGTAAGCTTACACTTACCAATTTCCGCAACTATGCGGCGCTGTCGGTCGAGCTTGAGCCGGGCGCGGTGGTGTTTTCCGGTGACAATGGCGCTGGCAAAACCAATCTGCTGGAAGCGATTTCCCTGTTGACGCCGGGCCGCGGCCTGCGCCGCGCGCCTTACGCGGACGTCGCGCGTGAGGGCGGTGACGGCGGCTTTGCGCTGCACGCACGGCTCGACGGACCTGACGGCCAAGTCGAGATAGGGACGGGCATTTCGGGTGGCGACAGTCTTGGCGAGGGCGGCAGACGGGTGCGCATCAACGGCGCCACGGCGCGATCCGCCGAGGACATGCTGGAATGGCTGCGCGTCGTGTGGCTGACGCCGGCCATGGATGCTCTGTTCACCGGACCGGCCGCGGACCGCCGGCGCTTTCTCGACCGGCTGGTGCTGGCGATCGATCCAGGCCACGGACAGCGCGCCCTCGACTATGAAAAGGCGATGCGCGGCCGGAACCGGTTGCTGACGGAAGGTTCGCGGGATTTGAGCTGGTTCGAGGCGATCGAGATGCAGATGGCCGAGACGGGCGTGGCGATCGCCGCGGCGCGCGCCGAAATGGTGCGCCTTCTGGCCGCCATGATCGACAGGCTGCCCGACAGCGGCCCGTTTCCGCAGGCCGATATCGGCCTGTCGGGCGATCTGGAAGCCGAGATCGCCAACACGCCGGCTGTCGACGTCGAGGAGCGGTTCCGCCGCACGCTCGCCGGGGGCCGCGACCGCGACCGCGCCGCCGGGCGCACGCTCGAGGGCCCGCACCGCTCCGATCTCGTGGTCCGGCACCGACCCAAGGCGATGCCGGCGGCGCTGTGTTCGACCGGCGAACAGAAAGCCTTGCTTGTCGGCATTGTCCTGTCGCATGCCAGATTGACCGGCGAGATGTCCGGCTTGACGCCAATCCTGCTGCTCGACGAGATCGCGGCACATCTCGATGGTGGCCGGCGTGCGGCGCTGTTCTCGATCCTGGAGGAATTGAACTGCCAGGCTTTCATGACGGGAACCGATGCTGCGCTGTTTTCCAGCCTGGCGGGCCGGGCGCAGTTCCTGATCGTGGATCACGGCACGGTCGCGCCGATGGCTGTGTGAGCACCTGACAAGGTTTTTCTCCCGCTATATGATCGAGCCATGATCGCCACCGCCCTCACCGACGAAGAACTCGAACGCTATGCCCGCCACATCGTGCTGCCCGAAATTGGCGGCGCCGGCCAGCAGCGCCTGAAGCGAGCGCGGGTGCTGGTCATCGGCGCCGGCGGATTGGGCGCACCAGTGCTTGAATATCTTGCCGCAGCCGGCGTCGGTACGCTCGGCGTGATCGACGACGACACGGTTTCGCTCTCCAACCTGCAGCGGCAGGTGATTCACGGCACGAACACTGTCGGCATGCTGAAAACCCACAGCGCCAAGGCGGCAATTGCCCGCATCAATCCCAACACCGCTGTCGAAATCCACACATTGCGCCTGACCGCGGACAATGCCCAAGCCCTCGTCGCCCGTTACGACGTGGTCGTCGACGGGTCCGACAATTTCGAGACGCGCTATGTCGTGGCCGATGCCTGCGCGGCGGAGGGAAAGCCGCTGGTGCACGCCGCCGTGGGCCGTTTCGATGGCTCCGTGACCGTGCTGATGCCGTTCCAAGCCGATAGGGACGGCACCTCCAACCCCGGCTACCGCGACCTCTTCCCGGAGGCCCCGCCGCCGGGTCTGGTGCCGTCCTGCGCCGAGGCCGGGGTGCTTGGCGTGCTGACTGGGGTCATCGGCACGTTGCAGGCGATGGAAGCCATCAAGCTGATCACCGGCATTGGCGAGCCGCTGATCGGACGACTGCTGCTCTATGACGCGCTAGCCGCGCGTTTCGAGACCATCCGCTACAAGAGACGAAACTGACGTTGACGCGCACTGCCGATATCGTCATCACCCGGATTCCGGCCGATTTCGACCGCTGGAACGAAGTGCTCGCCCTGATCCTGCGCGCATTCGCCTTCATGGACGGCATCATCGACCCGCCGTCCTCGGCGCACCTGCTCACCGCGGAAACCTTGCGCGACAAAGCCCGCCGCGAGACCGGCATGCTGGCGCTCAGCGGCAACAGGATCGTCGGCTGCATCTTCGCCCTGGAACGAACCGACCACCTCTATGTCGGCAAGCTCGCCGTCACGCCGGACTGTCAGGGCCAGGGCATCGGCAGGTTGTTGATGCAAGCCGTCCAGGATTTTGCCCGCAGCCGCGGCAAGGCCGCAATCGAGCTGCAGACGCGAATCGAGCTGGCTGGGAACCAGGCAGCCTTTGCCCGGCTCGGTTTTCGCGAGACCGTGAGAACGGCGCATGAAGGTTATGCGCGACCGACTTCGGTCACCATGCGCAAGACTGTTTCGTAAGTTTCCACTTACATTATGTTGCGAAGCCGCTCAGGTCCTGAGCGGCAGCACGCGATCCGGCGGGCGGTGGCCGTCGACGAAGGCGCGGATGTTGATGATCACCTTCTCGCCCATGTCGATGCGGCCCTCGAGCGTCGCCGACCCCATATGCGGCAAAAGCACGACCTTGCCCTTGGTCGCGAGCTTGAGCAGTTTTCCGTTCAATGCGGGCTCGTGCTCGTAGACGTCGAGTCCGGCGCCGGCGATCCTGCCATCCTGAATCAGCTTGACCAGCGCCTCCTCGTCGATGATGTCGCCGCGCGCAGTGTTGACGATATAGGCGGTGGGCTGAAGCAGCGCCAGCCGCCGCGCCGAAAGCAGATGGAACGTCGCCGGCGTCGAGGGGCAGTTGACCGAGATGATGTCCATGCGGGCCAGCATCTGATCGAGGCTTTCCCAATAGGTCGCCTCCAGCCCGTCCTCGACCGCCTGCAGCACGCGATGGCGGTTGTGATAGTGGATGGAGAGGCCGAAGGCCTTGGCACGCCTGGCAACGGCGGTGCCGATACGCCCCATGCCGACAATACCGAGCCGTTTGCCCCAGATGCGCCGGCCAAGCATCCATGTCGGCGACCAGCCAGCCCATTTCTTGTCGCCGGTGAGTACATTGGCGCCCTCCGCCAGCCGGCGCGGCACCGCCAGCATCAGCGCCATCGTCATGTCGGCCGTGTCCTCGGTCAGCACGTTGGGCGTGTTGGTGACGGTGATGCCTTTCTTGGCCGCGGCCGCCACGTCGATCTTGTCGACACCATTGCCGAAATTGGCGATCAGCTTGAGGTTTTCGCCGGCCTGGGCGATCAATGCCGCGTCGATGCGGTCGGTGACCGTCGGCACCAGCACGTCGGCCTCCTTGACCGCCGCGACCAGTTCCGGCTGCGTCATCGGCCTGTCCTCGACGTTCAGCCTTGCGTCGAACAGCTCGCGCATGCGGGTCTCGACAGGGTCGGGCAGTTTTCGCGTGATGACCACGAGAGGCTTCTTTTTGCCTGCCATTGTTTCCCTCGTTGAGACCTCTTTAACCAAGACCGGCGAAACTGGAAGCCGGTCGCGGTAGCCGATTTACCCATGTACCAAGCGGTGCCGCCGAAGACAAAGAAAAAGGGGCGCCGGGGCCGGCAGGCCAGCGCCGAAAGGAACGAAAGTGTCTGGTTTCGCGTCGCTTCGCCTGACCCTCAGCGCAGCATTTCTCGGCGCTCTGCTCTATTCACCCCAACTGTGCGCGCAAGGTGCAGCAGCCCCCGCCCAGAGCGTCGTCACGCTCGGGCCGAGCGGCCTGCCGCTGCCACGATTCGTCAGCCTGAAATCCGGCCGCGTCAATTCGCGTGTCGGGCCGGGCGCCAACTACTCGGTCGACTGGATGTATCTGAAGGCAGGCCTGCCGATGGAGATCATCCAGGAATTCGACACATGGCGCCGCGTGCGCGACGCCGACGGTTCGGAAGGTTGGATCAACCAGTCGCTGCTTTCGGGCCGGCGCACGGCGATCGTGGCGCCGTGGCAGCGCGGCAAGGGCGCCCAGATCAATCTCCTCAGGAGCCCCGAAAAGGACGCCAGCGTGGTGGCGATCGTCGAGCCGGGCGTCATGGGCACGATCAAATCCTGCGACGGCCAGTGGTGCGAAATGACGCTCGATGGCCACACCGGCTGGCTCGCCCAATCCGTCGTCTGGGGCGCCTATCCCGGCGAACGGGTCAAGGACTGATTTTTGGCCTTGCCCGACTCGTTTGAACCGCAGGCCGGACCGTTTAGCGGCCGATGCGGCCGAGATGGGTATCCTGAAAGCTGCTCGACAGCTTCAAGCCGTAGCCCAGCGCACGATCGATAGCGATGTGGGCGATCCAGATCAATGCAACCGCTATAGCGGCTGCATTGCCGAACAGGCTGCCGGCAAGCACCAAAAGCATTGGCGGGACCAAGATGTGGAAGGCATTGTAGCACGCGGCGCCGACGCGCGGCCCGGCGAGATAGCCGAACATGGACAGATCAGGCGCCAGGATCAACAAGGCGAACAACCACCAGGACGCACCGGCGAGTGCATAAAAGACGATAGCGGACACCGCGACAGCGGCCCATTCCAGCCGGATAGCCAGATCGAGCGGCTTCATTCCTGGCCGTTCACACGTGCCTGGCCGTTCATACGTGCCCAGCCGTTCATACGTGCCCGGCCGTGCATACGTGCCTGGCCCCCGGTCATTCGGCGCGTTTGGGGCGCAGCCTCACCACGATGTCGACATTGGCGATCTCCATCCCCTCGGGTGGTTCCGGTAGGTTGGTGACGGTGACCGGACCATCGGCGATGTCGAAAATCCGGTTTTCGCCTTCGATATAGAAATGGTGATGATCGGAGGTGTTGGTGTCGAAATAGGTTTTGGCGCCCTCGACAGCGAGAATGCGCAGCAGTCCCGCCTGGGTGAACTGGTGAAGGGCGTTGTAGACGGTGGCCAGCGACACCGGCACGCCGGCGGCGACGGCCTCCTCGTGCAGTTCCTCGGCCGACAGATGGCGGTCGCCCTTGGCGAAAAGCAGGTCGGCAAGCGCAATGCGCTGCCGTGTCGGCCTCAGGCCGGCTTCACGAACCCGCTTGTCCACAGCGACATTTTCCTTCCGGCAGCCCCGGTCCATCTGGTCGTCCAAGCTCACAGTTCCGCCTCAAGACACGTCCAGAATGGCAAAAAAATGGATGTCTGCCGAAACCGGACCCCTTTCGACATATATTCTGTCGTCCGGATGCGATCAATAGCGCGCATTGACCCGGCAAGACTGGCGGGTTAAGCGCAAACGCCGGTTTCCGGCCTGAAACAGATTGTGTTAGGACACCAACGACAAGGGCGCGCCAGCGCCTGGGACATATGGGAACGAGATTGATGGCGGGTTCGAAATCCAGCTACGACTACGAAGAATTGCTGGCCTGCGCCCGCGGCGAGCTGTTCGGACCGGGCAATGCCCAGTTGCCTTACCCGCCGATGCTGATGTTTGACCGCATCACCGAGATCAGCGAAACGGGCGGGGCTTTCGACAAGGGCTTCATCCGCGCCGAATTCGACATCAAGCCGGACCTGTGGTTCTTTGCCTGCCATTTCATCGGCAATCCCATCATGCCTGGATGCCTGGGCCTCGATGCCTTGTGGCAGCTGACGGGTTTTTATCTCGGCTGGCTGGGGGAACCCGGCAAAGGCATGGCGCTGTCGACCGGCGAGGTCAAGTTCAAGGGAATGGTCACGCCCTCGGTTAAAAAGGTCGAGTATGGCGTGGAATTCAAACGTGTGATGCGTGGCCGGCTGGTGCTGGGCATCGCCGATGGTTGGCTAAAGGCGGACGGCGAACCCATATACGCGGCAACGGACCTGAAAGTCGGTCTGTCCAAGCAGTCGGCGGTCGCTTGACCGTCGCCCTGGCCGACCTCGTGGCCAGCATTCCTGGAAGGAGTTGCGAATGAGACGTGTCGTAGTCACAGGCCTCGGCATCGTGTCGTCGATCGGCAACAATGCCAACGAGGTGCAAGCCTCGCTGCATGACGCCAAATCCGGCATCAGCTTCTCCGACTCCTTCGCCGAGCACGGCTTCCGCTGTCAGGTCTGGGGCGCGCCGACGCTCGATCCCAGCGCCATGATCGATCGCCGCGCAATGCGCTTCCTGAGCCAGGGAGCGGCCTGGAACCATGTCGCCATGGACCAGGCGATCGCCGATGCCGGCCTTGGCGAGAGCGACATCACCAATGAGCGCACCGGCATCGTCATGGGCTCGGGCGGGCCTTCCACCCGCACCATCGTCGAGGCGGCCGAAACCACGCTCAAGAATGGCAGCCCCAAGCGCATCGGCCCATTCGCGGTGCCGAAGGCGATGTCGTCGACCGCGTCGGCGACGCTGGCCACCTGGTTCAAGATCCACGGCGTCAACTATTCGATCTCGTCGGCCTGTTCGACCTCGGCGCATTGCATCGGCAATGGCTACGAACTGATCCAGTGGGGCAAGCAGGACATGGTGTTCGCCGGCGGCCACGAAGATCTCGACTGGACGATGTCGGACCTGTTCGATGCCATGGGCGCCATGTCGTCGAAGTACAATGACAGGGCATCTGCCGCTTCCCGCGCCTATGACGTCGATCGCGACGGCTTCGTCATCGCCGGCGGCGCCGGCGTGCTGGTGCTCGAGGAACTGGAGCATGCCAAGGCGCGCGGCGCCAAGATCTATGCAGAGATCGTCGGCTACGGCGCCACCTCGGACGGCTTCGACATGGTTGCGCCCTCGGGCGAAGGCGCGGTCCGCTGCATGCGGCAGGCGCTGGCGACCGTCACCACCCCGGTCGACTACATCAACACCCATGGGACCTCGACGCCGGTGGGGGATTCCCGCGAAATGGGCGCGATCCGCGAGGTGTTCGGCGAGAAGATGCCCTTCATCACCTCGACCAAATCGCTGACGGGCCATTCGCTGGGCGCGGCCGGCGTGCAGGAATCCATCTATTCGATCCTGATGATGCAAGGCGGTTTCATCGGCGAAAGCGCCCATATCGAGACTCTCGACCCCGAATTCGAGGGCATGCCGGTGGTGCGAAAGCGCATCGACAACGCCAGGATCGACACCGTTTTGTCCAATTCCTTCGGCTTTGGTGGCACCAACGCAACGCTGGTTTTCCAGCGCTATTCCGCATAAGGCCACGTTTTTTCCACGAGGATTGGCGATCATGGACGGATTGATGAAGGGCAAGCGCGGGCTTGTCATGGGCGTCGCCAACGATCATTCGATCGCCTGGGGCATAGCCCGGAAACTGTCCGAACATGGGGCCGAACTTGCCTTCACCTACCAGGGTGACGCCTTCGGCCGCCGGGTCAAGCCGCTTGCCGACAAGCTCGGCGCGGCGCTGGTGGTTCCCTGCGATGTCGAGGACAGCGCCTCGGTCCACGCCACCTTCGAGACCTTGGGCAAGGCCTGGGGCGGGCTCGACTTCGTGGTCCATGCCATCGGCTTTTCAGACAAGAATGAGCTCAAGGGCCTCTACGCCGACACCAGCCGCGACAATTTCATCCGCACCATGGTCATCTCCTGCTATTCCTTCACCGAGGTCGCGCGCCACGCCGCGGCCCTGATGCAGGATGGCGGATCGATGATCACCCTGACCTATGCCGGTTCGGTGCGCGTCATGCCGAACTATAACGTCATGGGCGTCGCCAAGGCCGGCCTCGAGGCCAGCGTGCGCTATCTCGCCAACGATTACGGCCCGCGCGGCATCAGGGTGAACGGCATATCGGCCGGACCGGTGCGAACGCTTGCCGGCGCCGGGATTTCCGATGCGCGCCACATGTTCTCTTACCAGCAGCGCAATTCTCCGCTGCGCCGCACCGTGACCATCGACGAGGTCGGCGGCTCGGCACTCTATCTCCTGTCCGACCTCGCTTCCGGCGTCACCGGCGAAATCCACTATGTCGATTCCGGCTATCATATCGTTTCCATGCCGACGCTTGAGGAGCTGAAGCAGACGGATCGCGCGAGCGAATAGGCCATTTCGCGAAATAGTCTTTCTCCTGCGAAGAAATAATTCCCTTCCAATAAAATTGGATGCATTCGCGGAAACTCATTTTAAGGGCCTGTCGGCTATAGAGTCCCGCAATTTGGGGACTTTCAATGCCTGCCGTCAGCAACCCGAACCGCACACCGGTGTTCCGGCTGATCACCATAGCCAGTTCGGGCATTGGCAGTTTCATTCTCGGCATCTGGGGGCTGAAGCACGCGCTTGGCGACGGCTTTGCCGGCATGCCGGCGGACGTGATGGTGGCGATCATGGCTGCCCTTTGCGCATTGGCGGCGGCGGGAGCCGCGATGTCTTTCTTCGCCGGCGTCGATGAATCGGCTGATTTCGTCTTCAACGAAACCCAGTTCGACAAGCTGACCGGATTGCTGGCGCGTCCGGCGATGGTCGGCAAGATCGCCGAGGCAGCCTGCGCGACGAGCCGCACCGGGGCCCCGATGTTCCTCATCGACATCGACATCGACCGGTTCAAGCAGATCAACGACGCGATCGGCTACAGCCAGGGCGACGAATTGATCCGCGCCTTTACCAAGCGGCTGCAGGCCTGCGTGCCCGAGCGCGTGCAGATCGGGCGCATCGGCGCCGGCGAGTTCGCGGTGCTGCTTCCCGATCATCAGATTCAGGGAACGATGGAAGCTATGGTGGAGAGGCTCATCGACGAGATGATGGAGCCCTATGAGCTCAGCAGCCACCAGCAATCGGTGAGCCTGTCGGTGGGCATCGTGGCGATGCCCAAGGACGGCGTCGACCCGGTCCTCATCCTGCGCCGCTCCAACCTGGCGCTGCAAAATGCGCGCGCCAGGGGAGTCGGCAACTGGTCGGTTTTCGATACCGAGATGGGGCGGGTCGCCGATCATCGCCAATGGGTCGAATCCGAGCTGCACATCGCATTCGAGCGCGGTGATTTCGACCTTCACTATCAGCCGCAGCTGGACCTGCCGAGCGGCCGCATCGTCGGCTATGAAGCGCTGATCCGCTGGAACCATCCAGAACGCGGCATGATCCCACCTCTGGAGTTCATCCAGATCGCCGAGGAAACCGGCATGATCAATCCGATCGGCGAATGGGTTCTGCGCAAGGCATGCAGCGACGCCCGCCATTTACCCGACGACTGCTTCGTCGCCGTCAACATCTCGCCGGTCCAGTTCATGACCAAGGACTTCATCGGCCTCGTGCGCGACACGATGCGGACCACCGGCATCAAGCCCTCGCGGCTGGAGCTGGAAGTCACCGAGACGGCCATGATGCAGGACCGCGACCGCGCCGCCGCCATCCTGAAAGAGCTTGCCGATATGGGCATCTCGGTTGCCGTCGACGATTTCGGCACCGGCTATTCCAATCTCAGCTACCTGATCGATTTTTCATTCGGCAAGCTGAAGATCGACCGCTCCTTCGTCAGCCGCATCGATACGGATTCGAGCTCCGGCGCCGTCGTATCGACCATTGTCGGCCTCTCGCGAGCACTCGGCGTCAGTATCATTGCCGAGGGTGTCGAGACAGAGGACCAGGCGACACTGCTCAGGGCAGCCGGTTGCGAGGTGGTGCAAGGCTATCTGTTCGGCCGGCCGGCGCCGCTTGCGGTCATGGCCGGCGAGGGACATGTCATCGAGGATTCGAGGCGCGTCGCCAATCTGCACTGAGTGCCACGCTGTTGCGTGTCAGCGACGCGCGGAAAGAACCTTGAACATGCCGTCACGGGCGAGCTCGGCATGGCTGGAGAAGGCGGCGGCCAGTACCGGCTCGTAGGGCAGCTGGCGGTTCGCCACCATGTACAGCCGCGCTCCCGGCTTCAGCGCCTTTGCCGCTGCCCGGATCAGGCCGGCGCCGATCTCCGGTTCGGCCGCGCGGCTGCGATGAAAAGGCGGGTTCATGATGACCGCGTCGTAGCGACGCTCGACCGGCTCCCCCTGCAGGTCCGTCCAGAAGAAACCTTTCGCAACCGACTGGCTGGCCGTGGCAAGATTGGCTTTGGCGGCTTCGAGCGAAGCGAAATCCGCCTCATAGAGATCAAGTGCCGAGATGCCGGGCGAACGCGCTTCCATCTCCGCCGCCAGATAGCCCCAGCCGGCGCAGAAATCGGCGACATGGCCGCGCAGGTCGGCCGGAAGATGGTCCGCCAGCAACTTCGAACCGGCATCGACACGATCGAAGGAAAACATGCCGGGCGCCGTGCTGAAGCGGCCGTCGACCAGCCCGGCGGGATTGGCGGCACGCAGCGCTGCTGCCGTCTCCGTCCCGGCCGGCCGGCGAAGCCAGAAGGCGATGCCGTGATATTTGGGCAGATGGCCTTCGAGCGGCACAAGCTCGTCCATGCGCTTGCGCAGGCTGGCGATGCCATCATCCTTGCCGCCGGCAATGACGATCAATCCGCCCTCGGTGACGCGCTCCAGCGCATCCGCGATGCGCAGCTCGTTCTGGCCGCGATGGCGGCCCGCGAGCACCAGCGCGGCGTCAAAGCCATCGCCCTGCGTTTGCGGGGTGACAGTGAAGCCCGCGGCTTGCAGCGCGCGAAAATGCGGCCGGAAGCCTTGCACCACGTGCAGCTCGGCGTCGAAGTCCCGCGGTGTCCGCAAGCCGGATTCGGCCCCGAGAAAAAGCATGCGCTCGCCCTTTCGCGGCAAGGCGACCGCCTCGGCCTCGAATGGATGGAACAGCGTCTTCAGCACTTCAGCGGACATGCCTTTGCTCCATAAACGAAAACGGGCGCGACATGAGCCGCGCCCGCTTCGATTTTTCCGTTAGCCAGTTCAGGCGGCGTTTTCTTCGCTCTCGGCCTTCTTGTCGCGAACGATTTCCTTGCCGGTGGCCTGGTCGACGACCTTCATCGACAGGCGGACCTTGCCGCGCTCGTCGAAGCCCATCAGCTTGACCCACACCTTGTCGCCTTCCTTGACGACGTCCGAAGTCTTGGCGACCCGGTCGTTGGCAAGCTGCGAGATGTGGACGAGGCCGTCACGCGGGCCGAAGAAGTTGACGAAAGCGCCGAAGTCGGCGGTCTTGACGACCGTGCCTTCGTAGATTTCGCCGACTTCCGGCTCGGCGACGATGGTGTGGATCCACTTCTTCGCCGCCTCGATCTCCTTGGCGTTCGCCGAAGCGATCTTGACCGTGCCGTCATCCTCGATGTTGATCTTGGCGCCGGTCTTCTCGACGATCTCGCGGATGACCTTGCCACCGGAACCGATCACGTCGCGGATCTTGTCGGTCGGGATGTGCATGACCTCGATGCGCGGCGCGAACTCGCCGAGCTCGGCGCGCGCGCCGGACAGCGCGTGGCCCATTTCGCCGAGAATATGCTGACGACCGTCCTTGGCCTGGTCGAGAGCGATCTTCATGATCTCCTCGGTGATGCCCTCGATCTTGATGTCCATCTGCAAGGAGGTGATGCCGTTGGCGGTGCCGGCGACCTTGAAATCCATGTCGCCGAGGTGATCCTCGTCGCCCAGGATGTCGGAGAGCACGGCGAAGCGCTCACCTTCCTTGATCAGGCCCATGGCGATACCGGCGACCGGCTTGGCCAGCGGCACGCCGGCGTCCATCAGCGCCAGCGAGGTGCCGCAGACGGTTGCCATCGACGACGAGCCGTTGGACTCGGTGATCTCCGAGACCACGCGCAGCGTGTAGGGGAACTGGTCTGATGTCGGCAGCATCGGGCGGATGGCGCGCCAGGCGAGCTTGCCGTGGCCGATCTCGCGGCGGCCGGGCGAGCCCATGCGGCCGGTCTCGCCGACGGAATAGGGAGGGAAGTTGTAGTGGAGGAGGAACTTCTCCTTGTACATGCCGGTCAGCGAATCGACATACTGCTCGTCCTCGCCGGTGCCCAGCGTGGCGACGACCAGCGCCTGGGTCTCGCCGCGGGTGAACAGCGCCGAACCGTGGGTGCGCGGCAGGACGCCGACCTCGGATACGATCTTGCGCACGGTCTTCAGGTCACGGCCGTCAATGCGCGAACCAGTGTCGAGAATGTTCCAGCGCACGACCTTGGCTTGGAGCTCCTTGAACACGCTGCCGATCTGCTCGGAGGAATATTTCGGCTCTTCGCCTTCGGCCGGAGCGAAGGCCGCCTTGACCTTGGCCTTGACGGCGTCCACGGCGGCATAGCGCTTCTGCTTGTCGGTGATCTTGTAGGCGTCGCGAAGCTCGTCGCCGACGATCTTCAGCATCTCGGCTTCGAGAGCGGAATAGTCCGGCGCGGTGAAGTCGCGCGGGTCCTTGGCGGCGACTTCGGCCAGCTTGATGATCGCGTCGATCACCGGCTGGAAACCGCGATGGCCGAACATGACCGCGCCGAGCATCAGGTCTTCGCCGAGCTCCTTGGCTTCGGACTCGACCATCAGCACGGCGTCGGCGGTGCCGGCGACGATCAGGTCGAGCTTGGATTCCTGCATCTCGTCGACATGCGGGTTGAGCACGTATTCGCCGTTGATGTAGCCGACGCGGGCGCCGCCGATCGGGCCCATGAAGGGCACGCCCGACAGGGTCAGGGCCGCCGAGGTGGCGACGATCGACAGGATGTCCGGATCGTTCTCGAGATCATGCTGGACGACGGTGACGACGATCTGCGTGTCGTTCTTGTAGCCGTCGGCAAAGAGTGGGCGGATCGGGCGGTCGATGAGGCGCGAAACCAGCGTTTCCTTTTCGCTCGGACGACCTTCACGCTTGAAATAGCCGCCCGGGATCTTGCCGGCGGCGTAGGTCTTTTCTTGGTAGTTGACGGTCAGCGGAAAGAAGTCGAGGCCCGGCTTGGGCTCCTTCATCGAAACGACCGTGGCGAGAACCTTGGTCTCGCCGTAGGTGGCGAGCACGGCGCCGTCGGCCTGGCGCGCGATCTTGCCGGTTTCGAGGATGAGCGGGCGACCGCCCCATTCGATTTCCACTTTGTGGTGATTGAACATGTCTTGTCCTTCATATGAGGAAAGGGCCGCGCCGTTTCAGCGTGCGCGGGTGCCCTTTCCCCTGGCTTCCTTTCTCGGGCAGCCACGGGCAAGACAACGGGAAGCTCGATCCATGTCGGCCGGATGGCCGCGCGAGCGTCCTGCAATCCTGCCCCATGACCGTCCATGGGGTGGCTTCGAGGGGGCCCTCTGCACGCTCGAAACCGGATTTGGCCAATCGATCCGACTGGCCCTGCGCATGACCCCACAAGCAGCGGCTTGTGGAATGCGTCACGCGCAAACTCAACTTGTTGGAGCGTCCGTCCGGCATCCGGATGGGTGCGCGGCGCTCCAGTACCTGCATTCGAGATCGGATTGGTCCGGTGCTCAAATGCGCGACCGGCGGGCCCTTGTGAGGCCCGCCGGTCAATTCGTCAACGGCGCAGGCCGAGCTTCTCGATCAGCGTCTGGTAGCGCGTGTCGTCCTTGCGCTTGAGATAATCAAGCAGGCTTCGGCGCTGGGAGACGAGAGCGAGCAGACCACGGCGGGAATGGTTATCCTTCTTGTGGTCCTTGAAATGGTCGGTCAGGTTCTTGATGCGCTCGGAAAGGATGGCTACCTGAACTTCCGGAGACCCGGTGTCGCCCTTGGCGGTTGCGAATTCAGTCATCAATTCCTGTTTGCGCTCGGCAGTAATCGACATCGTGTTTTTCCTTATCTGTTCGAGGAAACGGGTCGCCCTCAGCCGGGATGTCGTCCAGCAGGGGCCGGTGCAAGCAGAGCGTCATAGCGCTAAGCTGCGGCGCATATAGTGCAATTCCCAAGAAAACACCAGCCCAATTCACGAAGCCGGCTTTTCACGCCAAAACGGCAAGTTATCCCTGTCAAAGCCATTTTTTCCATTTGAAGAAGGCAATCAGCCCAACCGCGACCACGGCCATGAACAGCAGCGACAAGGGATAGCCGTAATAGGCCTTCAGCTCAGGCATGTTCCAAGGCGACGTCTCCGGATCGAAATTCATGCCCCAGACGCCGACCAGAAACGTGAGCGGCATGAAGATGACCGAGACGATCGTCAGATAGGAAATGACGTCGTTGGTGCGTGCCTGGCTCAGCGACAGATGCATCTCGATCAGGCCGGTCAGCATGTCGCGCTGGTTCTCGACCAGCTCGATCAGCCGCAGCGCGTGGTCGAGCGTATCGTTCAGGAAGACCTTGGTTTCGGCCTTCACATAGGACACGTCGTTGCGGATCAGCGTCGCTAGCGCATCGCGCACCGGCCACAGCACCCCCTTCAGCACATTGGCGTCGTGCCGCAATCCATGAAGCTGCTGCATCTGATGCTTGTGCGGTGCGTGCAGCATCTGGTCCTCGATGCTGTCGACGAGTTCGCCGGCCGCCTCGATCGGCGGAAAGTAGCTATCGACGATGGCGTCGATCAGCGCATAGGCGAGATAGTCGGCGCCACGGGCGCGCAGCCGGTTCGGCGCCGAGCTTTCGATGCGCTTGCGCACCGGATCGAACGGATCGCCTTCGCGCTCCTGGAAGGTGACGACGAAATTCTTGCCAAGGAAAACGGCGATCTGCTCGTAGCGGTGCGAGGCGACGTCGTCGATCATCCGCACGACCACGAAAGCATGGTCTTCGTAGAAATCCACCTTCGGCCGCTGGCCCGTGTTGACGACGTCCTCCAGCGCCAGCGGATGCAGGCTGAAGATGCGGCCGATCTCCTTGATCAGCTCGATATTGGCCAGGCCGGTGCAGTCCAGCCAGATGACCGGCCACTTTTCGCAATTGGCATTGACGTCGTCGATGCTGGCATTGTCGATCGTTTTGGACTTTTGCGGCGAGATCAGGGTGAGCCGCAGTTCCGAGCGTCGCGCCGCGGGATCGGCGATCAGCGTTCCGGGCGATGCACCGACCGGCGGCCGCCTGGCCCTGAGCGGCGCCCGCGTCTTGATCGCCTCAACCTTTGCCATGCGGCCCCTCGGATAGATATCGCATAGAGATTAGACGAGGGCCCTCACCCGGCAAAGACCCGTTTGGGCTTGAACATGCCCTGCTCGATGGCGCCGATGGCCACCAGCTTGCCGCGCGCGGTCGCGCAGGCTTCCTCGGCCTCCACCGGCGCGTCGCGGCCGCGGATGATGACGGGATTGCCGAGGCGGATCTTCGTCGCCGCATCGTCGCTGATGGCTATCTGCGGCAGGCAGTCGAGTGCCGCCGAGGTGTCGACAAGCAGCGCGTCGATCGCGGCAAAATCGATCGGCGCTTCTATCGAATCGGGGGACGGTTGCTGCGTGCCATGACCCTGCTCGCCGAAGCGCGCCGCCTCCAGTTCGGCGACGGTGACGAAATCCTCGGCGGTGAACGGCTCGACCTCGATCCGGCGCAGTTCAGAAATATGGCCGAAGCAGCCGAGATCGCGGCCCATGTCGCGGGCCAGCGAGCGCACATAGGTACCCTTGCCGCATTCGACCTCGAAAACCGTGTGATCGGCCCCGTGCTCGACGATGTCGAGGCGGCCGATTTCGATCTCGCGCGCGGGAATGTCGACCGTCTCGCCGTCGCGGGCGAGATCATAGGCGCGTTCGCCCGCGATCTTGATGGCCGAGAATTGCGGCGGCGTCTGCATGATGACGCCGGTGTATTTCGGCAGCAGCGCCTGCACTTCGGCCTCCACGGGGCGCCCGTCGGAGTCCCTCGTCACCGGACCTTCGAGGTCGTCGGTCGAGCGCTCCTGCCCCCAGGCCACGGTGAAGCGGTAGATCTTGGCGCCGTCTTGGACGTAGGGCACGGTCTTGGTGGCTTCGCCGAGCGCGATCGGCAGCATACCGGAAGCGAGCGGATCGAGCGTGCCGGCGTGGCCGGCCTTCTCCGCCTGGAACAGCCACTTGATCTTGGAGACGGCCTCGGTCGAGCCCATGCCGACCGGCTTGTCCAGCACCACCCAGCCCGAGACCGGCCGGCCCTTCTTCTTGCCGCGGCGCGCCATTATTCGCTGTCCTTATCGTCGTCGTCCGCATCCAGATCGCGCGCCACTTCCGGCGATTTCAGGAGATCGTTGATCCTGGCGAAATTGTCGAAGGAGGTGTCGAGCCGGAAGCGAAACTCGGGCATGTACTTCATCTGCCGCAGCGCGCCGGAGACACGGCCGCGGATGAACTTGGCATGCTTGTTGAGCGCCTCGACCACCGCGCCGGCGTCCGTGGCGCCGAGCGGCGAGATGAAGGCGGTTGCGATCTTGAGGTCGGGCGACATGCGCACTTCCGACACCGAAACCACGGCATTCTCGACCAGCGGATCGATGATCTCGCCGCGCTGCAAGGTTTCGGACAGCGCATGGCGCACCTGCTCGCCGACGCGCAGCATGCGCTGGGATGGGCCTGATGTGGTCGAACGGGGCATTTTTTCTCGATCCTGAAAGCGTGGGGCGCGGGATAGGACCGTGCCTCATGTCTCAAATGTTTGCCAGGCGGCGGCCTCTCGGCCACCGCCTGGCATGACGGACGTCACACGAACTCAGAGCGTGCGGGTTACCATCTCGACGCGGAAGCACTCGATGATGTCGCCGACGCGCATGTCCTCGTAGTTCTGGAAGGCCATGCCGCATTCCTGGCCGCCCGGGACTTCCGAAACCTCGTCCTTGAAGCGCTTCAGCGTCTTCAGCGTGCCTTCGTGGATGACGACGTTGTCGCGGATCAGGCGCACGCCCGCGCCACGCTCGACCTTGCCTTCGGTGACACGGCAGCCGGCGATCTTGCCGACCTTGGTGATGTCGAATATCTCGAGTATCTGCGCATTGCCGATGAAGGTCTCGCGACGCTCCGGCGAGAGCATACCCGACAGAGCCGCCTTCACGTCATCCACGAGGTTGTAGATGATCGAGTAGTAGCGGATCTCGATGCCAGCGGCCGCGGCAGCGGCGCGTGCCTGCACATTGGCGCGGACGTTGAAGCCGATGATCGCCGCGCCCGACGTCTCCGCCAGTGACACGTCGCTTTCGGTGATGGCGCCGGCGCCGGCATGGACGATGCGCGCACGCACCTCGTCGGTGCCGAGCTTGTCGAGCGCTGCGTTGATCGCCTCGATCGAACCCTGCACGTCACCCTTGATGACCAGCGGGAACTCCTTCAGTCCGCTCGTCTGCAGCTGCGACATCATCTGTTCGAGCGAACCGCGCTGGCCGGCATGACGGGCAACCGCCTTCTCGCGGGCCAGACGCTGGCGGTACTCGGTGATCTCGCGGGCGCGGGCCTCGTTGTTGACCACGGCGAAGCGGTCGCCGGCCTGCGGCGTGCCCTGGAGGCCGAGCACCTCGACCGGCATAGCCGGCGGCGCTTCCTTGACGTGTTCGCCACGATCGTCGACCAGCGCGCGCACCCGGCCCCATTCATTGCCGGCGACAAGGATGTCGCCCGGCATCAGCGTGCCGGTCTGCACCAGCACGGTGGCGACGGGGCCACGGCCCTTGTCGAGCTGCGCCTCGATGACGACGCCCTCGGCGGTGCGGTCCGGATTGGCCTTGAGGTCGAGGATTTCGGCCTGCAGCAGGATCGCTTCGAGCAGCTTGTCGAGATTGGTGCCCTTGGTCGCCGACACTTCGACGTCCAGCACCTCGCCGCCCATCGATTCCACGAACACTTCGTGGCGCAACAGCTCGGAGCGCACTTTCTGCGGATCGGCGTCATGCTTGTCGATCTTGTTGATCGCCACGATGATCGGAACGCCGGCCGCCTTGGCATGGCTGATCGATTCGATCGTCTGCGGCATCACGCTGTCGTCGGCCGCCACCACCAGGATGGCAATGTCGGTGGCCTGGGCGCCGCGGGCGCGCATGGCCGTGAAGGCGGCGTGGCCGGGCGTGTCGATGAAGGTGATCTTCTGACCGTTCTTCTCGACCTGATAGGCGCCGATATGCTGGGTGATGCCGCCGGCCTCGCCGGAGACGACATTGGCGTTGCGGATCGCGTCGAGCAGCGAGGTCTTGCCGTGGTCGACATGCCCCATGATGGTCACGACAGGCGGCCGCGACACCAGGTCTTCCGGACGGTCGGCGATGTTGAACAGGCCTTCCTCGATGTCGGACTCGGCGACGCGGCGGACCGTGTGGCCGAATTCGGTGGCGACCAGTTCCGCCGTGTCGGCGTCGATGACGTCGCCCGGCTTCAGGATCTGGCCCTGCTTCATGAAGAACTTGACCACATCGACGGCGCGCTCGGACATGCGCTGCGCCAGTTCCTGGATAGTGATGGTTTCGGGCAGGATCACTTCGCGCATAACCTTCTCGCGCGGCTCATTGTGCATCGCGCGCTTGAACTTTTCCTGGCGGCGGCGCATCGACGACAGCGAACGGGCCCGCGCATCCTCGTCGGAAAGCGCGGAGTTCAAAGTCAGCTTGCCGCGACGGCGGTCTTCCTCGCCCTTGGTCGGCTTGGCCGGACGCGCCACTTCGGGCGTCACCAGACGGCGCACCGGCGCACCGGCGCCAGTCCGCTTCGGCTTGACCTCTTCTTCCTCGTCGGCGGTCGCCAGTTCGGCGGCCTGCGGCGCGCGGCGACGCGCCTCTTCCTCGGCGCGGCGGCGGGATTCGGCCTCGGCCTGCAACCGCGCTTCTTCCTCGGCCTGGCGGCGTGCGGATTCCTCGCGCTCGCGCTTGCGGCGCTCCTCATCCTCGGCGCGGCGCTTGGCTTCCTCGACGGCGCGCTGGCGGTCCTCGACCTCGCGCGCTTTGGAGCCTTCGAGCGCCCTCCGGCGCGCTTCCATTTCGCTGCGCGACAGTTCGTTCAACACCATGCCGCTGCGCTCGACCGGTGCCGGCGGAGGTGGAGGCGGCGCCTTGGGTGCCTCCTGCACGACGGGAGCCGCCGCGACCGCCGGCTTCGGGGTGAACACGGGTGCCGCCACCGCCGGCTCCGGCTTGTCGCCGGGCAGCGAGAATTTGCGCTTCTTGGTCTCGACCACGACCGACTTGGTGCGGCCGTGCGAGAAGTTCTGGCGCACGGTGCCCTGTTCCATGCCGGGGCGCTTCAGCGTCAAGGTCTTCTTCGGCGTAACACTCAACGTCTTGTCGTCGCCCGATTTCGTATCGCTCATTCCATATCCTCTGCGGCCTCATCTTCGTCAGCAACGGCCGCAAGCATTGCCAGATCGTCCGGGGTACCGCCCCGATATCGGTCGAGCGCAACCATGCGCTTCTGGACCGCCTTACCCGCGTCTCCCGCGAGGACGGCAGCATGTATCACATTTGTACCCCCCAATGCCAAGCTCAACTCGGCCTCGGAGAAAAGTTTGTAGGCAAGGATGGAGGGGCCGCCAATATGGACGGTCGCCCGCCGCGCCTGGCTGATCTTGCGCACGCCATCGTCTGAGGCTTCGGTCGCGTGGAGCACGAAAAGCGCCAATCCACCGCGCACCGCGCTCTCCACCTTGGTGGCGCCCAGCGCGATCGCCCCTGCCTTGCGAGCGAGACCCAGCATGCCAAGGGCGGATCTGGAAAGCAGCCCATCGACCATGCCGCCGAGATCGGGCGGCACGACCACCTGTGCCTTAAAGGCGCGGCTAAAAAGGTTCTTGGCCGCCGCCTTGTCGATATGTAGGCGGTCGGCGCTCACCCAGCAACCACGGCCGGGCAGATTTCTCTTGAGATCCGGAACGACGGCCGAATCCGGGCCGACGACGAACCGGATCAGTTCATCCGGTTCGGCCTGCTTGCGGGTGACGATGCAGGTGCGATCGTTCATCTCGTCCAAGGGCGGTTTCTGTGCGATGCGGTTTCACCTCACGCACCAACGGCTTCGTCAGCCGGCGCTTCTTCGGCTGCAAGCTCGTCTTCGGAAATCCAGCCGGCCTTGAGACGGGCCGCGAGCACCATCTGCTCGGCATCGGCGCGCGAAACGCCATGATCGGCCAGCACGCCCGGATACACCTTGGTCTCGCCGTCCTTGCGTTCCTTCCAGCCGGTGAGGTCGTCGGCGGCATAGCCGGCGAAATCCTCGATCGTCTTCACGCCGTCCTCGCCGAGCGTCACCATCATGGCGGTGGTGATGCCGGGGATTTCGCGCAGCTCGTCCTTGACGCCCAGCGCCTTGCGCTTTTCGTCGTGCTCGGCTTCGATCTTCTCCAGATATTCGCGGGCCCGGGTCTGGATCTCCGAGGCGGTATCCTCATCGAAGCCGTCGATCGAGGCGATTTCGCCGGCATCGACATAGGCGACTTCCTCGACGCTGGTGAAGCCTTCGGAGGCGAGCACCTGGCCGACCATCTCGTCGACGTCGAGAGCTTCCATGAACAGCGCCGAGCGCTCGACGAATTCCTTCTGGCGGCGCTCGGATTCCTCGGCCTCGGTCAGGATGTCGATATCCCAGCCGGTGAGCTGCGAAGCGAGGCGCACATTCTGGCCGCGGCGGCCGATGGCCAGCGACAGCTGGTCGTCCGGCACCACCACTTCGATGCGCTCGGCGTCTTCGTCGAGCACGACCTTGGCGACTTCCGCCGGCTGCAACGCATTGACGATGAAGGATGCGGCCGAGGGCGACCACGGAATGATGTCGATCTTCTCGCCCTGCAATTCGGCGACGACCGCCTGGACGCGGCTGCCGCGCATGCCGACGCAGGCGCCGACCGGATCGATCGAGCTGTCGCGCGAGATGACGGCGATCTTGGCGCGCGAACCGGGATCGCGGGCGACCGACTTGATCTCGATAATGCCGTCATAGATCTCCGGCACTTCCATGGTGAAGAGCTTGGCCATGAACTGCGGATGGGTGCGCGACAGGAAGATCTGCGGGCCGCGCTGCTCACGGCGCACGTCGTAGACATAGGCGCGGACGCGATCGCCATATTTGTAGTTTTCGCGCGGGATCAGCTCGTCGCGGCGGATGATCGCTTCGCCACGGCCGAGATCGACGATGACATTGCCGTATTCGACGCGCTTGACGGTTCCGTTGACGATCTCGCCGATGCGGTCCTTGTATTCGTCATACTGGCGGTCGCGCTCGGCCTCGCGCACCTTCTGCACGATGACCTGCTTGGCCGACTGGGCGGCGATGCGGCCGAAATCCATCGGCGGCAGCTGTTCGGCGATGAAGTCGCCGAGCTGGGCGTCGGGATTGCGCTCGCGCGCCGAGGAAATGGCGATCTGCGTGGCATAGTCGTCGACCTTCTCGACCACTTCCATCAGCCGCTGCAGCTTCATCTCACCGGTGTTGGGGTTGATGTCGGCGCGGATGTTGGTCTCCTGGCCATAACGCGAGCGTGCCGCCTTCTGGATCGCATCAGCCATGGCGGCGATGACGATCGACTTGTCGATCGACTTTTCACGCGCGACCGCATCGGCAATCTGCAGCAGTTCAAGTCTGTTGGCGCTTACAACCATGTTTTTTCTCCCGAGCCTGTTTGCCGGCCCTTGGGGCCTGGCAGCTCAATCAACTTTCCTGTTCGTGTTCTTCCGTAGCGCCCGATTCCGTACCCTCTGGTACGTCGTCGTCCGGTTCGCCGCGGCGTTTCTTGGCTTCCTTGCGCGCCCTGTTGTCCTTCGACAACGCATCACGGATGAGGTCGTCGGTCAGGATCAGCCGGGCTTCGGCAATGGCGTCGTAGGGCACGCGCACCGTCGGCTCCTCACCATAGGCCGCCTTGTCGCGCTCGATCAGCACATCGTTCTCACCGGCTTCGGCGATCTTGCCCTTGAAGCGCTTGCGATCCGCGACAACGACCGATGTTTCCATCTTCACCAGATGACCGGTCCAGGTCACGAAATCCGATTTGCGCACCAGCGGCCGGTCAATGCCGGGCGATGAGACTTCGAGATGATACGCCTTCTCGATGGGATCGTCGACGTCGAGCGCAGGCGACACCGCACGGCTCACCTCTTCGCAATCCTCGACGGTCATGGTGCCGTCCTCGCGCTCAGCCATGATCTGCAGCGTCAGCCCGTTCTGGCCGGACAGATGCACGCGTACAAGGCGAAAGCCGATGCCGCGCAGCACCGGCTGGACGATCAGCGCGATGCGCGCATCGATGCCGCTTTCGCGGATGATGCGATCGTCGCTCTCGCTTGCCGTTGACGTCATTCGATTCCTGTCGATCATTCTCTAGCCGTCGGCAGGTAATAAAAAAGAGCGGGACCGGGTGGACCCACTCTTCGTCATACCGACCAAGAATTTGAGGCTGATATAAACGATCCGCCCCGGTGTTTCAAGCCCGCCGTCCCAACTGCGCGAATGTCCTGGCGCATTGGGGTTGCGCCAGGTGCATGCCATCCATGCGGCAACGGCCCTTGTTGGTCCTCAAGCCGCGCTCCTATCTATGTTGCATTGCACAAAACGACAGCGATAGCGCGTCACCGCACGCGAAAGGACATGACAATGAACAGCCGCAAGGTTTTTTCCGCCATAGGCGATCTCTTCACCACATTCGGCAGCGCCGTAGCCGCGTCGCGGGCGGTGGAAGCCGGCCGCAAGCCGCGCGCCCAGGATCTGCGCAGCCTCGGCATGGATCCGACGGCTTTCGACAAGATCGGCCGTTTCTGAACTCCGGCCAACGGGCGACATTCGATTTCTGTGTCCCCGCAACAATTGAAGATCTCTCCCTCACGAAGGGCCCAGATCCTGATGCCCAAATCCCGATGCCTGGGACCTGATGCCTAGGTCCTGATGAAGGTAAGATAGGCCGGCCGCCTGCCCTCGCGGACGGCTTTCGCCTCGTAGCGGGTGCCTGGCCAGCCATCGTAGGGGCGATGCCAGTCGACGGCCTCTGAAGCCTGCCAGGCGAAACCGCCATGCGCGCGGCAATGCAGCAGTGTCCAGTTCACATAGGTGTCGATGTCGGAAGCGAAACGGAATTCGCCGCCACGCTTCACAACGCGTGCGAAACGCTCGAGATTGACTGGGCTGACGAAACGGCGCTTCCAGTGCTTCTTCTTCGGCCACGGATCGGGATAGAGCATGTCGATGCCATCGAGCGAGGCCTGCGGCAGCCAGTCGAGCAGCCGCGTGGCGTCGTCGTCGTAGACCCTGAGGTTGGCCAGCGGCTTTTCCCGCACCGCCATCATCATCTTGGCCATGCCGTTGACGAAGGGCTCGACACCGATAAAGCCGGTCATCGGCGCTTCGGTCGCGCGATGCAGGAGATGCTCGCCGCCGCCAAAGCCGATTTCGAGGCGAACGGCGGAAACATCGGCTTCGAACAGAGCCCGCAGATCCGACGGCGCCTCGGTCGTCAGATCGATCCGATAGGTGTCGAGGCCGCTTTCCAGCGCCGCCGCCTGCTGCGGGCGAACCGGCTTTCCGCGCCGACGGCCGAAGAAGGCTTCTGTCGCGCGGCTTGGCCTGTCCCCGGAACTCATCGGCTGATCAAGGTCCTGTCGCCGCCCTCAGGCAGCGACAGCATCCTTGAGCGCCTTGGCGAGATCGGTCTTTTCCCAGGAAAAAGATCCGTCGCGGCCGGCCTTGCGACCGAAATGACCGTAGGACGAGGTCTTGGCGTAGATCGGCTTGTTAAGGTCGAGGTGGCGGCGGATGCCGGACGGCGACAGGTCCATCACAGTGCGCAGCGCCTCCTCGAGCCTTGCCTCGTCGACCTTACCGGTGCCGTGCAGGTCGACATAGACCGACAAGGGCTGGGCGACGCCGATGGCGTAGGAAAGCTGGATGGTGCAGCGGTCGGCAAGTTTCGCCGCCACAACGTTCTTGGCCAGGTAGCGCGCCGCATAAGCGGCCGAACGGTCGACCTTGGTGGTGTCCTTGCCCGAGAAAGCGCCGCCGCCATGGGGTGCGGCGCCGCCATAGGTGTCGACGATGATCTTGCGGCCGGTCAGCCCGGCGTCGCCATCAGGCCCGCCGATAACGAACTTGCCGGTCGGATTGATGTACCACATGCAATCGTCGGCGATCTTGAGGTCACCCAATGCCTCGCGGATATAGGGCTCGACGACCTTGCGCACCTTCTTGGAATCCCAGCTCGCATCGAGGTGCTGGGTCGACAGCACGATCTGCGTCGCTTCGGCGGCCTTGCCGTCGATATAGCGGACGGTGACCTGGCTCTTGGCGTCCGGCCCGAGCTTGCCTGCATCGCCGTTGTTCTGGTGGCGGGCGGCGGCCAGAAGTTCGAGGATCTTGTGGCTGTAGTAGATCGGCGCCGGCATCAGGTCCGGCGTCTCGCGGCAGGCATAGCCAAACATGATGCCCTGGTCGCCGGCACCCTCCTCGCCCTGGCGGTCGGAGGCATTGTCGACGCCTTGGCCGATGTCGGGCGACTGGCCATGCAACAGAACGTCGATCTTGGCCTTTTTCCAGTGGAAGCCGGCCTGCTCATAGCCGATCTCGCGGATCGCCTTGCGGGCGACCGACTTGAACTTCGCCGGGTTGACGACCGGATGGCCGGCGGCATCCCTCAGGATGTTGCCTTCCTTGTCCTTCTTCAGCAGCGTCTCGGGAACGCGCACCTCGCCGGCGATGACGACGCGGTTGGTGGTCGCCAGCGTCTCGCAGGCGACGCGGACTTTCCACGGATCCATGCCCGTCTTCTTGGCCTCACGGTAGACCAGGTCGACGATCTCGTCGGATATCCGGTCACAGACTTTGTCGGGATGGCCCTCGGCAACGGATTCCGAGGTAAAGAAGTAGTTCTGCCGCGTCACGGGTGTCCCCTCTTGAAAAAACGATCGGCAGGCTGCCGATTTGGCGCGCCACGTGTTAGCGGGGCGAAGCGCCGCTCGTCAAGCGGTGCCGCCCTTCTGGCATGAATGTCGATGTCGATATTTTGTACCACCAGCGGCCGAAATGCCGCCGGTCGAGTCCTGTTGCGGATCAGTCGGAATCTTCGGACGCCAGCGACTTCACCAGGTCTATGATCCTGCGACGCACCTTGACGTCGGCGATCTTAACGAAGGCCCGGTTGAGTTGAAGGCCCTCCGGGCTGCCGCAGAATTCCACGGCGAAAGCCATCGAAGCATCCTCCGCGAAACCGCGGCCGGCCGGGCTCTCCTGGCCCGGCGCATCCTCGAAAAAGAAGGCGACAGGCACGCCGAGTATGGATGCTATCGCCTGCAGGCGGCTTGCGCCGACCCGGTTGGTGCCCTTTTCATATTTCTGTATCTGCTGAAATGTGATGCCGAGGTTCTCGCCTAGTTTTTCCTGGCTCATTCCCAACATATTGCGGCGAAGCCGGATGCGACTTCCAACATGGATGTCGATCGGATTCGGTTTCTTCTTGTTATCTTCTGTCATTTTTTCCTCGCCGAATTTTTTCGGCTTTGTGATTTTTTTCCTACCCAAACAAAGCCGGAGGCGACTGCCCCAACAGAACGATCCACCGGCTTCGAGAAATTTTCAGGCGTTACAGTATGAGTTTCTAATGTGTCGACTGTCAATTCACCCGTAGCCTTTGCCTTACATTGAACAGGACGGCAGCCAGGGCAAACAGCAACATGATCAGCATTCCGTTAATGCGCAGCTGGCCGGCGGACACGACCGCTTGCCGCGAGATTGGCACACGGACGTCGATGGCCCCGCGCGCGTCGATCGCCAGCGCATCGACGATGCGCCCCCGTGGGTCGACAACCGCCGAGATGCCGTTGTTGGCCGCACGCAACAAGGGCAACCCGTTCTCCACCGCGCGAATCTGAGCCTGCCTGAAATGCTGATAGGGACCCGGCGTATCGCCGAACCACGCATCGTTGGTAACGTTGACAATAAGCTGCGCTGACGTTGCGTCAACCGCCACCAGTTCGGGAAAGATCACTTCGTAACAGATGAAGGGCAAGGCGCGGACGCCATCCGGCAGCGTGATCGCATGCCGCTCATTGCCTGCCGTGAAGGTCACCGGGCCAGCGACCAGTTGTTCGATGCCGAAACGATCGAGCAGGTCGGCGAAAGGCAGGTATTCGCCGAACGGCACCAGATGGACCTTGTCGACGGCGTCAGCGATTTCGCCCTTGTCGTTGATCGCCACCACGGAGTTGTAGTAGCGGCTGCCGGCACCGGCCGCCGCACCGCCTTCCTCGCGCACGACGCCGGCGATCAGCATCTGGCCGGCGTCCAGCATGTCGCCCAGTGCGGTCAAAGCGTCCGGCCGCTCGGTGAGGAGGAACGGGACCGAGGTTTCGGGCCACAGGATCAGTTGCGGCTTTTCATGGCCGGGGTCCGGCGCCTTGGCCGACAGGCCTATCAAGGTGGCGAAGATACGGTCGCGCACCGAGGCGTCCCACTTTTCCGAAAGGTCGACGGCCGGCTGGACGATGCGCACATCGATCGTGCGGGCCTCAGGCGCGGCCGGAGCGTTGAGCCTGAGATAGCCGAAGCCGGCATGAGCGGCCACGAGCACGACAAGCAGCGCGACGCCAAGACGAAGATGCGTGCGCGCCGCCAGCAGCGCCGGCAGCGAGAAGACGAACACGGCGAGCACGTTCATGCCGACCATCCCGGTGACCGAGACGCTCTGCATCAGCAGGGGCACCGGCATCGCCGCGTAGCCGATCGCGTTCCAGGGAAAGCCGGTGAACAGGAAGCCGCGCAGCCACTCGGCCAGCCCGAAGGCGGCGGCCAGGGCCGCGATGCGGCCGATGTCGTTGCTCCACAGGAGCCGGGCGACCATGGCCGCAAAGCCGTAGAAGAAGGCCAATGCAAAGGGGATGCCGACCACCGCGAAGGGCAGCGCCCAGGCGAAACTGTCGGCCTCTACAAGCAGCGCCGATCCGATCCACCACAGGCCGGCGAGGAAATAGCCGAAGCCGAACCACCAGCCGACGGCAAAGGCCGGCCGCAGCCGCGCAAACAGGCTGCCCGAGGCCTCACCGGTCGCCCCGTCGAGCAGCCAGACCAGCAGCGGAAACGAAATGAAACAAGCGGCAAAGAAATCGTACGGCGCCTGGCCGAGCACCGCCAGGGCGCCCGCGAGGAACGCCACGAGCGCACGCCGCCAACCCCAAAACAGAATTATCCGGCCGGCCAGGCGGTTCATGCATTGTTCCGAGTCGTGCGAATCACGGCAGCAGATTTATCAGGCCGCGGCCTGCGCTCCAAACTTCGGGTGGTCTGCCGTGAAACCCACTCACCACTGCTGGAGCGCATCGCGTTTGAACTGATCAGACGACGCGCCTTAGGTCTTTGTTTTTGTGCATGTCCTCCTCCCAAAACCGAAGTTATTTAGGGCGACATGGATCAGCGGTGCCACCCTTCTATGCGCACGTCGCCGAGCCGTTCGGCCTCTTCCAGCGGAACGGAGCGGATGGTCTGGGTGAAGGTCCAGACATGGCCCTCGGGATCGCGCGCCCGATACTGGCGCTCGCCGTAGAACTGGTCCGCCGGCTCCTGGATTATACCGGCACCCGCCGTCCGCGCCTGCTCACAATGTGCATCAATGCCGTCTTTCAGCCTGACATAGACCGACTGCGTGTTCTTGCCCGAGACCGAGGCCGGGCTGGCGACGTAGTCGCTCCATTCGGAATCGACAATGATGTAGCAGTCGCCGAACCGCATCTCGGAATGGACGAGCTTGCCGTCGGCATCGCTGACCACCATGCTGCGCTCGAAGCCGAAAGCTGCCTCCAGCCAATCCAGCGCGGCCCGCGGATCCCTGTAGAACACGCCGGATCCCAAGGCGGCGTGCTTGAAGGGGTCTTCGGTCATCCGCAGGCGCTTAAGCCTGCTCGGTGCGCGCCGCGGCGCGGCGGCGACGTTCGCCCTTCTGGTTCTGCACGATGCGCACGCGCTTGACGCGGCGCGGATCGGCGTCGAGCACATGGAACTCGAAGCCAGGGATGGCCTGCACCACCTCGCCGCGCGCCGGCACCCGGCCAAGCGTGTTGAAGATCATGCCGCCGATGGTGTCGACATACTCGCCATGTTCGCCGGCGGCGAAATCCCCGCCGATCATCTTGGCGACCTCGTCGATCTCGGCCTTGCCGTCGACGACGAACACGCCTTCACCGGTCTGGGTGATCATCGGCTCGTCGTCGTCGTGCTCGTCCTCGATGTCGCCGACCACCATCTCGACGATATCCTCGAGCGAGACGAGCCCGTCGGTGCCGCCATACTCGTCGATGACCAGCGCCATCTGCGTGCGGGTCGTCTGCATGCGGCCCATCAGATCGGAGGCCAGCATGGACGGCGGCACGAACAGCACCGGCCGGATCAGGTTCAGTTCGCCTATGGTGCGCGAGAGATCGACCTGGGTGAGGTCGAGAACCGTGGCGGCGGGTGTCTTCCTGGTCGCCCGGCCTTTCCTGACGCGCGCAATCTTGGTGATATGGGCCAGCACGTCGCGGATATGGACCATGCCGCGCGGGTCGTCGAGCGTCTCGGCATAGACCGGCATGCGGGAATGGCCGGACTGCTCGAACATGCCAAGCAGATCGCCAAGCGTGGTCGTGATCTCGACCGCCTCGATGTCGGCGCGCGGCACCATGACGTCCTCGACGCGCACCTCGCGCAGCCGCAGGATGTTGTTGAGCATGGCGCGTTCGCCCGGCGAAAAGGATTCGACATCGCTCGTCGTCTCGGCGAGCGCGCCGGCGATCTCCTCGCGCAGGCTGGTTCCGTTGCGTTGCCTGAACAGGCCCAGAACGCGGTTGAACAGGGAAGGCCCGGCAGGCGACGGCTCACCGGCGACGCTGCCGGTGTTGGCAACACCAGGGGTAACGGTACTCGGACTTGATCCCTCTTCCGACGTGTCGGAAGCCTTGGTCGCACTGCCGGCGTCGGGGCGGACGGCAGTTTCAGGTTTGTCGTTCATCTTCGTCCGTCAATTGGTTAGAAGTAGTTACGCGTAGGGATCGGGAATGGCAAGTCTGGCGAGCGCGGCGCGCTCGACGGCCTCCATCTCCTCGGCCTCGGCATCGGTCTCGTGATCATGGCCCATGAGATGCAGCAGGCCGTGGATGACGAGATGGGAAATATGGTTCTCCAGCGGCTTGTCTTCCAGTCCCGCCTCGCGCGCCACCGTCTCCGCGGCCAGCACGATATCGCCGAGCATCGGCGGCAGGGGACCGCCCTTGGGGAAAGGAAATGCCGGAAAAGACAAGACGTTGGTCGGCTTGTCCTTGCCGCGCCAGCCGGCGTTGAGCGCCTGGACATGGGCATCGTCGGAAAAAACGACGCTGAGTTCGGAACGGCCAGCCGCACCCGTCTCGGCGAATGCAGCGGCGGCGGCGGCGGCGACCAGCCGGACAAGCTCGGCTTCGTCCGGCCAATGCCCAGCCTCGACCGTCAGATCAATGTCGACGGGCAGCGGCGGAGCCGGCCCGTTCGGCGTTTCGGGCTCAACCATGAGGTCGCTCGATCAAATCAGCCTTCGGTCCCCAGACCGCGGGCGAGCTTGCCGTCACGGTCGTAGGCCTTGACGATCTCGGCGACCAGCGGATGCCTGACGACGTCGCCTTCATTGAAGCGGACCGTCACCATGCCGGTCACACCATCGAGGATCCGGAGCGCCTCGACAAGGCCGGACTTGGTGTTCTGCGGTAGGTCGATCTGCGTCGGGTCGCCGGTGACGATCATGCGCGAATTCTCGCCCAGACGGGTCAGGAACATCTTCATCTGCATCGGCGTGGTGTTCTGCGCCTCGTCGAGAATGACGGCGGCATGCGCCAGCGTGCGGCCGCGCATGAAGGCGAGCGGTGCGATCTCGATCACCTCGGCGGCGATGGCGCGTTCGACCTTGTCGGCCGGCATCATGTCATAGAGCGCGTCGTAGAGCGGCCGCAGGTAGGGATCGACCTTCTCCTTCATGTCGCCCGGCAGGAAGCCCAGCCGCTCGCCGGCCTCGACGGCAGGCCGCGACAGCACGATGCGCTCGACCATGCCGCGTTCGAGCAGCATCGCCGCATGCGCCACCGCCAGGTAGGTTTTGCCGGTACCGGCCGGGCCGATGCCGAACACCAGTTCCGAGCGCTCCAGCGCCCGCATATACGCGTCCTGCGTGAGCGAGCGGGCGTAGATCGTCTTCTTGCGCGTCGATATCTGGGCGGCCGAAACCTTGCCCTTGCGCTCCAGCGTCGGCAGCGTGAGCTGGTCATCGGCGGCGACCGCCATGCGCACGGCGCCGTCGACATCGGACTGGCCGATATCCACCCCCTTCTGGAGAATGCCGTAGAGATTGTCGAGCGCCCGGCGGGCCTGCTCGGCGGCGGAAGCCGATCCCTTGATGGTGAGCTGGTTGCCGCGCGAGCGGATGTCGACGCCCAGTTTCTGCTCGAGCCGGGCGAGGTTCTCGTCGAACTGGCCGTAGAGGGCGCTGGCAAGCTTGTTGTTGTCGAAAGTCAGTACGATGTGCGCCATGTCAGAAGCCCCAGATGCCGGTACCGGGGGCAGGTTCTTCAGCTCCGCTGCGCTCAACCGTCTCTCCTCATCTGCCGAGGTCATCAGACCAATTCGGCGAACAGGCTATTGTAACCCGTCTTCGTGATTCGCACCTGGATAATGTCACCGATTTCGCCGGCCTTTTCATCAACAATAACGGGCTGAAGCCAAGGTGAGCGTCCGACCTTCTGGCCGGCCTGGCGACCTGGCTTCTCGATCAGCGTATCTATGGTGCGGCCGACGAGACTCAAGCCGAAATCCTGCTGCTGCTTCAAAAGCAGCGCCTGGAGCCGCTGCAAACGCTCGTCCTTGACCGCTTCCGGCACATGGCCGGCCATCTCGGCGCCCGGCGTGCCGGGGCGCGGCGAATATTTGAACGAGAAGGCCGAGGCGTAGTTCACCTGGCGCACCAGCTCCATCGTCGCCTCGAAATCCGCCTCGGTCTCGCCGGGGAAACCGACGATGAAATCGCCCGACAGCGCGATATCGGGCCGCACGGCGCGGATGCGGTCGAGCAGCGCCAGATAATCATCCGCCGTGTGCCTGCGGTTCATCGCCTGCAGGATGCGGTCGGACCCGGATTGCACCGGCAGATGCAGATACGGCATCAGTGCCGGCAGGTCGCGATGGGCCGCTATCAGCTCGTCGTCCATGTCGCGCGGGTGGCTCGTGGTGTAGCGCAGGCGCGCCAGCCCGGGAATTTCGGCCAGCCTGAACAGAAGGCGGCCAAGGCCCCATTCCTCGCCGTTTTCGCCTTGCCCATGCCAGGCATTGACGTTCTGGCCAAGCAGCGTCACCTCGCGCACCCCGGCTTCCGCCAGGCGCTCGGCTTCGGCGACGATCTGTGCCACCGGCCGCGACACTTCGGACCCCCTGGTGTAGGGCACGACGCAGAAGGTGCAGAACTTGTCGCAGCCCTCCTGGACGGTGAGGAAGGCGGTGACGCCGCGCTTGATCACCTCGGCGCGCTTCGGCTGCGGCAAGTGCTCGAACTTGTCCTCAATGGCGTAGTCGGTTTCGACGATCTTCTCGCCGCCGCGCACCCTGGCCAGTACGTCCGGCAGCCGGTGATAGGTCTGCGGGCCGATGACCAGGTCGACGGCGGGCGAGCGGCGGATGATCTCGGCCCCTTCGGCCTGCGCCACGCAACCGGCGACGCCGATCAGCAATTCGCGTCCGGCGGCGGCGCGTTCGGCCTTCATTTCGCGAATGCGACCGAGCTCGGAATAGACCTTTTCAGCCGCTTTTTCCCTGATGTGGCAGGTGTTTAGCAGCACCAGGTCGGCTTCGCCGATGGTCTGCGTCGCCGTGTAGCCGTCGGCGGCCAGCGCATCTGTCATGCGCTGCGAATCATAGACGTTCATCTGGCAGCCATAAGTCTTGACGAAGACCTTTTTCGCTGCCGCGGAAATCACTGCCTGCTGTCCAGCCGCAGTGCCGATGTCGTCGCTTTCAACCGTGTTCAAGTCCATCCGGCGGCTTCTAACGCCTTTCCGCGACAAAAAACAGACGATTCTGCCTGGGGGCCTTCGGGATTCAGCGGCTCGGGCGCGGCGCGGCCAGTGCCGCCTGCATCATTTCGCGCACGCGGCTTTCCATCAGCTTCGCCGTTTCCTTCCGGTTCGACCCCTTGGCGAAGGCGATCGGCTCGCCGAAATGCACCTCGACATCGAGCGCGCCTTCCGCCATCAGCACCTTGAGGTGCGGCATCAGATCCTCGTCGCCGATCCACGCCGCGATCGGCCGGTGCCGGCGGCCGAGCGGCACGCCATGCAGCCGGGTATAGGCGATCGCTACCGGCTGGATGAAGACCTGCTCCGCCGCGCCCTCCGAAATCGCCATCGAGGCGGCACCGAACAGCGTGCTCTTGAAGGGCAGGACGATGTTGCCGTCGCCCGTCGAGCCTTCGGCAAACAGCACCATGGCATCGCCCTTGGCCATGCGGTTGGCGATCTCGCTCGCCTGGTCGCCGGACGAGCGCTTGCGCTCACGCTCGATGAAGACGGTGCGCTGGAGCTTCGACAGCATGCCGATCAGCGGCCAGCCTTCCATGTCGGCCCTGGCGATGAACTTCACATCGGCAAACGAGCCCAGCACCATGATGTCGGTCCAGGAGATGTGATTTGAGGCAATCAACAAGGGGCGGCGGTCGGACATCGTGCCGTTTACATGGATGCGCATGCCGAGCGCCCTGACGATCAGCCTGTGCCAGATCTTGAGGATGAAGGTTTCCGGCCACCAGCCGGTCTTCATCGACAGGACCTGCAAAGGCACCAGTATCAGCGAACCGGCGACGACCAGCCCTATCGCCAGGAAAATCCTGATTTTTCCGATCATCGCTCCACCCCGAAACCCTGGCTAGCGAAGATCGCGGCGCATGACAAGCGCGCCGGTCGGTCCATGCTCGGGCGACCTGTAATAGTTGGGGCGCTTGCCGACCTCGCGGAATCCGAGACGCCTGTAGAGGGCGATCGCGGCGACATTGGTCTCGTCGACCTCGAGGAAGAGCGCTTCGGCGCGTTGCGCGTGCAGTTCGCGCAGCACCGCGTCCATCAACTGCCAGCCCAGCCCCTGGCGGCGATGCGACCGCGCCACCGCGACGGTCAGGATCTCGCCCTCGCCGGCCGCCAGCCGGGCCAGCACGAAGCCGACCGGCGGCTTGGCGCCCTGCCCGGTTTCGCGCGCGGCATAGCCGAACACGGTGTCCTGTTCGAGCAAGGCCGCGAACTCGCCATCGGTCCATGGGCGGACGAAGTCCTCGCGGTGCAGGAGCGAGACCGCCGGACTGTCGGTGGTCCTGAGCGGTTCGAGCGCGTAATCGCGGCGGCGCGGCTGGAGAAAAGGTATGCGCATTATTTCCCTTGCCTGGAAAGTATGAACCCGGCCTGCGGCTTGGCGTCGGCGCCGCGCAGATAAAGAGGTTTCGGCCTCTCGCCCTCGCCCTTGGTGACCGCCAGGCGGGCGTAGGTGAGAATGTCCGCGGTCGCCGTCTCGGGTCCGATGTCGAAGGAGCGTCCGGCGGATGCCGCGATCCGCGTCGCGGCGGTTCCGGCGAGCACCGAAGACCGCTCGCTCGCCATGGCCACGGCATCCGCCAGCGTGACCACGGCCGGACCGTAAGTCAAAACCGACATTTCATCATAGAGAGCGGCATGGATCTCCTCGCGGCCGGCATCGAGCGCGGCCAGCACGGCACGGCCGGGAAATGCCCCTGCCGCCTCGGCCGCCAGCGCCTCGAGCGTCGTCACGCCGATTGCAGGCAGCTTGAGCGCCAGCGCCAGGCCACGCGCAGTGGAAACCCCGACGCGCAGGCCGGTGAAGGAACCGGGGCCGACGGAGACGGCGATGGCGCCAAGGCCGGCATAGGCGGTTGCACCGGCCTTCAGCGCCTCGGCGATGACGCCCATCAGATGCTCGGCATGGCCCTTGCCTAGATCGAGCACCGCGCGGCCGAGTTCCTGCCTCGCCCCGGCATCATAGACGCAGGCGGCGCAGAGGTTGGCGGCACAGTCGATGGCGAGCATTTTCATGAAACGACCGGTTCGAAAAACAATTCCCTGTGCCTGCCACAGCGCGCCACCGCAAGGGGAAAGCGCATAATTTCTTAAGCGGCTTCGCTCCGACGCAGCGGGAAGGTGTCTATGCGGCCGGCTCTATGCGCAGCATATGGTTGTCCCAGACGTAGTCCGGTTCGGACCGTGTCGCGCCATTGCATTCGACGATTTCGCCGGCTCCGGTGGTGGCCATAAAACCCGTCCCGTCTGGCGCCACGCCGCAGACCTCGACCAGTGCGCTTGACGAGACGAGCCGCCCGCTCGCCGCATCGATCACCACAAGCGAATTGCCTTCCGGCGAAGAGACGGCAATGGTGCCGGCAACCGGATTGGCGGCGACGGAACCGATATAGTTGCGGAAGCCGGACAGGACATCCCGCGGCATGTCGAGGAGCTGCAAATCCTTGCCGCGCGCGGCGCGGCCGACCAGCAGCGGACGGTCGGTGCCGGGCCCCCTGTACTGGCAGCCGAACCAGACGGTGCCGGTCTGGTCGGTGTCCATGTGGCGGATCGACAGCTGGTGCAGCGCCGCCGGCAATTCGTGCTTCTCGACCAGATCGCCGGTGACACGGTCGATGAGCACATAGGACGGCTTCATGGTGGCGATGTTGAGTTCGGCGCGGCCATAATCGGGATGAGTCTCGATGCCGCCATTGGCAACGGCGATCGTCCTGCCGTCGCCCAGGAGCAGAAGCTCGTGGGGTCCCATGCCATAGGTCGGGAATTCACCAAGGCGCTTGAATTTCGCCCGCGCGTCGTAGACGCCGACGACGCCGGCCGCGTTGTCGAAATCGTTCTCGGTGGCATAAAGCAAGGCGCCGTCCGGGGAGAACACGCCATGGCCGAAGAAATGCCGGCCGGTGATGCTGGCGATGGTCAGCGGTTCATCGCGCCCGGCGTGATCGAAGACCACGGCGAAGGTGCCGGGCTGGCGGGCGAACACCACTGAGCGCTTCGATATGGGATCGAAGGTGACGTCGTGGCCGCGGTCGGGCAAGTCGATCGCGTGCAGGAGCTTGCCGGCCTCGGACAGGATTGCGGCGCCATAGCTGCCGTCGCGCTTGACGAAGGCGGTGGCGAAGACGGCATCGGCGGCAAGCGTATTTGCCCAGGCCGGCGGCGCCATCGCGGCGGCAAAACCGATGCCCGCGGCTCTCAGGAAATCGCGACGGTCAATGAGGGAGGTTTTCACGCTCAGTCCCCATCCAGCGAGGAAAAACCGGCGGTCAGGCCGAATTCGGCGGTCAGCCTGGTGCCGAACAGGGTCGACAGGCTGGAGGTGATCAGCGCGAGATGCTCGAGCTTTGCGCGCAGCGCCGGGTCGGCGAGCGCCATGTCGATCGGGCCCTGGACCGACTTCGCGGTGGCGACGCCGTTGACCAGCTGGATACGGATCGATTCCGCCATCCAGCGCGCATCGGCCGGCAGCGCATCGCCGAGCTTTGAGGCCTCGAACAGCCCGTCGATGCCGGCAAGGTTTCCGGCCAGCGAATTGGTGGTGTTTTGCGAACGCCAGTAGATCGCCTGTTTCGGCTTGTCCGCCTCCGGCTTGCCGCCCAGGAAGCCTTTCAGGCGCACGTCGCGAACCATTTCCAGCTCGTTGATGAAGATGCCGACCAGTTCCGTCACCGCTTCCGTGCCGTCGCGATAGAGCGGATTCTGCGGCCCCGGATTGGCCCAGAGCGCCGCAAAGCCGTCCGGCTTGTTCCAGGCGTCGGCGACATCGCCGGCCATGGTTTCGATGTTGCCGGCAACCGCGGCGCCATAGGCGCAGCGATAGGGATCGTTCTTGCCGGCAAGCGCATCGGCGCCGTCACCGTGGAGCACGAACTCCAAGGCGCCGAGCCCCTGCATGGCGACGCTCTTGCCGGAAAGCTGTGCCGGATCGGTGGCGCTCGGGTCTTGGGCCGCCAGCGCGGCCTGCACCTGTTTCAGGCCGATGCTTTTGCGATCCGGCCAAAACAGCATTCGCTCCAGCCGGTTGTTTTCCTTGATCGGGCCGAACCCGATGATCTCGGCCGACGACCAGGCATCCACCGTGCGCGAGAATTCGGCGCGTGCCGCATCGAGATCGCCCTTTGAGGGTTTTTCGCAAAGCGCGTGCATCGCCTTGTTCAAGCCCGCCGCGCGATCGTGCAGACTGGCATAGGCTGGCCGGACAAAGCCGTCGATTGCCCGCTGGATGACGTCGGTGGCCTTCACCGCCGCCGATGTGGGGCTGACGCCCAGCAGGGCCAGAGGAAGAAGGATTACCAGCGCGGAACGCTTCAACATCACAGGGACTCCAGGAATTTGACCAAGGCATCGCGGTCGGCCGCATCGGCGGCGGCGAAGCGGTCGCGCGATTTCTGGCCCTCGCCGCCATGCCAAAGAATCGCCTCGACCAGGCTGCGGGCGCGGCCATCGTGCAGATAAAAATTGTTGCCGTTGACCGTTTCGGTGAGGCCTATGCCCCATAGCGGCGGCGTGCGCCATTCGTTGCCCGTCGCCTCGCCCACCGCCTGGCCGTCGGCAAGGCCGGGGCCCATGTCGTGCAGCAGGAAGTCGGAATAGGGCCAGATAAGCTGGAAGGCCTGCGCCTTGTTGGGCGCGTCGCGGCGGGTTACGAATTTCGGCGCGTGGCAGGAAACGCAGCCGATCTCGTAGAACAATTTCTTGCCGGCGAGCACATCAGGGGCGCCGAGGTCGCGGCGTGCCGGCACGGCCAGGTTCTGCGAATAGAAGGTGACGAGGTCCATGACCGGCGCCGGCGCCTCGGCCTGACCGAGCCGCTCCTGCACGCCATCCGGCATGGCAAAGCAATCCTTCTCGGCGGCGGTGCAGTCGCCCCAATGTTTGGGCTCCTCCGGCGTCGAGATGCCGATGTCGCCGGCAAAGGCATCCGCGGCCTGCTGGCGGATCGACGCGGTCTGCGCCTTCCAGCCGAAACGACCAAGGGTGAGCTCGCCGCTCATGCCGTCGCGCACGATGTTCGGCCTGCCGGAAATGCCGTCGCCGTCCCGGTCGTTCGGATCGGCATGGGCGAATATATCAGCGGGCGCGATCTGCTCGATGAGGCCAAGCCCGATCATCGGCGGCGTCAGGCGCGGCGACAGCGTGGTGCGCGGATCGAGCGGGCCGTAGGCCAGATCATCGACCGCGTAAGTGGGCTTGCGCAGCGAAACCACGGTGCCGTCGCCGAGCCCGACTTTTTCCTCGCTGTAATCGACGCGCATCCGGCCCTCGCCGCGCAGGCCGGGGACGGCAAGATCCTGCAGCTGCGAACCGTAGACCGGATCGGGGATGTTGAGCAGCCTGTGGTCGGCAAGCCCAGCCTTCTCCTCCTCGGTGCTCGGCTCGCGCGCCAGCCGCAGGAACATCGACGTGCTGCCGGTGCCTTGCGGCGGACGGCCGCGGCCGTCCTTCAGATGACAGTTCTGGCAGGCGCGTTCGTTGAACAGCGGTCCGAGCCCGTCGGAAGCCTGCGTCGAGGACGGCGACGAGACCCAATTCTTGCGGAACAGGGCGTTGCCCAGCTTGAAGGTGCCTTCTTCCTCGAAGGTGATGTTGGCCGACGATTGCGAGAAGGAATCGCGGTTGACGTCCTTCCTGGATGTGCCGGCGCCGCCTTGCATCAATTCGAACTGCTCGGGTTTCGAGAAGTCCTTGGTCGGCCTGGTAACGGCTGTGACGCGCGCCTGATCCTTCGGGCTGAGGTCGGTGCGCGTGGCGGCGAAATTGGCGGGCTGCTGCGAGCCGGACCCGCCCGTGGCGAAGGCCAAAAGGATGATGGCGGCCGAACCGGAAAGCACGACGCTTCCCGGTTTTCTGTTTGACGACAGCCCTTTGGCCCGCCGCCAGCGGCGCAGCAATGCTAGGGTGCGCCGCATTCCCGCATGCCCTTACTCCGCCTCGTCCGCCGATGCGGCATTGAGCTGGCCGTATTTTTCCTCGCCGATCGAGGCAAGCAGATCGAGCTGCGTCTCGAGGAAGTCGATGTGCCCCTCCTCGTCGGCCAAGAGTTCCTCGAACAGTTTCATGCTGACATAGTCGCCGGCTTCGTTGCAGACCTCGCGCGAGCGCTTGTAGGCGGTGCGAGCGTCATACTCGCCGGCAAGGTCGGATTCGAGCACTTCCTTCACGTTCTGTCCGATACGCAGCGGCGCCACGGACTGCAGATTGGGGTGCCCTTCCAGGAAGATGATCCGGGCCACGAGCTTGTCGGCATGGTGCATCTCCTCGATCGATTCGGCGCGTTCCTTCTTGGCGAGCTTGGCGTATCCCCAGTCCTCCAGCAGACGGAAATGGACCCAATACTGATTGACGGCACCAAGCTCCAGGAACAGAGCCTCGTTAAGCCGCTCGATGACCTGTGGTTCGCCTTTCATGGGTTCTGCTCCCGTATTGGACGCGCAGGCCTCTGACGCGATCCAGATGTGAAACGATGTCCACGCCGCTCGCCTGCGAGCGGGCGTGGTAGTTCTCGGTGACCCGAATGATCGTTTCGACCACATTTGGGAAGCAGCCGCAACAGCGACCGCGCTTGTGCATGGCGTGATAGACTTTTGCCGGCACGATGAGCTGCCAGGGATCCTGGTCCAGCAGCCCGACGATCGTCTGCTCAATCTCCTTCTCGGTGATGATGTTGCAATGGCAGATCAGCATAAACTTGCTCGGATGGCTGACGGCGCCTTCCGCGCCGTGTGGCTTGACTCTATCTTCCCCGCGCCGAAGCCCTTTGTGACTTCGGCCCGGGCTTCCAGGCTTCGACGCTTACTGGAACACCTTGTCCGGCGCATCAAGGCTGTCTGAACCCTCAAAGGCTATGGCGTTGAGCTTCAGCGCGCCGACGGCGCGTTCGACCGATTTGGTCTGGTCGATCAGTGCGTCGATTGCCGCCTGCACTGTGGCGTTGCCCTCGGTGTTGCCTTCGGCGATCTGCTGGTCGTAAGCCTCGCCGCCTTCGGCGCGGGCCTTGATCGCCTCCATCTTGGCGACGGTGACATCGAGCTTGTCAGACAGTTCCTTGTCGATGGCCGGATCGGCCGCCTTGACCATGTCCGCCACCGACGGCCCTGAAATAACGGTGCCGTCCAGCCTGGTGTAGCTGGCGTGATAGGCGGCGCGGATGCCGACGGCGTCATAGAGATGGGAATTGTAGGTGTTGTCGGAGAAGCAGTCATGCTCCTCTTCCGGATCGTGCAGCAGCAGGCCGAGTTTCATGCGCTCGCCGGCGAGTTCGCCGTAGGAGAGCGAGCCCATGCCGGTGAAGATGGCCGAAATGGCGGCGTTCGGCTCGCCGTCGACCAGGTTCTTGCGCGCAGCGCCGCCTTCCTTCCAGTCGCCGACCATCTCCTGGAGGTCGGACACCAAAAGCGTGCTGGCTGACTTCAGATATTCCGCGCGGCGGTCGCAATTGCCGCCGGTGCAGTTCTTGAGATCATAGTCGGTGTAGGGGCGCTCGCCGGCGCCCGGTCCGGTGCCGTGCAGGTCCTGACCCCAGAGCAGGAACTCGATGGCATGGTAGCCGGTGGCGACATTGGCCTCCACGCCGCCGGCCTCCTGCAGCGTGCCGGAGAGGAATTCCGGCGAAAGCTTCGAGGCGTCCACCTTCTTGCCGTTGATCTCGATCTCCTTGTTGGCGATCACATTGGCCGTGTAGAGCGAATTCGCGTCGGATTCTGTGCCGTAGCTCTTGGCGACATAATCGATCAGGCCTTCGTCCAGCGGCCAGGAATTCACCCTGCCTTCCCAGTCGTCGACGATCTTGTTGCCGAAGCGGTAGACCTCGGTCTGCTGGTAGGGAACGCGCGATGCCTTCCAGGCCTCGCGGGCGGCATTGAGCGTCTCGGCCGAAGGCTTGGCCAACAAGGTATCGACCGCCTTGTCGAGCGCCTGCGCGGTGGTCAGCGAATCCTCGTATTTGGCAAGCGCGATGTCGGCATAGGTCTTGATGACCGCCTTGGGATCGCTCTCGGCCTTGGCCGGCAGCACGAACACCGCCGCCGTCAGCAGCGCCGTGGCACTGATCGCCGCAAGCCTGCTGCCATGTCGTGCCGTCATTATCACTCTCCAGTTTTTCGGGAATTTTGTGAACGGCGCGCGCGACAACCGGCGCCAGGCCATGTGCAGGCCGTCATTCGCGGGGCATGCCGCGCTGTCGCGCGGGTCGAAGAAGAAAGACACCAAAATGCCTCCAATCGAAAGGGTTCAAGGCCCAGACATCAAAGGGATGCGCCGATGCGCGAGGCCCCATAAAGCTTCAGGACAGATGGAAGTCAACGAAAATCGACAGGAAAACTCAATCGAAACAACAGTTTAGAATTATTCTAAACTGCGATACTCAACTTTAGCCGCCTGCACCGTGTGCCGACTTCATCGCCAAACTGTCCGATTGACAGCCGCCGTTCCGGGTGCGACCCGCAAATGCCCCCTTGCGGCGGCGCCAGACAATTGCCACGTGGCGAGACATCCTAAAATCAAGTTCGGGATCGGAATGCGATGAAGAACGGCGTGGTCATTGTCGGTGCGGGACATGCGGGCGTGCAGGCGGCGGCAAGCCTGCGCGAGGACGATTATGACGGGCCGGTGATCCTCGTCGGCGATGAGAACGAGCTGCCCTATCACAAGCCGCCGCTGTCGAAGACCTTCATCAAGGATGCCGAGGCCAAGCCGCAACCCTTGCGTGGCGAGGCATTTTACACCGGCAGCGCCGTCGACTACCGGCCGGGCGTTCGGATTGACCGGATCAATGCCGGCAGTCGCCGTTTGGAGATATCAGGCGGCGGCGAACTTGCCTTCGATCATCTGATCCTCGCCACCGGCTCGCGCCCGCGCCTCCTGCCGCTGCCGGGCGCGGATCTGTCCGGTGTGGTGTCGTTGCGCTCGCTGGCCGATGCGCGGCTGATCCGGGACTTGAGCGCACGGAGCGAAGACGTCGTTATCCTCGGCGGCGGCTTCATCGGGCTGGAGATTGCGGCGACGCTGCGCGCGGCAGGCCGCACCGTAACGGTCGTGGAAGCGGTTGACCGGCTGCTTGGCCGCGCCGTGGCGCCGATCGTGGCGAGCCATGTCCGCCAACGGCTGGAAGCGACCGGCGTGCACATTCTCACCGGCACCACGATCGCAAGGCTCGAGGGCGAAAACGGCCATGTCACGGCAGCGATCACCTCGTCTGGCGAAAGGCTGCCGGCGCGCATGGTCGTCGTCGGCATTGGCGCCGTGCCCAATGTCGAACTGGCCGGGGAAGCCGGCCTCACCATCGCCAACGGCATTCGCGTCGACCACCAGATGCGCAGCTCGGTGCCGGAAATCCTCGCCATCGGCGACGCCGCCTCCTATCGACACTGGTTCACCGGGGGCGACGTGCGGCTGGAATCGGTACAGAACGCTACCGACCAGGCGCGGCTTGCCGCGCGCACCATAACGGGCCATGCCGACGCCTATTCGGCCGTGCCCTGGTTCTGGTCCGACATCGGCGACATGAAGCTGCAGATGGTCGGTCTGACGTCCGGCGGCGACAGCCATGTCGTGCTGGGCGATCTCGCCGACAACAAGTTCTCGATCTACCACTATGCCGCAGACAGGCTGCTCGGCATCGAATCGGTCAACCGCCCCGGCGACCACATGCTCGGCCGCAAGATGCTGAGCGCCGGCTTCTCGCCGGCGCCACAGACGGTGGCAGCGGGGCCGGACGGATTGAAAGCGGCGCTGGCCGCGTTCCAGAACAAAGAGTCAGCCGAGGCCAGTGCCTAAGATTGCCAATTTTTGCCATAGGCTATAAAATGCCTGAATGAGCACCATGAACATCTCCCTGCCGGAAAGCTTGAAGCATTTTGTCGATCAGCAAGTGACCGATCGCGGCTATGGCACGAGCAGCGAGTATGTGCGTGAATTGATCCGCCGCGATCAAGATCGTCAGCTTCTGCGCGGCTTGCTCCTTGAGGGCGCATCGTCCGCCCCGGGCGCTCCGGTTGACGACGATTATTTCGCCGCGCTGCGGAAACGGGCGCAGGGCCAATAGAGTAGGTGCCCATAAAGGCGATCATTCCTCGAAAACTAGCCCTGCGGGATGTCGAGGATGCTGTCGATTACTATACGCGAGAAGCTGGTTCGCGCGCGGCATTGGGCTACATCGAGGAGCTTCAAAACGCCTACAAACTGCTAGCCAGCCATCCGGCATCGGGCTCTCTGAGATATGGCTACGAAATTGGATTGCCTGGTCTGCGTAGCGTGCAAGTCAGGCGCTATCCATACCTGATTTTTTATCTTGAACAGACCGACCATATCGATGTTTGGCGGGTGCTGCACGCCAAGATGGACATTCCAGCCTGGTTACAGAATCCGAGCTCCTGACGGCACGTTCACCGGGCTCAGTGTAAGCCGTCAGGAGAAATGGGCGCCGGCCCTTCAGGCAGCGCGAACCTCGCGGATCGAGCTTTCCAGAATGTCGAGCGCCTCGTTCATGATGCCGTCCTGGATGGTGAGCGGCGCCAGGAAGCGGATGACGTTGCCGTGAACGCCGCAGGTGAGCAGGATCAGCCCCTTGTCGAGCGCCTTCAGCCTGACCGCATTGGCCATCTCCGCCGATGGCAAGCCCTTCCTGACGTCGTTGAACTCGACCGCGTTCATGAAACCGGGGCCACGGATGTCGACGATTTCGGGGACGTCGTCGCGGATCGAGCCCAGACGCTGCTTCAGCCTGGCGCCGAGCGAGTTGGCGCGGTCGCACAGTTTCTCTTCCTCGATCACGTCAAGCACCGCGTGCGCGGCGGCAACGCCGATCGGGCTGCCGCCATAAGTTCCGCCCAGCCCGCCGGGGCCAGGCGCATCCATGATCTCGGCGCGGCCGGTGACCGCCGCCAGCGGAAAGCCGCCGGCCAGGCCCTTGGCCATGGTGGTGATGTCGGCGGTCACCTCATGGTGCTCCATGGCAAACATCTTGCCGGTGCGGGCAAAGCCGGTCTGCACCTCGTCGGCAATGAGCAGGATGCCGTGCTGATCGCAGATCTTGCGCAGCGCGGTCATGAAATCGCGCGGCGCTTCGTAGAAGCCGCCCTCGCCCTGCACCGGCTCGACGATGATGGCCGCGACCCTGGCCGGATCGACGTCGGCCTTGAACAGGCGATCGAGCGCGGCAAGCGAATCGGCCACCGACACGCCGTGCAGCGGCACCGGGAACGGGGCGTGGAAGACGTCGGCCGGCATGGCGCCGAAGCCGACCTTGTAGGGCACCACCTTGCCGGTCAGCGCCATGCCCATGAAGGTGCGGCCATGGAAGCCGCCGGCAAAGGCGATGACGGCCTGGCGGCCGGTGGCATTGCGGGCGATCTTGATGACGTTCTCGACCGCCTCGGCGCCGGTGGTGACGAAGATCGTCTTCTTCTCGAACTTGCCCGGAAGAATGCCGTTCAGCCGTTCGGCCAGCCTTACATAGCTCTCATAGGGCACCACCTGGTAGCAGGTGTGGGTGAAGCGGTCGAGCTGCGCCTTGACCGCCTCGATGACCTTGGGGTGGCGGTGGCCGGTGTTGACGACGGCGATGCCGGAGGAGAAATCGATGTAGCGGCGGCCCTCGACATCCCAGATCTCCGAGTTCTCGGCCCGGTCGGCGTAAATCTGCGTGGTCATACCGACACCGCGCGAGATCGACTGGCTCTTGCGTTCGGAAATGGCTGAGTTCTTCATGATGTCCCTCATAGGGCCGGCGCCCGTTCTGCTTGATCAGATGTCTTCTGGGCTTATTTCATGCTTTCCTCAAGTCGGCACCGCCGGCAGGCGATTGGGCCTGAGGTATCGCGCCTGACCAGCCGGCGATATCCGTACCAGGCAACGGACTGCGTTAACGGGTTCGGAGCCTTCGCGGCGCGCTGTTGAGGATCATTGAGCGGAAAAACCGCCTGTGCGGCGGGTCCCTGGCGCAACTCAGCACCATATTCAAATATCTATCATAGTTGCCTTCACCTCGTCAAGGAAAAAATTCCTATCACGAAAAGCTGCCCGGCCGGGACTGGCCGTCGTCAGGCCGTTGCAAACCCGAGTCGGATCACTGATACGGGTACGAGTCCGGTTTCCTTTTTCGGGAGATCAACTATCGTGCCGGGATCCGCGAGGCATCGCGATCGGCGAGCGGCCTGCGGCTGAGGGAGCCCATGAGCAGGAACGCGACATCGTCCGTCTCGCCGCCATCGGTCAAACCTTCCAATTTTTCGATTTTTTCCATCGGCGTAGCGCTTTTCACTTGCACGGCCGTCCTGCTTTTGGCCGGCTGCCAGAAACAGGAAGCGGCGGAAAAAAAGCTGCCGATCATGGTGCGCACCGAGACCGTGGCGATGGCCGACTATGCGCCGAGAACCGCGCTGACCGGGGTGATCGCGGCGCGCACGCTGAATAATCTATCGTTCCGGGTCGGCGGCCGCGTCGCCGAACGGCTTGCCGATGTCGGCCAGCATGTCGACAAGGGCGCGGTGCTTGCCCGCATCGACCCGCAGGAGCAGGAATCCGATTTGCGCTCGGCGCAGGCCGATCTCGACGCGGCGCAAGCGCAGTTGACCCAGTCCGCCGCCGCCTTCGAGCGGCAAAAGACGCTGCTTGCCCAGGGTTACACCACCAGGCGCGACTATGACGCCGCCGATCAGGCATTGAAGGTGGCGCAAGGCAGCCTCGACGCGGCGCAGAGCGCGCTCGCCAATGCCAAGCAGAACCTGTCCTTCACCGAACTCAAGGCTGGCGCCGCGGGCGTCATCACCGCCCGCCAAGTCGAAACCGGCCAGGTGGTGCAGGCTGCGCAGACCGTCTTCACCGTCGCCGAGGACGGCGACCGCGACGCGGTGTTCAACGTCCAGGAGACGTTGATCGCCAGGACGCCGACCTCGCCGGCGGTGACGATCACGCTCCTGTCCGACCCGCAGATCAGGGCAACGGGCAAGGTGCGCGAAATCTCCCCGGCGGTCGATCCGGCGTCGGGCTCGATCCGGGTCAAGGTCGGCATTGCCGATACGCCCGCCGGCATGCCGCTGGGCGCGGCCGTCATCGGCTCGGCCGGCGCCAAACCGGCCAAGGCGATCCTGCTGCCCTGGCAGGCATTGACGTCCAGCGCCGGCAAGCCGGCGGTCTGGATCGTCGATCCCTCGACCGGTACGGTGACGATGGCACCGGTCGAGGTGCTGGCTTTCAATTCCGGCACCGTCGTCATCGCCAGGGGATTGGAGGAGGGCCAAAGCGTCGTCACCGCGGGCGGACAGCTGCTCAGTGCGGGTCAGAAAATCGAGATATCGGGAGCGGGCCAATGAGCCGGATGCCGCGCCTCCTGCTTGGCCTGATCGCGCTTGGCGCGCTCGCCGCCTGCTCGAAGTCGGAGGAGAAGCCTCCGGAGATCATCCGGCCGGTGCTGTCGGTGGTGGTCGAGCCGCGCACCACGCAGGTCTTCGGCTTCGCCGGATCGGTCGAGCCGCAGGTCAGCGCCGATCTCGCCTTTCGCCTGCTCGGCCGGGTCGTGTCCCGCGACGTCAATGTCGGCGACATCGTCAGCAAGGGCACGACGATCGCGGCACTGGACCCGACCGCCTTGGAGCTGTCGGTCCAGGCGGCCAAGGCCGAGCTCTCCAATGCCGAGGCACAGTTTGCCAACGCCGCCGCCAGCGAGGAGCGCCAACGCCAATTGCTTGCCAGCGCCAACACCACGCAAGCCGTGTTCGATGCCGCGCAGCAGGCGAGGAAGGCGGCCGAGGCCAGTGTCGAGCGGGCCAGGGCCTCGCTGGCCAAATCGCAGGAGCAGCTCGGCTATGCCAGGCTGTTCTCGGATTTCGACGGCGTCGTCACCGCTGTCGGCGCCGAGGTCGGCCAGACGGTCTCCCCCGGCCAGACGGTCGTCACCGTGGCGCGCTCGGACCCGCGCGAAGCGGTGGTCGATATTCCAGACCGGTTGACCGGCAATCTCACGGCCGGCACGCCGTTCCAGGTCATCCTGCAATCGCTGCCGACGATCCGGACCGAGGCCAAGCTGCGCGAGATCGCGCCGCAGGCCGAGGGCTCGACGCGCACGCGGCGCGTGCGGCTGACGCTCACCGATCCGCCGCAGGCCTTCCGGCTCGGCTCGACCGTGACGGCAACGCGCATGACCACGGTGGAGCCGACGATCGAACTGCCGCTGTCGGCGCTCTTCCAGAGGAACGGCTCCGACAGGGTGTGGGTCCTCGATGCGCAGACATCGAGCGTGAGCACGCGCGAGATCAAGGTTGCCTCCAGGAACGGCGGAACCTTCACGGTGGCTCAGGGGCTGGAAGCGGGAATGCGCGTCGTCACCGCCGGCGTCCACAGCCTGACCGAAGGTCAGAAGGTCAAACTGCCCGCGGGAGGGGCCTCATGAAGGGCTTCAACCTCTCCGACTGGGCGCTCAACCACCGCTCGATGGTCTGGTATTTCATGCTGGTCTTCGTTGCGGCCGGCATCTTCTCCTACCTCAACCTCGGCCGCGAGGAAGACCCCGCCTTCACCATCAAGACCATGATCATCCAGGCCAATTGGCCCGGCGCTTCGGTCAAGGAGACGGTGCAGCAGGTGACCGACCGCATCGAGAAGAAGCTCGAGGAACTCGACAGCCTCGACTACACCAAATCCGTCACCACAGCCGGCCAGACCGTCATCTTCGTCAACCTGAAGGACACCACCAAGGCGCGCGACGTCGTGCCGAACTGGATTCAGGTGCGCAACATGGTCAACGATATCAAGGCGCAGTTCCCGCAAGGCGTCCAGGGACCGTTCTTCAACGACCGTTTCGGCGACGTCTACGGCAACATCTACGCCTTTACGTCGGACGGGCTGACGCCGCGCCAGCTGCGCGACTATGTCGAGGATGTCAGGACAAAAATCCTGACCGTGCCGAATGCCGGCAAGGTGGACCTGGTCGGTGCCCAGGACGAGGCGATCTATCTCGAATTCTCGACCCGCCAGATCGCGGCCCTCGGCCTCAACCAACAGGCGATCGTGGCAAGCCTGCAGGCGCAGAACGCGATCACCCCGTCCGGCGTCATCCAATCCGGCCCGGAACGCATCAGCGTGCGGGTCGGCGGCCAGTTCACCTCCGAAGAGAGCCTTCGCGCAATCAATCTTCGCGTCAACGACCGCTTCTTCCGGCTGAGCGACGTGGCGACGATCACGCGCGGCTATGCCGATCCGCCAACGGCACTGTTCCGCTTCAACGGCCAGGACGCGATCGGGCTTGCCATCGGCATGAAGCCCAACGCCAATCTGCTCAAATTCGGCGAGGCGCTGCATGAGGCGATGAACAAGGTGCTGGCAGACCTGCCGGTCGGCGTCGGCGTGCATCTGGTCGCCGACCAGCCGGTCATCGTCGAGGAAGCGGTCTCGGGCTTCACGCGCGCCTTGTTCGAGGCGGTGGCCATCGTGCTGGCCGTGTCCTTCATCAGTCTCGGCATGCGCGCAGGCTTCGTCGTCGCGCTGTCGATCCCGCTGGTGCTGGCCATCACCTTCACGGTCATGTCCTATCTCGGCATCTCGCTGCAGCGCATCTCGCTCGGTGCGCTGATCATCGCGCTCGGGCTTCTGGTCGACGACGCGATGATCGCGGTCGAGATGATGGTGGCGCGGCTGGAGGTCGGTGATAGCCTGCGCAAGGCGGCGACCTATGTCTACACATCGACCGCCTTCCCGATGCTGACCGGCACGCTGGTGACCGTCGCGGGCTTCATTCCGATCGGCCTCAACAACAGCGCCGCCGGCGAATACACCTTCACCCTGTTCGTCGTCATCGCCGTGTCGCTGCTGGTGTCGTGGATCGTGGCGGTGCTGTTCGCGCCGCTGCTCGGCGTCACCATTCTGCCGGCGACGATGAAGACGAAGCATCACGACCAGCCGGGTCGCTTCACCTCGCTGTTCCGGCGTGCCCTTGTCGGCTCGGTGCGCCATCACTGGCTGACCATCATCGCCACGGTGCTGTTGTTTGCCGCGTCGATCGCCGGCTTCGGCCTGGTGCAGCAGCAGTTCTTCCCGCCCTCGGACCGGCCGGAGCTGATCGTCGACTGGAACCTGCCGCAGAATTCCTCGATCGCCGACACGCGCGAGCAGATGGAGCGGTTCGAGCAGCGGGCGCTGGTCGGCAATCCCGACATCGACCATTTCTCGTCCTATATCGGCCAAGGCGCGGTGCGGTTCGTGCTCGCCTATGACGTGCAACCGGCCAATCCCTATTTCGGCCAGACGGTGATCGTCACCAAGAGCATCGAGGCGCGCAACCGGGTGAAGCCGGCGCTGGAAAAGCTGCTGCGCGAGGAATTCGTCGGTACCGACGCCTTCGTGAAGCTGCTCGAACTCGGACCGCCTGTCGGCCGCCCCGTGCAGTACCGCGTCGGCGGGCCCGACATCCAGACGGTGCGCTCGCTGGCGCAGCAATTCGCCGGCGTGATTTCAGCCAATCCCAAACTCGCCGCGCCGACCTTCGACTGGAACGAGCCGCAGCGCGTGCTCAGGGTCGACGTGCTGCAGGACAAGGCGCGGCAGCTCGGCATCACCTCCTCCGACATCGCCAGCGCGCTCAACAGCACCGTCGGCGGCGCCACCATCACGCAAGTGCGTGACGCCACCTACCTGATCAACGTCGTGGCGCGCTCGCGCGAGGCCGAACGCGGCTCGATCGAGACTTTGCAGAACATGCAGCTGCCGACCAGCACCGGCGAGGCCATCCCGCTCGCGGCGGTGGCCAACTTCCGCTACGAGCTCGAACAACCGACGGTATGGCGGCGCGACCGCATCCCGACCATCACCGTGCGGGCCGGCCTGGTCGGCGACGTTCTGCCGGCAACAGTGGTCAACGAACTGAAGCCATCGGTCGATGGCTTCATCGCCAAGCTGCCGCCGGGCTATTCCGTCGAGACCGCCGGCTCCGTCGAGGAAAGCGCCAAGAGCCAGGGGCCGATAGCGGCCGTCGTGCCGCTGATGCTGTTTGTGATGGCAACCATCCTGATGGTCCAGCTGCAGAGCTTCCAGCGCCTGTTCCTGGTCGTTGCGGTGGCGCCGCTCGGGTTGATCGGCGTGGTGGCGGCCCTGGTGCCGAGCGGCGCGCCGCTCGGCTTCGTCGCCATCCTCGGCGTGCTTGCCCTGATCGGCATCCTGATCCGCAACTCGGTCATCCTGATCGTGCAGATCGAGGACCTTGTCGCGGAGGGCAAGGACCGTTGGGCCGCCGTTATCGAGGCGACCGAACACCGGATGCGGCCGATCGCGCTGACGGCCGCCGCCGCCAGCCTGGCGCTGATCCCGATCGCGCGCGAAGTGTTCTGGGGACCGATGGCCTACGCGATGATGGGTGGCATCATCGCGGGTACTGCGATCACGCTGCTGTTCCTGCCGGCGCTTTATGTGACGTGGTTCAGGATCAAGGAGCCGAAGCGAGGGCAGGAAAGCACTGCGCCGGCCGATGATGCCATCCCGGAAAGCGGCAGGGCCTGAAGACAAGGGGCGATCAGCGTCGCGTTGAAAGTTCAGCTACACCCTCACAAACCCGTCGCTGGCCCGCAAGAGATTGCGCGTGTAATCCTTCGTCACGCGCCGCTCGACCAAGTCACCCGCCGTCAAATTCTCCACCGCCTCGCCGCTTTGCATCACCATCAGGCGTTCGCACATATGGGTGATGATGGCGAGGTCGTGGCTGACCATCAGGAAGGTCAGCTTGCGCCGCCGGCGTACTTCCTCGAGCAGGTTGAGCACCTCGGCCTGCACCGAGGCATCGAGCGCCGAGGTCGGCTCGTCGAGCAGCAGGATCGACGGTTCGAGGATCAGCGCGCGCGCGATCGCCACGCGCTGGCGCTGGCCGCCCGACAATTGATGCGAGTAGCGGAAGCGGAAGCCGTTGCCGAGGCCGACCTCGTCGAGCGCCCGCTGGATGCGCTTTTCCCCGTCGCCAAAACCATGGATGGCGAGCGGCTCCTGCAGCAGGCGGTCGATGGTCTGGCGCGGGTGCAGCGAACCGTACGGATCCTGGAACACCATCTGCACTTCGCGGTAAAAGGCCTTGTCGCGGCGCGCGCCGAGCTTCTTGCCGTTGACCGTGATGCTGCCCGAAGCGACCGGCGCAAGGCCGGCGATCGCCCTGAGCAGCGTCGATTTGCCGGAGCCAGATTCACCGACCAGGCCGAAGGATTCGCCCGGCTGCACGTCCAGGCTGACGCCCTTCAGTGCGCGAAAGCGGTCGAAGATGACCTCCAGCCCGTCGACGGCAATTGCTGACGTCATGCCGCCCACTCCGGCTTGCGGTCGAGCACCGGCAGCGGGTGACGATCGGCGCCGATCTTGGGCATGCAGTTGAGCAGGCCGCGCGTGTAGGGATGCTGGGCGCGACCGAGTTCGGAGGCCTTGAGCTGCTCCACCACCTTGCCGGCATACATGACGATGACGCGGTCGCAAAAGGACGAGACCAGGCGCAGATCGTGCGAGATGAAGATCAGCCCCATGCCGCGCTCGCCGACCAGCCGGTCGAGAATGCCGAGCACGTCGAGTTGCACGGTGACGTCGAGCGCCGAGGTCGGCTCGTCGGCGATCATCATTTCCGGCCCGGCGATCAGCATCATGGCGATCATGGCGCGCTGGCCCATGCCGCCGGAGACCTCGTGCGGATGCAGGTCGAAGACACGCCGGGGGTCGCGGATCTGCACCGCCTCCAGCATGGCCAGCGCGCGCTCCCGCGCCTCGGCCTTGGAGACCTTCTCATGGGTGCGCAGCGTCTCGACGATCTGGCGGCCGATGCTCATCACCGGGTCGAGCGAATATTTCGGATCCTGCAGGATCATGGCGATGCGATTGCCCCGCAGCGCGCGGCGCTCACGTGGCGATGCGGCCAGAAGGTCGATGCCGTCGAAAGCCAGCCTCTTCGCCGATATCCGCGCCTGGGGCGGCGTCAGCCCCATGATGGCACGGCCGGTCTGCGACTTGCCCGAGCCGCTCTCGCCGACGATGCCGAGCCGCTCGCGGCCTAGCGAGAAGGAAACGCCGCGCACCGCCTCGATCAGCCCGGTGCGCGTCGGGAAGGTGACGCGCAGATCGTCGACTTCGAGCAATGCGCGTTCCGGCCGTGTCCTCGTTTCGCCGTTCATTGGTCGCCGCTCCGCGGGTCGAGCGCGTCGCGCAGGCCGTCACCAAGCAGGTTGAAGCCGAGGCTGACGATCAGGATGGCGAAGCCCGGCGCGCCGGCCACCCACCATTGGTCGAGCACGAAGCGGCGGCCCGAAGCGATCATCGTGCCCCATTCGGGCAGCGGCGGCTGCGCGCCGAGGCCGAGGAACCCGAGGCCGGCGGCGGTGAGGATGATGCCGGCCATGTCGAGCGTCACGCGGATGATCAGCGAGGAGATGCAGAGCGGCATGATGTGGCGCAGCACGATGCGGAAGGGCGAGGCGCCCATCAGCTCCACCGCCTTGATGTAATCGGAATTGCGCACAGTCAGCGTTTCGGCACGCGCGATGCGGGCATAGGGCGGCCAGGAGGTGATGGCGATGGCGAGCACCGCGTTCTCGATGCCGGGGCCGAGGGCCGCGACAAAGGCCAGCGCCAGGATCAGCTTGGGGAAAGCGAGGAAGATGTCGGTGATGCGCATCAGTATGGCATCGGTCCAGCCGCCGGCATAGCCGGCGACGGTGCCGACCACGAGGCCGATGGGGGCGGCGATGATGGCGACCAGGATGACGACATACAGCGTCCAGCGCGAGCCGTAGAGAATGCGCGAGAGGATATCGCGGCCGAGATCGTCGGTGCCGAACCAGTGCTCGGCGCTTGGCGCCAGCAGGCGCGCATTCTTCAGATCGCCGAAAGTCGGCGAATAAGGCGCCAGCACCCCGGCAAGGGCGGCAATGACCAGCAGCGCGATGATGATGAGCAGGCCGAGAAAGGCCAGCCGATTGGCGGAGAAACGCCGCCACGCGACATAGGCGCGGCCGAGCCTCGCCTGCATGCGCGAGGCCGGCCGCTCGCTGAGCAGCCAGTCGCGGCGGGAGAGGGGGGCGGCGTCGGAGGCGGTCATGACGATGCCTCTTGGCGCTGTCGACCCCCACTCCGGTCTGCTTCGCAGACCAACTCTGCCCCGTTCGACGGGGGAGAGGAAAGGTGGCCCGAAGGGCCGGGGTGGGCCGCAGCCGAGCCTGAAAGTGGGATTCCTCTGCTCATCTTACCTTGGTCCTCGGGTCGAGCACGCGGTAAAGCAGGTCGGACAGGAGATTGATGGCTATGAACACCGAGCCGATGACGATGGTGCCGCCGAGCACCGCGTTCATGTCGGCATTCTGCAGCGAATTGGTGATGTAGAGGCCGATGCCAGGCCAGGAGAAGACCGTCTCGGTCAACACCGAGCCTTCCAGCAGCCCGGCATAGGAGAGCGCGATCACGGTCACCATCGGCACGGCGGCATTGCGCAATGCATGAGCCCAGATGATGCGGGTTTCCGACAGGCCCTTGGCGCGCGCGGCGACGATATATTCCTGGGTGAGTTCGTTGAGCATGAAGGAGCGCGTCATGCGGCTGATATAGGCGAGCGAGAAATAGCCGAGCAGCGAGGCCGGCAGGATGATGTGGCGGAACGCGTCCCAGAAGACATCCCACTGCCCCTGCATCGCCGAATCGAGAAGGTAGAAGCCAGTGATCGGCGTGAAGGTGTATTCGTAGACGACGTCGAGCCGCGCCGGGAAAGCCACCCATTGCAGCTTGGCGTAGAACAGGACGAGCCCGAGCAGGCCAAGCCAGAAGATCGGCACGGAATAGCCGATCAGGCCGATGACGCGGACGACCTGGTCGATGAGGCTGCCGCGCCTGACGGCAGCCAGCACACCCAGCGGCACGCCGAACAGCGCGCCGATCAGTGTCCCCAACGTCGCCAGTTCCGTCGTTGCCGGAAGGGCGCGGCGGATGTCGGTCATGACCGGATTGGTGGTCAGCACCGAGGTGCCGAAATCACCATTGAGGGCATTTTTGACATAAATATAGAACTGCTCGACCAGCGGCAGGTCGAGACCCATCTCGCGGCGCGTGCGTTCCACGACATTGGCCGGCGCCCGGTCGCCGAGCACGGCCAACACCGGGTCGATGGGGATGACGCGGCCAATGAAAAAGGTCACCGCGAGCAGACCGAGATAGGTCGTGATCGCGATCACCAGGAAGCGGCCGATCGATGAGAAAATGGCGACGGCACGGGCGCTGCCGCGCCCTGCCGCCGCCTGATTTTCAGCTACGCTCATCCGCCGGCGCTATTCCTTGGAAACCGGCCCAACGAAATTGGTGTCGAAGCTCGGGCCGAGCGCGAAACCCTTGAGGTTCTTGCGCAACCCGGCGACTTCCAGCTGCTGATGGATGATGACGAAGGGACTGGTGTCGAGGATCTTCTGCTGCAGATCCTTGTACATGTCGGCGCGCTTGCCCGAATCCTTCTCCAGCAAAGCGGCTTCGGTTTGCTTGGTCAGGTCCGGAATATCCCAGGCGTTGCGCCAGGCCAGCGTCTTGGACTTGCCCTCATCCGAATTGTCCGGGTTCGAGGCAAAGGTCTGGGCATTGGAGTTCGGATCGAAATAGTCCTGGCCCCACTGACCGATATAGATGTCGTGGTTGCGGGCGCGGTACTTGGTCAACGTCTGCTTGCCGTCGCCGGGAATGATCTCCAGCTTGATACCGGCCTGGCCGAGCGTCTGCTGGATCGATTCCGCCATGCCGGTTGTCGGCTGGCCGGTGCGCACATCCATGGTCACGCTGAAGCCGTCGGGCAGGCCTGCCTTGGCCAGCAGTTCCTTGGCCTTGGCGACGTCGAGCTTGAACGGGTTCTTGTCCAGTTCTCCGAGCACGCCCTTGGGCAGGAAAGTCTGGTGGATTTCACCGATGCCCTTGAGGATGGTCGAGCTCAGCGCGTCATAGTCGACCAGATATTTGAAGGCCTGGCGGACTTCGGGCTTGGCGAGGTTCTGGTTCTTCTGGTTGAGGCTGATGTAGTAGACAGTGCCCTTCGGCGCACTGGTTGTGGTGAGGTCGGGGTTCTTGGCAATGGCGTCGAGGTCGTTCGGCTCGAGATTGCGGGCGACGTCGATGTCGCCGGCCTCAAGCGCCAGGCGCTGTGCCGAGCTTTCCTTCATGTTGCGGTAGATGACGCGAGCAAGCTTGGCCTTTTCGCCGTAGTAATTGTCGTTCCGTTCGAGCACGACGGCCTCGTTGGCGCGCCACTCACGCAGCTTGTAGACGCCCGAGCCGGCATAGCCAGTCTTCAGCCAGGCATTGCCGAAATCATTGTCCCATTTGTAGTCGGCGCTCGGCGTGACCGCCGCGACATGTTCCTTGACCAGCTTGGCGTCGACGACCGAGGCGACGGTGGCCGACAGGCAGTTCAACACGAAGCTCGGCGCATAGGCCTTGTCGACGATGAACTGGAAGGTGGTGTCGTCGACCGCCTTGGCTTTTTCGGCGACATTGTCGCCGCTGATCCCGAACTGGTCGATGATGAAGGCCGGGCTCTTGTCCAGCTTGACGGCGCGTTCGAACGAATAGGCGACGTCGGCCGCGGTGATCGGGTTGCCCGAGGCGAATTTCAGGCCGGGCTTGAGCTTGAACGTGTAGGTCAGGCCATCGTCCGAGACGGTCCAGCTTTCGGCGAGGTCGCCCTTGACCTTGGAGGTGTCGCTGAGGTCGAGCCGGACCAGCAGGTCATAGGTGTTGCCGGTGACCTCGGCGGTCGACAGCTCGAATGCCTCGCCCGGATCCATGGAGATGATGTCATCGATGGCAAAGCCTTCGACCAGCGTGTCGGCTGGCGTGACCGCGCCAGCCGGCGCTCCCGCCAGAAGCAGCGCCGACATTGCGGCACCCGCAAGCAGAATGCGGGATCGTAGAGCAAGCTTTTCCATCATCATGGTGATTGTTCCCTGTTTTGTTGACCTGAGTTCCCGGCTCAGGGTTGCGGTGTTTTTCCAGGCCGACAAGGGCCCCCTTTGACCACTTACCGTCGTGGTTTTTGTCCAGTTGGTCAACAGCATATCCGGCGGCCTCGCGGCGGGCAACGAGCATTTATGCGTCGGCTCACTGGATCATAGTGGCAGGCGGGCGAGCCGGAGCATGCGAAGGCCAACAGAGGCCCGCATTCGAGAAAAAACCCTGACGTGGGAGTTACTTCAGAGCAGCGACCAGGCCGGCATCGGGGAAGCAGGTGGCGGGCTTGCCGTTCTTTTCCTGCCAGGCGCCGATCGAGCGGCGGGTCTTGAAGCCGGGCAGCCCGTCGGCGCTGCCGACATCGTAGCCCTTGGCCTCCAGCGCCCGCTGCAGGGCGGCGATGTCGGAGCGGTGGAGGTCACCGACCGCACCCCAGCTGCCGGAAAAATTCGCATCGCCATGGGCGATGCGGTCGGCGCCATGGCCGATGAAGAGGGCATAGAGGTCGCTGGTGTTGTATTGCTTCAGCACGTAGAAATTGGGCGTGGCGATGAAGGCCGGGCCGCTGCGGCCGGCCGGCATCAGCAGGAAGCCCTCGGCCTTCAGCTCGCTCGCCGGGAATGCCTTGCCGCCGACACGCTTGATGCCCATTGCGGCCCATTGCGAGATTGTCTTGCCCTGGTCGGGGCCTTCGAGCGAACAGGAGACGCTCTCGGGCACGGTCACCTCGAAGCCCCAGCCACGTCCCCTCACCCAGCCATAATGGACGAGATAGTTGGCGATCGAGGCGAGCACGTCAGGCGTCGAGCTCCAGATGTCGACACGCCCGTCGCCATCGAAATCCACCGCATGCTTGAGAAACGATGTCGGCATGAACTGCGGTTGGCCGAGCGCGCCGGCCCAGGACGATTTCATCGCATCCACCGGGGCCAATCCGCGCTGGACGATCTCGAGCGCCGCCAGCAGCTCGGTGCGGAAGAAGTCCTTCCTCGTCGACATGAACGCCTTGGTGCCCAGCACCTCGAAGGCGTCGTAAGGCATCTTCGCCGCGCCGAACCCTGTTTCGCGGCCCCAGATCGCCAAAAGGACCTCGCCCGGCACGCCATAGCGCTTTTCGATCGCGGCGAGCGTCCTGGCGTTGGCCGCCGCGCGCGTCCGCCCGCCCGATGTGACGGCGCGGATGGTCTTCTCGGCGAAATAGGCGCCGGGCGAGCCGAACTCGGCCTGATGCTGCTTCTGCGGGGTCTTCGGCTTCTCGCCGGGCATGACAAGATCGGGCAGCTTGAGATTGGGTTTGACGCCGTCGAAGGCGGCATCGAAGGTCTGCTTGGAAATGCGCTTGGCCTTGGCGTCAGGCCACAGATCGCTCCGCAGCCAGGCGCGGAACTGGTCGTCGATCTTGGCGGCCGAGGCGGGAGGGGTGAGGAACAGTGCAGCCAGTATCGCCAGGAAAAACGCAAAGCAGAACTTGCGGAGGCCGCGTTCCTTGGCGCCCCCCTCTGTCCTGCCGGACATCTCCCCCTCAAGGGGGGAGATCGACTGTTGTCTCTGCCTTCGCCAAACACCGCCGTTGAAAAGGAGATGCCGGCTGCGAAATTGCCAATCTCCCCCCTTGAGGGGGAGATGTCCGGCAGGACAGAGGGGGGCGCCACGGAACGCCAACTTTTGAGGATGCGGGATCATCGTGACAAGCATCCTTCCCCGCAATCGCGTCAAAACGCCGTCCTGGAGCGCAGCGCTGCCGCCAGCGTGCCTTCGTCGAGATAGTCGAGTTCGCCACCGACCGGCACGCCATGCGCCAGCCGCGTTATCTTCACCTCGAAACCGGACAATTGATCGGTCAGGTAATGGGCTGTGGTCTGGCCCTCCACCGTGGCATTGACGGCCAGGATGATCTCCTTGACCTCGCCGCCGGCGACGCGGTCGACCAATGAGCGGATGTTGAGCTGATCGGGGCCGATACCGTCGAGCGGCGACAGCGTGCCGCCCAGCACATGGTAGCGCACGTTCATCGCCGCCGCCCGCTCCAGCGCCCACAGATCAGAGACGTCCTCGACGACGATCAGCGTGCCGGCGTCACGGCGTGGATCGGTGCAGATCATGCAGGGGTCCGACGTGTCGACATTGCCGCAGGTCGAGCAGATGCGCACCTTGTCGGCCGCCTCGCCCATGGCGGCGGCGAGCGGCGACAGCAGTTGTTCCTTCTTCTTGATCAAATGCAGCGCGGCGCGCCTGGCCGAGCGGGGACCGAGCCCCGGCACTTTGGCCAGGAGCTGGATGAGACGTTCGATCTCGGGACCCGCGATTCGCTTGGACATTGCCCTGATCTAGAGCAATTCCGCGAAAAGTGCGAAGCGGTTTTGCGTCCGGACCGCATCTCCAACCAGCACCGGCAGGCCGTCAAGTGCGGCCCGCCTCAGTTGGTTTCGAGCGGACGGCTCTGGCTGACGATCATCGCGCCGATGGCATCGGTGTTCTCAGGCGTCGACTGGAATCCCATCGCCGCTTCCTGCGGCGCGCCCTGCACCGAGGAAATGACCTTCGTGTTCAAGGTCCCGCCAAAACGAGCGGCGTCCGGTTCCTCCATCGGCTCCTGCATCGCCACCATCGTCGGCTTTTCCTGGACGCGCGCAGACTTTGCGGCCGGCGCAGCCGATGCCGTCACGTAGGTCTGCTGGGCCGCCTTGCCGGAGCGCACCGGCTCCGCCGCGGCAGTCACGTAGGCCGCAGCGGTGCGATCGGATGTCTTGGCCGCCGGCTCGGCGGAAGCAACACGAGTCGCGGCAACTCCGGGCAGGGCTGCTGGCTGCTCGGCCGAGGCGACCGCGACCGTCGGCTCGTCCGGCAGCGGCTGCCAGTTGCGGCCGCGCTTCTCGTAGAACGCATTGCCGCCGGCGACCATGGTGTAATGCATGTTCTTGTAGGGGAAGCGCAGGCCCGCGGTGTGGAAATACATCGTGTTCTTGAGCTTGGCCTTGCGCTCGCCCTTGAGCACGGCGTCGGCGGCTTCCTCGACATCGGGCATGGCACGCGAATTCATCGGCCTGGTCATGACGCCGGGCGCGAACTGGCCGCGCTCGCCCACCACCGCGCAGATGGTGTCGCCATGTTTGCCGGAGCGCAGCCGGTTCATCACGACAGTGCCGACGGCGATCATGCCATCGCGGCTCGACCGGTTGGATTCGAAGAACATCGCCCTTTCCAGGCATTCCCTGTCCTTCGGCGTGTGGTAGCCGCGGGAGCTCAGGAAACTCGGCGTGATGGCGTCGGTCAGGCTGGACATGCCGTGTGACGCGGTCTGGCTGCAAGCGGCCAGGAACAGGGGAGACGTGACGACGCCGAGCAACAGCGGCGTCTTCCATCGCGTGGCAATCAACAGGTAACCCTCTCACTTCGATGCCCGCCCCCAGGCTGCGGCAAGAATGAGACACTTTCGGGCAAAATGATGGCTAAAACGTTATTGATGAGATGCTGTTGCCAAACTGGCACAGTTACGTGGCAAGATCCGGACTTCAAGCCTTTGTTTTATGCACGCCCTTGTCCAGGCCGAGACCGCTTTTGGACGACATGCATTATCGCCCGGCTGAAATCGCTGCCGGCCGTCCTGGCTCAATTTCTTCGAATTTCTCCGAGAACAGCCCGCGCTTCAGGAACAATGCTCGCGCATTGCGGGCGACCGGCGCGATCTTTCCCGGCCAGTCGCTGTCGATGAACTCGGACCTGGTGAAATCGGGGTTGGCCTCCCCGGCAGCCTCCAGGAAATCCGCGATCTCCAGCACGATGGCGCGTTCTTCCTTCGAGAGCGCCGAAGTACCGGCTTCGATCGAGGGGCGATGCACGAAATCCTCGAACAGGTTGAAATAGCCCTTGATGCCGACGAGATCGACGCCGGCATCAGAATCGGCCAGGATTTCCAGGATCTCGTAGATCCTGTTGCGGATACGCTGCTCGATCAGCCTTTCGGACGGCTCTTCGGCCATGGCCAACTAGTCTTTGGCTTTATGCATGTCGTTATCCCCAAAACCGTCGCACACTCTTGGGCGACATGCATCTAGAACGGCAGTTTCATTCCCGGCGGAATCGGCAGGCCGGCGGTCAGCGCCTTGGTCTTTTCCTGCATGATCTGCTCGACCTTGGCCTTGGCGTCATTGTGAGCGGCCAGAAGCAGGTCTTCGAGGATCTCCACCTCATCCTCCTTGAACAGAGACGGGTCGATCTTCAGCGACTTCATCTCGAACTTGCCGGTCAACGTGACAATGACCAGGCCGCCGCCGGCCTGGCCGACGGCTTCGACCGTGGCGATCTCGTCCTGCATAGCCTGGAACTTGGCTTGCATTTCCTTCGCCTTGCCCATGAGGCCGAGAAGATCTTTCATGGTCCGATCCTTTGCAGAGTCGTGGTTTCGTCAGGGTTCGTCGTCGTCCGCCGGCGGCTCGACCGGCACTTCGGCTTCGACCGCGTCGGCTTCCGGCGCGTCGGGAATGCGCACGTCGATGATCCTGGCGCCGGGAAAACGCGCCAGGATGGCGGCGACCGTCGGATCGCTCTTGGCATCGAGCAAAGCGTTCTCGCGCCTGGCCGATTCCATTTCGGCCAGCGTCTGGCCGCCCTCTTCCTTCGACAGCGACACCAGCCAGTTGCGACCGGTCCAGGCGCGCAGCTTGGTCGTCAAATCGTTGAGCAGCATTTTGGGCGCATCGTCGGTCAGGCTGACGTCGATGCGGCCGGGCTCGATGCGCACGAGGCGGATGCAGCGCTTGACCAGCACCTTGAAGGCGATGTCGCGCTGCGCGTCGGCAAGGGCGACAATATCGGCCAGCGATTTCAGCGATATTGGCTGCGCCTCCGGCGCCGGCTGCACAGGCGCAATGAAGGCGGCCGGAGCGGGCGCGGCTTCGACCAGCCGCATGGTCTGCGCGCCGCCCGACCCGCCGGGCATGCGCGCCTGCGCCACTGCGCTGGCGCCGTTGCCACCAGGAGCGCCGCCATTACCGGGGCTCGCCGGCGCGCCGTTCGAACGCGGCGCGGCGCCCGGCGCCGGCAGGCCGTTCTCCAGCGACCTCAATGCCTCGTCCAGCGTAGGCAGGTCGGCCGCGTGTGCCAGCCGGATCAGCACCATCTCGGCTGCACTTACCGGCCGGTTGGAGGACTGCACCTCCGGGATGCCCTTGAGCAGCATCTGCCACGTCCGCGACAGCACCTTGATCGAGAGCGTCCGCGCGAAATCTGCGCCGCGCTCGCGCTCGTCCTGCGACAGCGCCGCGTCGTCGGCGGCGGCCGGCACGAAACGCAGCCGGGTGACGAGATGGTTGAATTCGGCAAGGTCGGTCAGCACGGCGGCCGGATCGGCGCCGGTGTCGTATTGCGCGCGCAATTCCGCCAGTGCCGCGGCAACGTCACCCTTCATGACATGTTCGAACAAATCGACGACGCGGGCGCGATCGGCGAGACCCAGCATCGCGCGCACGGCTTCGGCGCTGACCGCACCACCGCCATGCGCGATGGCCTGGTCGAAAATCGATTGAGCATCGCGCATCGACCCCTCGGCCGCGCGCGCGATCATCGCCAGCGCGTCGTCTTCCGCCTCGATGCCTTCCAGGCCCGCTATCCGGGCGAGATCAGCCTTCACCACAGCCGCATCGATGCGCCTCAGGTCAAAGCGCTGGCAGCGCGACAGCACGGTGATCGGCACCTTGCGGATTTCGGTGGTGGCGAAGATGAACTTGACGTGCGGCGGCGGCTCTTCCAGCGTCTTCAACAGGCCGTTGAAGGCCTGCGTCGACAGCATGTGCACTTCGTCGATGATGTAGACCTTGTAGCGGGCCGAGACCGGCGCGTAGCGCACCCGTTCGATGATGTCCCTGATATCATCGATGCCGGTGTGCGAGGCGGCATCCATCTCGATGACGTCGACATGGCGGCCTTCCATGATCGCCTGGCAGTGCTCGCCGAGCACGGCAAGGTCGACGGAAGGCTGGTCGATTGTTGCCGTTTTATAATTCAGGGCCCGCGCGAGAATGCGCGCCGTCGTGGTCTTGCCGACGCCGCGCACGCCGGTCAACATCCAGGCCTGGGCGATGCGGCCGGTGGCGAAAGCGTTGGTGAGCGTGCGCACCATCGGCTCCTGGCCGACCAGTTCGGAGAAATTCGCCGGACGGTACTTGCGCGCCAGCACGCGATAGGCGCCAGCCTTGCCTATCTCCAGGCTTTTTGGTCCCGAATTTCCGGCTTCGCTCATTCGCCCGCAAAACTCCAAATGGCCGCGCCAAAAGGCGGCCGATTCCTGCGCATAGTTTCGCCCGCGCTGCAATGCGTCGTCAACGTCGCGAGAAGGGCCGATGAGGTGGGAGGCTGGAACAATGACCCGTTCCGGGCTCGTTAGGGCTGCTTCCTTCCGGACCTGACCCGGTTGGCGAGTGGATCGTCCACCACCAACCTCCCGCCGTCCATATCGGCAATTCGGCGACGAAATGCAAGGGCGCAGGCAAATCAGCTGCACCAGCCACGAGATTCGCTTGCAGCCTCGATGCAGCCGCTCTAGCGTTCATGACTCTGAGGAAAACACCAAAAGCAAGGGAAACGCCGATGCTGCCGGGCCTGAAGGCCGGATTCACGCTGGATGCCCGGCTGGAGGCGGACAGCGAGCAGTTGATGTGGCTTGGGCTGTGTGAACTGCGCGTGATGAACGACCGCCGCTGGCCATGGCTGCTTCTGGTGCCGCAGCGGCCGGGCGTGGAGGAAATCCACGACATGACGCCGCTCGACCAGACAATGCTGACCTTCGAGACCAATATGGTGGCGCAGGCGCTGAAGAAGGTGACCGGCTGCACCAAGATCAACACCGGCGCGCTCGGCAACATCGTGCGCCAGCTGCACATCCACGTCATCGCCCGTTCGGAAGGCGATCCCGGCTGGCCCGGCCCGGTGTGGGGACACGGCCTGCGCGAGCCCTATCAGCGCTCCGAGCTGCGCCGGTTTGCCGAAACGATAAGGGCGGCGCTATAAGCCTTCCCGTGTCCATCCCGAACATGTCCATCCCGAACGCCCAGAGTCCGCATGAGCTTTAGCCTGTTTGACGCGCCCTTGCGCGAGCCGAGCCAATTCGTCGGCTTCGCCGGCAACAGTATCGACCGACAATCCGAGAACCGCGCCGACGATTCGGTCGACAAAGCGCTCGCCGATCCCGGAACCAGGCTGCTTTTGATGCAGGGCGGCCGGCTCTACCTGAAGGTTCGTGACGGCAGCTTCGATCCCTGGTTCGGCGTCGCCGAAAGCCTGCCCTTCCAGACCTTGCCCGGCAGCGGTGTGCTGCTTGGATTCTCCGACCAGGGCCCGGTGCTGGCGGTGACCGCCGGTCTCGAGCCGGAACAGCTTCCCGAAACAGTCAAGGCCATCGACTACCGCTCGGTCTACATGCAAGGCCTGATCGACGAAGCGGCCGCCGGAGCGATGGCGCAGGGCGCCGCACTGCTCGCCTGGCACGCCAGCCATCGTTTCTGCAGCAAATGCGGGACCGAGTCACAAATGCGGGCCGGCGGCTACAAGCGCCATTGCCCGAATTGCGGCACCGAGCATTTTCCGCGCACGGATCCGGTGGCGATCATGCTGACGGCGACGCGCGAGAAATGCCTGCTCGGGCGCGGCCGGCATTTCGCGCCGGGCATGTACTCCGCCCTTGCCGGCTTCATCGAGCCGGGCGAGACGATCGAGGCGGCGGTGCGCCGCGAGACGCTGGAGGAGGCGGGAATCCGGCTCGGCCGCGTCGTCTACCACGCCAGCCAGCCCTGGCCATTCCCCTATTCGCTGATGATCGGCTGCTTCGGCGAGCCGCTCAATGAAGACATCCAGGCCGACCTCAACGAGTTGGAAGACTGCCGCTGGTTCTTGCGCGACGAGGTGCGCCTGATGCTGGCCAGGGAGCATCCGGGCAATCTGATCACGCCGCCGAAGGGAGCCATCGCGCATCACCTGATCCGCGCCTGGGTCGACAGCGAATAATGGAAATCAGGAGAGGGAAATGATCCGCCATACCGTCGTGTTCACGCTGAAGCATCCGCCGCACTCGCTGGAGGAAAAAAGGTTCCTGGTCGACGCCAGGAAAATCCTCTCGGCGATCAGGGGCGTCACCCATTTCGAACAGCTGCGTCAGGTCAGCCCCAAGAACGACTACCAGTTCGGCTTCTCCATGGAATTCGCCGACCAGGCCGCCTATACCAGGTACAACGACCATCCCGACCACGTCGCCTTCGTGCGCGACCGCTGGATTCCTGAAGTCGAGACCTTCATGGAGATCGACTATGTGCCGCTTGGCGCAGTGATTTAGAAGCGCACGGCATCCAGTCCCGGTCGTGTTCCATAGCTTATCGCGGGCGCGAAACACAGCCAGTGCCGTGGCACTCCTATCAAGGCAGCGCAACCCCAATCCTGGACTTGCGATGAGTTGCCAATCGCGGTCGAATCTTGCAATTCTGCTTAAGTAGATTAAATGTAGCTACGTAACTACATTTTGCGAGGCTGATATGATCGTCACCACGCTTTCGGGCCGCGAGCTCAATCAGGACCTTGGCCGTGCAAAACGCGCCGCCAAGGACGGACCCGTGATCATCACCGACAGGGGGCGGCCGGTGCATGTCCTCTTATCATTCGATGAGTACAAACGGCTCACCGACAAAACGCGGTCGCTCGGCGAGATGCTGGCTGCGCCGGAAGCTGGAGAGCTTGATTTGCCGCTCCCGCCCCGCACGGAACATGCCAAGCCAATAGACTTGTCCTGATGCTGTTGCTCGATACCAATGTGGTGTCCGAACTGCGAAAGGTAGCGAGCGGCAGGGCGCATCCTAATGTCGTGCTATGGAACGAGACCGTCGATCCCGCCGAAACCTTTATCTCGTCCGTGGTCCTGCACGAACTGGAGATTGGCGTGCGACTAGTGGAACATCATGATGCCATTGCGGGCAAGGTGCTGCGCAATTGGTTGGAAAATGCGGTTCTTACGACATTTTCCGGTCGAATCCTGTCTCTGGACGAGGCGGCGGCCGTTCAGGCGGCCCAATGGCATGTACCCAATCCCAAACCGATCAACGACGCCTACATCGCAGCCACGGCCTTCACCCGGCGTATGACGCTGGTGACGCGCAACATCGGGGATTTCGAGGGAACCGGAGTAGCACTCGTAAACCCGTGGGACTTCCCGAACTAGGTACTTTCATGCATGTCGTTGTCCCAAAACCGCTGCGCAGTTTGGGCGACAGGCACTAATCCGCTACCTTCCACTGCTCGCGTGACTCACTCGCCGGATAGACGCCGAGGATCCGCACCTCGCGCGAGAAGAAGCGAAGCTCGTCCAGCGCCAGCTTGACCAGGGGATCGTCGGGGTGGCCCTCGATGTCGGCGTAGAACAGTGTCGCCGTGAAGGCGCCGAGCTGGTAGCTCTCGAGCTTGGTCATGTTGATGCCGTTGGTGGCGAAACCGCCCATCGCCTTGTAGAGGGCGGCCGGCACGTTGCGGACGCGGAAGATGAAGGTCGTCATCATCTTGGCGTCAAGCGACGGGCGTTCGGCCCACTGCTTGTTCTTGGTCAGGACGACGAAGCGCGTGACGTTGGAATCGGTGTCCTCGACATTCTCCTCGATGATGTCTAGGCCGTAGAGCGTTGCGGCCAATGCCGGGGACAGGGCGGCCATGGTGCGGTCCTTGACCTCGGAGACCATCTTGGCCGCGCCCGCCGTGTCGCCGGCGACAACCGCCTTCCAGCCATTTTTGCGGACGTATTTGCGGCACTGGCCGAGCGCATGGATGTGGCTGTGCACGGTTTTGATCTCGTCACGCCTCACACCTGGCAGCACCATCAGCTGGAAATGGATGGGCAGGAAATATTCGCCGACGATGTGCAGCCTCGATTCCGGCAGCAGATGGTGAATGTCGGCGACGCGCCCGGCGATGGTGTTCTCGATCGGGATCATGGCGAGATCGGCCTTGCCGGTCTCGACCGCATTGAACGCGTCCTCGAAGGTCGGGCACGGCAGCGGCTGCATCGAGGGATAGACGTTACGGCAGGCGGTGTCGGAATTGGCGCCGGGCTCGCCCTGGAAGGATATTCTGTTGGTCTTTTCAGGCATGGCCAATTCTCGTTGAAGGGGTGTCGGTTCAGCGCTCAGTTTGAAAGGATCGTTCTGGCCCGTTCCAGGTCTTGCGGCGTGTCGACGCCGAGCGGCAGCGACCGCACGATCTCGGCGTCGATGCGCATGCCGGCTTCCAGCGCCCGCAACTGCTCCAGCCGCTCGCGGCGTTCAAGCGGCGACGGCTTGAGCGCCACGAAGCGCTCGAGCGCCGAGCGGCGATAGGCATAGAGGCCGATATGATGATAGAGCGCGCCCTCGCCCCAGGGCGCGGTGGCCCTGGTGAAATAAAGCGCCCTCAGCCTGGTGGCCGACAATGGCGAGCCAACGATCTTGACCACGTTGGGATTGGTCTTTTCCTCGTCGCGCTCGATCTCGACGCCGAGCGTTGCGATGTCCACCGCCTTGTCCTCGAACGGCCTGAGCGAGGCCACGATGATCGCGGGATCGATGGTCGGCAGGTCACCCTGCACATTGACGATGGTTTCGACCTTGTTTGCCGGATCCAGCACCGTCAGGGCCTCGAATATCCGGTCCGAACCCGATTCGTGGTCCGAGCGCGTCATCACCGCCTCGAAACCATGCGCGCGCACCGCTTCCGCCACGCCTTGCGTGTCGGTCGCCACCACCACACGGCCAAGCCCGGCCTCGGCGGCGCGGCGCGCGACATGGACGATCATCGGGGCGCCGGCAATGTCGGCCAGCGGCTTGCCCGGGAGCCGGGTCGAGGCCATGCGGGCGGGGATCAGGATCAAGGTGGACATCGGTTTGGCGGGCGTTCGAAACGAGGAGGGGAAAGTGGCAAAAGGTCTCACTGGAAGCGCCCTTATAGGTGTTGCAACGCCGGAGCAAAAGACCTAGTTTCCGCGCGATTTGACCGGCTCTGGAGGGCAGGTCTCGATACCGACGGACGGAGTGGACGGATCGGTCCGCCGGAAAAGGGAGCAAGGGGCGTATGGATTCCAACGAAGTCAACAAGCTGCTTGCCGGATTGCTCGGAACCGTTTTCGTGGTGTTCTCGGTCGGCATCGTGTCGGACGCGCTGTTTGCCTCGCCCGCTCCGGAAAAGCCCGGCTTCGCCATCGAGGCCGCCGAGCCCGCCGAGGGCGGCCCCGCTGCTCCGGCAGCCGCCGAAAAGCCGATCGCGGATCTTCTGGCCAACGCAAGTGCCGAACAGGGCGCTGCCATCTTCAAGAAATGCCAGGCCTGCCACTCCGGCGAGAAGGGCGGCCCCAACAAGGTCGGCCCGGATTTGTGGGATCTCATCGACCGCCCGGTCGCCGAGCATGAGGGCTTCGCCTATTCGGCCGGCATGAAGGAGTTTTCCAAGGGCGGCACCGAGAAGTGGACCTACGACAACATCAACCACTTCATCACCTCGCCGAAAAAATTCGTGAAAGGCACGGCGATGGGCTTTGCCGGCCTGCCGAAGGAAGAAGACCGCGCCAACGTCATCGCCTATCTGCGCACGCTGTCGGACAATCCCAAGCCGCTGCCCGCGCCGGGCGCTGCCGCCGATGCATCCGCCCCCGCCAAGCCCGCCGAAGGGGCCGCACCGGCCAAGCCGGCCGAAGGCGCAGCTCCCGCCAAGCCGGCGGCGCCTGCGGCTCCCGCCGCACCAGCTCCGGCCGCCCCGGCACCGGCGCCTGCTCAATAAATCGGATATAGTCTCGACGACCTTGAAAAAGCCGGGTTCTGCCCGGCTTTTTCGTTAGGAAAACCGCCTCTACGGCGACAAAGCCGCGCATGGCGGTTTTCACGCGCGGCAAATCATCTAGATTGCCTTTCTGGATGATGGCACGCATCGCGAAGAGGACAGTGGATGACGCTTGGCCGAGTGCTTCTCAAATCGTTGCTGGCGGCGGCCCTGCTGGTCGCGGGGTTGCAGGCGGCCCTGGCCGATGAGTGGCGCACCACCTCATCGCTGATCGGCGAATCCAAATATGGCGATAATTTCCAGCACTACGACTACGTGAACCCCAACGCACCCAAAGGCGGCACGCTGAATTCGGTGATACTGGGCACTTTCGACAGCTTCAATCCCTATGTCGTGCAGGGTTCACCGGCCGCTGGCCTGGTCGGGTTCGGCGGCGGCCTGCTCTACGACACGCTGATGGAGCAGGCGACCGACGAGGGCAGTGTCAGCCATCCGCTGATCGCCGACGCCTACAAATACCCGGCCGACTTTTCCTCGGCGACTTACCGGCTCGATCCCCGCGCGAAATGGCATGACGGCCAGCCGATCACCGTCGATGACGTGATCTGGTCATTCCAGGTGCTGAAGGCCAACAGCCCGATGTACAGCCGCTATTTCGAGAACGTCACGGATGCCGTGGCCGTCTCGGATCGCGAAGTCGAGTTTCATTTCAGCCAGAAGGGCAACCGCGAGCTGCCTAAAATCCTGGGTGACCTCGCCGTGCTGCCGAAACACTGGTGGGAAGGCACGGATGCCAACGGCAAGAAGCGCGACGTCACCAGGCCGACGCTGGAGCCGCCGCTCGGCTCCGCCGCCTACAAGATCGCAAGCTTCAAGCCTGGCTCGGAAATCGTCTGGCAGCGCGTGCCGGACTATTGGGGTGCCAAGCTGCCGGTGAAGGTCGGCCGCGAGAATTTCGACAGGCAGCGTTTCACCTACATCCTTGATGACAATGCCGCCTGGCAGGCCTTCACCAAGGGCGGACTTGACGACATCAAACCGGAAAACAGTTCGAAGCGCTGGAAGACATTCTATGATTTCCCGGCGGTCAAGGCCGGCGATGTCATCAAGCAGGAATTCAAGACCACCTCGCCAGAGCCGATGCAGGCTTTTATGCTCAACCAGAGGCGGCCGCTGTTCCAGGACCGCCTGGTGCGGGCCGCGCTGACCTATCCTTTCGACTTCGAGACGATGAACCGTACGCTGTTCTACGGGTTCAACACCCGCACCAGCAGCTATTTCCAGGGAACTGAACTGGCCTCCAGCGGCTTGCCGCAAGGCAAGGAGCTGGAAATTCTGGAACAGTATCGCGACAAGCTGCCGCCCGAGCTGTTCACCCAGGAATTCAAGCTGCCGGTCTACGATTCGCCGCAGGCCGAGCGGAAATACCTGAAGCAGGCAGTCGACCTCTTCGCCAAGGCTGGATGGGTGATCAAGGGCGGCAAGATGGTCAATGCCAAGACCGGCGAGCCGTTCAAGTTCGAGATACTCGGCTGGAACGACACCGACCAGGTCATCTCCAGCCCCTATATCGCCAATCTGCGCAAGATCGGCGTCGACGCCACGTTGCGCATCATCGACCAGACCCAGTACGTCAACCGCGTCAACAATTTCGACTACGATGTCATTATCGGGCAACTCGGCCAGTCGGAATCGCCTGGCAATGAGCAGCGCGACTTCTGGAGTTCCAGGGCAGCCGACCGGCCGGGGTCGCGCAACTACGCCGGCATCAAGAACCCGGTCGTCGATGCCCTGGTCGACCGCATCATCTTCGCCACCGACCGCGACGATCTGGTTGCCGCCACCCATGCGCTCGACCGCGTGCTGCTGTGGAACTACTACGTCGTGCCGCAGTACTATCGAGCCGTGGTCTGGCTGGCTTACTGGAACAAATTCGGCATTCCCGCCAAACAGCCGAGCTATATCGGCGCCGACCAGAATTCCTGGTGGATCGATCCGGAGAAGGAAAAGGCGCTGGCGGCCAAATACAAGGGCAACAATTGATGGCGGTGCTGCCCCGTCGCGATTTCCTGGGCCTGGGCAGTGCCGCCGCTGTCGCCGCCCTGTTGCCCGGAAAAGCCTTTGCCAATATTGCGACCGGCACCAAACTGCACGGCCTGTCCGCCTACGGCGACCTCAAATACAAACCGGATTTCACGCATTTCGACTACGTCAATCCGGATGCACCCAAGGGCGGCCAGATGAATTTCGCGCCGCCGAACGCCACGCTCAACCAAAGCTTCCTGACCTTCAACACGTTGAATTCCCTGGTATTGAAAGGAGATGCGCCGCCGCGCACCGAACTCTGTTTCGATTCCTTGATGGCAAGCGCGCTCGACGAGCCGGATGCGGTCTACGGCCTGCTTGCCGAGTCCATCACCTTGTCGCAAGACCGCAACGGCTTCCGCTTCGCGCTGCGACCGCAAGCGCGTTTCCACGACGGCTCGCCGCTAACCGCCGAAGACGTCGTCTTCGCGTTGAAGCTTTACAAAGAGCAAGGGCATCCGAACCTTTCCCAGGCGTTGCGGTATATGACCGACGCGGTCGCCGAGGATCCACTCACCCTCAACCTTACCTTCAACGGCGAACAGTCCGCGCAAAACATCCTCAGGATCGTGGCGATGCCGATCGTGTCCAAGGCCTTTTATGCGGTCAATGATTTCAATGCCTCGACGATGACGCCGCCGCTCGGCTCGGGACCATACAAAATGGGGCGAGTGGCCGCGGGACAGACAGTCGAATATGAGCGCGTGCCCGACTATTGGGGCCGCGACCTCCCGGTGAATCGCGGCCAGTATAATTTCGACCGTATCCGCATCGACTTCTATCTCGACCGGCAGGCGGCGTTCGAAGCCTTCAAGAAGGGTGACACGCATTTTCGCGAGGAGTTTACCGCGCGGGTCTGGGCGACCGGCTACGATTTTCCGGCGCTCAAGGACGGCAAGGTCGTCAAACGGGAATTTCCCGGCGAGAAGACGCCAGACATGCAGGGCGTCGCACTGAACCAGCGTCGTGCGCAATTCCGCGATGAGCGGGTGCGACGGGCGATCGCCCGGTGTTTCGATTTCGAATGGATGAAGCGGGCGTTGTTTTATGGCTCTTACGAGCGCTCTCAATCGAACTTCGAACGGTCGGATTACAAGGCCGAAGGCTTGCCCTCGCCTGAGGAACTGGTCCTGCTGGAGCCATTCCGGGCCGAGTTGCCACCGGAGGTTTTTGGCGAAGCCGTGACGCAGCCTCTGTCCGACGGGTCAGGCCATGATCGCAAGCTGCTGGGCGAGGCTTCGAGATTGCTCGCGCAAGCCGGCTGGAAGCGGGCGGGCAATTTCGTCGTCAACGACAAGGGCGAGCGGCTGCGGGTGGAAATGCTGACGGAGGATGACGGCATCGTTCGCATCTACACCCCATGGTCCGAGAATATGAAGGCGATCGGGATCGACGCTTCGATCCGGCAGGTCGATTCGGCGCAATATGAACAGCGGCAGAGCGATTTCGACTTCGATCTTACCGTGCTGCATTGGTCGATCGGGGCGACGCCGACTGACGACAGCCTAGAGATGCTCTATGATTCTCGAATGGCGAAAATCCCGGGGCAGCGCAACTACCCCGGAACAGAAAGCAAGGCCATCGACGCGTTGATCGTGGCAGCCGGCAAGGCGCAAAGCCGGTCCGAACTCGTCACCGCGCTCAGAGCGCTCGATCGGGTCTTGCGCGCGCGGCTGGACTGGATTCCAACATACTATCTGGCGAATCACCGCGTCGCCTATTGGGACATGTTCGGCTTCGTCGAGCAAAAGCCCGATTTCGGCTTTCCGGTCGAGACGCTGTGGTGGTTCGACAAGGGCAAGGCGGCAAAAATTGGCAAAGGCTGAATTTCTTGCGGGCGTAAGCACCGCCCCTCACCTGCCTGCCCGTCCTCCGCAGCAGCTGCGCCGCAGCTGCGGAGGGTGGACCGGCATCCTCTGCCCGTATAGTGACGGGGAAAGAGGCGCGTTCATCGACGGTTTCGCCAATCACATGCGTCGGGAGGGCACCATCTGATGGGCGCCTATATCCTGCGCCGCATCCTTTTGATGATTCCGACCCTGTTCGGCATCATGGCGATCTCGTTCGCCGTCATCCAGTTTGCGCCCGGCGGCCCGGTCGAGCAGGTCATCGCCAAGCTGACGAACCAGGGCGGCAGCGACCGTCTGGGCGGTGGCGGCGGCGATGCGGGCGGCGGTAATTTCGATGCCGCCGGTGACGTCGGTTCAAAATATCGCGGCGCGCAGGGGCTCGATCCGGAATTCATCAAGAAGCTGGAGAAGCAGTTCGGCTTCGACAAGCCACCGCTCGAGCGCTTCGGCCTGATGCTGTGGAATTATATCCGGTTCGATTTCGGCGACAGTTATTTCCGCGACATTTCGGTACTCAACCTGATCCTGGAAAAAATGCCGGTGTCGATCTCGATCGGGCTGTGGATCACGCTCCTGTCCTACCTGATCTCGATCCCGCTCGGCATCCGCAAGGCGGTGAAGGACGGCAGCCCCTTCGACATCTGGACCAGCGGCGTCGTCATCGTCGGCTATGCCATTCCGGGTTTCCTGTTCGGCATCATGCTGATGGTGCTGTTTGCCGGTGGTTCGTTCTGGGACTGGTTCCCGCTGCGCGGCATCGTCTCGGACAATTGGGACCAGTTGTCATGGCCGGCCAAGATCGGGGACTATCTCTGGCACATGACCTTGCCGCTGACGGCGCTGGTGCTGTCGGCCTTCGCCACGACGACGCTGCTGACCAAGAATTCCTTCCTGGAGGAAATCCGCAAGCAGTATGTTGTGACCGCCCGCGCCAAGGGCCTCTCGGAACGGCAGGTGCTCTATGGCCATGTCTTCCGCAACGCCATGCTGATTGTCATCGCCGGTTTTCCCGGCGCCTTCATCTCGGCCTTCTTCACCGGTTCGCTGCTGATCGAAAACATCTTCTCGCTCGATGGGCTCGGCCTGCTCGGCTTCCGGTCGGTGGTCGAACGCGACTATCCCGTGGTGTTCGCCAACCTCTATATCTTCTCGCTTCTCGGCCTGTTCGTCGGATTGCTGTCCGACCTCATGTACACCTGGGTCGATCCGCGCATCGATTTCGAGCGGAGAGACGTTTGATGTCGGAGGCAAGTGTTACCGCCGGGGCCGTGCCGGAGCGGATGCCGCGGCCGTTTCTGTCGCCGCTCAACAAGCGCCGCCTGCAGAACTTCAAGGCCAACCGGCGCGGCTACTGGTCGCTGTGGATCTTCCTTGTCCTGTTCGTGCTGTCGCTGTTCGCCGAATTCATCGCCAACGACAAGCCGATCATCGCCTCCTACAAGGGCGAGATCCTGTTTCCGGTGCTGGTCGCCTATCCCGAAGAGAAGTTCGGCGGCTTCTATGCCGTCACCGACTATCGCGACCCGGTGATCCAGGACGAGATCAACGCCAATGGCTGGATGATCTGGCCGCCGATCCGCTATTCATACCAGACCGTCAACAACGCCATTCCCGAAGCAGCCCCGGCCAAGCCGTCCTGGCAGTATGACGCCAAGACGCGCTGCAACCAGTACCCGCAAGGGCCTGCTGATCCGGCCTGCAGCGTCGGTAACTGGAACTGGCTGGGCACCGACGACCAGGCGCGCGACGTGCTGGCGCGGGTCATCTACGGTTTCCGTATCTCGGTGCTGTTCGGACTGATCCTGACCGCCGGCTCGGCTCTGATCGGCGTCGCGGCCGGCGCCCTACAGGGCTATTTCGGCGGCTGGACGGACCTGCTGTTCCAGCGCTTCATCGAGATATGGTCGGCTATCCCCGTGCTCTATCTCCTGCTTATCGTCGCCGCCATATTGCCGCCGGGCTTCTTCATCCTGCTCGGGCTGATGCTGCTGTTTTCCTGGGTGGCGTTGGTCGGCGTGGTGCGGGCCGAATTCCTGCGCGCGCGCAATTTCGAGTACGTCAACGCGGCGCGCGCGCTCGGCGTGCGCAACCGCACCATCATGTTCCGGCACCTGTTGCCCAACGCCATGGTGGCGACACTGACCTTCCTGCCGTTCCTGCTCTCAGGCTCGATCTCGACGCTGACCTCGCTAGACTATCTCGGTTTCGGCCTGCCGCCGGGCTCGGCCTCGCTTGGGGAATTGCTCAAGCAGGCGCAGCGCAATCTCAACGCGCCGTGGCTCGGCATTTCCGGCTTCGTCGTCATCTCGCTGATGCTGTCGCTGCTGGTCTTCGTCGGCGAAGCGACACGCGACGCCTTCGATCCGCGCAAGACGTTCCGATGAGCGAGCCTCCCCTGCTCTCGGTCCGGGACCTCAGCGTCGCCTTTGCGCAAGGCGGACAGCAGTCGCTGGCCGTCGATCACATCTCCTTCGACATCGCCAAGGGCGAGACGGTGGCGCTGGTCGGCGAATCCGGCTCCGGCAAATCGGTCTCGGCGCTGTCGGTGCTGAAGCTCTTGCCCTATCCCAGCGCAAGCCACCCCTCGGGCAGGATCCTGTTCCAGGGCGCCGACCTGCTCGCCATGAACGAGAAGCAGCTGCGGCAGGTGCGCGGCAATAAGATCACCATGATCTTCCAGGAGCCGATGACCTCGCTCAATCCGCTGCACACGATCGAGCAGCAGATCGTCGAGATCCTGAAGCTGCACCAGGGCATGGCGGACCGCGCGGCCAAGGCGCGCACGCTGGCCCTGCTCAACGAGGTCGGCATCCGCGAGCCGCAGAAGCGCCTCGACGCCTATCCGCACCAGCTGTCCGGCGGTCAGCGCCAGCGCGTCATGATCGCCATGGCGCTGGCCAACGAGCCGGAACTCCTGATCGCCGACGAGCCGACGACGGCGCTCGACGTCACCGTGCAGGCGCAGATCCTCGAGCTGCTGGCCGGCTTGAAAAGCCGCAAGGGCATGTCGATGCTGTTCATCACCCATGATCTCGGCATCGTGCGCAAGATCGCCGACCGGGTGTGCGTGATGACCAAGGGCAAGATCGTCGAGATGGGGCCTACCAAGGACATCTTCGCCAATCCGCAGCACGCCTATACGCGCCATCTTCTGGCGGCCGAGCCCAAGGGCAAGCCACCCGCGGCCAACAGCGCCGCGGCACCCGTGATGACCGGCAAGGACATCAAAGTCTGGTTTCCGATCAAACAGGGCTTCTTCCGACGCACCGTCGACCATGTGAAGGCGGTCGACGGCATCGACGTCACCGTGCGGGCCGGCCAGACGCTGGGCGTGGTTGGAGAGTCCGGGTCGGGCAAGACCACGCTCGGCCTGGCGCTGGCGCGGATGATCTCGTCGAGCGGAACCATCCAGTTCAACGGGCGCGACATCAACCAGCTCTCGTTCAACGCCATGCGCCCGCTCAGGCGCGAATTGCAGATCGTCTTCCAGGATCCTTTCGGCTCGCTCAGTCCCCGCATGTCCATCGCCGAGATCATCGAAGAAGGCTTGAAGATCCACGAGCCGAAGCTGTCGCTCGACGAGCGCGACGACAAGGTGGTCGACGTGCTGAAGGAAGTCGGGCTCGATCCGGCGACGCGCAACCGCTACCCGCACGAATTCTCCGGCGGCCAGCGCCAGCGCGTCGCCATTGCTCGCGCCATGGTGCTCAACCCGCGTTTCGTCATGCTGGACGAGCCGACCTCGGCGCTCGACATGAGCGTGCAGGCGCAGGTCGTCGACCTCCTGCGCAGCCTGCAGGCCAAGCATGACCTCGCCTATCTCTTCATCAGCCACGACCTCAAGGTCATCCGGGCCCTGGCCAACGATGTCATCGTCATGCGCAATGGCCAGATCGTCGAAGCCGGTCCTTCCGAACAGATTTTTGAAAAGCCGCAAACCGACTATACTCGGGCGCTGATCTCGGCCGCCTTCAAGATAGAAACCGCCCCGACGGGGGTCGTCAGCGAGTGACTCCTTCCTTCGCAATTCCGGACGGAAAGCCGCCTTGCGCCTTTCCCGCAATTGCTCCAAACCGAACAACAGGACAAAATCCATAAATGGAAAAAGGCAAAATCCTGCTTGCCGTCACCGGCTTTCACCCGCAGCGCTGGCGCGAACTGCTGTCCGCAGAGCGCGAGGTGGTGCTCGAGCCGGACGGCGCCAGCGATCCTTCGATCACCTATGCGGTGGTGTGGAAACAGCGGCCGAACCTGTTGGGGTCGCTGCCCAATCTGCGCGCCATCTTCTCGATCGGCGCCGGTGTCGACCACATCTTCTCCGATCCCAGCCTGCCGGACGTGCCGATCGTCAAGGTCGTCGCCGGCAACCTGGCCCAGCACATGACCGAATATGTCGTCTGGCGGGTGCTCGATCATCACCGCCAGGGCCTGCTGTACCGGTCGCAGCAGCCGAAGAAGATATGGCGCGAGCCGGCGCAGCGCACCGCTGAAGATATCTCTGTCGGCATCATGGGGCTCGGCAGTCTCGGCCGCGCGGCGGCGTCGGCGCTGCTGTCGCTCGGCTTCGCGGTCAATGGCTGGTCGCGCACGGACCGGCCGATGGAAGGTGTCGCGACCTATTGCGGCGAGGCCGGGCTTATCCCGTTCCTCAATGCCACAGACATACTGGTCGTGCTGCTGCCGCTGACGCCGGATACCAAGGGTATCATCAATTACGGCGTGCTGAAGGAATTGCGCAAGCGCAACGGTCTTGGCGGCTCGGTGCTGATCAATGCTGGTCGCGGCCGCCTGCAGAAGGATGCCGACATCGTGCGCGCGCTGGACGACGGCACGCTGAAGGAAGCGAGCCTCGACGTGTTCGAGGTCGAACCGCTGCCGAAGACCAGCCCGCTATGGGCCCATCCGAAAGTGTTCGTGACGCCGCATGCCGCGGCCACGTCCGATCCCGTCCACCTGGCGCCGATCATGCTGCGCCAGATGGACGCCTTCGAGCGGGGCGAAAAGCTGGAGAACCTGGTGGACCGCAAAGCGGGATATTAGGCCGCTGGCATGTGGTCATCGGGATCGCCTTAGGCGACCTGCGTCAGCCGGGCAGAGCGAACTTCTTCTGCTTGTCCGGCTTGCCGCAATCGCGGCGCTCGATAGACCGGTTCATGGCGTCGATCTCGCCGCTTGCCTTGTCGGCATCGCGCTTGGTCTTGGAGCGGATATCCGGAATGAACGGGCCGAAGCCCATCGCGGGGTTGGAGAATGTCGGCTTGGCCTGCTGGGACAGATTGTATTGCCGAGCCAGGGCGTTGCGTTGCGCCAGCAACTGGCCGCAAGGCACGCTGTCATACTGCAGTGAAGACTGGACGTTTTCGTCCTGGCGCTCGGACATGGAGTTGCCGACACAGCCCGCCATAACGAGGCAAGAGGCCAAGGCCATCATGTTCCAGCGCATGGAAAATCCCTCCTTACGACACTGCCCCGACATAATCCGGCATGCGATTGGGGCTTTTTCGCAGCAGAGGCACCCGCAGGCCTCAGACCGCGTTGCCTGACTGCTGCCCGGCGGTTGGCTGTAGGCCGAGTCAGCAGTCTCTTGCAACAGGCTTCCCGCGCCCGAATTAGCCACTATCTTGGAACAATGCGCGCCAGCGACCTGCTCCATCCCCGGCCCGAGGGCCTTTACTGCCCGCCGGGCGACTTCTTCATCGACCCGGTGCGGCCGGTCAACCGGGCGCTGATCACGCACGGCCATTCCGACCACGCACGCTCCGGCCACGGCTCGGTGCTGGCGACGCAGCAGACACTGGACATCATGGGGCTTCGCTATGGCGAGGGTTTTGCAGGCACGACACAGGCGGCTAGACTGGGCGAGCGAATTGCCTTCAACGGCGTCGACATCAGCTTTCATCCGGCCGGCCATGTGCTGGGCTCGGCGCAGATCGCGGTCGTGCGTCAGGGCATGCGCATCGTCGCCTCCGGCGACTACAAGCGGCAGCAGGACGCGACATGCCTGCCGTTCGAACCAATCGCGTGCGATGTGTTCATCACCGAGGCAACCTTCGGCCTGCCGGTGTTTCGCCACCCGCCGGACGAGGAGGAGATCGCGCGGCTCCTGAAATCGGCGGCGCAGTTCCCCGAACGCTCGCATCTCATCGGAGCCTACGCGCTGGGCAAGGCGCAACGGGTGATGCGGCTGTTGCGCGACGCTGGCTACGACAAGCCGATCTATATCCACGGCGCGCTGGCCAAGCTCAGCGACTACTACCAGAGCCAGGGCATCGATCTCGGCAGGCTCGAGCCGGCGACGGTGGAGAGCGCCAGCAAGGATGATTTCACCGGCGCCATCGTCGTCGGCCCGCCGGCCGCCTTCGCCGATCGCTGGGCGCGGCGCTTTCCCGATCCGATCTCCTGCTTCGCCTCGGGCTGGATGCGCATCCGCCAGCGCGCCAAGCAGGGCGGCGTCGAGCTGCCGCTGATCATTTCGGATCATGCCGACTGGGACGAACTGACCGCCACGATCAAGGAAACCGGGGCAGAGGAAATCTGGGTGACACACGGCCGCGAGGAGGCGCTGGTGCGCTGGTGCGAACTCGAAGGGATCGCTGCGCGGCCATTGCATCTGGTGGGGTATGAGGACGAGGGCGATTGATGGCATGAATCGCTTCGCCGAACTGCTCGACCGCCTTGTGCTGACGCCGTCGCGCAACGGCAAGCTGACGCTGCTGACCGATTATTTCCGCAGCGTCGAGGATCCTGATCGCGGGCTGGCGCTGGCTGCCATCACCGGCGATCTCAACATCGCCGCGATCAAGCCGGCGATGCTGCGCATGCTGGTGACCGAACGCATGGACCCGGTGCTGTTCGGCTATTCCTACGACTATGTCGGCGATCTCGCCGAGACCGTGTCGCTGGTCTGGCCGCAGACGCCCGGAACCATACCGAACCGTGAGCCGACGCTCGGTGAGGTGGTCGCGAAGCTGCAGGCGGCGAGCCGCTCCGACGGCCCGAAAGTGCTGTCAAACCTGCTCGACAGTGCCGGCATCTCGGCCCGCTTCGCCATCATCAAGCTGGTCACCGGCGGGTTGCGCATCGGCGTGTCGGCGCGGCTGGCCAAGCAGGCACTGGCGGATTTCGGCAAGGTCGACGTCGCCGAGATCGAGGAACTCTGGCACGGGCTGTCGCCGCCGTACACAGCCTTGTTCGCATGGCTGGAAGGCAAGGCCGCAAAGCCCGAGAGGGCCGCGCGGGCACTGTTCCGGCCGGTGATGCTGTCCAACCCGGTCGGCGACGGCGATCTCGACAGGCTCGACCCCGCCGATTACGCGGCCGAGTGGAAGTGGGACGGCATCCGCGTCCAGGCGGTGTCGGAAGGCGGCATCCGCCGGCTCTATTCGCGCACCGGCGACGACGTCTCCGGCGCCTTTCCCGACCTCGCCGAGGCGATGGTTTTCTCGGCCACCCTCGACGGCGAATTGCTGGTCGGCGATCCCCGGGAAGCGACAGGGACGTTCTCGGACCTCCAGCAGCGGTTGAACCGCAAGACGGTGTCACTGAAGATGCAGCAGCAATATCCGGCTTTCATGCGTTGCTACGACCTTTTGCAGGTCGGCGCGGAGGATTTGCGGGGATTGCCCTTCCGGGAGCGGCGCGTCCGCCTCGAAACCTTCGTGAAAACGCTCGACCCGAGCCGCTTCGATCTTTCGCCATTCGTCGCGTTCTCGGACTGGCAGGCGCTGGAGGAACTGCGCCGGGCGCCGCCGCACCCGATCATCGAAGGCGTGATGCTGAAGCGCTGGGATTCGCCCTATGTCGCCGGCCGGCCGAAGGGGCCCTGGTTCAAATGGAAACGTGACCCGCACACGGTGGACGCCGTGCTCATGTACGCCCAGCGCGGCCACGGCAAGCGCTCGAGCTTCTACTCCGATTACACGTTCGGCGTCTGGTCCGGAGCGGAAGGCGAGGAGGAACTGGTGCCGGTCGGCAAGGCCTATTTCGGCTTCACCGACGAGGAATTGAGGCAGATCGACAAATATGTCCGCGACAACACGATCGAGCGTTTCGGGCCTGTGCGCTCGGTGCGCGCCGACCGTGACAACGGGCTGGTGCTGGAAGTCGCCTTCGAAGGGCTCAACCGTTCGACGCGTCACAAATCCGGCGTTGCCATGCGCTTTCCCCGCATCTCGCGGCTGCGCTGGGACAAGCCCGCCAACGAGGCCGACCGCATCGAGACGCTGCAGGCGCTGCTCGATCGTTGATCGCACCCTCTCCGGTGCCGGCGCTCAAGGCTCGACGGAGACGCGTATCTCGTAAATGTTGACCGCCTTGCCCTGCTTGTCGAAATCGGAGTTGATGGCGATCGTTCCGGCCGAGCCGGGCCGCTTGTCAGGGAATTTCACGTCGAAGAGATATTCGTTGCGCTGCTGGCCGACCGCATAGCGTTTGCGGCCGCAATCACCAAGCTCGCCGAAATTGCAGTCGACCGAGATCTGCGTGTCCTTGCCGTCCTCGGCGCGGGCGACGATATCGAACACGGCGTGCTTGCCGGCGAGCTTCTCCAGCACGCCTTGCCCGACATCGAAGCTGATCGCCGAACCGGAAGCGCCGGACTGGATGCGCAGGAATGGCCCGGAATCGTCCTTCATCGTTTCCGCCTTGGCGTCCGACGGAGCGCTGACATGCGCCGGGTCGGTGGGCGAAAACACGTTGATCCAGTTGCGCGCCTGATCGGCAGCGCCGGGCTTTTCCGGCCCGGTCTCGCCATCGGCCGGTGTGAAATCGTCGTCCTCGACGGTCGGCGGCGCTTCGGGCGGAGCGGTGTCGAGCTGAGCCTGGGTCTTGAAGACGCCGGTCTGCATGGCGAAAAACAGCCCGATGCCGACCGCGGCGAGCAGCGTCACGGTGAGGAAGATGGCGGTCAGCGGCAGCCGCCGGCCCCTGATGCGCCTCTCGTCGCGATCGGGCGCCACTTCAGCCGTCGCCTCGGACGAAGCGGGAGCCGACATGTCGATGGACGGCACGCCGGAAAGGGTCGCGTCGGGCATGATGTCTGGAACGACCGGCAAGACGCGTGAGCGCGGGGCATCGGCAGCCGGCTGCGCAGGCTCGTCGACGGAAACTGCGGGCGGTGCGGCGCTCTCGCCGGTTGCGGCGGGTGCGGCCGGGCTCGCCGGAAGCTCGACCGCCGGTGCATCGGACTCAGCCTGGGGAGCGACATCCGGCACCGCCGGCAGAAACTCGGATTCGATTTCGGTGATCTTGGCCTGGATCGCCTTGCGGCGCTTGATGGCGACTTCCACCGTCACGCCGGGATTGGCCTGGAGCGCACGGTCGAGCGCGGCGAAAGCCGAGCGATAGACCTTCTCGCGGTACGCGCGGTCCTCGGCATTGCCTCTTTCGAGGGCGTTCCGGATCGCTTTTTCGATTGCGTCCAAGCGAGATCCCTCTGTGCGTTGCCCAAACCTCGCCATGATCGTTAGCCGCAGCCGACCAATCAATCAACGGGCGAGCGTCCGCATTCTGCCTCGTTGGAGTGTCCAAAGTCCATCTTGGCGGTATTCCGGCAACGAAATCAACATGCTTCATCGATCTTTGCCGGGATGGAGGCACGGGACAGGCGCCATGTACCGGCCGACGGGCAAAGGGCGTGCAGCCGGCTTTGTCGGCGATGCGTCGGGGCGGAACGACGCGCAACACGAATTGCCGGGCCGCATCCTGAATTCGCAATCGTCCATCTTGAATTCGCCGTCGGTTGAGTCTATCACCCAGCCCATCTTGGAGGCCTAACGCTTCCCGGGCCGCTTTAGCTCAGTTGGTAGAGCACATCATTCGTAATGATGGGGTCGCGTGTTCGAGTCACGCAAGCGGCACCACTTCCCCAGCCATTGCTGTCGTCGTCATGACATCTGTCCCTGCCACAAGGGTAATCCACTTTCGGCAGCGAAGTCTTTGTCCTCCGCGTAGATCGGTTCGCCTCTTCTCACCACCCGTCGAAGCAGGGCCGCATCTTCGTTGGCGTGATATCGAAAGGCGTTTCGGGTGTCGTATCCGTGCCCGGCCTGGGACAGGGAAAACCCGCTGACGACGACAGGGGCAAAGCCGGCGAAACGCGCCAGTATGATCGCGAAGGCTCCAGTGGAGATCTTCCGGTGCCAGCCGCGGAACATATGATATTTGCCGCTAAGCTGCCAGACGACGTTGGCAAGCTGCCATTTGGTAAGCGCCTGCAAGGTCTCATAATGATAGTCGAAGGTGCGACAACCGGCTTTCAGCTTGTCCTCGACATCAGGCCAAACCGGGATGATCAGGTGCTTTGCCTGCCGTCCTCTCAACAAATCACGCTTGTAGAAATCCTGTTCGCTGGCGTCGACAAAAATGCCGCGGCGGATCACGGCAATATCGGGAACGGGGAGGCCGACGGTTTCCGCCAAAAGCTGGGAAGCATTGACGGTCACAAGTGCCCAATCGGCATCATGTCCCTGCGGGAGGCGAAAATTCGGCGCCGAGCCCATCACCAAGGCGGGACCCGTGGCCCTGGGCAGGCGAAGAATTGGCTTTGAGAAGGCTGGCAAGAGATCCGAAAGCGGAGTTTTCATCCGGGAATCTGAACCGCCTGTTCCTCAAACGCGCGCAGGATGCTCTCTTCCCGGCTCCACAATTCGTCCCATTGCGTGGTGCCGGACCAACCCGCAAACCAAGGGCCGCCGAGCGTATAATGCGCCAGCGAGACATCGGCGGGATCGAGTTCGGAAGCCGAAGCCCCGACGAGGTAGTTCCACGCCAGGGGCAATTCGCCGATCTCATGGTCCTCAAGCCATTTGAAGGCGTGGAGGTCACGTCCGGGCCACGTATTGAGCATCTCCTTGGTCAGCCGCTTGTTGGCGGGATGATCCAGATTCCATAAAACGACCGACGACCAGTTCTTGCGGCGATAGAACGTCTGCGTTTGTCCGTCCATCTTGACCGCTTCGGATTCGCGTTGCTGGTGCTTGACCGCCATGATCGCGTAGGAAGGATCGAGCAGATCGAGCAGTTTGACCGGATCCTTCAGAAACAGGACGTCGCAATCGCAGAACATGGCCCAGCCGCTTTGCCCCATGAACGGAACGGCAAAGCGCGATATGGCAAACTCGGTCGCCATCGGCGCCTCGGAAATCGGGCACCAGAGCTTACCGTCACGTACTTCCATCGGTCGCGTCATGATTCCTTGGGCTACAAGGTCCTTGAGCACGAGCGGCTGTATCTGCAACGGGGTGCTTGTCCGCCGATAGGCGCTCCATCGCGCCACGTCTAGAACTCGGGATTCGCGCGGATCATAGCCAATGTAGATTGGTATCATGTGGCAGTTCTGTAATCTGATGTGAGTTTAGACGAATCTAGCATGGCAGCACTGCACGCGGAAGACCAGAAGCACATTCGCAATGCCGTGTGTCCGGGTTGCCACGAGCGTTTCATCTCTGAAGGTGTCGATGGTGTTTTTGCGCGACAAGAGCCAAGCAACCGGCATCGCGCCTCTTGACGACGGACCTGTCGAGCGGGTCGTCGCACTCACATTTGAGACAGCTCACCAGCAAGCCACATCGACCGTTGTTATTGGACCTCACATCTCCTGGCCTGGCCCGTCCAGAGTGGCAGACCGAGCGAGTCCGCCACGTGCGGATCGCTCGTATAAAGGGGGAAACCGAGCGCCAACAGCGCCAGCAGGGTGGCACGGTCGGAACCGACGTGCATCCGGTCGATGTTCAGTTTGTTGTACACATGGCCGTGCGAACCTGGGTCAATACCCGTGATGATCACGGCCGGCGCGCCGTTATGCAAGGCGTAAAGGACCGCCGTGATCCCGGTCGAGAACTTCTCCTCCAGATGCATCTCGAAATTGGGCACACCCATCACTGCTTCGTAGAGCGCCATGCGCTGGTGACGGGTCATCGTGCGCAGGTCGCGACAGCGGTAGTTGAAGGCCGCGATGTTGCAGCGCAATTCCTCCATCGTGCGGTGTGCACGCACAATCCAGAGCAGATCGGTCTCCTGGCCGGTCAAGACGGCGCGCACGGCCACAGCGTTGGGCTTGGTCGCGTCAAGTTGGTTGACGTAAAGAAATGTCGCGTCAGGAGTACCCATCCCCCAGCGGGCAGTCACGGTCTGCGAGCCATTCACGGTAAAGAGTGTGAAAGCATCGCGCTGAAAACCCACCGGCGGGTTCGAGACCGGCGCGGAGCCCACGACGAGGACCGGCTTTGTAAGCGGCACAGGGTGCCGTGGCGCCTGGGGGTGCAGCAGGCGATATAACAGTTTCCGCTTAACCACGAGAAGCGGGTGATCGAACAAGCGCTTGCGCAGCGGCTTCTGTGCATCGGGATTCGCTGCGCTATGCTCTGCAATCTCCAGAGCGATCCCCTTGGCCTTCGCCAAACCGGCCTCCTCTCAATGCTTTCCCGGGCATGTACTCCCCCCTGCCAGCCGGCGTTGATCAGCGGCTTGATCGTTGGGGCAGGCAGCAACCATAACGTGACGAATCATTTCCTCCGGCGCTCTGATGGGAACCCTTCGCTTTTCCCCAAGCGCTTCAAGCCTCTCTCACTCAATGTCGCAACTCTACTGTATTCGGCACGAGACTGCATGCGGGTTGCTGGTGTTTGTTGCTTCTGATCACGGTTCGATAGAACTCCGTCCGAAACTCATGGTGCCAGATCGGCAGCATCGCCGAAGCGATAGCCGCGCTCAATACTCAGCAGAGGATCAATCTCCACCAGCCGAACAGGAATTTCAACATCCAATTTCGACAACAAACGGCAAGACACATTGCTGCAACTGCGACCGAATCTGCAACTGCGACCGAGACCCGACCTCAAAACGCCGCCTGGCACTGTGGATCGCGATGCTGGCCGAATGCATCCGCCATTGTCGAGACCGAGGTTTGATGTGAAACTCCCGGCGTCAGCATGGGAGGTCAAAATGCCCAACAGTTTCAAGACCGGAGACGTCGTCAAGCTGAAGTCCGGAGGCCCGAAGATGACGATAAGCGACGGTGCCGCCTCCGGCACATATATGTGCCATTGGTTCAACCGCGAGGGCGATGTATGGACCCCGCAGCATGCCGGCTTCAAGCCGGACCAGCTGGTGGTGGCGGACCAATCGACATAGAGCGGTTCACCGCTTCGCGGAAGCGGCGAAACGCTCTATCTCTTTGTTTTTACGCAATTCCCAAGGGAAAGCGCTACGCGCTTTTCCCGGAAAGCCGTACACACTTTTCTTGGAATTGCTCTAGTTCCTGCCCTTCGGCTGAAGGGTTCGAACATGGCGCAAGCAGCGCCCGATCGGGCGCGTTGTTGCGGCATGCGCCTGCCGGCACAAAAGTCACCGACGGATTTCTACCGCCGCTGCGTTTAACGGGAGAAGCGTCGCCACGGCACAATGCCATGGCAGCGCGCTAACCGGAGACGCCAGCATGATACGCCGTTCGATCCTTGCCGCTGCCTTGAGCCTGCTGACCGCCACGGCGTTCGCCCAGACGGCGACACAGCCTCCGGCCGCGACGTCCTCTTCTGCACCGCCTCCCGCTGCCGCGCCAGCCGCGTCAAAGACCAGGCCCGACATCACGTTGGCCAAATTCCAGAAGCGGCGTGAGAAGGCGATCATGGCCGCCGACACGGATGGCGACGGCAAGATCAGCCTGCGGGAATGGGAGGCCCTCCAGGCAAAGCGCGGCACCAAGGGCGACCCGACACAGTCCTTCGCGCGCGCCGACTCGAACCATGACGGCTTCATCGACCGCGCCGAACTCGATGCCTTCTTCGCCGAGCGCTTCGCCAGGTTGGACAAGAATGGCGACGGCGTTCTGAGCGTCGACGAAATGCCGGGCCACAAAACCGCTCCCAAGACGGAGCAATGAACGGGGGTAATGGCACGCGATGAGCATCAGGGGTGCGCCAGCCGATGAGCGCGGATCCGGACGAGGAGCTGGTTCGCCGTATCGGCGCCGGCGATCCGGCGGCCGTGCAAACGCTCGTCGCGCGCAAACTGCCGCGTATCCTGGCGCTTGCCGTGCGCATGCTGGGCGACACGGCAGAAGCCGAGGATGTCGCGCAGGAGACCTTCGTCCGAATCTGGCGCCATGCCTCGGGCTGGCGGCGCGGCAATGCACGCTTCGACACCTGGATCCACCGGGTGACGCTGAACCTCTGCTACGACCGGCTGCGCCGCCGCCGCGAATGGGTGACAGACGATCTGCCGGAGGTGATGGACCCGGCGCCGCTTCCGGATGCCCAGCCGCGGGAAGACGCGCAGCGCGTCGAACAGGCCCTGCAAGCCATCGCCCCGCGCCAGCGCGAAGCCATCATCCTGGTCTACTATCAGGACATGTCGAACATCGAGGCGGCCACGACCCTGGAGATCAGCGTCGATGCCCTGGAGAGCCTGCTTTCGCGCGGCCGCAGGGCGTTGCAGGCGATCCTGGCCAGGGACGATGTCCATGAATGAGAACCGCGCCGCCATGAAAGCGCAGCGTTCGCGCCTTGCCGACACCGCCTGGCAGCCGGCTCCGATGATCGCAGCGCCGTGCGGGCACGCGATGCCAGCGGGCAAGGGGCCAACAGGCAAGGGAAAGACCGATGTCTGACCGATCCAGGGACGCACCGACGATGGATGCCGAACGCTTTGCCGCGCTGGCGTCAGCCTATGGCGGCGACTTGCGGCGATGGCCACAGGCCGAACGCGCGGCGGGCAGCATCCTTGCCGCAAGCGACGCGGGCGCGGCCATTCTGAGGGATGCCGGCAAGCTCGACGCCCTGCTCGACAGCTATCGCGTCGAAGCGCCCGGCAAAGCGCTGCACGGCGGCATAGTGAGGGCTGCCGACGGTCATCTTGCCCAACGCTGGCGCCAGCGCTTGTGGTGGCTGGGGCTCGGACTTGCCGGCATCGGCCTGGCCGGCGCGGTTGCCGGATCGGCTTTGGTGATCGTCGCCACGCCTGAGGTTCAGCCCGATCAGTATGTGCTGGACGCCAATACGACGGCGTTCGGCGATGCCGGTCCCGACGACACGATCGAGGAAAACCTATGAGCACGGGCCGCAAGCTCCTCATCGCGTCCGTGGCGCTGAACGTCTTCCTGGCCGGCGCCCTTGCCGGCGGCGCAGTCTGGCTGAGAAGTGGCAAGGCGGGCCAGGGCTATTCGCTGGAAGCGGTCGGAGGCCGGCTTCCGGACCAGGAACGCAGGATATTCCGCAAGGCGTTGCGTGAGGTCCGGCGCGAATCCCGCCAGGTCATCCTCGACGGCCAGCAGGCCAGGCGCGAGGCCGCCGACCTGCTGCGGCAGCCCACCCTCGACACGGCAGCCCTGACAGCCGCGCTCGAGCGGGCCCGCAACGCCGACGTCACCATGCGCATGCGGCTGGAGCAGCGCATCGTCGAGTTCGCCGCGGCAAGTTCGGCAGAGGATCGCGGCGTTCTGGCTGAGGGGCTGACAAGACGCGCCGGGTTGCCGCCGGCGCCAAAAAAATCGCCATAAGCACCGACGGAATGCGCCGAAGCCGCCGTTTAAGGCAAGAAGGGCACACCTGCCGGACAGCTTGGTGCGAACAGGTTTTCAACTTCGAGACCATTTGGAGTATCGTCATGAACCGTCTGACACAATACGCGGCCGCCGCCGCGCTTGCCTTGACCGGAACGGCCGCGACCGTTGCGGCGGCATCCGCCACGCCGATGCTGGCCCAGCCAAGCGCCCCGGCGCTGATCGAGCATGTGGCATGGGGTTGCGGCCCCGGCTGGCATCCCAACCACTGGGGGCGCTGCGTGCCCAATCGGGGGGTTGTGTATCCGCGTTATTACCGGCCCGGCCCGGTCTTCCACGTCTGGCACCCCCATCCTGTCTGGCACCCACATCGGGTCTGGCACCGCTGGCGTCACTGGTAAGCGTGTGCGGGGGCCAGCCGCTTCACCGGCCTGGCCCCCTCGACCGCAGCAACCGATCCGACCTGAGCGCATCGCGCCGAAAACGGGTTCATGCGCCGCGCTGGGCCTGAACAAGGAGCTGACGTGGCTATCCCGGCCAAAGGCTCCATGCCGCCGGACGCCGCCCTGGTCGGTGGTGCTGCTCGCCGGCGGCGCGATCAAGGGCGGCCGCGTCATAGCCGACTGGCCGGGCCTGAAGCCGGCCCAGCTCTACGAGCAGCGCGACCTGGCGCCGACCAGCGATGTCAGGGCGGTGCTGAAAGGCCTGCTCGCCGACCAGTTCGGGCTTTCGGCGGCGGTGCTCGGCGACAAGGTGTTCCCGGAGTCCGCGGCGATGAAGCCGATGCGCGATCTGGTCGTCTGAATTCCGGTTGCAGATGGCGATTAAGGTTAAATTTACTATGGAATTGTTCGAAAGCTGCAAATGACACAAAGCTCCCCCAAAGGAACGCAAAGACATGTTCGTGGGGAAAGCCATATCTCGACCTCAAGGGCCTTTGCGGGCCTTCTGCCATCCGCTGGCGTTGGTGCTGATCAGCCTTGCGGGCGTTTTTGGTGCCGGCCGAGCCGAGCATGAATGGCTGTCGGTGCCGTTCTCGCTGACATTGGTGGGGGCGCTCGCGGGAGCGGTGTTCCTGACATCGGGGCGCCTCGCCTTTTCCGTCTATCTTGCCTGGATGGCCGTTGCCCTGGTGACGCTGATCTCGGCGGTCAAATTCCGGATGAAGGGGTTCTCGCTGCACTTCTACGACACGATCTTCGTGTCCACGGATCCGGGAGTGTATCGCTTCCTGCTCGGCTCCTATCTCCACCTCATCCTGCCTGTCGCCGCGGTGTTGGTGCTTGGCATCGCCGCAGCGATCCTGATCTTTCGCGCCGACCGGAAGCTTGGCTGGCCCGCATCGGCGCGCGCCCTGCTTCTGGCCCTCCTCGTCACACTGGTGCCGCTGACCTTTCCAGCCGAGGCTTCGAAGGACCGGTACTTCTATTATATGCAGGGCCGGCACATGTCGGCCTTCTTCATCTCACTGATGGATCTGCGCAACCTGGTCGTCGAGCCGGCGTTCGAGCAGCGGCTGCAGGCCATCGCGCCACAGCCACCCTTCGCCGATACGGTCGACTGCGGCGACCGGGCAGCGCTTCCCGATATTTTCTTCGTGTTGAGCGAAAGCCAGTCCGATCCAAGCTATTTTCCGCAGATCGCCAGCGGCGCGGGATTCCTGCAGCGATTTGCACCTGCCGCTGGCGAGCCCCGCCCGATGCAGGTCGAGACGTTCGGCGGCGGCACCTGGATCAGCAATTTGTCCTTGATGACCGGGGTTTCGGCCAGCGATTTCGGCTGGCGAAGTCCTTATCTGACGATCACGCTACAGGACAAGGTCGCCGGCGCGTTGCCGGAGTTGCTGGCGCGCTGCGGCTATCGAACGGCCGCCATGACGCCGATGGACTTTACCTTCGTCAACGAGGGGCCTTTCTTGAAGTCGATCGGGTTCGAGAACGTCCTCGACATCAAGGATATCGCCGCGCCCTTCTACCATCTGCGCGACAGTTTCTATTACCACGCGGCGGAGGCATTCATCGCCAGACACCGCCGGGAAGACGGCCGGCCACTGTTCCTCGAAATCCAGACCATGTTTCCGCACTCGCCCTATGAGGGGCGGATGGAGCCGGGATTGAAGATGGAAGACGAGCCCTTCTCGGACGATTTCCAGATCGGCGAATATCTGCGCCGCATGGCGATCGCGCGCGGCGACCTTCAGGATTTTCTCAAGCAACGGGAAGCGGAGGCCGGCAGGCGCGGCGCCGTGGTGCTCGAATTCGGCGACCACCAGTCCTCGGCGACCAAACCGTTTGTCGATGCGACCGCAGGTAGTGACGCGCTGGCCAAGCTTGACTCGCTCGCCTATCGCACCTTCTACACCCTCACGACCTTCCATCATCCACTGCGTCATCCGATGCCCAATATGGCGTCGCTCGATATTGCCTTTCTCAGCGCAAGCCTGCTCGATGCCGCCGGCCTGCCGATGTCACCCGTTATGTCTGATCTGGTGCGGTTGCGTGACCATTGCGGCGGCAGGTTCCATGGCTGTGCTGACCGGGCCGAGGTGGATGCACATCTGCGCCGCCGCGCCGATTCAGGACTGCTGCATCTTTTCCCGCAAGCTGCGCCGCTTCATTCACAAGTCGAAACACAGTGACGGCGCGACGCGGCCTCAGTGTGTCGGCCCGGCCCCCAGCGTCGCCACCGTCTTGAGGGCGCCGTCGAGCATGCCGCCCTTCTCGTCCTTCAGTGCCGCCTCGCGCAGCCGCCTGATCCAGTCAGCGGCGTCGGCGCGCCCCTTGAGCAGGTCGAGCGCCGACAGCACGCGGTCGAACTTCGACTGGGCACGGACATGGGTGTCGCTGTAGCCCTTGATCAGCCGGCGGCAGTTCAGGATCTCGACGGCCAATGCATAGTCCTCACGCGCATGGCCCAGCGCCAGCGCGTACCAGCTCTCCAGATGTGCGGCTTCCACCTTGTGGCGCAGCAGGCGGCGGCGCCAGCGGCGCAGGCCGCCGATGAACCACAGAGCGGTGAAACCGGCAAAACTATCGGTACGGATGCGCCGGCCGCGATTGATGCGACGGTCAAGGAAGGCGGCGAGCTTCGGCCGGTTCTCGATGTAGCTGCCCAGCCCCGCCGGCAGCGTGCCGCAGAACTCCTCGATGCGCGGATGGAAATACTCGGTCACCTGCAGGACCGAGTCATCCCTGACGCCGACCTCCTTGCGCACGCGCCTGTCGCGGGTCGAGCGCGTCTTCAGGTCGGCGACGCGGATCATGTCGTCGTAGCATAGGGCGTTCGCCAAATGCTTGGCGGCGGCGATCGAGAGGGCATAGGCTCGATCAGGCCCGTCCAGCACGACGGCTTTGTCCAGGCGGTCGAGATATTCGCGTCCGTAGGCAATGTCCTGATAGTCCACGACCTTTCGCAGACCGCGCAGCGCCATGTCGCGCACCGCCACGGGCATCACGTCGATGCGGGCGGCCAGGGCCTGCCAGCCTCGCAGGAGGTCTTGCGGGCCACTCACCTGTCCAGCGGCCAGGGCGGAGCCGACGACAGCCGCTTCTGCCGGCTTTGGCGCAGCCGATGATGCCGTGCCGCGCGCGCGATCATAGGCGGCGCCGAAGGCGGCGAGGCTGGCCTTGACGCCGCGGCCACCGGCGCCGATCGCCTCTTCATAGCTTTCGCGTACGAACGGCAGGGCGTCGGAGCCCGCCAGCGCGCCAAGCAGGCTGGCCGAGATCATGGAGCCGCTGTCGGCCGCGATCTTTTCCATATCGAAAGCGATGAAGCGCTTCGATGCGGCTTCTGCCGTCGCGTACACCTTCGACGACGACGCCCTGCCGTCGCCGGGCTCGATCTTTTCCGACACGGCGGCGATGCGGTGCGAAGAGGTGATCAACGTCGTGCGGTCGGGGGTGACGAAGCCGCGGATAATCGCGCGGCCGGCTTCCATCAGCTCGGCGGCGATCAAAATGTCGACGTCGCCTTGCGAGGGCGACAGCGCGAAGACCGGCAGGCGGCCGGTGTCGCGGGCCGCCTCGACATAGTAGATGGTGGCGCCGGTGCGCTGGGCGACGCCGGCCACCGAGGTCGATTGCGCCACGTACCCGTTGCGCTCGGCGACGTCGGTGATCCAATCGGCAAGCACGCCGCCGCCCTGGCCGCCGACGGCAAGCACCGCAAGCTTGATAACGCGTTCGTCGTCGGCGGCGCCTGTCTTCGGGCGCAGTGAGGCGTTGTGATCAAGCATCGGCGAACACCAGACGGCGGCCTTCGCGGCGACGCTGCAAAAGACCGATGACGGCGCGCCGGGCGCTCTCGAGGAAGCGGTCCCAGCGGCTCGGGTTGTGCACGACATCGGCGCGATAGAAGGACGGGCACAGCACCGCCGCATCGGCGACCTCGCCGCAATTGCCGCAGCCGACGCAGTTCTGGTCGATGCTCGCGACGGGATCGTCGCGCAGCGGATCGTCGAGCGACTTCACCGACAGCGACGGGCAGCCGGACAGCCGCATGCAGGCATGGTCGCCGGTGCAGATGTCCTCGTCGACGCCGAACTTCGGCTTGACGACGCGCGTTCCACCCTTGATCGCATTGTCGACCAGGGGCTTTTCGCGGCGCTGGCGGTTGAGCATGCATTCCGACGAGGCGACGATGACCTTCGGGCCTTTCTCGTCCGTGGTCAGCGCCTCGCGCAGAGTGTCCTGCATCTTGCCGACATCGTAGGTGCGGTCGACATGGCGCAGCCACTTGACGCCCATGCCTTTCACCGCCTCTGTGATGGGATGCTTGGTCGACTTGGTCTTGTTGCCGGCGCGGGACGACAGGATGTCCTGCCCTCCTGTCGCGGCCGAGTAGAAATTGTCGACGATGACGATGACGCCGTCGTTCTTGTTGAACACCGCATTGCCGATCGAGGAGGTCAGGCCATTGTGCCAGAAGCCGCCATCGCCGACGAAGGAGATCGAGCGGCGCTTGGCGTCGGGCGAATTGAAGGCCGAGGCCGAGGCCGGGCCGAGCCCGTAGCCCATTGTGGTGGCGCCGAGTTCGAAGGGCGGCATGATCGAGAACAGGTGGCAGCCGATGTCGGACGCGATGTGGTGCTTGCCGAGTTCCTGTTCGACCAGTTTTGTCGCGGCAAAGATCGGCCGCTCCGGGCAGCCGATGCAGAAACCGGGCGGTCGACCTGGAACGACATTGATCAGGTCCGCCGTGTCGACGCCGTCGCCGACCTTGTTGGGAGCCCGCACTTCGCCGGGCAGAAGATGCGGCGCCTCGGTGCGCAGGAAGGCGCCGATGCCGTCGAGCATGACCTGGCCGGTATATTCGCCGGCCATCGGCAGGTGCTCCTTGCCGACCAGGCGGGTGCCACGCCCGGCCTTGTGCAGCATGGCGGCAAAGGCCTGTTCGATGTAGTTGGGCTGGCCTTCCTCGACGACCAGCACCGCCTGCTTGCCTTCGCAGAAGGACAGAAACTCGTCGTCGATCAACGGATACACGGCATTGAGCACGTAGAGCGGCACGTCGGTCTCGCCATAGGTGTCGGCAAGGCCGAGCCGCTGCAAAGCGCGGATGACGGAATTGTACATGCCGCCCTGCATGACGATGCCGACGGAGCCGTGATCGGAACCGAAGATCTCGTTGATCTTGCGGCTCTTGATGAAATCCACCGCCGCCGGCCAGCGCTTCGCGACCTTCTCCTTCTCGTGCAGGAAGGAAGCGGGCGGCAGCACGATGCGGCCGGTGTCGCGGCGGGGCGCCTCCAGCGCATCGGCCACCGTCATCGGCGGCCGCTTGTTGTCTTTGGCGGTGAAATGACCGTGGACATGGCAGCAGCGGATGCGCACCTGCAGCATGACAGGCGTGTTGGAGGCCTCGGACAACTCGAAGCCGTCTTCCACGGCCTTGACGATCGAGGGCAGGTTCGGGCGCGGATCGAGCAGCCAGACCTGGCTTTTCATGGCGAAGGCATGGCTGCGCTCCTGCATGATCGAGGAGCCCTCGCCATAGTCCTCGCCGACGATGATCAGCGCGCCGCCGGTGACGCCGCCAGATGCCAGATTAGCGAGCGCGTCGGAGGCGACATTGGTGCCGACCGTCGACTTGAAGGTCGCCGCGCCGCGGATCGGATAATGCACCGAGGCCGCCAGCATGGCGGTGGCGGTGGCTTCCGAGGCGCTCGCCTCGAAATGCACGCCGAGTTCGCCCAGAATGTCCTGTGCGTCGGCCAGCACGTCCATGAGATGGCTGATCGGCGCACCCTGGTAGCCGCCGACATAGCCGACGCCGCATTGCAGCAGCGCCTTGGTGATGGCGAGGATGCCTTCGCCGGCAAATTCCTCGCCCGCGCCGAGCCTCAGCTTTTCGACTTCCTTGGCAAAAGACCGTTCGGCCATTTTTGGCCTCCTTCCGTTGCCGCCCGGCTTCGGCGGCGCGTAGCTCTAGATGTCGTGCTTGCGAATGTTCTTCAGCATCTTCTGCAATGTCGCGATCAGCGCTGCATATTCGGCATCGTCGACATCGTCGAACATGGCCTCGAAAGCGTCATGCATGGCCGGCCAGGCACGGGTGAACTCGGTGCGGCCCTCGTCGGTCAGGAACACATGGCGGATGCGACTGTCGCTAACCCCCTGCTCGCGCCGCACAAGCCCCTGCCCCTCAAGCGTGTCGAGCGTGCGGCTCAAGGTCGACTGCTCGATCACCGTATAGACCGAGAGGTCGTTGACGGTGACGCCGTCAGTGACCGACAGCACCGCGAGCGCCCGCACCTGCGAAATGGTCAGGCCCTGCTTGCGGAAATCGTCCCGCAAGGTGGCGTTGTAGCGGCCCATGATGCGGTTCATCAGATAGGGCGCGAATTGCTGCAGGCCGATCTGGCCCAAGGTCGATATGCGCTGGCGCTTTTCCGCGATTTTCTGCTCCATCATAGTCTCCCCGCCAGGAGAAAGCCGGAGCCGCCGCCGAGGCCCGCGCCCGGATGGGTCGAGGCGCCGATATGGTAGAGGTTCTTGATGCCGGTCTGGTGATTGCGGCTGGTCTTGAACGGCCGCCACAGGAAGGACTGGTCGACGGTCGAGGACCCGCCATAGGGGTCGCCGCCGACCAGATTGATGTTCATCGCTTCGAGATCGGCAGGCGAATAGGCGCGGCGCGCGATGACGCTGTCCTTGAAGCCATCGATATGACTGGCAAGGATCGCTTCGGCGCGATCGGCATAGGCCTCGCGCAGCGCGTCGGTCCATTGCCCGTCCGCCGGCGCCTGCAGCTTGCCGGCGGCATCACCCTTGATGTGACGGGGCGCCTCGGGCAGTTGCAGCCACAGGATCGCCTTGCCTTGCGGGCAACGCGAGGGATCGAGCGCGTGCGGCTGGCCGACGCAGATGGTCGGCACTTCGGGCAGCGTGCCCCGCACCGCCTCGTTGCAGGCCTTCGATACCCCGTCCAACCCAGGCGTCAGATGCAGCAGCGCCACCTTGTCCAACCCCTGGCCTCGCCATGAAGGCGGCTTGTCGAGGGCATAGTGGATCTGGAAATTGCCTTTGCCGTAGCGGTATTTTTGCGTCGCTTCGACGTCGGTTTTGGGGCCGTCACTGCCGAGCAGCCGACCGTAAAGCTGCGTTGGCGTGACCGAGCAGATGACGCTCTTCTTCGCATGGACGGTTTCGCCCGAGGCCAGCCGCACGCCGGTGGCGCGACCTTCGGTCAGGATGATCGAAGCAACGTCGGCCTCGGTGGAGATGACCCCGCCGCGCTCTTTGACAAGCGCCTCGAAGGCCGACAGCAGGTTCTTCGCCCCGCCCTTGACGATCGGCGCGCCCGCAGCCTCCAGCGCGAAGGCGATGACCTTGGCGATCTGGCCGGAGAAAGCATCTTCCGGCCCAAGTCCGGCATGCAGGACCCACGGTGCCCACAGCGCGCGTATGGTTTCGGACCGATAGGTGCTTTCCAGCCATCCGCGCGCCGGCACCAACGCATTGCCGAGAAAGGCGGCCAGCCCGCGCGGGCTCCGCCGCCAGGCATCACCGGCGAGCAGCTTCGCCGTCGGGTAGGTCCACAGGCTGCCGCCGAGCAGGCCGAACAGCAGCCCGGCATTGCGCTCGATGCCGCCGACATCCTCGGCGTGCTGGTCGCCGTCGCCTGCGGCGATCGCATTGAAGGCGGCGATGTTGGCGGCGCGGTCGGTGCTGAGCACGGCATGGCTGCCGTCGGGCCGCAGCACCCCCGTCGGGGTGGCCGCGTGACAGAACTCCAGGCCATGCCGGGCCAAGTCCTTGCCCAGCGCCGCGTAAGCCGGCGAGGTAATGAACAGCACGAATGTCGTCGCCATCACATCATGGATGAAACCGGGCGCGGTGATTTCCTCGGTGCGCATGCAGCCGCCAATGCGGTCGCTGCGCTCCAGCACCAGCACCTTGGCGCCCTTGCCGCCGAGCATCGCCGCGCACACCAGCGCGTTGATGCCGCTGCCGACGATGATGTGGTCGGGGGCGTTCATGGGTGGCTGCCCCCGGCCGGCCGAAGGTAGGGTTCAAACACGCGATGTCGAGTTCCGTCGCGCCCCCCTCTGTCCTGCCGGACATCTCCCCCACAAGGGGGGAGATCGAATGTCGTCTCGGATTTCGCCAATCTCCAGCGCTGAAGGAATGAGCGGGGCGCGGAAGCAGCCAATCTCCCCTCTCGTGGGGGAGATGTCCGGCAGGACAGAGGGGGGCGCCGTAGAGCGCCAGCGTTGCCCTTCTCCCACCTCGTCACTGCATCATCGCCCGCGCGCATGATCTTCTCCCGAAGATCCACTTCGCCCTATTTGCCCGGCACCAGCGCCAGGGCGCGGATCGGGCTGCCGGTGCCGTGCTCGATCTTGAGCGGCGCGGCGATCAGGATGGCGCCCTTCGGCGGCAACTGGTCGAGGTTGCACAGGCTGGCCAGACCATAGCGGTTGGCCTTGTGCATCAGCGTGTGGGCCGGGAATGGCGGCTCCATGCCGCCGGCCTTGCCGGCATCGGTGCCGATCGTCTCCGAGCCCCAGCCCTTGATGTCCTTGCTGATCAGGAACTGGATTGCTTCCGCCGTCGGGCCGGGCGTGTGTGGGCCGGTCTCGTTGGCGTTGAGGAATTCGGCTTCCGAGCCGTTGCGCTTGTACCAGTCGGTGCGCATCACCACCCATTCGCCGGCGTTGATGGCGCCATGCTTGGCTTCCCACGCCCTGATGTGATCGACGGTGAGCAGGAAATCATGGTCTGCGGCGGCTTCCTTGGAGCAGTCGATGACATTGACCGGACCAATAAAGTTCTGCGCCGGAATGGTGTCGGTGGCGCCATCCGGATAATCCTTGCCGCTGATCCAGTGCTGCGGCGCGTCGAAATGCGTGCCCGAGTGTTCGCCGAGCTTCAGCCAGTTCCAGGCCCACCAGGGACCATTCTTGTCGTAACGGGAGATGTTATGGATCTCGACCTTCGGCGTGTCGACGGCAAGTTCCGGCGGCAGCTTGATCAGCGGCGTGTCAGGACCGAGCGGCGCCGACAGGTCGACCACCTTGATGGCGCCTGAAAGAAGCTGGCCGGCGACTTCGCCGAGGAGTTGTTGCGTGTCCATGGTCTCTGTTCCCTCTTGTCTGATGTGCTGAAGGCTCGTCTCGGCCCTTAATATCCTACTAGACGAAAACATATGCATCTGCAATTATCTTTAAGCATAAAGGAAATGGGTGCGGGGCGTGAGCGAGTTCGACGCCATCTTTGTCGGGGCGGGCCACAACAGTCTGGCTTGCGCCGCGCATCTGGCGCTCAAAGGCTGGAAAACCGGGGTTTTTGAGCGCAGTGCAACGATCGGCGGCGCCGTCCAGACCCGCGAATTCACGCTGCCGGGTTTTCGGCACGATTTCGGCGCGATGAATCTGAGCCTGTTCGCCGGCTCGGCCTTCCACCGGAAATATGCAAATGAATTGAAAGCCCACGGGCTGGAATTCGCGCCGGTTTCCGACTGTTTCGCCAGCGCCTTCCCGGACGGACGCTGGTTCGGCGTCAGCAGCGATCTGGAAAAGACGGCCGCGCGCATGGCTGCCTTCTCCGCCGCCGATGCCGCCACGTGGCGCAAGCTGGTCGCCGCCTTCCCGGCGGAAGCAGAGCATCTGTTTCGCCTCTTGGGATCACCGATGAGCGCCCGCGCCCTTGCCGGCACGGCGTGGAACCTTTGGCGCAAGAAGGGCCTTACCGGCGCGCTCGACACCGGGCGCCTGCTGCTTTCCTCGCCCCGCGCGTGGCTGGAGGAGACTTTCGAGTCGCCCCATGTGCGGGCGACGCTCGCCACCTGGGGCATGCATCTCGACTTTGCGCCCGACATCGCAGGCGGTGCCGTGTTCCCTTATCTGGAATCCATGGCCAACCAGAGTTTCGGCATGGTGCTGGGCAAGGGCGGCGCCCACACCATCATTCGTGCCTTATCGGGGATGGTCACGGGCGCCGGCGGCAAGATCTTCACCAACGCCGAGGTGGCCGAAATCACGGTTTCGGCCGGCAAGGCGACGGGTGTGCGGCTCAAGTCCGGTGAGACGCACACGGCCACCAGGGCGGTCATTGCCGGCGTTGCACCCAAGGCGTTGGCCGGCACGCTTTTGCCCAACGGTTCCGGCGACGCCGGCTTCGACACGGCGATGCAAAAATTCCGCCACGCGCCGGGCACCATGATGATCCATCTGGCGCTGGACGATCTGCCGGACTGGCGCGCCGGCGCCGAGTTGCGGCAGTTCGCCTATGTGCATCTGTCACCGTCGCTCGACGCCATGTCGCGCACCTATCAGCAGGCGATGGCGGGCGTGCTGCCGGACGAGCCGGTGCTGGTCCTCGGCCAACCAACCGCGGTCGATCCGTCGCGCGCGCCTCAAGGCAAGCATGTGCTGTGGGTGCAGGTGCGCATGCTGCCGGCAGAAATCCTTGGCGACGCCGCCGGCAAGATCACGCCCGCGCATTGGGATCAGGTCAAGGATCGCTATGCCGAGCGCGTGCTCGACATCGTCGAAACCTACGCGCCCGGCCTGCGAGCCAAGATCCTTGGCCAGGCCGTATTCTCGCCCATCGACCTCGAGCGCGAGAACCCGAACCTCATCGGCGGCGACCAGGTTTGTGGTAGCCACCACCTGGCACAGAATTTCCTGTTTCGCCCGGCACGCGGCTACGCCGGTTGGAACACGCCTGTGGCCAATCTGCATCTCACCGGTGCCGCCACATGGCCGGGCGCCGGCACGGGTGCCGCCTCGGGCTTCATGCTGGCGCAACAGCTTGGCGGGAGGTAGCAGCCGAAAGGCATTGGGGTGGAGCAAGGCAAGGTACGGTTGCCCAGGGAACCCACTGATCAAACAACGAAGCCGTGCACGGAAAACAGAAAAACCAACAAGGGGAACGACCATGACAATCAACAGACGCGAATTGCTCGGATACGGTGCCGCCGCACTCGGGGCGACGGCCATCGGCCTGCCGAAGATCGCCGGGGCGGCGGCCGGCGAACTGACCATCGCCTACAATGTCAACCTGCCGTCCTGGGATCCGACCACCGGACCTTCGGCGGTCAACCCGACCATCCAGGGCCTCTACCAGTCGGTGTTCGATCAGTTCATCCCGCAGAAGCCGGACCTGTCCTTCGCGCCGGGGCTGCTCACCGAGTGGGGCTGGAATGACGACCGCACCAAGATCATGATGACGGTGCGCGAGGGCGTAACCTGGCATGACGGCTCGCCGTTCACGCCCGAGGACGTGGTCTGGTCGTTGCAGCGGGCCGGCGATGAAAAGACCGGCAACCCGATCCAGTTCGTGTGGAAGAACGTCAACAACTTCAAGATCGAGGGCAACAAGATCACGGGCGATGTCGTGCAGTTCGACCCGGTCTACTTCAAGTGGATGTCGTTCCTCACGGGCTACATCATCCCGAAGGCCTATTACGAGAAGGTGGGCGCCGAAGGTTTCGAAAAGGCTCCGATCGGCACCGGCCCGTACATGGTCGAGAAGTTCGAACGCAACGCCTTCCTGCGGCTGAAGGCCAATCCGAAGTACTGGGGCGGCAAGCCGGCATTCGAGAACGTGACGATCAAATTCGTCACAGACGCGGCGAGCCGTGTCGCCGAAATCGAGTCCGGCTCCTCGCAGGTGACGCTCGAGATTCCCTATGAGGAGTATGACCGCCTGATCGCCAAGGACGGCCTTGCCGGCTCGATCAAGAATGTTTCCGACATCGGCATGATCTTCTTCAACGACGTCGAGGCGATGCTGGACAAGAACGTGCGCCAGGCAGCCGTCATGGCGGTCGACAAGGAGCTTCTGGTCAAGCGGCTGCTGCGCGGCTACGGCCAGCCGCTCGCCACGCTGGAAACGCCGGAATACGCGGCCTACGACGCGTCGATCAAGGTCGAGCACAATCCGGAAAAGGCCAAGCAATTGCTGGCCGCTTCCGGCTATTCGCCGGAAAAGCCGGTCAAGTTCACCATCCAGACGACCAAGGGCTTCAAGCCCAAGGACTACGAGATGATCCAGGCGATCGTCGGCATGTGGCGCAAGGTCGGCATCGAGGCCACCATTGAAGTCTACGAGATCGCCAAGCATTACGAATTGCGCGCCGCCGACAAGCTGGCGCCGGCGGCCTTCTACAACTGGGGCAACGCCATCGGCGACCCGACCACCTCGACCGGCTTTGCCATGTATGGTCCGAGCCCGCACTCGGTGTGGGACAGCCAGGATCTGATCGACATGATCAACCCGCTGTGGGGTGAGAAGGACGAGGCCAAGCGCATCGCCGGCTGGAAGGCGGTGGACAAATACATCGCCGAGCAAGCCTATGTGCTGCCGCTGATGCAGTATGCGCAGCCGATCGTGCATGCCAAGGGCGTCAACGTCGTGCAGCATGTGTCCGGCGCGCTGTTGCCGGCCCTGATGACCCCGGCCTGATATCGGCCGGGCTTGCCGCGCGCCGTCCATAGCGACGGCGCGCATCTTCTTTCGGCATACGAGCCTCCGGGCTCCAGCAAAGATTTACATGCTCCTGCAACGATTCCTGATCCGTCTTTTGACGATGCTGATCACGCTGTTCGGCGTGGCCGTCGTCGTCTTCGTCGTGATCCGCATCGCTCCCGGCGATCCGATCGCCATGATGCTGCCGCCCGGCGCGACCGATGTCGACATCGCCCGGCTGCGGGCGCTCTACGGCCTCGACAAGACGATTGTCGAGCAGTTCTTCATCTGGCTGTCCGGCGTCGTCAAAGGCGATTTCGGCACCTCGATCTCGCTGCGGCAAGACGTGCTCGGGCTTGTCTTCAACCGGCTGCCGGCAACGCTGGAACTCGCCATCGTCGCGCTTATCATGGCGGTGGCGATCGGGGGGACGATGGCCATCCTCGGCGCCCGCGAACGAGGCACGGCGGTGGAAGCCGGCATCGACATCGCCAGCGGGGCGGCACTTTCCATTCCCGACTTCCTGTGGGGCCTGGTGCTGATCCTGCTGTTCGGGGTGCTGGTGCCGATCTTCGACATTTCCGGCCGGGTCTCGCCGCAACTCGACCTGCCCTTCGTCAGCCAGTTCTATCTGTTCGAAAGCTTGCTTCGGCTCCGCCTCGATCTCACATGGGATCTCCTGAAGCACATGCTTATGCCGGCAGTGGCGTTGGCATTGCCGCTGGGGGCGATCATCTCGCAGCTGTTGAAACAGTCGCTGAAGGAAGTGCTCGACCTCGACTATGTCGTGCTGGCGCGGGTGAAGGGTTTTTCGGAAACGCAGGTCATCCTGCGCGAGGCGCTGAAGAATGCCGCCCTGCCGACGCTGACGCTGGTCGGCGTGCAGTTCACCTTCCTGATCGGGGGCACGGTCATCGTCGAGCGGCTGTTTTCCTATGAGGGCCTCGGCAACATGGCGATCGACGCGGTCATCAACCGCGACCTGCCGCTGATCCAGGGCATCGTGCTGGTCTTCGCGCTGTTGTTCGTGCTGATCAATCTCGCGGTGGACATGATGTACGCCCTGCTCAATCCGAGGCTGCGCCATGGATGAGAGCCGCATCTCGAGACACGGCTCAAGCGCCAGGCTTTGGCTGGCCGGCGGCTGGCTGCTGCTGGCGCTGCTGGCGACGATCCTGGCGCCGCTGGTCGCGCCGCGGGACCCGCTTGCGCAGGATCTTATGCTCGAACGTTTGCCGCCGTTCTGGCTCGATGGCGCGGAGCCCGGCTATTGGCTGGGCACCGACAGCCTCGGCCGGGATCTCTTGTCACGCCTGATCTTCGGCGGGCGCATCGCCTTCATCGTTGCGTTCGCCGCCGCCAGCGCCGCCTGCCTTGTCGGCTCGACCCTGGGCTTGATCGCTGGCTATTTCGGCGGCTGGGCCGACCGCATCATCTCGCGCATCGTCGATGTCTGGATGGCATTCCCGCCGGTGCTGTTCGCCATCCTTTTGGTTGCCGTGCTCGGCACGGGTTTGAGCTCTGTCATCCTGGCGATCGCGATCATCGACTGGACGCGTTTCTGCCGGGTCATCCGCGCCGAGGCGATGGGCCAGTCGCGCATGGACTATGTCGAGAACGCCCGCATCGCCGGCTATGGCCGCATCGGCATCATGCTGCGCGAAGTGCTGCCCAATGTGGTGCCATCGATCGTGGCGCTGCTGTCGCTGGAAATGGGCATCGCCGTCATCGTCGAGGCGATCCTGTCCTTCGTCAACCTGTCGATCTCGACCGACGACCCGACCTGGGGCGGCATCATCGCCGAGGGCCGGCTGTCGATCCACCAGGCCTGGTGGGTGCTGGTATTCCCGCTGATCACACTGATCCTGACCGTGCTGTCGTTCAGCCAGTTCGGCGAGGCGCTGAAGACACGTTTCGATCCGGTGCTGCGATGAGCGCCTGTCTCGATATCAAGGAGTTGAGCGCCGTGCTGCCGAACGGCCAGCGCGTGCTGCGCTCGGTGTCGCTTGCCGTGCAGCCCGGCGAAGTGCGAGCACTGGTCGGTGAAAGCGGCGCCGGCAAGACGATGATCGGCAAGGCGGTACTTGGCGTCTTGCCGTCGAGCGTGCGCATCGTCGAGGGCGATATGCGGCTCGAGGGCGAAGACCTCGGCAAGCTCAACCCGAAGGCACGGCGCACGCTGATCGGCGCGCGCACCGCACTGATCCCGCAGGATCCGCTGACCGCGCTCAACCCGTCGCGCCGCATCGGCCCGCAAACGACCGACCGGCTGGTGCGCATCCTCGGCTGGAGCGGCGAGAGGGCCGAAACCCGCATCCGGCAATTGCTGGACGAGGTGCAGATCCGTGACCCCGACCGGGTACTGAAAAGCTACCCGCACGAGCTTTCCGGCGGCATGCGCCAGCGCGTGCTGATCGCCGCAGCCTTCGCCGCCGAGCCCCGGCTGATCGTCGCCGACGAGCCGACCACGGCGCTCGACGTCACCGTGCAGAAGCAGATCCTGCGGCTCATCGCTGCGTTGCAGCGCGAGCACGGCACGGCGATCCTGTTCGTCACCCACGACCTCGGCGTCGTCGCCAAGATCAGCCAGAAGGTCTCGGTGCTCTATGCCGGCAAGGTCGTGGAAGAGGCCGAAACAGCTGCCCTCTTCGCGGCACCGCAGCACCCCTACACACGGGCACTGATGGCGGCAACGCCGCGCTACACCGATCCCCTCGCCTCGCTAAAGCCGGTCGACGAGGCAGTGCTGGCCGGGCTTGCCGCGGAGATTGCGGCCGCGGACCAGGCGTGGAGGCGACCGCATGGCTGAGCCGCTGTTTTCCGTGCGCGGCCTGAAAGTCGCGCTGCCCGACATGACCCGCAAGCCGCTGATCGGCCGCGCGCCGCTGGCGGAAATCCTAAAAGGCCTGGACTTCGACCTGCCCAAGGGATCGGTGACCGGCATCGTCGGCGAGTCCGGATCCGGCAAGTCGACGCTCGGCCGTGCCCTGGTACGACTGCTGGAGCCCAGCGCCGGCAGCATCAGCTTCGAGCGCCTCGACATCACGCATCTGCCGGAGGCGGAGTTGCGGCCGCTGCGCCGCGATCTGCAGATGATCTTCCAGGATCCTATGTCGTCGCTCAACCCGCGCCGCACCATTGCCAGCATCATTGCCGCGCCGCTGAAGCAGAACGGGCTTGGCGACAATCTCAGGGACCGCGTGGCCGAGGCCTTGCAGCGCGTCGGCCTGCCGCAGAGCTTCGCCGGCCGCTACCGCCACGAACTGTCGGGCGGCCAGCGCCAGCGCGTCGGCATAGCGCGCGCGCTGGCGCTGGCGCCGAAATTCGTGCTGGCCGACGAGATCGTCTCCGGCCTCGACGTCTCGACGCAGGCGCAGATCCTCACCCTTCTGGAGAAACTGGCGGAGGAGATGGGGCTGACGGTCGCCTTCATCAGCCACGATCTGTCGGTCATCCGGCGGCTGTGCCGGCAGGTCATCGTCATGCGCGAAGGCAGGATCGTCGAAGCGAGCGCGACGGACGCTCTCTTCGAAAATCCCCGACAGACCTACACGCACGACCTGATCGCGGCCATCCCACTGCCCGAAATCGACGACGGCTGGCTGGATATTCCTTCCGCTGCCAAGGCTCCGACATAAATGCATACGCACGCCGAAAAGCGGGCTCGGATGTGCGACCGGCCAATGACAAAGCCCCGCCAAATGGAGGAGAAACTGACATGAAGACAATAATTCGAAATGCAGCACTCGCTGCCGCCATCCTCGGCAGCACCGGTATGGCGGCAGCAAGCTCGATCCCCGGCATGCGCGGGCACGACCACACCGGCATCACGGTTCCCGACATGAAGCAGGCGGTCGATTTCTTCACCGACGTGGTCGGCTGCAAGAAGGCGATGTCGTTCGGCCCGTTCGCCGACGACAAGGGCACCTTCATGCAGGATCTTCTCGGCGTCGATCCGAAGGCTGTCATCGAGCAGGTCACCATGGTTCGCTGCGGCACGGGGTCGAACATAGAGCTGTTCAAATACACCGCGCCGGACCAGAAGGACCTGACACCGAAGAACAGCGACATTGGCGGTTTTCACATCGCCTTCTATGTCGACGACGTCGCGGCGGCGAAAGCCTATCTCGAGGCCAAGGGCGTCAAAACCAGGCTGGGGCCGCTGCCGGTCAAGGAAGGACCCGCCGCCGGCCAGACCATCCTTTATTTCCAGGCGCCCTGGGGCCTGCAACTGGAAGCGATCAGCTATCCCGACGGCATGGCTTACGAGAAGGGTGCCGAGACGGTCCTGTGGAGCCCGAAGAACCCGGAAAAGTGAGCCCACGGACCGCGCGTGCGGCGATGCGCGAGCGCGCGGTCCGCTCTTTCGCATAATCGTTTCGGCATAAAACTTTAAGCTTGAAATATCTTAGCCCCGGCGCGATACTGAAATCAAGCAAGCGAAGAGGAGATCGCACAGATGAAGGTTGCGGTTCTCGGCGGCGGACCAGCCGGCCTTTACTTCGCCATTTCGATGAAGCTGAGGGACGCCGCGCACGACGTGACGGTTTTCGAGCGTAATCGCGCCGACGACACGTTCGGCTGGGGCGTCGTTCTGTCAGCCGAAACGCTTGAGAATCTGGCCAGGAACGATCCGGTCAGCGCCGTCTGGATCAAGAAGCATTTTGCGTATTGGGACGACATCGCCGTGGTCCATGACGGCGTGCGCACTGTATCCTCAGGCCACGGCTTCTGCGGCATCGGCCGCAAGCGGCTCTTGATCCTGTTGCAGCGGCGCGCACGCGAGCTCGGTGTCAAGCTGGTGTTCGAGACCGACATCGCCGATCCCCGGCCCTATATGGAGACGCATGACCTGGTCGTCGCCGCAGACGGGCTGAATTCCAGGGCGCGCAACAGCTTCGTCGACATCTTCAAGCCCGACATCGACACGCGCAAATGCAAGTTCGTGTGGCTCGGCACCCACCAGAAATTCGACGACGCCTTCACCTTCATCTTCGAAAAGACCGAGCATGGCTGGGTGTGGGCGCACGCCTACCAGTTCGACAGCGACACCGCGACCTTCATCGTCGAGTGCAGCGAACAGACCTGGGCCGCCTTCGGCTTCGGCGCCATGACGCAGCAGGAATCCATCGCCGTCTGCGAGCGCATCTTCGAAAAGCATCTTGGCGGCCACAAGCTGATGACCAATGCCAACCACATCAGGGGTTCGGCCTGGATCAATTTCCCGCGCGTGCTGTGCGAGCGCTGGTCGTTTGAGAATCTGGCGCTGATGGGCGACGCGGCGGCCTCAGCCCATTTCTCGATCGGCTCCGGCACCAAGCTGGCGCTGGAGAGCGCTGTCGCGCTGGCCGAGTATGTCGAAACCGAACCGGACCTAAAGGCCGCCTTCCGCAAATATGAGGACGCGCGCCGCACCGAGGTGCTGAAGCTGCAGTCGGCGGCGCGCAACTCGCTCGAATGGTTCGAGGAGGTCGAGCGTTATCTCGGCCTCGATCCGGTGCAGTTCAACTATTCGCTGCTGACCCGCTCGCAGCGCATCAGCCACGAAAACCTGCGGCTGCGCGACGCGGAGTGGCTTGAAAGCGCGGAGGAGTGGTTCCAGCGCCAGGCGGGCGCCGGCGCCAACAGACTCCGTCGCGCCCCGATGTTCGCGCCCTTCCAGCTGCGCGACATGCGGCTCAACAACCGCGTGGTCGTGTCGCCGATGGCACAATACAAGGCTGTCGACGGCTGCCCGACGGACTGGCATTTCACGCACTATGCCGAGCGTGCCAAGGGCGGCGCCGGGCTCATCTATATCGAGATGACCTGCGTCAGTCCGGAAGGGCGGATCACGCCCGGCTGCCCGGGCTTCTATGCGCCCGAACATGAGATGGCGTGGAAACGGCTGGTCGGCTTCGTCCATGCCGAGACCGAAGCGAAGATCTGCGCGCAGATCGGCCATTCCGGCGCCAAGGGCTCGACACGGGTTGGTTGGGAAGGCACCGACGTGCCGCTGGCGGCGGGCAACTGGCCCGTCATGGCGGCATCGGCCGTGGCGTGGTCACCTGAGAATCAGGTGCCGAAGGCGATGGACCGCGCCGACATGGACAGAGTGCGCGACGAGTTCGTGGCTTCGGCTGAGATGGCCGACCGCTGCGGCTTCGACATGCTCGAGATCCACGCCGCGCACGGCTATCTCCTGTCGTCCTTCATCACGCCGGTCACCAACCGGCGCACGGATGCGTATGGCGGTTCGCTGGAAAACCGCATGCGATATCCCCTTGAAATCTTTCGCGCCATACGCGCCGCCTGGCCGGCGCAGAAGCCGATCTCAATGCGCATTTCGGCCAATGACTGGGTCGGCATCGAAGGCGTAACACCCGCCGACGCCGTCGAGATCGCGCGGCTGTTGCATGAGGCCGGCGTCGACATTTGCGACGTCTCGGCAGGACAAACTTCGGTGCTGGCAAAGCCGGTCTATGGCCGCATGTTCCAGACGCCGTTTTCCGACCGCATCCGCAACGAGGTCGGCATGGCGACGATGGCGGTCGGCAACATCTATGAGCCGGACCATGTCAATTCGATCCTGATGGCCGGCCGCGCCGACCTGGTGGCGCTGGCACGGCCGCATCTGGCCGATCCCTACTGGACGCTGCATGCGGCGGTGGCGCTCGGCGACCGTGGCGTGAAATGGCCGGATCCTTATCTGCCGGGGCGCGACCAGATCTACCGACTGGCCGAACGCGACGCCGCAGCGGGGCTGAAAGTATGACGGCCGCCGCGATGATCGCCGGCAGCCATGCCCTTGTCACCGGCGGCGGGTCTGGTGTCGGCCGAGCGATCGCTCTGGCGCTGGCTGGTGCCGGCATCGACGTCACCATATGCGGCCGCCGCGAGGCGGAGCTGGCCAAGGTGGCTGGCGAAAGCAAAGGCGTTTTCGCCATCACTGCCGATGTCACCAATGAGGCGGCGATGGCATCGCTTTACGAGACGGCGGAGGCCGCGCGCGGGCCGTTCGACATCGTCGTCGCCAATGCCGGCATGGCGGGCAGCACGCCGGCGCACAAGACCACGCTGGCCGACTGGCAGCGGACGCTGGACGTCAACCTGACCGGCGCTTTCCTGACGGTGAAGCCGGCGCTCGCCGGCATGGCCGCGCGCAAGGCGGGCCGCATCGTCTTCATCGCGTCTACCGCCGGACTGAAAGGCTACGCCTATGTTGCGCCTTACGTGGCGGCCAAGCATGGCGTCGTCGGCCTGATGCGGGCGCTGGCTGCCGAGACGGCGAAATCCGGCGTGACCGTCAATGCGGTGTGCCCGGGGTTTGTCGAGACGGACATGTTGGACGAGTCCATCGAGCGGATCGTTGAAAAAACCGGCCGTTCGACTGAACAGGCGCGGGCGAGCCTTGCCTCGACCAATCCACAAGGCCGCTTCATCCAGCCGCAGGAAATTGCCGCCGCCGTGCTGTGGCTGTGCGGCGATGCGGCGGCGTCGATCACCGGACAGGCAATTTCGATCTCAGGAGGCGAAACATGGTAGCCGGCCCCCTGCCCGCGCCGTCGGGACCCGGCAAGGACCGCTTGCGGCTGTGGATCAGGCTGCTGCGCGCCTCGCGCACGATCGAGGCCGAACTGCGCGAGCGGCTGAAGAAGGAGTTCAATACGACGCTGCCGCGCTTCGACGTGATGGCCGCGCTCTACCGTGCGCCCGAAGGCATGCTGATGAGCGATTTGTCGCGCTTCCTGCTGGTGTCCAACGGCAATGTCACGGGCATCGTCGATCGACTCGTATCCGAGGGGCTGGTCGCCCGCGCCCGCCGCAATGGCGACCGCCGCACCTCGATGGTGCGGCTGACGGATGAGGGCTCGAAGTCCTTCGCAGTCATCGCTGCCGCTCACGAGGGCTGGGTCGGCGAATTGCTGGGCAAGGTGAGCGAGGACGACGCGCGCCGGCTGACCGGCATGCTGACCTCGTTCCGCAGCAACTGGGAGGGACGCGAATGAGCAAGATGGCCGGCTTCAAGCCGAAGCATTTCCTCTGGCAGGTCGAAGGCCGGATCGCCAAGGTCCGGCTCGACCGGCCGGAGCGCAAGAACCCGCTGACCTTCGACAGCTATGCGGAACTGCGCGATACATTCCGCGACCTCGTCTATGCCGACGATGTCGATGCCGTGGTGTTCCTGTCCAATGGCGGGAATTTCTGCTCCGGCGGCGATGTCCACGATATTATCGGCCCGCTGGTCAAGATGGACATGAAGCAGCTCCTGGCCTTCACCCGCATGACCGGCGACTTCGTCAAGGCGATGCTGAACTGCGGCAAGCCGATCATCGCGGCGGTCGACGGTGTGGCGGTCGGCGCCGGCGCCATCATCGCCATGAGCTCCGACATCCGCATCGCCACGCCGGACGCCAAGACGGCATTCCTGTTTACCCGCGTCGGTCTTGCCGGCTGCGACATGGGAGCCTGCGCTCTCCTGCCGCGCATCATCGGCCAGGGCCGCGCCGCCGAACTGCTCTACACCGGCCGCACCATGACGGCTGCCGAAGGCGAGCGCTGGGGGTTTTACAACAGGCTTGTAGAGGCGGCATCGCTCGAGGCCGACGCGCTGGACATGGCGGCGCGCATCGTCTCCGGCCCGACCTTCGCCCATGGCATCACCAAGACGCAGTTGAACCAGGAATGGTCGATGGGCCTCGACCAGGCGATCGAGGCGGAAGCGCAGGCGCAAGCGATCTGCATGCAGACGGGCGATTTCGAGCGGGCATACAAGGCCTTCGTTGCCAAGGAGAAGCCGGTGTTCGAGGGGAATTGAGGATGAGCAGGTTGATGGAGACGTTGGCGGGACAGCGCCCCCCTCTGGCCTGCCGGCCATCTCCCCCTCTAGGGGGGAGATTGGCAGCTTCGGCGGCGGCAGCCATCCTGCGGCGCAGGCGATTCGCGAAAGCCGAGATGAGGATCGATCTCCCCCTTAGAGGGGGAGATGTCCGGCAGGACAGAGGGGGGCGCCGTAGAGCACGGACTCTGGAGAATAGCGGAGGCAGAAATGCCTGACCGCTCCTTCCTCGACTGGCCCTTCTTCGAAGACCGTCATCGCGAACTGGCCGAGCACCTCGAAGCATGGTGCGCGAAGAACCTGCCCGTCGATCACCATGACGTCGACACTGCCTGCCGGGAACTGGTGGCCAAGCTCGGCCGGGACGGCTGGCTGAAACCGACGGCGCTCGACACCGACAATCCGGGACCGCTCGACGTGCGCACCTTGTGCATCACGCGCGAGACGCTGGCGCGGCATGACGGGCTCGCGGATTTCGCCTTCGCCATGCAAGGGCTCGGCACCGGAGCGCTCAGCCTGTTCGGCACGCCGGAACAGCAGCAATGGCTGGCGACGACGCGCGCCGGCAAGGTCATTTCCGCCTTTGCGCTGTCGGAACCGCGCTCGGGATCGGATGTCGCCAATATGGAGATGACCGCGACCCGCGATGGCGACAGCTATGTTCTGTCGGGCGAAAAGACCTGGATCTCCAATGGCGGCATCGCCGATCTCTATGTCGTCTTCGCCCGCACAGGCGAGGCACCCGGCGCCAAGGGGCTATCCGCCTTCATCGTGCCGGGGGACAGCAAGGGCCTCGACATCGCGGAGCGCCTTGAAGTCATAGCGCCGCATCCGCTGGCACGACTGTCTTTCGATCAGGTCCGCCTGCCGGCCGCCGCACTGATCGGCAAACCGGGCGACGGCTTTCGCATTGCCATGTCGGTGCTCGACGTGTTCCGCTCGACCGTCGGCGCGGCGGCACTCGGCTTTGCACGCCGCGCGCTCGATGAAAGCATCAAGCGGGTGGCCGAACGCAAGCTGTTCGGCGCGCCAATGACCGAGCTGCAGATGGTGCAGGGCCATATCGCCGACATGGCGCTCGACGTCGATGCCGCGGCGCTTTTGGTCTACCGTGCCGCCTGGACCAAGGACATGGGCGCGGCGCGGGTAACGCGCGAGGCGGCGATGGCCAAACTGTTCGCCACCGACAAGGCGCAGGAGGTGATCGACAAAGCGGTGCAACTGCATGGCGGCGACGGCGTCCGCAAGGGTCACATCGTCGAAAGCCTGTATCGCGAGATCCGCGCGCTGCGCATCTACGAGGGTGCTTCCGACGTGCAGAAGGTGGTGATCGCGCGACAGGTGATGGGGGCGGCCTGACTCCGGTCACGTCAAGGTTTGGACTGTTTCGAACGCGGATATTGCGGAGAGTTTGAAATGCACGAGATCCTACAGCCGGATGGCTGGGCCAAGCCGGTCGGTTACTCCAATGGCGTAGCGGCTCGCGGGCGGCTTGTCTTCGTCGGCGGACAGGTCGGCTGGAATGGGCAGTGCCAGTTCGAGACCGACGATTTCGTCGGCCAGGTGCGGCAGACGCTTCAAAATATCGTCGCGGTGCTGGCGGAGGCCGGAGCTGAGCCGCGGCACATCACGTCAATGACGTGGTATTTCACCGACAAGAGCGAATATCTGGCCAATCTCAGGGGTATAGGCGAGGCCTATCGCAAGGTGATCGGCCGGCATTTCCCGGCGATGGCCGCGATGCAGGTGATGGCACTGGTCGAGGACCGAGCCAAGGTGGAGATCCAGGCCACCGCGGTTATTCCGGAATAATCGGCCGTCGCTTCGTCATCCTGGGTGCAGCAAGGAGCGTAGCGATACGGCGCAGACCCCAGGATGAGAAATCAGGAAGGCATCGGCCAGACTATTTTCCGCGAAGGCCGGCCCGCTCCAGCAGCGGCAGCACGTGATCGCAGAAATAGGGGAGTTCCTGCGTGTAGTTGACGAAGGACAGCGCAATGCCCTGGTAGCCATGCCCGGCAATGGCGACCATATCGGCGGCGATCGTTTCGGGCGTTCCGACCAAGGGATAGGTGCCGGCGCCGCCGGCGAAACGCTGGCGGTAGCGGTCATAGGCATACGGGTCGTGCGACCGCGAGAACTCCTTTTTGCCGGCCATATGGGCATCGACCGCCTCACGGTCGGCCAGATCGACGGCATAGCGTGTGTAATAGGCCTGCGCCTCCTCCATCGTCGGCCGGCAGACGACATGCGCCACGGTGTAGACGCCGACCTCGCGGCCAGCCTTGTCGGCCCGCTCGCTGATATCGGCGACATGTTTGCCGGCATCGGCCATCTCGGAAAAGGTCGTGAACAGATAGTCGCATCTGGCGGCAGCGAAATCGCGGCCCGGACCGCCGAAAGCCGCGTTCATCGTCACCGGTCGCGGAACTTGCAGGCTGGCCGGCCGGCTCACGGCTTCCTTGAGACGATAATAAGTGCCCTCATAGTCGAGAGGTTCAGCCGACGCATACAGCCTTTCCAAAACTTCGATCCATTCGGCGGCCTGATCATACCCCTTCTCGACCAGCGGCGTGCCGAACATGCCGAATTCCTTCGGGTTCCAGCCGCAGACGATGTTGAGGCCGGCACGGCCCTGGCTGATATGATCGACCGTCGCCAGCGCCTTGGCGGCGTAGAGCGGATGCACGAGGGGCACATGCACGGTCATGAACAGGCCGATCCGCTCGGTGGCCACACTGAGCGCCGCCGCCCAGGTGAAGGTCTCGAACGACCATTCGCGCACCCTGTTGCGGCCGCCAAAGCCGCGCCAGCGCGCGATCGGCAGCAGGAATTCCAGCCCCGCGCGGTCGGCGATCTGCGCCGCCGTCAGATTGTCGTGCCAGCTTGCCGTCCAGCGTTCAGGCACATCCGATATGGCAAGGCCGCCGTCGGCATTGGTCGAGAAGACGCCGAGCTTCAGTCTGTTTGGGCCGTGCAGGGGATGCGCTTTGATCATGTCCGGAACTCGCGGCGGGAGATCGACACGCTAGGCCCGCGCGAAAATATTTCAAGCCTGAAATAGCTTCGCCTCGCCGCTGTTTGCGGATATGAATTCCGGCACGACAACAAGGGGATGGAACGATGAGCGGGTTTCGCCACAAATGCATCTGTAGGGAAAGCCTCGTCGGTTCCTTTGCCGCCATTCCGCATCCCGTTGCGGTCGAGGTGATGGCGCAGTCCGGTCTCGATTTCCTCTGCATCGATTGGGAACATGCCCAGATTTCGCGCGACATGATCGAGGCGATGGTGCGCGCGGCCGATATCCATCGCGTGCCGGCCATGGTGCGCGTGCCCGGCCATGCACCGGAAGCGATCGCCGCGGCATTGGACAGCGGCGCGCAAGGCGTGCTCGTCCCGCGCGTCTCGACCGCCGCCCAGGCGCAGGCGGCGGTGAAGGCCTCGCGTTATCCGCCGACCGGCGAGCGCGGCGTCGGGCCCGGACGGGCCGCCGGCTATGGCTACCGCATCTCCGAATATGTCGCTCAGGCCAATGACAGCATCGTCGTGGCGGTTCAGGTCGAGACATCGGAAGGGCTGGCCAATATCGAGGCGATCGCCGCCGTCGAGGGCGTCGACGTGATCTTCGTCGGGCCCGGCGATCTCTCCGTATCGATCGATGCGATCGGCCCCAAAGGCGCCGACAAGCTCGCGCAAGCGATCCGCAGGATCATCGATGCGACGATCGCGCATGGCAGGACATCCGGGATCTTCTGCGCGAAGCCGCAGGATGTCGCCCGATGGGCAGCACTCGGCGCCAGTTTCTTCATCCTGGCCAGCGACACGATGCTTCTGGGGGCTGGCGCTGCTGCCGGCAAAGCCAGCGCGGATGCCGAACTGGGCAGGAGCGGCCGCAGCTAGCGCTATCGAAAGGTATGCCAGGCGCCGCCGCCGCCAACTTTTTAAGCTTAAAACTTTTGCCTTGAAAACTGCCGCGGTTTGGATAAGCATTCCTCGATCGATGGCGACTGCCGTTCCGGACGGGCTTGCCGGATATCCATCGTGGTGCATCGGGTGGGATCAAAGGGTTTCAGTCCTTGTCGTTCATGCTGCCCCCAGTCATCCTCCGACACGCGCCATGCGTGCGATGGCGTGCGCGCCAGATCCACGCTCCGCATACCGAGAGCATCGCCAACCTTGCCTTCCCGCCCATGTGCGTCTGCCGCGACCGGACAGCGCCCGACCGTATGGCGGCGAGCATGAATTGACGCCCCGCTGGGAAGTGGGGCGGCAAGAAACCGTGCGGGCAGCAGCCCGCCCGATCAACAACCAGAGGGAACACCCCAGAGGGACCAACAATGAGCCTGACCCGTCGCAATCTCATGCTTCTCGCGGCCGCCATCGGCATCGCCGCCGGACCGGCAACCGCCTATGCCGCCGATGTGCTCAATGTCGGCGCCTACCCGACCAACCCGCCCTTCGAGTACAAAAACGAGAGCGGCACTTTCGAGGGTTTTGAGGTCGACATCGTCAACGAAGCGGCAAAGCGCGTCGGCATGACCACCGACATCGCCGATCTCGGCTTCCAGGCGCTGTTCGCCGCCACCACCTCGAAGCGCATCGATGTCGCCATCTCGTCGATCACCATCACGCCGGAGCGGCTGAAGTCGCAGTCGTTCACGCAGCCTTACTATGATTCCGACATGGGCATCGCCACCAAGACCGACAGCCCGATCAAGGCCGAGGCCGACCTCAAGGGCAAGATCGTCGGCGTGCTGTCCGGCTCGACCGGCGAGACCTGGGTCAAGGCGCATCAGGAGGCCGATGGCCTCAGCGACGTAAAGGGCTATGACACACAGCAGAACCTTTTGCTCGATCTCAGCGCCGGGCGCATCGACGCGGCTGTCAGCGACATTCCGGGCATGCAGTACTCCTTCACCAAGATGAAGGATCTCACCGTCAAGGAACGCATCAAGACCGGCGAACAGTACGGGCTGATGATGACCAAGGACCACCCGCTGCTCGGCAAGCTCAACGACGCGCTGACGGCAATGAAGAAGGACGGCACGCTGGCCGCGATCCACAAGAAGTGGTTCGGCAGCGACGCGCCCGCCGATTCCTCGACCGCCAAGGAAATGCCGGTGCCGAAGGCCTGAGCGGCGGCCGCCAAGGAGAATGTGCCGGCTCGAAAGGCCGGCACGTTCCGTTTGATACATAGTCTCCCGGAACCAGCGCGGCGCGGCAAAACCGCTTTCGCTGTTCCGGACCTCTGCTCCGGCGTCAAGGGACGCCAAACGGTTCGGGAAAGCCTCCCATGTCGCTGCTCGATACCTTCTTCAACGCCGACGTCATCGCGTCCAGTCTGCCGGCGCTGCTGCGCGGCTTTCTCAACACGCTGCTGCTCGGCCTGCTCAGCATCGGCATCGGCATCCCCATCGGCCTGGTGATCAGCCTGTTGCGGCTTTATGCGCCGAAGCCGCTCAGATGGCTGGCGGTCGGCTACACCGACATCTTCCGCGCGCTGCCGGTGCTGGTGGTGCTGATCCTGATCTACTATGCGCTGCCCTTCCTCGGCATCCGCCTGTCGTCCTGGGCTTCCGCCGTAACGGCCTTCGCCATCATCATGTCGGCCTATTCGGCGGAAGTGTTCCGCTCCGGCATCGAAAGCATTCCGCGCGGCCAGTTCGAGGCGTCGCAGGCGCTCGGCCTGCCGTTCCTTTTGACCTTGCGCAAGGTGGTGCTGCCGCAGGCGGTGCGCGTCGTCATCCCGCCGATGACCAGCAACTGCGTCTCGATGTTCAAGGACACCTCGCTCGCCTCCACCGTGGCGCTGCCGGAACTCCTGAAGGAAGCGACCAATGCGCAGTCGCTCTACGCCAACCCCTCGCCGCTGATCGGCGCAGCCCTGGTCTATCTCATCTTCCTGTGGCCGATGGTTCGCCTCGTCAGCCTGCTTGAAGACCGTTTCAAGACCGAGAAGACGCGCTGACCGCGCCTACAATTTCCCCTCTACCGAGCACTTCGCAGGAGACGACCATGAACAAGCATCAAGCCGCCAATGCGACCGGCACTTCCGGCGCGTTTCCTGTTGAACGAATCCGGGCGATGTTCCCGGCCTTGCAGCGGGCAGGCGATTTCATCTTCCTGGACAACGCCGCCGGCGCGCAGATTCCGCAGAGCGTGCTCGATGCGGTGACCAACCATCTGGTATCGCACAATGTGCAGCGCGGCGGCCGCTATGGCCGCAGCGTCACTGTCGATCAGTCGGTCGCCGATGCGCGGACAAGCGTGGCACTGCTGATCAATGCCTACAGCCCATCCGAGATCTGCTTCGGCATGAACGCCACCTCGTTCATCCGCCTGGTCAGCCTCGGCATCGGCCAGATGCTTGGAGAGCGCGACGAGATCGTCGTCACCGACATGGACCACGACGCCAACATCGCGACATGGCTGGCGCTCGAATCCGCCGGCGCCAAGTTCAAATGGTGGCGCATGCGCGAGGACGGCAATCTGCATGTCGACGATCTGCGCCCGCTGGTTTCAGAACGCACCCGGCTTGTCGCCTGCACGGTGACGGCGCATTCCATCGGCTCGATCGTCGACGTGGCTTCGGTGGCAGGGATCGCGCACGCCGCCGGCGCCGAAGTGTTCCTCGACTGCGTGCATTACGGGCCGCATGGGCTGATCGACGTCCAGGCATGGGATTGCGACTATCTCGTCTGTTCCGGCTACAAGAATTTCTCGCCGCATATGGGTTTCCTGTGGGGCCGCTTCGAAACGCTGAAGCGACTGCCGACCTTCCGCGAGGACTTCATCCCCGACGAGCCGCCCTACAAGGTCGAGGCCGGCACCTTCATTTACGAGAACGTGTCGGGCATGGATGCGGCCGTGCAGTATCTCGAGCTCATCGGCCGCAATCTTGCTCCGTCCAACAACCGCTCGCGGCGCGAAAACATCGTCGCCGGCATGGGCGCCATCCGCGACTACGAGCTGGTGCTGGCGCGCGAGATGCTGGCTGTGCTGAAGAGCTGCGGGGCAACAATCTACGGCGTTTCCGAGGAGGCCCGGATCAACGAACGCGTGCCGACCTTCTGTTTCAACATCGGCAAATTGTCGCCGCAGCGGATCGTCGAGGAAATGGCCGAGATGCAGATCGGCATTCGCGACGGCCACATGTACGCCCCGCGCCTGATGAAGCGCCTCAACCTGTCGATGGACAGCGGCGCCATCCGCGCCTCGCTGGTGCACTACAATACGGTCGAGGAAGTCAGGCGTTTCGGTGAAGCGCTGCGGGCTGTCATCGCGAAGCTGTCGTAGCGCTCGACCCTTTTCGCGAGAGAAACCGGAGGCGTGACTGCCTCCGTTTCGTCATCCACGGGCGGAGCAAGGAGCGGAGCGACGCGGCGCAGACCCGAGGATTCATGCCGTGATATGCGAGCGTTACCACGGTGCACAACCTGCTCCGCAGCGCTTTTCGGCTGAGATAACGGCATGGATCCTAGGATCTCCGCACCGCGTTGCGGCGCTCCGCCCTAGGATGACGAATTGGAGTCACGCCGCTTTCTTCTTCGCCAGCCTCGCCTTGATGCTGGCGACATCGGCGCGCGGCGTGGCGGCGAACAGCGTCCTGGTGTAGCTGTGCTTGGGGTCTGAAAAGACCTCGTCGCGCGAGCCGTATTCGACCGCCTCGCCGAAATACATCACCATCACGTCGTCGGCGATGTAGCGCACCACGGAGAGATCGTGGCTGATGAAGACATAGGTCAGCTGGAATTCGTCCTGCAGGTCGGCGAGCAGGTTGAGCACCTGTGCCTGCACCGAAAGATCGAGCGCCGAGACCGGCTCGTCCAGCACCAGAAGGCTCGGGTTCAGCATCAGCGCACGGGCGATGGCGATGCGCTGGCGCTGGCCGCCCGAGAACATGTGGGGATAGCGGTTGTAGTGCTCGTGACCGAGGCCGACCTTCTTCAGCATCTTCATGGCGAGGTCGCGCCGCTCGGCGGCCGTCTTGTCGGTGTTGATCAGCAGCGGCTCGCCCAGCACGTCGCCGATCTTCTGGCGCGGGTTGAGCGATCCGTAGGGGTTCTGGAAGACGATCTGCACCTTGCGGCGCATCTCCCTGGTCAATCCGCCCCTGGCGATGTCGACCTTGTTGCCGTCGATGAACAGTTCGCCCGATGTCGCCGGATCGATGAGCGTGATGATGCGGGCGAGCGTGGACTTGCCGCAGCCGCTTTCGCCGACGATGGCGAGCGTCTTGCCCTTATCCACGGTGAACGAGACGCCCTTGACCGCGTGCACCGTGCGCGGCCCGCTGAACAGGCCGCCGCCGATATGGTAGTCGCGAACGATGTTCTTGCCTTCGAGGACGGTGGTGCTCATGCGGAGGCTCCCGCGGCCGAGGGCGCCGGCTCGAACAGCATGTCGGAAACGGTCGGCAGCCGGTCGCCGACCGCGTTCTCCGGCAGCGCCGACAGCAGCGCGCGCGTGTAGTTGCTTTTCGGGCTCTCGAACAGCGACAGCACGTCGGCCTCTTCCATCTTGCGGCCCTTGTACTGAACAATGACGCGGTCGGCTGTCTCGGCCACCACGCCCATATTGTGGGTGATCATGATCAGGCCCATGCCGTATTTGGCCTGCAGCGAAACCAGGAGATCAAGGATCTGCTTCTGGATGGTGACATCGAGCGCGGTGGTCGGCTCGTCCGCGATCAAGAGCTTCGGATTGCAGGCGATGGCGATGGCGATCATGACGCGCTGGCACTGGCCGCCCGACATCTGGTGCGGAAACGAGTTCAGCCGTTCTTCCGGATCGGCAATGCCGACGAGCTTCATCAATTCGATGCCGCGCGCGCGGCGCTGGGCGCGGTCCATGCCCATATGGAAGCGCAGCACCTCCTCGATCTGGAAGCCGACGGTGAAGCACGGGTTGAGGCTGGCGATCGGCTCCTGGAAGATCATGGAGATATCCTTGCCGACGATCTTGCGCCGCTCGGACGGGCTGAGCTTCAGCAGATCGACGCCGTCGAAGGCCATGCGGTCGGCCTTGACGGTCGCGGTGTTGGGCAGCAGCCCCATCACCGCCAGCATCGCCACCGATTTGCCGGAACCGGATTCGCCGACGATCGCCAGCACTTCGCGCGGCTCGATCGACAGGTCGATGCCCTGCACGGCCATGAACGGACCGGCGGCGGTGTCGAAGGAAACGGTGAGATTCTTGATCTCGAGCAGGGACATGCTCACGACCTCTTCAGCTTGGGGTCGAGCGCGTCGCGCAGGCCGTCGCCGATCAGGTTGATGGCAAAGACGGTGATCAGGATGGCAAGGCCCGGGAAGGTCACCACCCACCAGGCGCGTAGGATGAACTCGCGTGCTTCGGCCAGCATCGTGCCCCATTCCGGGGTCGGCGGCTGCGCGCCCATGCCGAGGAAGCCCAGCGCCGCGGCCTCGAGGATGGCGTTGGAGAAGGACAGCGTCGCCTGCACGATCAGCGGCGCGATGCAGTTGGGCAGGATGGTGACCAGCATCAGCCTGAAATGGCTGGCGCCCGCGACCTTGGCCGAGATGACATATTCGCGGTTCTTCTCCGCCATCACGGCGGCGCGGGTGAGCCGGGCGAAGTGCGGCTGCAGCACGAAGGCAATGGCGATCATGGCGTTGACCAGCCCAGGTCCGAGAACGGCGACCAGCACCAGCGCCAGCAGCAGCGACGGGAAGGCCAGGATGATGTCCATGATGCGCATGATGAGCGTATCCACCCAGCCGCGGCAGTAGCCGGCGAGCAGGCCGAGGATGACGCCGGAGATCAGCGCCGTGGTGACGACGACGAAGCCGATGGCGAGCGAGAAGCGCGAGCCGTAGATCAGGCGCGAGAGAATGTCGCGGCCGACGGCGTCGGTACCGAGCAGGAACTGGGCGTTGCCGCCCGCCTGCCAGGCCGGCGGCGTCAGGAAGAAGTCGCGGAACTGGTCGTCCGGCGAATGCGGGGCGAGCAGCGGCGCGAAGACCGCGATCAGGATCAGCAGCGCGAAGACGAAGAGGCCGATCACCGCGCCCTTGTTGATCGAGAAATAGTGCCAGAACTCGGCGAACATCTGCAGCCGGGCGTCCTGCGGCCTGACGACGGTCGCGGCTTCGATTGTGGCAGGGCCTTCGTTGGTCATGTCAATTCGCCCGGATACGCGGGTTGATGACGGCATAGAGCACGTCGACGATGAGGTTCACCGACATGACGATGAGCGCGATCAAAAGCAACCCGCCTTGCACGGTGAAATAGTCGCGCTTGGAAATAGCGTCGATCATCCATTTGCCGATGCCTGGCCACGAAAAAATGCTCTCGGTCAGGATGGCGCCGGTCAGGAGCGTGCCGACCTGCAGGCCAATGGTGGTGACGACCGGGATCAGCGCATTGCGGAAAGCGTGCAGCCCGATGACGCGGCGAGGCGCCAGGCCCTTGGCGCGCGCGGTGCGCACATAGTCCTCGCCGAGGACCTCGAGCATGGCCGACCGCGTCTGCCTGGCGATGACGGCAAGCGGAATGGTGCCGAGCACGATGGTGGGCAGGACGAGGTGCGACAGGGCCGAGCGGAATGCACCCTTCTGTCCGGAGATCAGGGAATCGATGGTCATGAAGCCGGTTACCGGCTTGAAGAAATAGAGAAGGTCGATGCGGCCGGAAACCGGCGTCCAGTGCAGCATGCCGGAGAACACGATGATCAGCAGCAGCCCCCACCAGAAGATCGGCATGGAATAGCCTGCCAGCGCCGTTCCCATGGTCAGTTGGTCGAACCAGGAGCCGCGGCGGATCGCGGCGAAGATGCCGAAGGCGACGCCGATGACGATGGCGAAGATCATGGCGAAGATGGCAAGTTCGACCGTCGCCGGGAACCGCACCAGGAAATCCTTGAGCACCGGCGTCTTGGTGGAAAACGAGGTGCCGAAATCACCGCTGAGGATATTGGCCAGATAGGTCAGGTACTGTCGCCAGATCGGCAGGTCGAAGCCGAACTGGTGCATCAGCGCAGCGTGACGTTCGGGCGACAGGCCGCGTTCGCCCGCGAGCACCAGCACCGGATCACCGGGCAGGATGCGCACGAAGCCGAAGGCGAGGATGGTTATCCCGATGAAGGTCGGGACGATGAGGGCGAGCTTGCCGAGGATATAACGCAGCATGGCGGGCGAGGTGGGACGGCGCTGTGGCGCCGCCCCGTTTCGCGAACCTTATTCGGCGATATCGACGCCGTCGAAGCGATGGATGCCGAGCGGATCCATCGCAAAGCCGGAGACGGTCTTCTGCATCGGCATGAACACCTTGGAGTGTGCGAGCGTCGCCCACGGTGCCTGTTCCTTGAAGATGACCTGCGCCTGTTCATAGAGCTTGGTGCGCTCGGCCTGGTCGGAAACCGTCTTGGCCTTGTTGATGAGCGCATCGAAGTCCTTGTTGCACCATTCCGCGCGGTTGTTCGAACCGACGGAAGCGCAGCTCAGGAGCACACCGAGGAAGTTGTCCGGATCGCCATTGTCACCGGTCCAGCCGACGATGACGGCACCATCGTGATCGACCGCCGAAGCGCGCTTGAGGTATTCACCCCAATCGTAGCTGACGATGTTGACGGTGACGCCGACCTTGGCGAAGTCGGCCTGGATCAGCTCGGCGGTGCGGCGCGCGTTCGGCATGTAGGGGCGCGACACAGGCATGGCCCAGACATTCATCTTGAGGTCCTTGACGCCGGCCTCTTCGAGCATCTTCTTGGCCGCATCCGGATCGTACGGATCGTCCTTCACGTCCTTGTTGTAAGACCACATGGTCGGCGGGATCGGGTTGACGGCCACCTGGCCGGCGCCCTGGAAGACCGCGTCGATGATAGCCTTCTTGTTGATGGCCATGTTGAGCGCCTTGCGCACGCGCACGTCGTCGAACGGCTTCTGCTGGGTGTTGTACATCAGCGCACCGACATTGAGGCCTTCCTGCTCGTCGACCTTCAGGTTCGGATCGGCCTGCAGGCCGGCGATGTCGGCCGGCGCCGGGTAGGACATGATGTTGCATTCGCCGGCCTTCAGCTTCTGCGCACGGACCGCCGGATCGGTGGTGATGGCGAAGACAAGGTCGTCGATCTTCTGCTTGCCGCCCCAATAGTCGGGGTTGGCCTTGTAGCGGATGGCAGCGTCGGTCTGGTAATCGACGAAGATGAACGGGCCGGTGCCAATCGGCTTCTGGTTGAACAGTTCAGGCGTCTTGTCCGCCTGCAGCTTGTCGGCATATTCCTTGGAAACGATTGAGGCGAAGTCCATGCCCAGCGTCGGGATCAAAGTGATCGCCGGCTCCTTGAGGGTGAACTTCACCGTCAGGTCGTCGACCTTCTCGACCTTGGTGATGTTGTCGCCGAACTGGTCATTGTAATACTGGTAGGCAATGCCCGGTATGTACTGGAACCAGGGGCCGTTCTTGTCGACCTGACGCTGGAACGAGAACACCACGTCGTCGGCGTTGAAGTCGCGCGTCGGGGTGAAATAGTCGGTAGCGGCGAACTTCACACCCTTGCGAAGCTTGAACGTGTATTCCTTGCCATCGTCGGAAATGGACCAGCTTTCGGCCAGGCCCGGCGAGACCGTTGTCTTGCCATGATCGAATTCGACGAGGCGGTTGAAGACCGTACGCGAAGACGCATCGAACGTCTGTCCCGCGGTGTAGGGCGCCGGGTCAAAGCCTTCCGGCGAAGCTTCGGCGCAGTAGACCAAGGTTTTTGCGTTGGCCACGCCGCCCAGGACGCTTGCAGCCAGCAACGCGGCTGCAAAAGTCAGTTTCTTCCTCATTGAGCACTCCCTGATGTTTTTCCAAGCCCCTCTATCAGGCTCGCGAAGCGCGCATATAAGCACCGTTTCTCCGGCTTTGGAACACCCAGTTTGCCTACCCCATGGTAAGCGGGAAAAAAATCCTCCTCTCCGCAAAAAAATGGAAAAATTCAGTATTTTTTTCTATTCACAACATTATTAACGACCGCATTTTTTTATTGATCACCAATCTTACGAGATCAACGTCGCGCCCGCTTTCATATGACCGGGGATGCCGGACGATGCAGGGCCGCTGCGCCCGTGGCGGGAAAGATTTTCGGCGGCAAATCTTTCGACGGCTTGCCGCTGGGGCAAGGCTTGCACGCCCGCCGATAGAGGCCATACATAGACAAGGCACCGTCGGCAGCGGGGGACGCCTCTCTTAGCAGGAGGCGAGCGCGGCAGGGGCGAACAAAACAGGGAGGGACGGTTGGCAAAAGCATCGAACAGGACGGCTCCGCCGAAGACGGCCAAGGCGACCCTGAAGCCGGCCGCGGGCGCCGACAAGCAGCCAACGCCCTCCGCCAAGAACGCAAAGGGCGCAAAGAGCACAAAGGCAAAGGTCGCAGGGAAACCTTCCGCCGGCAAGGCGGACGCTGTTGTCAAACCGGCCGCGAAGCCGGCGGCCAAAGCCGTCCCCGCAAAGACGTCGGCGAAGGCCGGAACTGCTAAAACCGGGACGACAAAGACCAGTTCGACCAAGGCCGGGACGACGAAGACTGGCGCGAGCAAGACCGGGGCGACCCGGACTAGCAAGACTGGGGCCGCACAAGCCGCATCCGTGGCCAAGCTGGCACCGGCGGCCTCGAGACCGGCGGCCGCCAAGCGATTGCCGAAAGCGCTCACCGCCCTTGCCGCAGGCTTGCCGGAAAAGCCCTGGCTGGAAAGCTACCCGAAGAACATGCCGGCCGAGATCGGCGCCCTGCCCTACAGCTCCATCGGCGATTTCCTCGTTGCCGCCTGCAAGCAATTTGCCGGCCAGCCGGCCTTCACCTGCATGGGCAAGTCGATCACCTATGCGGAACTCGAACGGCTTTCGGCGGCGTTCGGCGCCTACCTGCAATCGACCGGGTTGCCCAAAGGCGCACGCGTCGCCCTGATGATGCCGAACGTGCTGCAATATCCGGTGGCGATGATGGCGGTGGCGCGCGCCGGCTACACGGTGGTCAACGTCAACCCTCTCTACACGCCGCGCGAGCTGGAACACCAGGTCAAGGATTCCGGGGCACAAGCGATCATCATCCTGGAGAACTTCGCCAGCACCTTGCAAGCGGTGATCGCCAGGACGTCGGTCAAGCACGTCGTCGTCGCGGCCATGGGCGACATGCTCGGCGGGCTCAAGGGAAGCATCGTCAATCTGGTGGTGCGCCGCGTCAAGAAGATGGTGCCGGCCTGGTCATTGCCCGGCCATGTCAAGTTCAACGCGGCGCTGAAGGTGGGCAGCGGCATGGGTTTCAAGCCGGCCAAGGTGGCGGCCGACGATATCGCGTTCCTGCAATATACCGGCGGCACCACGGGAATCTCGAAGGGTGCTATCCTGCTGCACAGCAACGTGCTGGCCAATGTCGCGCAGAATTCGCTGTGGCTGCAGGACGCTTACACGGTCAAGCCAAAACCCGCCCATCTCAACCTCATCTGCGCACTGCCGCTCTATCATATCTTCGCGCTGACCGTGAATGCGCTGATGGGCATGCAAATGGGTGGACAGAACATACTGATCCCCAACCCGCGCGACATCCCCGGCTTCGTCAAGGAAATGGGCAAGTATCCGATCCATATCTTTCCAGGCCTCAACACGCTGTTCAACGCGCTGCTCAACAATGAGGATTTCCGCAAGCTCGACTTCAAGCCGCTGCTCCTGACGCTGGGCGGCGGCATGGCGGTGCAGAAGGGCGTCGCCGAGCGCTGGAAGGCGCTGACGGGCTGCCCGGTCAGTGAAGGCTACGGCCTGTCGGAGACGTCGCCCGTGGCAACGGCCAACAAGTTCAGCTCCGGCGAATTCACCGGCACGATCGGCCTGCCGCTGCCGTCTACCGAGATCGCCATCCGCGACGAGGAGGACAACAATTTGCCGCTCGGCGAGGTCGGCGAAATCTGCATCAAGGGGCCGCAGGTGATGGCGGGCTACTGGAACCGGCCTGACGAGACCGCCAAGGTGATGACCAAGGACGGCTTCTTCAAGTCGGGCGACATGGGCTTCATGGACGAGCGCGGCTACACCAAGATCGTCGACCGCAAGAAGGACATGATCCTCGTTTCCGGCTTCAACGTCTATCCGACCGAGCTCGAGGAAGTCGTGGCGCTGCATCCCGGCGTGATCGAAGTGGCGGCAATCGGCGTGCCGGACGAGCATTCGGGCGAAGTGCCGAAACTGTTCATCGTCAAGAAGGACCAGGCGCTGACCGCCGAGGCCATCACCGCCTATTGCCGTGAGAACCTGACCGGCTACAAGCGGCCCAGATACATCGAATTCAGGACAGAACTGCCGAAGACGCCGGTCGGAAAGATCCTGCGGCGCGCATTGCGCGAATAGGAGCCGGCTTGGACCACGATCTTGCCGGCGACGATGCGCCGGACCGGCGCCAGCGCCTCGACCCGGCCGAGTTCATCAAGGCCAACATGCGCCTTGTCCCTGCGCCTGCGCTTCCAGAAATCCGGTTTTACACGGCGCACCCCAGCAGCGGATTGAGACGGCTCGTCGAGCCCGAAGGCGATGCGGAAGATGCACCGGAGCCACAACCGCCCTACTGGGCCTACGCATGGGCCGGCGGCACCGTGCTCGCGCGCTATGTCCTCGACCATCCGATGACCGTGGGGGGACGCCGCGTGCTCGACCTTGGTGCCGGTTCCGGCATTGTCGGCATCGCTGCCGCGAAGGCCGGGGCCCGCGAAGTGATCGCCGCCGAGATCGACCGAAACGGCGTCGCCGCGCTCGGTCTCAATGCAAAAAACAACGGCGTCACGATCTCGGTGATCTGCAAAGACATTACCACCGGTCCGCCACCGGCGGTCGACCTTGTGCTGGCCGGCGACGTGTTCTACGGACCCGATGTCGCCGAACGCATGATCCCCTTCCTCGACCGCTGCCTTGCCGATGGCGTCGAGGTCCTGATCGGCGACCCGCGCCGCGCCGATCTACCATTGTCGCGGCTCAGGCTGCTCGCCGAATATCAGGTGCCGGATTTCGGCGACGCGAAGGGCGCCGCAAGCAGGCCGAGCGGCGTCTTTTCCTTCGAAGCCGAGACGCCGCTAGCGACGAGATCAGATCGTCTCCTTGACCCGCGCTGAAAGGAAATCCGGCAGGTCGACAACCGAATCCAGGATCACGTCGGCAATTCCGGCCAGAGATTCACGCGTGCCGGTGCCCGAGAGCACGCCGACCGCCAGGCCGCAGCCGCCGGCACGCGCCATTTCGAGATCGTGGCGGTTATCGCCGATCATGGCGACCTGCGTCGGCTTCAGGCCGGTGAGATCGCAGAAGGCCTGGATCGTATCCGGCGCCGGCTTGGGATTGGCCACCGCGTCATAGCCGTAGGCGGCGTCGAACAGCTGCGCGACACCGAGCGTCACCAGCGTTTTTTCCGCGCCGCTGGTCGAATCGTTGGTGGCGACGCCGAGCCGATAGGACCTTGCGTGCAAGGTGCCGAGCGTTTCGACGATGCCCGGCAGAGCCACCGCCATCGCCGAGCCCTGCACCGAGGTGATCTGGTTGAAGCGGGCGACGGCCAGCATCTGGTCTTCATCGGACAGGCGCGGAAACCACAATTCGACGACGTCGAGATTGGTGCCGGAGGCAAAGATGGAGTCGGGCTTGAAGCGCCTGTTGGCGAAATCGAAGCCCGCGGCCGCAAGCAGCCTGTCGGCCTTCCAGCGGTCGCCTTCGGAGGCGTCCATGGCCATGAAGTCGGCAACCCCGAGCCAGGTCGCATTGAAGTCGACAAGCGTTCCGTCCTTGTCGAACAATATTCCCTTGATGTCTGCCAACTCAGTCACTCCGAACCACGCAATTGGTGGATGTGTTCCACCAGGCCGGCGGTCGAGGCATCCCGCTTTGCGGCACTTTCCTTGCCTTCCACGACTGGCAGAAGGCCGGTGGCCAGTTCCTTGCCGAGCTCGACGCCCCACTGGTCGAAGGAGTTGATGTCGAACAGCGTTCCCTCGACGAAGACGCGGTGTTCGTAGAGAGCGATCAGGCGGCCGAGCGTGCGCGGGTCGAGCTTGCGATAAAGAATGGTCACCGAGGGCCGGTTGCCGGAGAAGACGCGGTGCGGGGCAATGCGATCGACATCGGCCGGCTTCATGCTCTTGGACAGCATCTGCGCGCGCGCTTCCTCCAGCGTGCGGCCCCTCATGAAGGCTTCCGACTGCGCCAGGCAGTTGGCGAGCAGCAGGTCGTGATGGTGCTTCAGCTCCGGCTCGTGGCCGTTCGCCGCGGCGAGGAATTCGACCGGAATGAAATCGGTTCCCTGGTGCAGGAGCTGGAAGAAGGCGTGCTGGCCGTTGGTGCCGGGCTCGCCCCAGACCAGCGGCCCGGTCGGCGTCGCCACGGGGCCGCCGTCCAGGGTGACGCTCTTGCCGTTCGATTCCATGTCGAGCTGCTGGAGATAGGCCGGCAGCCTGGACAGGCGCTGGTCATAGGGGATGACCGCGCGGGCCGGGTATTTGCAAACGACGCGATGCCACCAGCCGACAAGGCCAAGCAGCACCGGCAGGTTTTTGGCCAGCGGCGCGGTGCGGAAGTGTTCGTCCATTTCGTGCGCGCCATCGAGGAAGGCGCGGAAATTCCCCGGGCCGACGGCGATCATCACGGGAAGGCCGATGGCGCCCCACACAGAATAGCGGCCGCCGACCCAATCCCAGAAGCCGAAGACGCGGTCCGGCTCGATGCCGAACTTCGCCACCAGGTCGAGTGCCGTCGAGACAGCGGCGAAGTGCTTGCCGATCGCTTCCTTGCCGAGCGCCTTCTGGACCCAGTCGCGCGCCGTCTGCGCATTGGTCATCGTTTCGACCGTGGTGAAGGTCTTGGAGGCGACGATAAAAAGCGTGCTCTCGGCGGAAAGGCCCTTCAGCGTGTCGTGGATATGGGCGCCGTCGATGTTGGAGACATAGTGCGCGCGCGGACCGTCATGATAGGGCGCCAGCGCCAACGTCGCCATGGCCGGGCCGAGATCGGAGCCGCCGATGCCGATATTGACGATGTCGGTGATCTTCTTGCCGGTGGCGCCTGTCGCCTTGCCGGAACGCACCGCGTCGGCGAAGGCGCCCATCGCGTCCAATACGGCAATGACCTCCGCCTTCACATCCTGCCCGTCGAGCACGATGCCCTTGCCGGTCAGGTTGCGCAGGGCGGTGTGCAGAACAGCGCGGCCCTCTGTAACGTTGATCTTCTTGCCGGCGAACATGGCGGCGCGGCGGCCTTCGAGATCGGCGGCGTCAGCCAGATTCTCCAGCAGGTCCATCGTGCGCGCATCGACGGCGCATTTCGACCAGTCGAGCAACAGGTCGCCGTAGCTGGCGGAGAACGTCTTGAACCGCTGCGGATCGGCGGCGAAGGCCTGGCGCATATCGCCGGCTGCCGCGGCGCGATGGTCGCGCAAGGCGGCAAGCTGTTTTTGGAAGGCTGACTGATCCACCGGCGGGCTCCTGGGACTGTTAAATTATCTTAGCAGACCGGATGTTTCCGGCGCGTGTCGTCGCGCCAAACTATTGAGCCGAATTCCGTCCGGTCAATACACGGCGATGACGCACTGCGTTACACGGGATGCGAAGGCCGAAAGATCACTGGCATAAATCCCAAAGATCAGAAAAATTGATTGGCGCAACCCCTTGTGCCACCGTTACATTCGACTGGTCCAGCCAAACGAAAAAAGCTGGCCATCGAGGAACATTTCCCATGCCACAGCGCAACGACACGGCCATATGGTCCGGCCTGTTCCGGATTTCGGCCGAATCCGGCCAGACTTTGCAGGCACAGATCCGCCAGGCGATCGTGGCCGCTATTCTCGACCGCCAGATCGCCGCTTCGATGCCGCTTCCGTCATGCCGGATATTGGCCGAAAAACTCGGCGTGGCGCGCGGAACCGTGGTGCTGGCCTTCCAGCAACTGGTCGACCAGGGCTTCCTGGTGGCGCGCGAGCGGCGCGGCCATTTCGTCAATCCCGACGTTTTGGCGACGCCGGCCAAGCCGCACCAGAAGGCGCCCGACCAGGCCAACGAGATCGACTGGAAGGCACGCCGGCAGATCGCGGCCAGCGACATGCCGCCGCCGGCCAAGCACGAGAACTGGATCAAGTCGTCCTATCCCTTCGTCTATGGCCAGTTCGATCCGGCGCTGTTCCCGACCGCCGAGTGGCGCGAGTGCAACCGCATGGCGCTTGCCGTGCTGGAGATCCGCAACTGGGCCTCCGACATGGTCGATCGCGACGATCCGCTGCTGATCGAGCAGATCCAGGCGCGGCTGCTGCCCAGGCGCGGCATCTTCGCCAACCCCGACGAGATCATCGTCACGCTGGGCGCCCAGAACGCGCTCTACATGCTGGCGACGCTTTTGATGACCAAGGGCTCGAAGGTGGCGATGGAGGATCCGGGCTACCCCGACGCACGCTCGATCTTCCGGCTCGCCGGCGCCGACATCCAGCCGGTGCCGGTCGACCAGTCCGGCATCGTAACCTCTTCGATTCCCAACGATTCCGGCTTTGTCTTCGTCACGCCCAGCCATCATTGCCCGACCATGGTGCCGCTGTCGGCGGAGCGCCGGCAGGACCTTCTGGCGCGCGCCAACCGCTACAACCAGATCATCATCGAGGACGGCTATGACAGCCAGCTTCTCGACGAGGCGCCGCAGCAGGCCTTGAAGAGCCTCGACCGCTCCGGCCGCGTCATCTATGTCGGCTCGATGTCGAAGACGCTGGCTCCGGGCCTGCGGCTTGGCTACATCGTGGCCTCGGCTGGACTAATCGCCGAACTCAGGGCGCTGCGCCGCTTCATGCTGCGCCATCCGCCGGCCAACAACCAGCGCGCGGTCGCGCTGTTCCTGTCGCTCGGCCACCACGAAGCGCTGGTGCGGCGGCTGTCGAGCGCCTTCGACGAGCGGCGCAAGCGCCTGGTCCATGCGATTTCCGCTTTCCTGCCCGAGTGGCGTTCGACCGACTCGGCCGGCGGCACGTCGCTGTGGCTGGAGGGACCGCGCGGCACCGATTCCCGCGGACTGGCCGAGGCCGCCGCCTCGCGCAGCGTCATCATCGAGCCGGGCGACCGCTTCTTCGACCGCACCGAAAAGCCTTCGCGTTTCATGCGCTTGGGCATCTCCTCGATCGCGCTGCAGCATATCGAGCCCGGTATCCGCGAACTTGCAACCGCCGCGGGCCGCAGGCCGGCCGCCGCCTGATCACCTGGGCCTGACCACCTCCCGGGAGCCGCGCAACAGCGGCTCCTGCTTCTTTAGCACTGGCATATGCAACCGGACCGGCTGGCTCATAGGCTGTGCCAATGCCGGCGGCATAGTCGAGGCCTAAAGGGGACGAAGCAGCCGATGGTGGACCAACCGCCGCCCTGCTTCCGAGAAAAGGTGGAGTGCTTCCATGTCAGTGGCTGTCGAAAAGCAGGAAGCGGCCGACCAGCGTTCGCGCCGCTCCGGCGGACGCGAAGCGCGTCGCGCCATGCGGGCGGCGCCGCTCGCCGACGACATCAGGCCGGTTCGCGCCGGCCTTGAGGGGGGGAGCTATGGCCCCCTGCGCGGCACTGATTGCGAGCGCATCCACGAAGCGGTGCTGACCCTGCTGGAGACGGTCGGCTTCGCCAACGCAATCCCGTCCTGCATCGAGGCGCTGACCAAGGCCGGCGCCAGCCATGGCGACGACGGCCGTATCCGTTTCCCGCGCGCACTGGTGCTCGACACGATCAAGCGGGCGGCGCGGCATTTCACGCTGCACGGCCAGGACCCGAAGCACGACATGGTGATCCAGGGCAAGCGCGTGCATTACGGCACGGCGGGTGCTGCCGTGCATCTTGTCGACGTCGAGAAGCGCGAGTATCGCGAATCCTTGCTGCAGGACATCTATGATGCCGCGCGCATCGTCGACGGGCTCGACAACATCCATTTCTTCCAGCGGCCCATGGTGCCGCGCGACATTCCCGATCCGCTCGAAATGGACTTCAACACGCTCTATGCCTGCGTGATGGGCACGTCCAAGCATGTCGGCACGTCCTTCACGGTGCGGGAGAACGTGCAACCGGCGCTCGAAATGCTCTACGCGATCGCCGGTGGCGAGGAGAATTTCCGGGCCCGGCCGTTCGTGTCGAACTCCAACTGTTTCGTCGTGCCGCCGATGAAATTCGCCGAGGACGCCTGCGGCGTGCTCGAGGCCTGCGTCGAAGGAGGCATCCCGATCCTGCTGCTTTCGGCCGGACAGGCCGGGGCCACCGCTCCGGCGGCGATCGCGGGTGCGGTGGTGCAAGCCGTGGCCGAAGTGCTGGCCGGCCTTGTCTATGTCAACACCATCAAGCCGGGCCATCCGGCGATCTTCGGTACCTGGCCGTTCGTGTCGGACCTGCGCACCGGCGCCATGTCCGGCGGCTCGGCCGAACAGGCGGTGCTGACCGCGGCCTGCGCGCAGATGGCGCAGTTCTACGACCTGCCAGGCGGTTCGGCCGCCGGCATGACGGATTCGAAACTGCCCGACATCCAGTCCGGCTATGAAAAAGGCATTACCAATGTGATGGCCGGCCTTTCCGGCCTCAACCTGGTCTACGAATCGGCCGGCATGCATGCGTCCCTGCTCGGCTTCTGCCTGGAAAGCCTGATCATCGACAACGACATGCTGGGCCATTGCCTGCGCTGCGTGCGCGGCATCGAGGTGACGGACGACGCGCTGTCGATCGACACCATTGCTGATGTCTGCCTGAAAGGCCCGGGCCACTATCTCGGCAACGAGCAGACGCTGAAGCTGATGCAGACCGAATATTTCTACCCCGCCGTCGGCGACCGGTTTTCGCCGAAGGAATGGAACGAGAAGGGCCGACCCGACATATTGCAGCGGGCGATCGTCGAGAAGAGGCGCATCCTCGCCGAACGCTTCCCGCGCCATGTGCCGAAGCCGCTCGACGACAGGCTGCGCGCCCGCTTCGGCGACATGATCAAGCTGCCGCGCAACGGCATGGGCGGCTGAGAACGCCCCCCTTTGAAAATAGGTTAATCCGCGCTCAGCCCATAATGTTCGACGACCTCGGTATTGACCAGCTTGGCGTGTAGCGCCATCAGCACGATCTGGGCGTCGAAACTGTCTCCGGCATCGACCGCGGCCTCTATCCGACGCTCCACGTCCTGCCGCGGCTGCGCGCCATGAGAGCGCTCGAATGCCTCAGGCCCAGCAATACAATAGCTGAACAAACACGCCACTTGCGCATAAGCCTGCGGCGGCGGCTCGTCGGGTCAGTGATCCTTCATCAGGTTGACGATGGTGAGCTTTACGCCCTCCGGCACAAGGGCGGGATGCAAGTCGGCTCCGCGCAATGCGGCATCGAGCTGCCTGAGGTCGCTTGAACGGCCGAACATGCCGAGGAAACCGAGGGAAGAGCGTCGTTTGGCCATCATGGTCCAATCTGTTTCCCAGCAAATTGAGTGGCCTGGCAACGGAATGCAAATGCCGTGCAGGTGGTTTCTGCCCATGTCAGCTGGCTATTCGTGACAGCGACGCATTATCTGCGCCCCGGTTCGAACAGTTCCACCAGATTGCCGGATGGGTCCCGCAGCAATATCTGGCTGCCGCCCATGCCCTTGACGACGTCGTTCCTGAAAGCCTGGCCGGCAGTTTTCAGCTTGCGAACCACGCCTTCGAGATCCTCGACCTCGATCTGAATGCGGTTCCAGCCACCGGGTTCGGGCACGCTGCCGTCGGGCATCGGCTGCGACGCCCCACCAGGGCCGCCAGCGGCATTGAGCAGAAGCCGCAGGTTGCCCCTGGAAAGCATGGCGAAGGACGGCGCCGGGTGCATGGCGACCGTGAAGCCGAGATGGTCGCGGTAGAAGGCGATCGCCCTGTCGACGTCATTGACTATATAGCGAACGTTGACCGTTTCCATGGTCTCCTCCGTGCCGAAGCTACCCACTCGCCGCAAGCAATAAGACACCCGCCAGGGCCGATCCGGCAAGCGTCGGCAGCATGCCGATTTTCAGCTTGAGGATGGCGATCATGGTAGCGCAGGACAGCAGCGCGGCACGCCAGTCGATCGAGGACAGCACCGGCATCTCCATTCCGAGCCCCGTCGCGCGCACGTCGCGGAAGATGACGTGCAAGGCGAACCACAGGGCCAGATTCATGATGACGCCGACGACCGCCGCGGTGATCGCGCCCAATGCCGCCGACAATGCCTTGTTGCCGCGCAGCGCCTCGATGTAGGGCGCGCCGAGGAATATCCAGAAGAAGCACGGCGTGAAGGTAACCCACAGCGTAAGCAGCGCTCCAAGCGATCCGGCAAACAACGGATATGGCGATCCGGAATGGCGCAAGCCTGCAAGGAAGCCGACGAACTGCAGGACCAGGATGAGCGGTCCTGGCGTGGTTTCGGCAAGGCCCAGGCCATCGACCATTTCGCCTGGCGCAAGCCAGCCAAGAGAGCCTACGGCCGCTTGCGCGACATAGGCCAGAACGGCATAGGCGCCGCCGAAGGTGACGACCGCCATGAGGCTGAAGAAGCCGCCGATCTGCGTCCAGACGCTGTTTGCCGATGTGAACGCCCAGATCAGCACAACCGGTCCAAGCCAGATCGGCAGCCAGATCGCGATGGTGCGCGGCGCGTGCCATCGCGTCGGCCTGGTGTGGGCCAGTTCGCCGCGCTCGAACATCAGATCGACCGCGCCCGTGGCGTCGGGAGCTTCGTCCTTGCCATGCGCGGCGCCAGAAAACAGGGCCGGCGCGATGCCGTTTCCGACCCATCCCACCAGTCCTGCAAACAGGACGAGGAGCGGAAAGGGGACGTTGAGCACGTAGATGCCGACAAAGGCGCAAAGCGCGATCGCCGCCATAACCCGGTTCTTCAAGGCGCGCCGGCCGATGCGGATCACGGCCTCGACCACGATCGCCAGCACCGCCGCCTTCACCCCGAAAAACAGCGAGTCGACCAGCGGCGCATCGCCATAGAGCGCATAGAGGATGCTCAAGGTCAGCATGACGACCGCCCCGGGCACGACGAAGAGGATGCCGGCGACAAGACCGCCGATCGTCTTGTGCAGCAGCCAGCCGATGTAGATGGCGAGTTGCTGGGCCTCGGGGCCAGGCAGCAGCATGCAGTAGTTCAGCGCATGCAGGAAACGCTGCTCGCCGATCCAGCGCTTTTCCTCGACCAATTCCCTGTGCATGAGCGCGATCTGCCCAGCCGGTCCGCCGAAACTGAGCAACCCGATCTTCGCCCAGAGTTTCGTGGCCTCGCGGAAGCTCGGGACCGCAGGCGCCTCGATGAGGTCAGCACTTTCCTCGGAAAGGAGGGAGCTCATGACGCCTTCGCCCCGGCCGGCCAATTGTGCGTTTCGTCGGTGGCATCGCGGCACCAGCGGAAGAACGCGTCGTAAAGCAGCATGCCGGCATCCAATTGTTGCAGGTCATCCCGAAACATGCGCGACAAACCAAGCGAGGCAGCGAGAAATCCCGCTGCCTGCGGAACCAGGTCGAGGCTGGCCGTGTCGGCTGCGCGCACGATCACGGCGAGGCGGTCGAGCGCTTCGGATTCGAGCCCGAACTCCTCGAGCATCGTGTCGAAGGTGCAGCGCTCGCCGCGATGGCTCCAGAACGCATTGTCGATGTCGAAAGGCACGGCCTGAAAACGATCGGCGACATCGGGCACTTCCGCGGCGTCGACGAACAGGAAGACCGCTTGAGGATCGACGAAACGGCGGATCAGCCAGGGGCAGGCGATGCGATCGACTTTGGGCCGGGCCCGCGTCACCCAGACGGTGCGGCCCTTGTCGTCACGAGGCGGCATCCTGTCGGCACGGACCAGAAGGCCGTGGGCGTCCCGCCAGGCTTCGAAGCCGCCTTCGAGCGATTCGGCGGCAATCCCTTCATGACGCAACCATGCGGCGACGCCTTGCGAGAGCTTTTTTCCCTGCTGGCAGACGACCGCCACGCGGCCACCGGCGAAGTCGGCTGCCCAAGTCTGGACGGTTTTGAAATCGCGCCGGTACGACGCCGGCAGCAAACGTGGATCGGCGTTGTAGTCGTCCTCGGTACGGATATCGAGGATTGCAGGCGCGCCCGGCAAACCGACCATACGGATCAGTTGCGGCACGGTGACAGCGGTTGTTGACGGCATGGCGTCCACCTCCTGAAAGAGAAGCCTGGACGCGAACGTTGGGCTGACGCCTCACGGGGTCGTCGCGATGAACCCCTTGCAGCGATGGTGGATTTGTTGGGCAGGCTTGTCAAGGACGCAATGTCCTCGGTCCATAGCGGGCCACGAAACGAAAAAACGACCGGCGGCCGATCAGGCCGCCGATCGTCGATCGCTATCCGTCAATTGTCGCTTCAAACAATCGATGAATGTCCCGGGGAATAATCAGTGATTGTCCCGGGGCACGCCCTTCGTATGAGCGACGTCCTGGTATTTCACCGCCGGTTTCAGCACCATGCCGCCCGAGAACTGGTCCACCATACCGCGCTGGATTTCCTGCCACGGCGTCTGGTGCTCGGGATAATGGTAGCCGCCATTGTTCTGCAGCTCGGCGCGGCGGCGGGTGATCTCGTCATCGGTGACGAGAATGTTGGCCGTGCCCTTTTTCAGGTCGATGCGAACGCGGTCGCCTGTCTTGAGCAACGCAAGCCCGCCGCCGATGGCGGCTTCCGGCGAGGCGTTGAGGATGGAGGGCGAGCCTGACGTGCCGGACTGGCGGCCGTCGCCGATGCAGGCCAGCGCGTGGATGCCCTTCTTGATGAGATAGGCCGGCGGCTGCATGTTGACGACCTCGGCGCCGCCGGGATAGCCGACCGGACCGGCGCCGCGCATGAACAGGATGGTGTGCTCGTCGATCCCTTGCGCCGGGTCGTCGATGCGGGCGTGGTAATCCTCCGGACCGTCGAAGACCATGGCATTGCCCTCGAAGGCCTCGGGGTCCTTCGGGTTGGAGAGATAGCGCTCGCGGAATTCGGGCGAGATGCCGCTGGTCTTCATGATTGCCGAATCGAACAGATTGCCCTTGAGATTGATGAAGCCGGCATTGGCCTTCAGCGGCTCGGCGACAGTGCGGATGACCTCGCGGTTCTCGTTGACGGCATCGCGGCAATTGTCGCCCATTGTCTTGCCGTTGGCGGTCAGAGCATCCGGATGCGGCAGCAGCCCGGCTTTCATGAGCTCCGCCACCACGGCCGGCACGCCGCCCGCGTGATGGTAGTCCTCGCCCAGATATTCGCCCGTCGGCTGGAGATTGACGATGAGCGGCACGTCGAGGCCGATCTTCTGCCAGTCGTCATTGTCGAGCGGCACGCCGAGATGGCGGGCGATGGCGTTGAGATGGATCGGCGCGTTGGTGGAGCCGCCGATCGCCGAATTGACGACGATGGCGTTCTCGAAGGCCTTGCGCGTCATGATGTCGGAGGGCTTCAAATCCTCGTGCACCATATCGACGATGCGTTTTCCCGTCTCGTAGGCGATCTGGCCGCGCTCGCGATAAGGAGCCGGAATCGCGGCCGAGCCCGGCAGCTGCATGCCGAGCGCCTCGGCCAGCGAGTTCATGGTGGTGGCGGTGCCCATGGTGTTGCAGTAGCCGGTGGACGGCGCCGAGGAGGCGACGATGTCCATGAACTCGTCGTAGCCGATCTCGCCGGCCGACAGGCGCTGGCGCGATTCCCAGACGATGGTGCCCGAACCCGTGCGCTTGCCCTTGTGCCAGCCGTTAAGCATGGGACCGACCGACAGCGCGATGGCCGGAATGTTGACGGTCGCCGCCGCCATCAACAGCGCCGGCGTCGTCTTGTCGCAGCCGATGGTGAGCACGACGCCGTCAAGCGGATAGCCATAGAGCACTTCTACCAGGCTGAGATAGGCAAGGTTGCGGTCGAGAGCTGCGGTCGGGCGCTTGCCGGTCTCCTGGATCGGGTGGCACGGGAACTCGAAAGGAATGCCGCCCATCGAGACGATGCCTTCGCGCACGCGTTTGGCGAGCTCGATGTGGTGGCGATTGCAAGGCGACAGGTCGGAACCGGTCTGGGCGATGCCGATCAGCGGCTTGCCCGACATCAGTTCGGCGCGCGTCAGCCCGTAATTCAGGTAGCGCTCCAGATAGAGTGCCGTCATTCCCGGATTGTCGGGGTTGTCGAACCACTCCTGCGAGCGAAACTTTTTCTTTCCTGCGGGGGCGCCAGCCATCATGGTCTCCGTATTTGTATGACAAATCGATATGACAACGCGCGGGTGCAGGCAAGGGGCACGCGTGATCTGAATCCGGACTTTGGTGCGATAGACATCAATCGGGCCGCACGCTACCAACAATCCGACATTGGTCGTCCGGGAGGTTCTGATGGCTTTGGTGATCGAGGGCGAGGAGCGCATCGCCGCACCCCTCCAGAAAGTTTGGGAAGCGCTGAACGATCCGGCGGTGCTGAGAGAAAGCATCCCCGGCTGCCAGAGCCTGGAAATGAAGTCGCCGACCGAGATGGCGGCGACGGTGGTGCTGAAGATCGGCCCGATCAAGGCGACCTTCAACGGCGAGGTGACGCTGAGAAATCTCAATCCCCCGCATGCCTACACGATCCAGGGCGAAGGCAAGGGCGGCATCGCCGGCTTCGCCAAGGGCGGCGCCGACGTGACGCTGACCGAGGATGGGGCGGACGCGACGGTGCTCAAATACGCCGCCAAGGCCGAAGTCGGCGGCAAGATTGCCCAGCTCGGCAGCCGGCTGATCGAATCGACCTCGAAGAAACTGGCGGGACAGTTCTTTTCGAGCTTCGGCGAGAAGGTGGGTGCTGCTTAGGCTGGTCTATCCAGCGTTAGCGCCCCTGGACGACATTACTCGAAGACGATGCTCGGCACGGCGTCCGCGGCCGCGCCGCGCTCTTCGTTGACCCTGTCCCAGACCTTCGAAGCGATATCGCGATAGATCTTCGCTTCGGCACTGTCGGGCTTCGATGCCACCACCGGCGCACCTTCATCCGAGCTTTCGCGAATGCCCATCTCCAGCGGCACCTCGCCAAGGAAGGTGACGCCGAGGCGCTCGGCCTCACGGCGTGCGCCGCCATGGCCGAAGATGTCGTAGCGCTTGCCGGTGTCGGGGGCGAGGAAATAGCTCATGTTCTCGACGATGCCGAGCAGCGGCACGTCGACTTTCCTGAACATGTTGAGGCCCTTGCGAGCATCGATCAGGGCCAGATCCTGCGGCGTCGAGACGATGACCGCGCCGGCCAACGGCACCTGCTGGGCCATGGTGAGCTGGGCGTCACCGGTGCCAGGGGGCATATCGACGACGAGCACGTCGAGCGGCCCCCATTCGACTTCGCGCAGCATCTGCGTCAGCGCCGACATCACCATCGGCCCGCGCCAGATCATCGGCGTTTCCTCGTCGACGAGGAAGCCCATCGACATCACCTTGAGACCGTAATTCTGCATCGGTTTCAGGATCTTGCCGTCGACGGTCTGCGGCCGGCCGCGGATGTTGAGCAGCCTTGGCATGGACGGGCCATAGATGTCGGCATCGAGCACGCCCACTTTCAGCCCGTTGGCGGCGAGGCCGAGGGCCAGATTGACGGCTGTGGTCGACTTGCCGACACCGCCCTTGCCGGACGCAACCGCGATGATCGCCTCGATGCCGGGCACGCCGCGCTTGCCCTGGCTGTGCGAGGCAGGCGCATGGGGCGCCGGGCGCGGCGCGGCAACGGGCGGGGCGGGACGTGGCGCCGGGCGCGCCGCGACAGGCGCCTCCATGCCGCCGCCCTTCTTCTCCGCCGTCAAGGCGACGACGGCGCCGGCGACACCAGGAATAGCTTTCACGACACGCTCGGCCGCGGCGCGCAATGGCTCCATCTCCTGCGCCCTGGCGGCCGGAACGGTGATCGAGAAGAACACTTTCGAATCGGCGATGAAAATCTCGGAAACCATGCCGAGGTCGACGATGTTGCCGGTGAAATCGGGGCCATTGACCGTTTTCAGGCGCTCGATGACGGTTTCCTTGGTGACGGACATGGCTGTTGCTTCCCTGGCGTTCGGCTGCTGCTCACATAGTGCAGATCGCCGGCGGCTCCAAGCGCCAGGCCGCGACATCAGCCTGCCAGGCGAACCGCCAGATAGGTCAGTGCAGAAATCGCCGCCGTCGCCGGCAAGGTGACGACCCATGCGATGACGATGTTGCCGGCTATGCCCCAGCGCACCGCCGAGACACGGCGGGCGGCGCCGACGCCGATGATGGCGCCGGTGATGGTGTGCGTGGTCGAAACCGGAACACCGAGCCATGTCGCGGCGAAGAGGGTGATGGCGCCGCCGGTCTCGGCGCAGAATCCCTGCATCGGGTTGAGCCTGGTGATCTTCGAGCCCATCGTGTGGACGATGCGCCAACCGCCGAACAGCGTGCCCAGCGCCAATGCCGACTGGCAAGTCAGGACCACCCAGAGCGGCACGTAGAAATCCGTTCCGAGCATGCCTTGGGAATAGAGCAGCACGGCGATGATGCCCATGGTCTTTTGCGCATCGTTGCCGCCATGACCGAGCGAATAGAGGGAGGCGGAAAAGAACTGCATGACACGGAAGGTACTGTCGACGGCAAACGGCGTCTGGCGCACGAACAGCCAGGAAACCACCAGGATCAGGAGAAGCGCCAGGACAAAGCCCGTCGCCGGCGACAGGACGATGGCGGCGACCGTCTTGCCGAGCCCCGCCCAGACGATGGCACCCGTGCCGGCCTTTGCGACGCCTGCCCCCACCAATCCGCCGATCAACGCATGCGAACTGCTCGATGGGATGCCGGCGATCCAGGTGACGATGTTCCAGACGATGGCGCCGACCAGGGCGGCGAAGATCACCGCCGGGGTGACGATGCTTGCATCGATGATACCCTTGCCCACGGTTTCGGCGACATGGAGGCCAAAGAACATGAAGGCGATGAAATTGAAGAAGGCCGCCCAGAACACCGCGTAATGCGGTCTCAGCACCCGGGTCGAGACAATGGTGGCGATCGAGTTGGCGGCGTCGTGCAGGCCGTTGAGGAAATCGAAGAACAGCGCGACGGCGACAAGGCCGACCAGCAGGGGAAAGGCGATCGCGACTTCCATCGCCTAGACGTTCTCGATGACGATGCCGCTGATCTCGTTGGCGACGTCCTCGAAGCGGTCGACCACCTTCTCCAATTGGCCATAGATCTCCGAGCCGATCAGATAGGCCATCGCATCGCTGCGGCCGTGCCGCCTGAAGAGATCCTTCAGGCCCTGCTCATGCAGATCGTCGGCTCGGCCTTCGGCACGCATGACTTCCTCGGCGAGTTCGTTCAGGCGCGCACTGTTGGCGCCGACCTTGGCCAGCAGCGGGATCGCCTCCGCGACGAGCCTGGCGGCATCGACAATGACGGCGCCCATTTCCTGCATCAGCGGATCGAATTCCCTCTTCTCGAACAGCCGCACCGTCTTGACGGTCTTGTGCATCATGTCGATGGCGTCATCCATCGACTGGATCAGGTCCTTGATATCGCCGCGGTCGAAAGGCGTGATGAATGAGCGCCGCACGGCAAGCAGGACTTCGGCGGTGATATGGTCGGCTTCGTCCTCGAGATCGACGATCTTTTCGCACCAATGCTCGATGTCCTTGCCTAGGAGGAGCTGCTGCAGGGCCTCCGCGCCGCCGACCACCGTGCGGGAATGCCGCTCGAACAGGTCGAAGAAGCGATCTTCGCGCGGCAACAGCTTGCGGAACCAGCCCAGCATGTTCGTCCCTCCCGGCGCACCAGTTCCATCCACATAGCGCCGCATGCGCCCATGGGGAACAGTAAGCCGGCTGAAAGATGTGGATGCAGCCAATTGCAGGCACCGCTCGCAATTGGCTGGCCGCCGGCAAAGCGGGGGTCGTCAAGCGACCGGAGCGACCTATTTCCAAGGAGACGCCGGGGACGACAAGCAGCGAAGGAGAAACGATCATGCTTGCAAACAGCAACGCGACGGCCAACCTCGCGGTGAAAGAGCTGGCGAAGGCAAAGGCTTTCTACGAGGGGACGCTCGGCCTGAAACAGGTGCATGACGAGGGTGGCGAACTGATCGTGTACAAAAGCGGCGACACCACGATCAATGTCTATCGCTCTCAGTTCGCCGGAACCAACAAGGCGACGGCGGTGACGTGGACGGTCGGCGATGAGATCGACACCGTCGTCAGCGGGCTGAAATCGAAAGGCGTTGCGTTCGAGCACTACGAGATGCCCGGCCTGACACTGGAAGGCGACATCCATGTCGGTCACGGCATGAAGGTCGCCTGGTTCAAGGATCCGGACGGCAACATCCTCAATCTCGTCGACCGATAGGTTTCTGCGATCAAGCATCGGCTTGGGGCGATCGACATCGCAGTGGCCGGCAGCCCTCTGGCGCGGTGCGGCGGCGGCGGTTAGCTTCAGATATGATCGACAAGCTGGAATTTTTCATCGCGCTGGCCAAGGAAGAGCATTTCGGGCGGGCTGCCGAAGTGTGCGGCGTCACCCAGCCCACCTTGTCGGCCGGCATCAAGCAACTTGAGGGTCAGCTGGGCGTGATGCTGGTCCTGCGCGGCTCGCGCTTCCAGGGCCTGACCCCGGAGGGCAAGCAGGTGCTGGTGTGGGCGCGCCGCATCGTCGGCGATACCAGAACCATGCGCGAGGAGATGCGGGCGGCGCGGCACGGCTTGTCGGGACGTATCCGCATCGCCGCCATTCCCACCGCGCTCGCCATGGTGGCGCGGCTGACGACGCCATTCCGCGAAAAACACCCCGGCGTCACCTTCTCGGTACTGTCCCGGACCTCGATCGAAGTGCTGTCGCTGCTCGGCAATTTCGATATAGACGCCGGCATCACCTATCTCGACAACGAACCGCTCGGACGAGTGACCAGCGTACCACTCTACGATGAGCGCTATCAGCTGATCACCGCCATCGGAAACCCCTATTCCGACCGCGACAAGGTGACATGGGCCGAGATCAGCCACCTGCCGCTCTGCCTGCTGACCCCGGACATGCAGAACCGCCGCATCATCGACCAGCACCTGGCCGAGGCCGGTGTCGAGGTCCGGCCGACGCTGGAATCCAATTCGATGATCGTGCTGTTCTCGCATATCCGCACGGGCAAATGGTCCTCGATCATGCCGCTCAACCTCACGGAAACGTTCGGCTTTTCCGAACCTATCAGGGCTATCCCGATCGTCGAGCCGGACGCCAGCCACACGGTCGGGCTGGTGGCCGCGTTGCGCGAACCGCACACGCCGCTGGTTTCGGCGCTGCTGGACGAGGCGATGGCGCTTGCAGACGATTTCCGCGCCCCCGCTAGGTTAGGAAATGCAGGTGCTGGAATTCGATAGAAAATTTCTATCAAGCGACGGATCCGCTTTATTGATTTCAGGGGTTTCTCCTGATTTTGTAAAGACTTAGCGATAAAGCCACCGACCAGGGAGGGCGCTGCGTGACGATGCAGCCTGCAAGTACCGAGATCGCATCGCGCACGGCCGCGATCATCCAGGATCTGAAAGACCTCGAAGGTCCGCTGCTGCCGATCCTCCATAACATTCAGGAAGAGTTCGGCCATGTGCCGCAGGCAGCACTCCCGGTCATTGCCGACGGACTGAACCTTTCCAGAGCAGAGGTGCACGGCGTCGTCACCTTCTATCACGATTTCCGCGCCCGCCCGGCAGGCCGGCATGTGCTCAAGCTCTGCCAGGCCGAAGCTTGCCAGTCGATGGGTTCCGATGCGGTGGCCGCCAGGATCAAGCAATTGCTCGGCATTGATTTCCACGAGACGGCGAAAGACGGTTCGGTGACCCTGGAGCCGGTTTATTGCTTGGGACTGTGCGCCTGCTCGCCCTCGGCGATGCTCGATGGCGAGGTGATCGGGCGGCTCGACAACGAGAAGATCGAAGAGATCGTCGCGGAGGTGCGCTCATGATCCCGCGCATCTACATTCCCGGCGATTCCGGCGCGCTGGCGCTCGGTGCCGAAAGGGTCGCCAAGGCTGTTCGTGCTGAACTCGCCGAGCGCGGCGTTGAGGCCAAGATCGTCCGCAACGGGTCGCGCGGCGCCTATTTCCTAGAGCCTATGGTCGAGGTCGCCACAGCAAACGGCCGCGTCGCCTACGGGCCGGTGAAGCCGTCCGACGTCAAGAGCCTGTTCGACAATGGCTTTCTCACCGGCGGCCATCACAAGCGCTGGCTGGGCGCGCCGGACAAGATCCCGTTCCTGGCCAAGCAGACCCGTCTGACCTTCGCGCGCTGCGGCATCAACGACCCGCTGTCACTCGACGCTTATAAGTCGCTTGGCGGGCTGAAGGGCCTGCAGAACGCGGTGGCCATGGCCCCGGCAGAGATCGTCAGCCAGGTTACGGAGTCCGGCCTGCGCGGCCGCGGCGGCGCCGGCTTCCCGACCGGCATCAAATGGAAGACCGTGCTCGATACGACATCCGAGCGCAAATACATCGTCTGCAACGCCGACGAGGGCGACAGCGCCACCTTCGCCGACCGCATGATCATGGAGGGCGATCCCTTCGTGCTGATCGAAGGCATGGCGATCGCCGGCATCGCCACCGGCGCGACCAAGGGCTTCGTCTACATCCGCTCGGAATATCCGCATGCGGTGGCGGTCATGAACAAGGCCGTCGAGGTCGCCCGCAAGGCCGGCGTGCTCGGCGTCAGCGTGCTCGGTTCGGCCACCGCCTTCGACATGGAGATCCGCGTCGGCGCGGGCGCCTATGTCTGCGGCGAGGAGACCTCGCTTCTGAACAGCCTGGAAGGCAAGCGCGGCGTGGTGCGCGCCAAGCCGCCGCTGCCGGCAATCCAGGGCCTTTTCGGCAAGCCTACGGTGATCAACAACGTCATCTCGCTGGCTTCGGTGCCTGTCATCATGGACAAGGGCGCCGCCTACTACAAGGATTTCGGCATGGGCCGCTCGCGCGGCACGATCCCGATCCAGATCGCCGGCAACGTCAAGCGCGGTGGCCTGTTCGAGGCGGCTTTCGGCATGACGCTGGGCGAAATCATCGACGATATCGGCGGCGGCACGGCCACCGGCCGGCCAGTGAAGGCGGTGCAGGTCGGCGGCCCGCTCGGCGCCTATTTTCCGCGCGCGCTGTTCGACACACCGTTCGACTATGAGGAATTCGCCAAGCGCGATGGACTGATCGGCCATGCCGGCATCACCGTATTCGACGACACCGCCGACATGCTGAAGCAGGCGCGCTTCGCCATGGAGTTCTGCGCCATCGAAAGCTGCGGCAAGTGCACGCCCTGCCGCATCGGCTCGACGCGCGGGGTGGAGACCATCGACAGGCTCGCCGCCGGCATCGAGCCGGAGAAGAACCTCGCCCTGGTTACCGATCTCTGCAACACGATGAAGTTCGGATCGCTCTGCGCGCTGGGCGGCTTCACGCCCTACCCGGTGATGAGCTCGATCACGCATTTCCCCGAGGATTTCAAGCCCGCGCCGGCGCGCGTGGCTGCTGAATAGGAGCTGGCAGATGAACATCAAGGCCGACTTCCCGACGCTTATCGAAGAGATCGATTACGGAACTCCGCAATCGAAGGCTGAGAAGCGGATCACGCTGACCGTCGACGGCCGCAGCATCAGCGTGCCGGAAGGCACGTCGATCATGCGCGCCGCGATGGAAAGCGGGGTCGAGATCCCGAAGCTATGCGCCACGGACATGCTGGACTCGTTCGGTTCCTGCCGCGTTTGCCTGGTCGAGATCGAAGGGCGCGGCGGCACGCCGGCGTCCTGCACGACGCCTGTCGGCGAAGGCATGGTGGTGCGCACGCGGTCGGAACGGCTCGACGCCATTCGCCGCGGCGTCATGGAGCTCTATGTCTCCGACCATCCGGTGGGCTGGAACGAGAAGGCCGGCACCGGCGCCAGTGAGTTCGACGCGGTGGCGAAGTCGGTTGGCCTGACCGAGAACCGCTACGGCGTCCAAGGCCGCAATCACGTCAAGGAGGATGGCGTCGCGCCCGGCCACGGCTCGCTGGCCGTCGACTACGTCGCGCGTGACGAATCCAATCCGTATTTCACCTATGATCCGGCGCAATGCATCGTCTGTTCGCGTTGCGTGCGGGCCTGCGAAGAGGTGCAGGGCACCTTCGCGCTGACGATCGAGGGCCGCGGCTTCGAATCGCGCATGGTCGCCGGCATGCACGAGGATTTCATCGCTTCCGAATGCGTGTCCTGCGGCGCCTGCGTGCAGGCCTGCCCGACCGATGCGCTGCGCGAGAAGACAGTGCTCGCCAAGGGCCTGCCGGAACGCTCGGCCGTCACCACCTGCGCCTATTGCGGCGTCGGCTGCTCGTTCAAGGCCGAAGTGAAGGACGACGAGGTCATCCGCATGATGCCCTACAAGGAGGGCAAGGCCAATCACGGCCATTCCTGCGTGAAGGGCCGCTTCGCCTATGGCTATGCCACCCACAAGGACCGCATCCTGTCGCCGATGATCCGCGAGAAGGTGAGCGATCCCTGGCGCGAAGTGAGTTGGGAGGAGGCGATCGCCCACACGGCCAAGGAGTTCCGCCGCATCCAGTACCAGTATGGACGTACGGCGATCGGCGGCATCACCTCGTCGCGCTGCACCAATGAGGAGACCTATCTGGTCCAGAAGCTGGTGCGCCAAGGCTTCCGCAACAACAATGTCGATACCTGCGCGCGCGTCTGCCATTCGCCGACCGGCTACGGGCTCGGCCAGACCTACGGCACCTCGGCCGGCACGCAGGATTTCGATTCCGTCGAATTCACCGACGTCGCCGTCATCATCGGCGCCAATCCGGCTTCCGCACACCCGGTGTTCGCCTCGCGGCTGAAGAAGCGGCTGCGCCAGGGGGCCAAGCTGATCGTGCTCGACCCGCGCCGCACCGAGATGGTCAAGTCGGCGCATATCGAAGCCGACTACCACCTGCCGCTGAAGCCCGGCACCAATGTCGCCGTGCTGACGGCGCTGGCACATGTCATCGTCACCGAAGGCCTGTTCGACGAGGCCTTCATCCGCGAGCGCTGTGACTGGACGGAATTCCAGGACTGGGCGTCCTTCGTCGCCCTGCCGGAGAACAGCCCCGAAACCGTCGGCAAGCTGTCCGGCGTCGATCCCGAACTGATCCGCGGTGCTGCGCGTCTCTACGCCAAGGGCGGCAACGGGGCGATCTACTACGGCCTCGGCGTCACCGAGCACAGCCAGGGCTCGACCACGGTGATGGCGATTGCCAATCTCGCCATGGCCACCGGCAATATCGGTCGCCCGGGCGTCGGCGTGAACCCGCTGCGCGGCCAGAACAACGTGCAGGGCTCGTGCGACATGGGCTCCTTCCCGCACGAACTGCCAGGCTATCGCCATGTCTCGGGCGACGCGGTGCGCGACATCTATGAAAGCCTGTGGGGCGTGAAGCTGGACGACGAACCCGGCCTGCGTATCCCCAACATGCTGGATGCCGCCGTCGACGGCTCCTTCAAGGGCATCTACATCCAGGGCGAGGACATCCTGCAGTCCGATCCCGACACCAAGCATGTCGCCGTCGGCCTGGCCGCGATGGAATGCGTGGTCGTGCACGACCTCTTCCTCAACGAGACGGCGAACTACGCGCATGTGTTCCTGCCGGGCTCGACCTTCCTTGAGAAGGACGGCACCTTCACCAATGCCGAGCGCCGCATCAACATGGTGCGCAAGGTGCTGGAACCGAAGGCGCGTTACGCCGATTGGGAAGCGACGCAGGAGCTTGCCCGTTCCGTCGGGCTGGACTGGAACTATGCGCATCCGTCCGAGATCATGGACGAAATCGCCAAGACGACGCCGAGCTTCGCCGGCGTCTCCTTCGAGTTGCTCGACCGCCTCGGATCGGTGCAGTGGCCCTGCAATGAGAAGGCCCCTCTCGGCACCCCGGTCATGCATGTCGACGGCTTCGTGCGCGGCAAGGGCAAGTTCATCCGCACCGAATATGTGGCGACGGACGAGCGAACCGGGCCACGCTTCCCGCTGCTTTTGACCACCGGCCGGATCCTGTCGCAGTACAATGTCGGCGCGCAAACGCGGCGCACCGACAATATCATGTGGCACTCCGAGGACCGGCTGGAGATCCATCCGCACGACGCCGAGAACCGCGGCCTGCGCGACGGCGACTGGGTGCGGCTGACCAGCCGCTCCGGCGAGACGACGCTGCGCGCGCAGATCACCGACAGGGTGTCACCGGGCGTGGTCTATACGACCTTCCACCATCCCGACACGCAGGCCAACGTCATCACCACGGACTTTTCGGACTGGGCGACCAACTGTCCGGAATATAAGGTGACGGCAGTGCAGGTCGGTGCCTCCAACGGACCATCGGAATGGCAACGCGACTATGACGAGCAAGCGCGCAACAGCCGCCGCATCGCCCCGCTGGAAGCGGCGGAGTAGAACTTGGACGAGACATTCGACAATAAGAGCTTCAATCTTGACGGTTGATCGCCCCCTACTTCGTCGAGCTTCGCTCGACACCTCTTCCCCGATCGACGGGGGAGAAGAAAGGCGCGAGGGGTGCGTCTCGTGACTCGCAAACGCCCCGCCATCACCGAAATGTCCCGTCTCGCTCGCCGCGCCAGCGGCACGGCAGCGGCCCGCCGCATGGTGCCGGAAGAAACGCCGGTGGCGTTCTCCTTTGCCGGCACGGCGCACGCGGTGATGATGGCGAGCCCGGCCGATTTGAAGGATTTCGCGCTCGGTTTCTCGCTGACCGAAGGCATCATCGCTTCACCCGAAGAGATCGAGGCGATCGAGGTCGAGGATCTCGGCGCCGGCATCGACATCCAGATTCGACTGAAGGACCAGGCCAACACGCGCTTCGAGGCGCGGCGGCGCAGGCTCGCCGGACCGGTTGGCTGCGGGCTCTGCGGCATCGAATCCATCGAGGAAGCGATGCGCGCGGTCGATTCGGTTGGTGCGTCTAAACTTACGCTTGATGCCGGCGACATCGTCCGTTCCGTCAAGCTTCTCGCCAAGATGCAGCCGCTGCACAGCGAGACGGGCGCGGTGCACGCCGCCGGCTTCTATATCCCCGGCAAGGGCGCCGTCATGGCGCGCGAGGATGTTGGCCGTCACAACGCACTGGACAAGCTGGCCGGTGCATTGGCCAAGGCCGGCATCGACGGCGCGACCGGCGCGGTAGTGGTGACGTCGCGCGTCTCCGTCGAGATGGTGCAGAAGACGGCGACGATCGGCTCGCCCTTCATCATTGCCGTCTCTGCGCCGACCGCGCTCGCCGTCCGCACCGCCGAACAGGCCGGCATGACGCTGGTGGCCTTGGTTCGCGGCGACGATTTCGATATTTTCACCCATCCGGACCGGGTGGTTCGCGGAGTTGCCAAACATGTCGCATGACGAAGACCACATCATGAGCACCAGCGAGAAGCTGGTGCGGATGGCCAACCAGATCGCGGCCTTTTTCCACTCCAGGCCGCGCGAAGAAGGCGTGGCCGGGGTGGCCGAGCATATCAACAAATTCTGGGAGCCGAGGATGCGGCGTCAGTTCTTCGAGATGCTGGACAGCGGCGGCGACGGCTTCGATGAACTCGTCGTGGCTGCCTCGACCAGGATCAAGCAGCCGGTCTCGCCCGCCGAGGCCGATCTGAAGCTCGGGCTCAAGCTTCCCCCAGGCGACGTAGCCGCCTCGCAAAAATAGCCATTGGTTCGCGTCCGCTTATATTTCCTTCCGCTAAAGTTTAAGCTGCCGCAAGCGACGCAGCTCTGCTATGGTCGGCGATCCGAAATCGTCAGGCCGGGCGGAACAACTCGTGAGGCCGATCGAGACCCGATACGCCCGTAGCGGCGACGTGCGGATCGCCTATCAGGTGGTCGGCCAAGGCGCGTTCGATCTCGTCTTCGTGCCGGGCTTCATCTCCAACCTCGACCTGCATTGGGAGGATGAAGGCTATAGCAGGCTGCTGAAACGGCTTTCCGCCTTCTCAAGGCTGATCCTATTCGACAAGCGCGGCACCGGCCTGTCCGACCGCGTCGATGCCAACCATCTCCCCAGCCTCGAAACGCGCATGGACGACGTGCGTGCGGTGATGGACGCGGCCGGCAGCGGCCGCGCGGCCCTGCTCGGCGCCTCGGAAGGCGCTCCGATGGCCATGCTGTTCGCCGCCACCTATCCGGAGCGGACACGCGCCCTGGCGCTCTATGGCGGCTATGCCCATTTCCACCGATGGGTGATGCCGCCGGAACGGCTGGAGGCATTCATCGCGACGACGGAAACCGCCTGGGGCACAGGCGCCACCTTGCCGCATTTTGCGCCCGGCCGCGTCGAAGACAGTCACTTTGCCGCCTGGTGGTCGCGGTTCGAGCGGCTGTCGGCAAGTCCAACGGCGGCGGCGGCGCTGGCGCGAATGAATGCCGGCATAGACGTGCGCGGCATACTCTCGGCGATCAGCGCGCCGACGCTGCTGATCCACCGCCGCAACGACGCGCGCGTCGATCCCGATGCCAGCCGCTTTCTCGCCCGGAAAATCCCGAACGCCCGGCTTGTCGAAATCCCCGGGCGCGACCACCCGGTGTGGACCGGTGATGTCGACCGGGTCGCCGACCTGATCGAGGAATTCCTGACCGGCGAGCCGGCCGTGGCCGACAGCGAGCGCGTGCTCGCCGCATTGCTGGTGACGCGTATCTACGATACGGCGCGCCTCGGCGACCGCATGTGGAGCGAGCGCAGCCAGCGATTCCAGGAGACCTGGCGATTGCTGGTGGGGCGCCATGGCGGACGTGTCGCAGGCACGCATGGCGAGCTGATGATCTCGCGCTTCGACGGTCCGGCGCGCGCCATACGCTGCGCGGCGGCATTGCGCGAAGCGGCGCAGGAGATCGGTGTGGCCAGTGCACAGGGCGTGCATGTCGGCGAGATCGAGATGCGCGGACCGCCGGTCGGCTTGACTGCACGCGTGACCATACAACTTGCGGCCCATGCCAGCCGCGGCGAGATCCTGGCGTCGCGGCTGGTTTCCGACCTGGCGACCGGCTCCGGCCTACACTTCATCGATGGCGGACGCATTGCGCTCGACGAGTTGGACGAGCCGTTGGCGTTTGTTCTTGCGACGTCCGAGCAGCATCTGGAACCCGCCTGCCGATCCAAGCCCAGGCCTGCCGAACCGGCCGCGCTGACGGCGCGCGAAAGCGAGGTGGTGAGCCTGATCGCCGACGGCAAAAGCAATGCCGCGATCGCCGCCGAGCTCAACCTCAGCGAGCATACGGTCAAGCGTCACGTCGCCAACATATTGCTCAAGCTCGACCTGCCGTCGCGGGCGGCGGCGGCCGCGTTTTCGGCACGGAACCCTGGCCCGCACGGGCCATAAAGGCCATGGCGCTTTCGGGCGAAGCGGCCGATGGCGTCGGGGATTATCAATTCTTCCCATGCAGGCCAGGCGATATCGCCGTGACGGTACTGCGAAGGGAGGATGAAATGGTGAAATCAAGTCGCAAGACCAGATTGCTCGTCATCGCGGCCGGCGTCGGCGCCTTGCTGGCCCTGGCTCCGGCGCGGGCCGAGGATGCCTCGGCGACGGCAGCATACAAGGACATAGAGGCCACGCTCGGCTCCATACCGGACATGTTCAGGACTTTGCCTGACGTGGCGGTCGCCGGTGCCTGGGCCGAGATAAAGTCGATGCAGCTCAATCCCAAGACCGCACTCGACGGCAAGACCAAGGAACTCATGGGGCTTGCCGTCGCCTCGCAGATTCCTTGCCAGTACTGCGTCTACTTCCACACCGAGGCCGCCAAGCTCAACGGCGCGACCGACGAGGAGATCAAGGAAGCGGTGGCGATGGCGGCGATCGTTCGCCACTGGTCGACGATGCTCAACGGCAGCCAGGTCGACCTCACAGCCTTCAAGAAGCAGACCGACGACGTGTTCGCGGCCGTGAAGGCCAAGTCGCAGTGACACTATCGCTGCACGGCGATGATCGCCGGGCAGCACTTTGCTCATCAACCGCCCGATCGGGAAGACGGGCCCATGGAGGACGAAATGCTGACCAAGACACAGACCGTTGACGGCGCGGCAATCAAGAAAGCCATCGAAGGGCGCGACGGACAGATGCTGTCGAGCTTTTACGCCGACGATGCGGTGTTGCGGGTCGTCGACCGCAATAATCCGCCGAGCAAGCCGCGCGAGATCCGCGGCCGAGCGGCGATCAGCACATTCTGGGACGACATCTGCAGCCGGGCAATGACCCACAAGGTCGATACCACCATTGCCGATGGCGACAATCTCGCCTTCACCCAAGCCTGCGCCTACCCGGACGGGACCAAGGTGTTCTGTGCGGCGATGCTGGAACTCAAGGGCGGGCGGATTGCACGGCAGACCGTCGTGCAGGCCTGGGACGAGTAAGCGGCATCAGCCGCATCTTCGGAGGAGGAAAACATGTTCAGCGCCAGATGGCAGATCGACGCCAGGTTCGGACACAAGCAGACCGTGCTCGACCTCTTGCGGAAATGGGAATCCGAGATCGGTTTTCAGGTCGGCGTCGCCGACCTGAAGTTCCAGATCATGACGGGTTCGATCGGCGCGCGGGAGGCGACGGTCGAATCTCACCACCAGGTCGAAAGCCTGGCCCAGTTGGAAGAGTTCTTCGCCAGGATCGGCAAGATCGACGCGCATGCCAAATGGGGCAAGGAGATCGAGCCTTACGTCGTGTCGGGCACCAGCCTCTGGCAGATTTTCCGCATCGTCGAATAATGCATGTCGCCCAAAGGTGCCCATAGAACAACGATCTGAAGCGCGCCGCATCGGTCCCTTTCGACGCGACGCGCTTTCGCTACCATGACGGCTTCCGCCTGCCCGCTATGGCTCTCCCGGGCCATTTCCCCACTGGCCCTTTCGGGCGAAGCAGCGAGGAGCCGGATCGGTGCAATGTGCTCTCCTGCACCATCCTGCGCACCCGACGGATGGACGGCACAAGCAAAGCCACAAGATAAATCGTCGCGTCGAAACCATATGGCGCGGGCGCGATCAGGGAGGAAACCGATGACCGACGAAACCTATGCAAAACTGCGTGAAGGCTTGCGCGGAGAGCTGATCCTGCGCGGCGAAGCCGGCTATGAGGAGGCCCGCAAGGTCTACAACGGCATGATCGACAAGAGTCCGGCGCTGATTGCACGCTGCGTCGATGTCGCCGACGTGATCACCGCTGTAAGGTTCGCGCGCATAAACGACCTCCTCATCGCCGTGCGCAGCGGCGGCCACAACGGCGCGGGATTGGGGATTTGCGACAACGGTCTCGTCATCGACCTGTCGATGATGAAAGGCGTCCATGTCGACCCGAAAACCCGCACCGTGAGGGTCGCGCCCGGCTGCACTTCGGGCGACGTGGACCACGCCACCCATCCTTTCGCGCTCGCCGTTCCGTTCGGCATCGTTTCGACCACGGGCGTCGCCGGCCTTACCCTCGGTGGAGGAACCGGCTATCTCACGCGCAAATACGGCCTCACCATCGATAATCTGATCGAGGCCGATCTGGTGCTGGCCGATGGCAGCATGGCGAAGGCCAGCAAAAGCGAGAATCCCGACCTGTTCTGGGCGCTCCGGGGCGGCGGCGGCAATTTTGGCGTGGTAACCAGCTTCCTGTTCCAGGCTCATCCGGTGAACATGATCTTCGGCGGTCCGGTGTTCTGGGACGCCAGGCACGCGTCGGCGGTCATGCGTACCTATCGCGACTACCTGCCGGAAGCGCCGGAAGACCTCGGCGCTTTCGTCGGCCTCAAATCCGTCCCTTCGAGCGATCCTTTCCCGCGCGAGCATTGGGGCAAGCGCGCCTGTGCCATCATCTCGTGCTACAACGGCACGGAGGAGGACGGGCGCAAGGCCATGGCGCCGCTGCTGGACACCTTGCCGCCGCCAATGTTCAACTGGATGGGCGTAATGCCGTTCCCGGCGATGCAGTCGCTATTCGACCCGCTCCTTCCGAAAGGCCTGCAATGGTACTGGAAGGGCGATTTCGTCAAGTCGCTTCCCGACGAAGCGATCGCGACCCATATCGCACAGGCCGCCCAGGCGCCCAGCGAATTGTCGCTTATGCATCTATACCCGATTGACGGCGCCGTCCGCCGCGTCGGCAAGGACGAGACCGCCTGGAACGCGCGCGACGCAAGCTGGTCGATGGTCATCGCCGCCATCGACCCCGATCCCGGCAAAGCCGCCGACCTGACCGCGTGGGCACGGAATTACTGGGCGAGCGTCCATCCCCATAATGGCGAGGGCGGCTACGTGAACTTCATGATGGACGATGAAGGAGACGCGCGCTTGCAGGCGAGCTATGGCGGAAATTACGAGCGGCTGAGCCAGGTTAAGCGAACCTACGACCCATCCAATGTCTTCCGGGTCAACCTGAACATCAAGCCTGCGACATCGGCGATGCCGGGCCGGACGGCCGCGTAGTGCCGGGGTCTCGCCGCTGATGCCGTTCGGCGGCCGTGCCTGTCAAATGCAGCGCAATCGCGAAGTGGAATGGCGCTGACGACCCTCTCAAGCGGGGTCGCCGGCGCCGGCCACAGCCATATAAGATCTGCCTTTGCCGGAAGGAGACAGATTACCCGTGCGCCACCATCACATGGCGCACGGCGGTATAATCCTCCAGCGCGTAGAGCGACATGTCCTTGCCGTAACCGGACTGCTTCAGCCCGCCATGCGGCATCTCGTTGGTCAGCATGAAGTGGGTGTTGATCCAGGTGCAGCCATATTGCAGGCGAGCGGCCGTCGCCATGGCGCGCGAGACGTCCCTGGTCCACACCGACGATGCCAGCCCATAATCGCTGTCATTGGCCCAGTTCACCGCCTCGTCGACATCCGAGAAGCGGGTCACCGAGACGACCGGACCAAACACTTCGCGGCGCACGATCTCGTCCTCCTGCAAGGCGCCGGCGACGACGGTCGGCTGGTAGTAGAAGCCAGTGCCCTCGCCCGGCTTGCCGCCGGTGGTGATCTCGATGTGCTTCAATTCCGAGGCGCGCTCGACGAAGCTCGAGACACGATCGCGCTGGCGGCGCGAGATCAATGGGCCGATCTCGTTCTCGGCATCGTCCGGCAGATTGTACTTGATGGTCGACACGGCCGAGGAGAGATCGGCGACGAGCTTGTCGTAGACCTTCTTGCCGGCATAGATGCGGCAGGCGGCGGTGCAGTCCTGGCCGGCATTGTAGTAGCCGAAGGCGCGCAGGCCGTTGACCACGGCGCCGAGGTCGGCATCATCGAAGACGATGACCGGGGCCTTGCCGCCGAGTTCCAGATGCGTGCGCTTGACCGACTTGGCGGCCGCCTGCAGCACCTTCTTGCCGGTGGCGACATCGCCGGTGATCGAGATCATGTTGACCTTGGGATGGTTGATCAGCGTATTGCCGACGCTGTCGCCGCGTCCGAGCACGACATTGACGACCCCTTCGGGCAGGATTTCGGCCAGGATCTTCGCCAGTTTCAGCGCCGTCAGCGGCGTCTGTTCCGACGGTTTGAAGACGACCGTATTGCCGCCGCCGATCGCCGGCGCCAGCTTCCAGGCCATCATCATCAACGGGTAATTCCACGGCGCGATGGAAGCGACGATGCCGATCGGATCGCGCCGGACCATCGAGGTGTGGCCCGGCAGGTATTCGCCGGCTACCTGGCCTGGCATGGAACGGACGGCGCCGGCGAAGAAACGGTAGCAGTCGACGATCGCCGGGATTTCATCATTGAGCACGGCATTGATCGGCTTGCCGCAGTTCAGCGCCTCGAGCGCCGCGAATTCCCTGGCTTCGGCCTCTATGCGGTCGGCGATCTTAAGGAGATAGCCCGAGCGCTGCGCGGGCGTGGTACGCGACCAAGCCGTGAACGCCTTCCCGGCAGCCGTCACCGCCGCCTCGATCTGCGCCGGGCTCGCCTCGGGGAGATTGAGAATGGTCGCCCCGGTCTTCGGATTGAGGACCGACTCCTCGGTCTCGGTGCCTTTCTCGAACTTCGAGCCGATCAGCATCTGGGTGTCCATTGGGTTCTCCATTGGCAATAGTGAGTAGTGAATGATGAATAGTGAGTAGTGAATAGTGAATAGTGAATAGTGAATAGTGAATAGTGAATAGTGAATAGTGAGTAGTGAGTAGTGAGTAGTGAGTAGTGAGTAGTGAGTAGTGAGTAGTGAGTAGGTTTCTGCCGCGTATTCACTATCCAAAACTACTATTCACCATCCCCCCATTCACTATTCACTACTCACTACTCACTACTCACTGCTCACTGCTCACTATTTCATTTCCCGCTGCCGGCGATCTGGTCGCCGTCGCGGGTCAGGTAGTAGGCGGCGAGGATCGGCAGCAGCGTCACCAGCACCACCACCATCGCCACGACATTGGTGACCGGGCGCTGGCGCGGGCGGATCAGTTCTTCAAGCATCCAGATCGGCAGCGTCTGCTGCTGGCCGGCGGTGAAGGTGGTGACGATGACCTCGTCGAACGACAGCGCGAAGGCCAGCATGCCGCCGGCAAGCAGCGCCGTGGCGATGTTGGGCAACACGATATGCCGGAAGGTCTGGAAACCATCCGCGCCGAGATCCATCGAGGCCTCGATCATCGAGCCCGAGGTGCGGCGGAAGCGGGCAACGGCATTGTTGTAGACGACAACCACGCAGAAGGTGGCGTGGCCGAGCACGACCGTCCAGAACGAGAACGGAATGTCGGCCAGCGCGAAAGCCGAACGCAGCGCAATGCCGGTGATGATGCCGGGCAGCGCGATCGGCAGGATGACCAGCAGCGAAATGGTTTCACGGCCGAAGAATTTCGTCCGTGACACCGCGGCGGCGCACAGCGTGCCGAGAACCAGCGCGATGGCCGTCGAGATGGCGGCGACGCGCACCGAGAGCGACAGCGCTTCCCACACGTCCGGCCGGTTCCAGGTGACAGCGAACCACTGCGTGGTGAGCCCCGGCGGCGGCCAGACGAAGCTCTTCTCCTCCGTCGTGAAGGCATAGACGAAGATCAGCAGGATCGGCAGATGCAGGAACAGCAACCCGCAAGCGGCGGCGATTTTGAGGCCAAGCGGAGCCGATTGGGCACGGTCAGAGCGCATCGAAGGCCCCCATGCGCTTGGCGCCCCAGAGATAGAAGCCCATGATGACGATGGGCACGACAGTGAAGGCGGCGGCGAGCGGGATGTTGCCGGCCGTGCCTTGCTGCGAATAAACGGCCTGGCCGATGAACAGGCGCGACGTGCCGATGATCTGCGGGATGATGTAGTCGCCCAATGTCAGCGAAAAGGTGAAGATCGAGCCGGCGACGATCCCCGGCAGCGCCAGCGGGAACAGCACATTGCGGAAGGTCTGGCCCGGCGAGGCACCGAGATCGGAAGAGGCCTCGACCAAATTGCCGGGCACGCGCTCGAGGGCTGCCTGCACCGGCAGGATCATGAAGGGCAGCCAGACATAGACGAAGACGATGAAGGTGCCGGTGAAGGACACCGACAGCGAGTTGCCGCCGACGACCGGCAGCGACAGCCACGCATCGAGCAACCCCAACAGGTTCAGCTTGGCGAGCAGCCAGGTGAGAATGCCTTCCTTGGCCAGGATCAATTTCCAGGCGTAGATCTTGACCAGGTAGCTCGACCACAGCGGCAGCATGACGCCGAGATAGAACAGCGCTTTCCAGCGGCCGCGCGCATAGCGCGCCGCGTAATAGGCAATGGGGAAAGCGACGACAGCCGAGGCCAGCGTCACCAGGGCCGCCATCGTCACCGTGCGCAGAATGATGTCCAGATTGGCGGCCTGCAACAGGTCGCCATAGGTCTTCAACGTGAACTCACGGTTGATAAGCCCGGAGAACTCGTCGATCGAGAAAAAGCTCTGCGCCAAAAGAGCGAACAACGAGCCGATATAGACGATGCCGAGCCACAGGACCGGCGGCAGCAGCATAAGCAGAAGGAGCAGTTGCGGCCTGCGCCAGAAGAGGTCGGAGAGCGCGCCGCGTATGCCGCCGCTGCCGGGCAGGATGGCAGGGGCTGGGCTGGGGTTGAGCGCGGCAATGGTCATGGGGCCGCCGTGTGCTGAAGAGAATTATATGAGAGGCCGCGTTCTGCGTCGCCCCCCTCTGTCCTGCCGGACATCTCCCCCCCACGGGGGGAGATTGGCAATTTCTCAGCCTCGCCAATTCTGCGACGTTGGAAATTGGCGAAACCCGAAAGGGCAGCCAATCTCCCCCCTTGCGGGGGAGATGTCCGGCAGGACAGAGGGGGGTGCTTCGCGCAAGCCTTCATCACACCGCCTCGTCCATCAAATGCAGGCTCTCCCGGTTGAAGGTGAGCACCACCGCCTCGCCTTCCCTGGGCAAGGCCGTACCGGCAGGCACGATGGCGTGCAATTTCAGACCGTCGGCATCGAGCGCCAGCCTGGTGGTCGCCCCGAGATAGTTAGTTGAGACGAGGCGCGCGGCCACGCCGTCGCCTTTCGCGGTGCGGCCGACGCGGATCGATTCGGGTCGCAGGCTGCCCCAGCGGCGCTGGCCGCAATAGCGCTGGACGAAATCCGGCGGCAGCACGTTGGAGGAACCGACGAAATCGGCGACGAAGCGAGTGCTCGGCCGCTGGTAGATATCTTCCGGCGTGCCGATCTGCATGATCCTGCCGTCGTTGAAGACGGCGACGCGATCGGCCATCGACAGCGCCTCGCCCTGATCGTGGGTGACGAAGACGAACGTTATGCCGAGCGCCTTTTGCAGCGACTTCAGCTCTTCCTGCATGTTCTCGCGCAATTTGAGGTCGAGCGCGCCGAGCGGCTCGTCGAGCAGCAGCACCTTGGGCTGGTTGACCAGTGCGCGGGCCAGCGCGACGCGCTGGCGCTGACCGCCGGAAAGCTGGCCAGGGCGGCGGGCGCCGTAGCCGGGCAGCCTGACCAGCGACAGCGCCTCTTCCGCTGCCTTGTGCCGCCCGGCTTTGCCGACGCCCTTGACCATCAAACCATAGGCGACATTGTCGAGCACATCGAGATGCGGGAACAGCGCATAGTCCTGGAAGACGGTGTTGACGTTGCGGCGATAGGGCGGAACACCCTCGGCGCGCTCGCCGAAGATCGAAATCGAACCCGCCGTCGGCTGCTCGAAGCCGGCAATGAGGCGCAGGCAGGTCGTCTTGCCGGAGCCCGACGGCCCGAGCATGGCGAAGAACTCGCCAGGCACGATTTCGAGGTCGACCGTGTCGACGGCGCGCACGCTGCCGAAATGGCGCGAGACTTTTTGAAAGGAAACGGCTGAGGTCATGGGGTGTCAGTCTCTTGCCGATTGGGTTCTCTTCGGTCGCCCGCAATCGTGGCTGGACGGCGAACGCGCGCCACTTACCTCCCCTCGATGCGGGAGGTCGCGGCGAAGTCGCGGGTGGGGGTGCTCTGGCACAGACCGCCGCGACGCCCCGCCCCGACGCTGCGCGTCGACCCTCCCCACAAGGGGAGGGTGAAGAAAATCATCGCCCGCCGATGACGCCGATATAGTCCGACACCCAGCGGTAATAGGGCACGCACTGGTCGTTCTGGGTGGCGCATTTGGTCACCGGCGTCTTCCAGAACTTGATCTTGTCGAAGTTTTCGTAGCCGTTGGTCTTGCAGCCTTCGTCGGTCAGGAGCTCGTTGCCCTTGCAGGCGGCGGGGACGACCGGCAGCGAGCCGAACCAGGCCGAGACGTCGCCCTGCACCTTGGGCGAAAGCGAGTGTTCGAGCCACATATAGGCGCAGTTCGGATGTGCCGCGTCGGCCTCCATCATAGTGGTGTCGGCCCAGCCGGTGACGCCTTCCTCCGGCACGGTCGAGGCGATGGGCTTCTTGGCCGCGATCAGCGTGTTGACCTGGTATGGCCACGAGCCGGAGGCAACCACGCCTTCGTTCTGGAAATCGTCGACCTGGATGGCGGCATCGTGCCAGTAGCGGCCGACCAGCGTGCGCTGGACGCGCAGCAACTCGAGCGCGGCCTTGTATTGGTCCTCGTTCAACTCGTAGGGGTCCTTGATGCCGAGCTCCGGCTTGTGGAACATCAGGTAGTTGGCGGCATCGGCGATGTGGATCGGGCCGTCATAGGCCTGGACGCGGCCCTTGTTTGATTTGCCGTCCGGCAGCTTCATCTCCTCGAAGACGATGTTCCAGCTCTTGGGCGCTTCCTTGAAGACATCGGTATTGTACATCAGGACGTTCGGCCCCCACTGGTAGGGGACGCCATAATGAACCTTGTCGACGGTGAACCAGGGGGCGTCCTTGATGCGGTCGTCGACCGTCTTCCAACTCGGGATGAGGTCGGTGTTGATCGGCTGCACGCGCTTGCCGGCAACGAGGCGCAGCGATGCATCGCCCGAAGCGGTGACGAGGTCGAAGCCGCCCTCGTTCATCAGCGAGACCATCTCGTCCGACGTGTTGGCGGTCTTGACGTTGACCTTGCAGCCGCTTTCCTTCTCGAAGGCGGTGACCCAGTCATAGCCCTTGTCGGTTTCGCCACGCTCGATATAGCCCGGCCAGGCGACGATATCGACCTCGCCTTCACCCTTGCCGAGTTCCGTGACCTGAGCGATGGCCTGGCCGGAGAAGGTCAGCGCGACCGTCAATGCAGTGCATGACTTCAGGAATGAATTCATCATCGATCTCCCATTGATAGGCCCGCGCTTCGGCGGCGGCTTTGTTCCCTGAAGCGAAGTTGCTGTGAAAATCCCGGTTTCGCAAATTCATTTATCAGAAGGGGGATATCGGTTTTTCCGATAGATCAGCGGCCGTTCTTGTCGGGGCGCTGGCGAACCATGCGCTGCGACTGCGCCAGACCGATGAAATCGCGCGCAGCCTGCGGCAGGCCGGAGCCGCGGCGCCAGACCATCCCGACCTGGACGACGGGTAGGGCACCGGAGACGTCGCGCGACTCGATGCGGTCGCCTTCCAGCGACCACGGCCGGTAGACGAGGTCGGGCAGCAGCGCCACGCCCGCGCCGGTGGCGACGAGGCTGCGCACCGCTTCGACCGAACGGGTGCGGAAGGCGACATGCGGCTTGGCGCCGATTGCCGTCAGCAACTTGCCGGTGTTCTCCTCGATCTCGTCGACGGTCAGCATGATCAGCGGCTCCGAAGCGATGTCGCCGATGCCGATGATGTCGGCGCCGGCGAGCGGATGCCCGAGCGGCAGCCACAGGCGGTAAGCCGAGACTTCAAGGATTTCCGATTGCAGCGCGGTTCGGTCGCGCAGATTGGACGTGACCATCACGGCGATGTCCAGCTTGCCGCCGATCAGCAGATGCTCGAGATAGTCGCCATTGTCCTCGATTGCCGAGACCTCGACGCCGGGATAGGCACGACGGTAGCGGGAAAGCAGGTCCGACAGCACATAGCCGGCGACCAGCGAGGTGACGCCGAGCTGCAGCCGGCCGCCCGCTGTCGCCTGCTCGCCGAGGAAGGCGCGGCGCGCATCGGACACATCGGCCAGGATCTTGGTGGCATGACGCAGGAACTGGTGGCCCTTGTGGGTGATGTTGAGGCCGCGCGGATGGCGGTCGAATAATTCGACGCCGAGATCGCCTTCGAGCTCCTTGATCGCTTCGGTGACCGAGGATTGCGAAATGGAGAGGTTCTGCGCGGCACCCGACACCGTGCCCTGCTCGGCGACGGCGATGAAGAACTGCAACTGGCGGATGGTGAAAGCCATGGCCGGACTAAACACGGCGGGGACGACACTGGGAAGTGGAAACGGATCGGCAACTTGACGGCCCCCAGAATTGTAACTAAATAAGTTACATGAAACGCAACAGCCGGCTGTCTTCCACCTTGCACATTCTGGTCCACATGGCCGAGAAGCCCGAGCGGGCGCTGACCTCGGAGCAGCTTGCCACCTTCATCCATACCAATCCGGTCGTGGTGCGCCGCACCATCGCGGGGTTGCGGGATGCCGGCATCGTCACCTCTTCACGCGGACATGGCGGCGGCTGGCTGCTCGGGCGCCCGCCCGACGAGATCTCGCTGGCCGAAATCAGCGCCGCGCTTGGCGAGACGCTGCTGCCGTTCGGCACCGAGCCGGAGAGCCCCGGCTGCCTTGTCGAGCAGGCCGTCATCGCCGTCCTCGACGATTTTCGGATCGCGGCGGAGAAGCTGCTGGCGGAGAAGCTCAGCCGTATCACGCTGGCCGACCTGACCGCCGACTTCCGCCGCCGTTACGACCTCATCGGAGTCTCCAGCCATGCAGTATGATCTTGCCGTCGTCGGCGGCAGCTTTGCCGGCTTGTCCGCCGCCATCCAGGCGGCCCGGGCCCGGCGCAACGTCCTGGTGATCGACGCCGGCCAGCCCCGAAATCGGTTCGCCGCGCATTCGCACGGCTTCCTCGGCCAAGACGGGCGCACGCCAGGCGCCATCCTGGAGGAGGCAAGACGGCAGTTGCTAGCCTATCCGACGGCTCGCCTTGTCAAGGGACGTGCGGACAAGGCGGTCGCCAATAGCAGCAGCGACTTCGAAATCAGCACAGAGGGCGGCGAGACCTTTGGCGCCGCGCGGCTGGTTCTGGCCACCGGCGTGCGCGACATCCTGCCGGAAGTTCCCGGGCTTGCCGAGCAGTGGGGCAAGACCGTGCTGCACTGCCCCTATTGCCACGGCTACGAGGTTTCCAGCGGGCCGCTTGGCGTGCTGGCGACCGGACCCATGTCCCTGCATCAGGCGCAGTTGATCGCCGACTGGGGCGACGTCACGCTGTTCGGCAATCGCCTGATCGAGCCCGATGCCGAACAGATGTCTGTCCTGGAAGGCAAGAATGTGAGGTTCGAACCCGCTGCGGTCGCCGAACTGCGGGAGGATGGCGCGGGCGGCTTGACGGTGATCCTCGACGGCGGCCGAAAGGCGGGGGTTCGCGCGATATTCACCGCGCCGCGCAATACAATGGCGAGCCCGGTGGCCGAACAGCTCGGTTGCGGCTTCACGGACGGTCCCCTTGGCCCGGTGATATCAATCGATGACAGGCAGCAGACGACGGTTCCCGGCGTCTACGCCGCCGGGGACGCGTCACGCGCGATGCACAACATCGCCTTCGCCGTATCGGGCGGCGCCTTCGCCGGCATATGCGCCCACCAGTCGCTGGTATTCGGTTAGCTCAGGCTGCCTCGCCCGCGACGCTGAGCCGCGCGCCGGCCTGCGCCAGGCCGGCAGCGATGTCGCGCGGCGGCGGCCGGTCGGTGGCGAGCTCGGAAAAGCCATCGAAGCCGCAGACCTGGACCAGGCCTTGGCGCCCGAACTTGGAATGATCGGTGACGACGAGCGAACGCTGGCCGCGCGACAGCACCATGCGGGCGAACTCGGCCTCGTCGAGATCGTAATCCATGACACCCGTCACCGCATCGACGGCACCCGTCGAGATCACCGCATGGCTGACCGAGAAGCGGCTGACGAAGTCGATGGCCGAGGCGCCGAAGGCGGCGCCGGAATCGCTGCGCAGCTCACCGCCGGCCATGTAGACCTTGTTGCCGTTGACGGTGGCCAGCGTGCGGGCGATGTCGGATGAGTTGGTGACGACCGTCAGCCGCCGATGGCCGAGCAGTTCACGCGCCAGGAACGAGGTGGTCGTTCCCGTGTCGAGCATGATCGATTCGCCGTCGCGGATGGTGGCGGCGACCATGCGGGCGATGAGGCGCTTGGCCTCGGCGTTCTCGCGCATGCGCCGTTCGAACGGCGCTTCGCCGATCGTCGACGGCAGGCCGACGGCGCCATGCATCTTCAGGAGCGAGCCGTCGCTGGTGAGGGGCTTGACGTCGCGGCGAACGGTTTCCAGCGAGACGCCTAGCCGGTCGGCCAGGCTGGCGATGGTGACGGTGCCTTCCTCCTGCAGAAACCGCAGGATTTCGCCGTGCCGCTTGGAATGGCTCATCGGGTCATTTCCAGTCGCGCCATGATGCAGTGACCGCTTCTATGGCAAATCTGCCGCATAATACAAGGAATCTCGAAAGAATACGGGCAGGAAAGCAGAAAAAGCCACAGAATCTCGTTGACAACGTGGCTTACCCGGCGTGACACTGATGCCGTGTCAGGCTCGCACTGCCACGGAAAAGCGATAGCGGAGCCTGATCCGAATTTGTGTGCCCCAAGGTCTGGAAACTGCCTGACGCGAGGGCGACTGGAAGAATTTTCTCATCCGCGGGGGCGGATGCCGGCCTCGAAGAGCCCGGCACGTGGGGCTCGTCGGTGCGGCGCGGGATACCGATCCCGAATGCCGCGCCGGCGAGGTCTTTGCCAGAACGAGCGTCCGGACAAACGGCGGGTCGCCACGGCGGCGCCGCCCCGTCGGCGCCTTGCCGTACGAAGGGCGAATTCATGACGGCCGAGGACCGCATCCGCGCCCTGCCTTGCTGGACAGGCAGCGTCGAGATCGAGCCGCTGCCCGGCGGCCTGAGCAATGCCAATTATCGGGTTAAGGACGCCGCCGGGAGGCATGTCGTGCGTTTCGGCAGGGACTATCCCTTCCACCACGTCTTTCGCGAGCGTGAGGTGATGACCGCACGCGCCGCGCATGCCGCCGGTTTCGCGCCGGCGGTCCGCCATGCCGAACCCGGCATTCTCGTGACGGAGTATCTCGGCGCCAAGACCTGCCTGGCTGAGGACGTGCGCGCCAATCTCGGCCGTGTCGCCGCCCTGATGCGCGGCTTCCACCGCGAGATGCCCAACCACGTCTCCGGTGCCGGCTTCATGTTCTGGGTGTTCCACGTCATCCGCGACTATGCGCGCACGCTGGAGGACGCCGGCAGCCGCAAGGCGAGCGACCTGCCGCGTCTGCTGATGCTGGCCGACGAGCTCGAACGCGCCCAGAAACTGCTGCCGATCGTGTTCGGCCACAATGATCTTTTGCCGGCGAATATTCTCGACGACGGCAGCAGGCTATGGCTGATCGACTTCGAATATGCCGGCTTCAATACCGCGATGTTCGACCTTGCCGGCGTCGCCTCGAACGCCGGCATGAGCGACGAGGAATCCTTCGCCTTCCTGACCGCTTATTTCATGAAGGAGCCGGACGAGGCGATCCGCCGCTCGCATGCAGCCATGCAATGCGCCTCGCTGCTGCGCGAGGCGATGTGGAGCATGGTTTCGGAACTCTACCTCGACGTGCCCGGCATCGACTACGTCGCCTACACGGAAGAGAACCTGACGCGGCTCGATGCCGCGCTGGAAAACTACCGGACAAAATACGGGACCTGAATTCATGACCTTGCCAACCCAGGCAGCGATCGTCGTCATCGGCGGCGGCATTATCGGCTGCTCGACGGCCTACCATCTGGCCCGCGACCACAAGGCAGATGTGGTGCTGCTCGAACAGGGCAAGCTGACTTCGGGCTCGACCTGGCACGCCGCCGGCCTGGTCGGGCAGCTGCGCTCGTCGGCCTCGATCACCCGCGTGCTCAAATATTCGGTCAACCTCTACAATGGGCTGGAGGCCGAGACCGGCCTTGCCACCGGCTGGAAGATGAGCGGGTGCCTGCGCCTTGCCACCAATGCCGACCGCTGGACCGAGTACGAGAGGCTGGCGACGACAGCGAAAAGCTTTGGCATGGACATGCAGTTGCTGTCGCCGGCGGAGGTCAAGAACATGTGGCCGCTGATGGAAACCGGCGATCTCGTCGGCGCTTCCTGGCTGCCGACCGACGGTCAGGCGAGCCCATCCGACGTCACCCAGTCGCTGGCCAAGGGCGCGCGCATGCATGGCGCAAGGCTTTACGAGGAAGTCCGCGTCACCGGCTTCGAGATCAAAGGCGGCCGCATCATTGCGGTGAAGACCAGCATGGGCGACATCGCCTGCGACAAGGTGGTGAACTGCGCCGGACAATGGGCGCGGCAGGTTGGCGCCATGGCCGGCATCAACGTGCCGCTACAGCCGGTGAAGCACCAGTTTATCGTCACCGAGAAGATCGACGGGCTGGCGACCGATGTCCCGACCATCCGCGACCCGGACCGGCGCACCTATTTCAAGGAAGAGGTCGGCGGGCTGGTGATGGGCGGCTATGAGCCAAACCCGCAGGCCTGGACGACTGATCTCCCCGGAGGCGACGTGCCCAATGACTGGGAGTTCCGGCTGTTCGACGACGACTATGATCATTTCGAACAGCACATGAGCCAGGCGATCGCGCGCGTGCCGGCGCTGGAAACCGTCGGCGTCAAGCAGATGATCAACGGGGCCGAGAGTTTCACGCCGGACGGCAATTTCATCCTCGGCGTGGCGCCCGAATGCGCCAACATGTTCGTCGGCGCCGGCTTCAACGCCTTCGGCATCGCTTCGGGCGGCGGCGCCGGCTGGGTGCTGGCGCAATGGGTGGTCGATGGCGAGGCGCCGTTCGATCTGTGGGTCGTCGACATCAGGCGCTTTTCCAGCCTGCAGCGCGACCGGCACTGGGTCCGCGAGCGCACGCTGGAAGCTTATGGCAAGCACTACACGATCGGCTTTCCGCATGAGGAGTATCTTTCCGGCAGGCCGCGCATCGTTTCGCCGCTGTACAACAGGCTGAAACAGCATCGCGCCGTGTTCGGTTCGAAGCTCGGCTGGGAGCGGCCGAATTGGTTCGCCCCCGAAGGCGTCGAGCCCCGTGACGTCTATTCCATGGGCCGGCAGAACTGGTTTTCAGCCGTCGGCGACGAACATCGCCATGTGCGCGAGAAGGTCGGCATCTTCGACCAGTCGTCCTTCGCCAAATACGAACTGACCGGGCCCGACGCGCCGAAGGCGCTGGACTGGATTTGCGCCAATGACGTCAACAAGCCGACCGGCCGGCTGACCTATACGCAGCTTCTCAACACGCGCGGCGGCATAGAGGCCGACCTCACCGTGTCGCGGTTCGGCGAGGACAGGTTCTATATCGTTACCGGCACGGGCTTCCGCACCCATGACCTGTCCTGGATCAGCGACCATGTCGAAAAGGAGCTCGACATCACGCTCACCGACGTCACCGAGGATTTCGGCACGCTGTCGCTGATGGGACCGCGCGCCCGCGAAGTGCTGGCCGGCGTGACCGATGCCGACGTTTCCAACAGCGGTTTCCCATTCGGCCATGCCCGCGAGATTGTCGTTGCCGGCCACACCGTGCGGGCGTTGCGCGTCACCTATGTCGGGGAACTCGGCTGGGAGCTGCACGTGCCGATCTCCGCAACCGGCGAGATCTTCGACGCGTTGATGTCGGCAGGCAAGCAACATGATATCCGCCCGGTCGGCTACCGGGCCCTGGAATCGCTGCGACTGGAAAAGGGCTATCGCGCCTGGGGCTCCGATATCACCCCCAACGACACGCCGCTGGAAGCCGGCCTCGGCTGGGCGGTGAAGCTTCGCAAGAACACGGATTTCGTAGGGCGGCGCGCCTTGGAGAAAATCACTGGCGGGCCATTGAAGAAGCGTTTCGCCGGCTTCACGGTCGACGATCAGGACGTCGTGCTCGTCGGGCGCGAGACGATCCTGCGCAATGGCGAGCCGGTCGGCTATCTCAGCAGCGGCGGCTATGGCTACACCGTGGAGAAGAACATCGGCTACGGCTATGTGCGCAATGCCGACGGCGTGAGCGACGATTTTCTCGCCTCGGGCCGCTATGAGCTGGTCGTGGCGATGCAGCGCACGCCGGCAAAGATCCATCTCGAGCCGATGTATGATCCGGCCGGGAACAGGATCAAAGCCTGATCAGTTCACACGCAAGGCGAGGCAGCGGCTGGGCACCGTGTCGGCCTCGCCCGGCATCGAGACGTACGGGCGCGTTTCCTCGATGCGGGTGACCAGCCCCTGAGCCTCCAGCTCAGCGACTCGCGCGTTAAAGCCTAGATCCCAGATCGTGTTCTTGACCGTCAGCACGATCACGCCGCCCGGCCGGCAGATGCGGATCAGTTCGTCCAGCCCTTCGGCACCGACATGGCCCGAGGTAAAGACGCCGGCCGAGATCACCCCGGCATAGGCATTGTCGGCAAAGGGCAGCGGCCCGCCAAGCGCAAGGCAATGCAGGGCCGAATAGACGCCCTTGCGCTCTGCCTGATCCAGCATGCCTTGCGAGATGTCGAGCGCCTCGACCTCGGGATAGCCGGCAATGTCCAGCCATTCGCCGATGAGCCCGGTGCCGGCCCCGGCATCGAGCAGCGGGGCCGAGCCACGCGGCAGATGCCTTGCCAGCAAGGCCAGGCAGATGGTGGGATGGCGATAGCCGGCAGCCGACATGTCGCTGTCGTAGGTCTGCGACCAACGGTCATAGAGCGCCGCCACTTCTTCCGGGCGCTTGGCCGCGTAGGCAGCGCCAAGCGCGCCCTTATGCTTGCTGTCGGTCACTTTCGTCCTGTCCGCCATGCCCTAAATTGGTCTCGCACGGATGATAGCCAAAGCACGAATTTTGTGGAACCGTCTCTGCGACAAATAACAGCGGGGGAGCGGGCATGACAATGGACGAGGCACGGACAAAACTTGCCGCCATTCCCATGCTGGCCGGCTATAACGGGACGCTGGAGCGGCTTGGCGGCCTCACCAACCTGGTTTTCAAGGCCGGGGACTTCTGCCTGCGCATTCCAGGCAAAGGCACCGAGGAATATATCAACCGCGCCAATGAGGCGGTGGCGGCGCGCGAGGCGGCTAAGGCAGGCGTCAGCCCCGAGGTGCTGCATGTCGATCCGGGCACCGGCGTGATGGTGACGCGCTTCATCGCCGGCGCCGTAACCATGTCGCCGGAAAAATTCAGGCTTCGGCCGGGCAGCCCGGCGCGTGCGGGAGAGGCCTTCCGCAAGCTGCATTCGTCCGGTGCGGTGTTTCCGTTCCGTTTCGAACTGTTCGCGATGATCGATGACTATCTGAAGGTGCTGTCGACCAAGGAGGTCGCCCTGCCCGCCGGCTATCACGACGTGGTGCGCGAGGCCGGTGGCGTGCGCGCGGCGCTGTCGGCCCACCCGCTGCCCGTCGTCGCCTGTCATTGCGACCCGCTGTGCGAGAATTTTATCGATGCGGGTGACAGGATGTGGATCGTCGACTGGGAATATTCAGGAATGAACGATCCGCTCTGGGATCTTGGCGACCTCTCCGTCGAAGGCAAGTTCGATGCCGCGCAGGACGAGGAGATGATCCGCGCTTATTTCGGGGGCGAGGCGAAACCGGCGGAGCGAGGGCGCATCGTCATCTACAAGGCGATGTGCGACCTGTTGTGGACGCTGTGGGGACTGATCCAGCTCGCCAACGACAATCCCGTCGACGATTTTCGGGCCTATGCCGACGGCCGCTTCGCGCGCTGCAAGGCGCTGATGGAGACGCCGGAATTTTCACGGCACCTGGCGGCGATCCGCGAGGGCTAATTCACGCCCTTCGGCACGTTTTCAGGCGGCACCGTCGTGTCGACCACCTTCTGGCGATGGAAGATGAACAGGCCAGCCAGCACGACGATGCCCGAGCCGATGAGGATGCGCGGGCCGGGAACGTCGCCGAAGAACGCCAGCCCGAAGACCACCGCCCATAGAAGCAGCGTGTAGTGCAGCGGCGCCAGCGTCGAGGCCGGCGCCAGCTTGAGCGCCCGCGTGATCATCAGATGGGCGCCGCAGGAGACGATGCCGAGCAGCAGCATGGCGCCGAAATCGAGCGCCGACGGCGTCTGCCAGGCGCCGATGGTCAGGGCGCCGCCGACCAGCAGCGTGCCGATGGTCTGCCATGTCACCAGATTGGTGTCGCTGGTGCCGCGCAAACGCCGGTTGAGGATGATGGCGAAAGCGAAGGCAATGCTGCCCGCCAGCGCGAAGCCCGACGACAGCGAGAAAGCCGCCGAGGAGGGCTTGAGCATGATCAGCACGCCGCAGAAGCCGAGCAGGATCGCCATCCAGCGGCGCCAGCCGACCTTCTCGCCAAGCAGGAGATGCGAGAGTGCCGCCACATAGATCGGCCCGGCCATATAGAAGCTCATCACATCCGCAAGCGGCAGATAGACGACGGCGGCATAGAAGAGCCCGGTATCGAGCGTGGTCATGATGACGCGCAGGACCTGCAATTCGGGCCTTTCCATGCGGAACAGCTTGGCGGCGCCCTGGTGGGCGATCATCGGACCGAGCACGAAAAACGCGCCGATCGACCTGATCAGAACCACCTGGCCGACGGAAAAGCTGGCGACCAGCCATTTGCCCATGGCGTCGTTGAGTGCAAACAGGAAGTCGCCGGCCAGCATCAGCAGAATGCCGGCCAGAAGCACGTTCCTGATTGTGGTATTCTGCGCCACGGGTTGCGTCATGCCGATCCCTTACCTGTCCAGGCCGCGTCGTAGACGGAAGCGGCCGTTTTGACGAGGAGAAATCCGGGAATCGGCAAGGCCAGCGCCGGAAATCGGCTGGGTCTAGGACGATACGTGCCGCCGGTTCACCAATGCCGGCCTGCCGGGGATGGCAAGCCTGGTGTCCTGCCTGGTTCGTTCCGCCACCACTTTGCCCCTGGCGATGACGCAAATGCGTTCGGGGCGCAGGCGAATGGCCTCGACCGGATTGCCGGCGTCGAGGACGACCAGGCTGGCGCGCTTGCCGACGGCGAGGCCTAGATGATCGAGCCCCATGATGGCGGCATTGACGTTAGTGACCATGTCGAAACAGCGCGCCATGTCGGCCGGGCTCGACATCTGGGCGACGTGAAGCCCCATGAAGGCGACGTCGAGCATGTCGGCGGTGCCCAGCGAATACCAGGGATCGAGCACGCAATCCTGGCCCCACCCGACGCGGATGCCCAGCGCCAGCATCTCCTTGACCCGGGTCATGCCGCGGCGCTTGGGAAACGCGTCGTGGCGCCCCTGCAGCATGATGTTGATCAAAGGATTGGGTATGGCGGAGACGCCTGCCTCGGCAATCAGCGGCAGGAGTTTCGAGACGTAGTAATTGTCCATCGAATGCATCGAGGTGAGATGCGAGCCGGCCACCTTGCCCTGAAGGCCGAGGCGCTGCGTCTCATAGGCCAGTTGCTCGATGTGGCGCGACAGCGGGTCGTCGGTCTCGTCGCAATGCAGGTCGACCATCAGGCCGCGTTTTGCCGCGATCTCGCAAAGCTCGGTCACCGAACGCGTGCCGTCGGCCATGGTGCGCTCGAAATGCGGAATACCGCCGACGACATCGACGCCCAGATCCAGCGCGCGGATGGTGTTTTCCCGTGCCCCGGGCGAGCGGTAGAGCCCATCCTGCGGAAAGGCGACCAATTGCAGGTCGATATAGGGCGCCACCGTCTTCTTGACGTCGAGCAGGGCTTCGACCGCCAGCAGCCTGTCGTCACAGACATCGACATGGGTGCGGATGGCGAGCAATCCCATCGACACCGCCCAGTCGCAATAGGCGAGCGCGCGATCGCGCACCGCCTCATGCGTCAGGAGCGGCTTCAGTTCGCCCCACAGAGCAATGCCTTCGAGCAGCGTGCCCGAGGCGTTTATCCGCGGAATGCCGTAGGAGAGCGTCGCATCCATATGGAAGTGCGGGTCGACGAACGGCGCAGAGACCAGATTGCCCCGCGCGTCGATCGTCGTGCCGGCGTTGCCATCGAGCTTCGGCTCGATCGTCTCGCCGACGATGCCGATGTCGGCAACCCTGCCGTCAGGCAATGTGCCGCCGCGAACGATAAGGTCGAAATCCATCTGTGTCGTCCCCGAAGAATCAGCACCTGTCGGCTGCCGCCGTGATCGCGGCGGGCGAAAAATCTTGCCACGTGGCGCCGCCTCTCATCCGCCTGCCGGCACCTTCTCCCCGTATAGAGACGGGGAGAAGGGAGATGCTGCGACCTCGCCGCCATTTTTGCAACGTCTACAATTGGCGAAATCTTTGGTTATAGCCCTTTCTCCCCGTCACTTACGGGGAGAAATGTCCGGCAGGACAATGAGGGGCAGCACGAACCTGGCCGATTCGAGCCCTACTCCGGAACGTGCCTCACCGCACCCTTGTCGGCGCTGGTGGCGAAGGCGGCGTAGGCGCGCAACGCGGTCGTCACCTTGCGCTTGCGTTTTTCTTCGGGCTTCCAGGCCAGGGCGCCCTTGGCCGCCATCGCCGCCCGGCGGCTGGCGAGCTCCTCATCGCTCACGGCGAGGCGGATCGAGCGGTTGGGGATGTCGATCTCAATCGTGTCGCCTTCCCGCACCAGCCCGATCGTGCCGCCTTCCGCGGCTTCCGGCGAGACATGGCCGATCGAGAGCCCCGACGTGCCGCCGGAGAAGCGCCCGTCGGTGATCAGCGCGCAAGCCTTGCCCAAGCCCTTCGATTTCAAATAGCTGGTCGGATAGAGCATTTCCTGCATGCCGGGGCCACCGCGCGGTCCTTCATAGCGAATGACGACGACATCGCCCGCCTTGATCTCGTTCGACAGGATCGCCTTGACCGAGGCGTCCTGGCTTTCGAACACCCGCGCCGGGCCGGTGAACTTCAGGATCGACTCGTCGACGCCGGCCGTCTTCACGATGCAGCCGTCGAGCGCCAGGTTGCCCTTGAGCACGGCAAGGCCGCCGTCTTTGGAAAAAGGTGTCTTCGCCGAGCGGATAACGCCCGTCTCGCGGTCCAGATCGAGCTCGTCCCAGCGGCGGTCCTGACTGAAGGCGACCTGCGTCGGCACGCCGCCGGGCGCGGCGAGGAAGAAATCTCGCACGTTCTGGCTTGAGGTGCGCGAAATATCCCAATGATCGAGCGCCTCGCCGAGGCTTGATGTGTGCACGGTCGGCAGGTCGCGGTTGATCAGTCCGGCTTGGTCGAGCTGGCCGAGGATCGCCATGATGCCGCCGGCGCGGTGGACGTCCTCCATGTGCACGTCGGACTTGGCCGGCGCCACCTTGCACAGCACGGGCACCCGCCGCGAAAGCCGGTCGATGTCCTCCATGGTGAAGCCGACCTCACCCTCATGCGCCGCGGCCAGGATGTGCAGCACGGTGTTGGTCGAGCCACCCATCGCGATGTCGAGCGTCATGGCGTTCTCGAACGCGCCCTTTGAAGCGATGCTGCGCGGCAGCGCCGTCTCGTCGTCCTGCTCGTAATAGCGTTGGGCGAGATCGACGATCAAGTGTCCGGCCTCGACGAACAGCCGCTTGCGGTCGGCGTGCGTCGCCAGTGTCGAACCGTTGCCCGGCAGCGACAGGCCGAGCGCTTCGGTCAGGCAGTTCATCGAATTGGCGGTGAACATGCCCGAGCAGGAACCGCAGGTCGGGCAGGCGGAGCGCTCGATGACCTTGACGTCCTCGTCGGAAATCTTGTCGTCGGCGGCGGCGACCATGGCGTCGACCAGGTCGAGCGCCTGCGCCTTTCCGGCGAGCACCACCTTGCCCGCTTCCATCGGCCCGCCGGAGACGAAGACGGTCGGGATGTTGAGGCGCAGCGAGGCCATCAGCATGCCGGGCGTGATCTTGTCGCAATTGGAGATACAGACCATGGCGTCGGCGCAGTGGGCGTTGACCATGTACTCGACGGAATCGGCGATCAGCTCGCGCGACGGCAGCGAATAGAGCATGCCGTCATGGCCCATCGCGATGCCGTCATCGACGGCGATGGTGTTGAATTCCTTGGCGACGCCGCCGGCCTTCTCGATCTCGCGCGCGACCAGCTGGCCGAGATCCTTCAGGTGGACGTGGCCCGGCACGAACTGGGTAAAGGAGTTGACCACGGCGATGATCGGCTTGCCGAAATCGCTGTCCTTCATGCCGGTGGCGCGCCAGAGGCCGCGGGCGCCGGCCATGTTGCGGCCATGGGTGGTGGTGCGGGAGCGATAGGCAGGCATGAACTTTCCTTAGCTGGCTGGCTGCGCCCGATGCGGAGCGTCGCGGCCCTGAATATGGATCGCAGGCGTTATAGACCGGCAATTATTGTCTGGCCACATTTTTGCAATGCGCCAGATTCTCCAGAAAAATTCAGAGTTTGCGAAAAAGATCGCCTCCCGTGTCGGATCGCCTGCCGGACGCCCGTCCTTAGATCAACGGCAAGGGAGTGGGACCATTTTCTCAGACAGCCGTTCCATTGTAGCAGCAAGAAGCAACCGAGGAGCACGACATGCAAAAGATCACCACCTGCCTGTGGTTCGATGGACAGGCCGAAGAGGCGATGAACCACTATGTCTCCATCTTCAAGAATTCGAAGGTGCTGAGCGTCATGCGTTGGCCCAAGGGCCACGCCGATGAAGGCAAAGTGCTGCTGACCACGTTCGAGCTCGACGGCGTGCCGTTCCAGGCACTCAACGGCGGACCGCAATTCAAGTTCAACGAGGCGATGTCGCAGTCGATCGACTGCAAGACGCAGGAAGAAGTCGACTATTTCTGGGAGAGGCTCACCGAGGGCGGCGAGCCAGGCCCGTGCAGCTGGCTAAAGGACAAGTTCGGCGTCTCCTGGCAAGTCGTGCCGGAACAGCTGCCGCGCCTGCTCCAGGATCCGGACCGGGAAAAGGCCGGCCGGGTGATGAGTGCGATGATGAAGATGGGCAAGATCGACATCGCCAAGATCGAAGAGGCGGCGAAGGGGTGAGAAGTGGTCCGCGTAAGCGGACGGAAAGCCAATTGATTGGCTTTTCCGAGCTTCGAACGCCCTGAGCCTGCGAAGGGCAGGGCTGTCCATTGATTTTTGAGGCCGGCGCTGCCCCTCATCCGCCCTTCGGGCACCTTCTCCCGTGAACGGGGAGAAGGGAAGACCGCCCCTCAAGCCGCCTTGTCGCGGACCTGATAGTCCTTGATCGTGGCGAAGCGGATCGCTTTCCAGCGCTCGGCTTCGTAGTTCAGCGAGAAGGCGTGCTGGGCGAGGAACACCGGGTCGTTGTCGAGGTCGCGAGCGATGTCGCCGCGATGGGCTTCGATGAAGCGCTGCACTTCCGTCTTGTCGTCGGCCGATATCCAGCGGCAGACCGAAAAACGCGACATCTCGAATTCGACCGGCAGTGTGTATTCGAAGTTCAGCCGCTCCTTCAGCACGTCGAGCTGCAGCGCACCGACGACGCCGACGATGGCCGGCGAGCCGTCTTCCGGCGAAAACAGCTGCACGACGCCCTCCTCCGCCATCTGGTGCAGCGCCTCCTTCAGCTTCTTGGCCTTCATCGCATCACCGAGCCGCACACGACGCAGGATTTCCGGGGCGAAGTTCGGCACGCCGCGGAAGAGGATTTCCTCACCCTCGGTCAGCGTGTCGCCGATGCGCAGCGTGCCGTGGTTGGGGATGCCGACGACGTCGCCGGCAAAGGCCTCGTCGGCGGTGACGCGGGTGCGGGCGAAGAAGAATTGCGGCGCCGACAGGCTCATCGGCTTGCCGGTGCGCACCAGCTTGGCCTTCATGCCGCGCTCGAGCTTGCCCGAGCAGACGCGCACGAAGGCGATGCGGTCGCGGTGGTTGGGATCCATGTTGGCCTGGATCTTGAAAACGAAGGAGGTCATCTTGTCCTCGGTCGCCTCCACCATCCGGGTGTCGGCATCCTGCGCGCGCGGCGGCGGCCCGAAAGCGCCGAGCGCCTCGATCAGGTCGCGCACGCCGTAATTGCGCAGCGCCGAGCCGAAATAGACCGGCGTCAGATGGCCCTCGCGAAAGGCGTCGATGTCGAGCGGACGGCAGGCTTCGCGCGCGAGTTCCAGCTCCTCGATGAAGGCCTCGCGCTCGTTTTCCGGCAACAGGCCGGCGACGCGGTTGGAATCGGGACCGTTGACCGGCGTGCGTTCCTTCTCGTCATCGCCCTTGCGCACGGCGTTCAGCGCCAGGTGGTAAGTGCCCGAAAACGTCCTGCCGCGGCCGATCGGCCAGGTGATGGGCGCGGTATCGAGCGCCAGCTTCTGCTCGATTTCGTCCAGTATCTCGAAGGGATCGCGGCTCTCGCGGTCCATCTTGTTGACGAAGGTGATGATCGGGATGTCGCGCAGCCGACAGACCTCGAACAGCTTCAGCGTGCGCGGCTCGATGCCCTTGGCGGCGTCGATGACCATGACCGCCGAGTCGACCGCCGACAGCGTGCGGTAGGTGTCGTCGGCGAAATCCTCGTGGCCGGGCGTGTCGAGCAGATTGAAGACGTTGTCCTCATACTCGAACGTCATCACCGAGGTGACGACCGAAATGCCGCGTTCGCGCTCGATCTTCATCCAGTCCGACCGGGTCTGGATGCGGTCCTTCTTGGCCTTGACCTCACCGGCAAGCTGGATGGCGCCACCGAACAGCAGCAGCTTTTCGGTGAGCGTCGTCTTGCCGGCGTCCGGGTGGGCGATGATCGCGAAAGTACGGCGGCGCGATACCGCCTGTTCGATGTCTTCAGCCAATTTATGAAATCCTGTCTGTGGCGCGGGCTTCTAGCAGCGCTTTCCCGGCCTGTCGAACAGATTTGCCCGGATCGGTCCGCCGGCTCTTGAGATAGGGAAGACGCGATGGCATCAGAAGACCTGTTCGATGGAGATCCTGCATGAGCAAGAAAGTGATCGTCATCGGCGCCGGCATCATCGGCGCCTCGATCGCCTGGCACCTGGCCAAGGCGGGCGCGCAGGTGACGGTCATTGCCGACAGCGCTGCCGGCGGCGTGGCGACGCCGAACTCGTTTGCCTGGATAAATGCCAGCTGGGGCAATCCGGAACCGTATTTCCGGCTGCGCATCCGCTCCATGGCGGAATGGTCGCGGCTGGCGCAGGACCTGCCCGGCCTTCCGCTCGCCTGGTGCGGCGGGCTGTGCTGGGACTTGCCGGCGGACAAATTGGAGGCCTATGCGGCGGAGCATTCGTCCTGGGGTTATGGCATCAGGCGGGTCGACCGCGCCGGCGCGGTCGGCATCGAGCCCAATCTCGCCGGGCTTCCCGACTTTGCCTTACATGTCGCCGAGGAGGGTGTCGCCGAGCCGGTCGCAGCGACGAACGCGCTGCTGGCCGACGCCGAACGGCGCGGTGCGCGCTTCGTCTCCAGCACGGTTACGGCGTTGGTCCAAACCGGCGGCAGGACGACGGGCGTGGACACGTCGCATGGGCTGTTTGCAGCCGACGAGGTGGTGATCGCGGCCGGCGTCGGCTCGCCGGAGATTGCCGCGACGGCCGGCATAAGGCTACCGATCGAAATGCCGCCCGGCCTGATCGTCCATTCGCGACCTTACAGAAAATTGCTCAACGGTCTGGTGCTGGCCGAGCGGCTGCACATGCGCCAGACGGCGCAAGGCCGCATCATCGCCGGGTCTGATTTTGGCGGTGCCGACCCGGGGATGGATGCGGCGGCGACGGCGCGCGAGCTGTTTGCGGCGCTGCAGGCCATGCTGCGCGGCGGTGACGGCCTGGAGCTCGATTTCCATACGCTCGGTTACCGGCCGACGCCGATCGACGGCTTCCCGATCATCGGCCGCGCCGAGGGCATGGATGGCCTCTATATCGCGGTCACGCATTCCGGCATCACGCTGGCGCCGGCGGTCGGCTTGTTCGCCGCGCGCGAAATCCTCGACGGCGAGCGTGATCCATTGCTGGCGCCCTATGGGTCGGATCGATTCGCTCAATAGCTTGGTGGACGGCTCTCTACGGCAATTTTGCGCCGCGAGGAGGCTACCCGGCCAACGCCAGCTTCGCGGGGGCCGGCGCAAACGGCTGAATATTCATGCCATCCCTGGTCATGGTGATGAAGCTCGATGGCGAGATCGCCTGCCAGTCGCCGCCTTCACGGTCGAAGGGTTCGGAGACGATGCAGCGGCCGCCGCCCTTGGAGGCGGTATAGAGGGTGGGCGCGTGGTCGTCCGTGGCGTAGCGGACCGCGTGGAGCGCCTGCCCGTCGGAAAGGGCGGCCGTCAGCTTCAGCGCCGGCTCGAGGCCGGCACGCCGCGAAGCCTCCAGCACGCGGCTGGTGGCACGGGCGACGGCGCCTTGCGGATCGGCGGCCAACCCTTCGTCGATCATCAGGAGAAAAAACAGCTCGGAATCGGTGGTGCCCTCGCGCTGGTCGAAGACGGCGTCGGACAGCGAATTTTCCAGCGCGCGGCGGATCTTCTCGAAGCCGCCGATCTGGCCGTTGTGCATGAACGACCAAGGGCCCGAGATGAAGGGATGGCAATTCATGCGGCTGGTGGCGCCGCCGGTCGAGGCGCGCACATGGGCGAGAAACAATCCGGATTTGATCTGTCGGCACAAGCTCTTCAGATTGGGATCGGACCAGGCCGGCAGGATGTCGCAGTAGAGGCCGGGCTCGGGCCGGTCGCCATACCAGGCAAGGCCGAAACCATCGCCATTGGTCGGCGACTTGGCTTCCTCGGCGCAATGGCTCTGGGCGATCAGCGAGTGGCAGGGCGCCGTGAGGATGTCTTCGAGGAAGACCGCTTCACCGAGATAGGCCGCCCACCGGCACATCGCTTCGTCCGTTCCTAGGCGCGGTCCGGAAGGGCCTTGGGCTCCTTGACCGCGTGCGAACCTCTGTTGTGCGTCCGCTCGTAAAGTTCGCGGACGATTCGGCTGGCGGTAGTCTCGAACAGAAATGGCAAGAAAGCGTGAACGAGGGCGGCCCCGGCGGCCGTCAGCAGGCGCGAGGAAAACCAGGCGGCAAAGGCCATGTGACCGAAATAGGTTTCGCCGACCTTGGCCGGATGGGAGGTGAAAATCCGTGCGACCGACATGTTGCTTCCCCTTCAGCGCTTCAGGTTCTCGATAGGGGGTATCCTGGCACGGTTCGTCGGTTCATCGGTCTCAAAATGTCCTTGTATTTTGCTTGTTCGTGGGACAAACATCCCACATGGCCATCGAAATCGACGAAATCGATCGGAAATTGCTCGCCGAATTGCAACGCGACGGCACGTTGTCTGTTGATCAGCTGTCGGAGCGGGTGGCCTTGTCGCGCAACGCCTGCTGGCGACGCGTCAAGCGGCTGGAGGAGGATGGCGTCATCACCGGCCGGGTGGCGTTGGTCGATGCCGAGAAGCTCGGGCTCGGCCTCTCCGTGTTCATCCTGGTCCGGACCTCAAATCATGATCCCGAGTGGTTGCAGAAATTCCGGGCGGCGGTGACCGGATTTTCCGAGATCACCGGAGTCTACCGGATGTCCGGCGACCTCGACTATGTCCTGCGCGCCCGCGTCGCCGACGTGAAGGCCTATGACCGGCTCTACCAGCGGCTGATCGCCAAGGTGGCGCTGTCGGACGTTTCGGCGTCCTTCGTGATGGAGGAGATCAAGGAGACCACAGTGGTGCCGATGGAAGTGCGCTAAGGATTGGCTCCGGCCATAGTGATGCCCGAAAGAAAGCCGTTGATAGGGTCGAGGGCGAATTGACCGAATCGGCAATCGCGCCGATAGGATCGATTTTATGCGCGCAGCCATCCAAAATTCCTCCGTCATCGGTCCGACCGTCGGCTTCGTAAGGTTGCCGCATGGGGAAGGACTCCCCCTCCCTGCCTATGAAAGCCCCGGCGCCGCCGGCATGGACCTGCGCGCGGCGGTGCCCGACGATCGGCCGCTGCTGATCCTGCCGGGAAAACGTGCGCTGGTGCCGACCGGACTGATCCTGGAAATCCCCGAAGGCATGGAAGGCCAGGTGCGGCCGCGCTCCGGCCTTGCCTTCAAACACGGGCTGACCGTCCTCAACACGCCGGGCACGATCGACAGCGACTATCGCGGCGAGGTGAAGGTGCTGCTGGTCAATCTCGGCGACGAGGATTTTGCGGTGACGCGCGGCATGCGCATTGCCCAGATCGTGTTCGCCGCGGTGACGCAGGCGGGCGTCGAAGAGCGCGACCTGGCCGGCGGCACGGCGCGCGGTTCGGGCGGGTTCGGCTCGACCGGCACGGCCTGATGAACATACCGAAACTTGTCATCTTCGACTGCGACGGGATTCTGGTCGATACCGAGAACCTGGCCAACCGGCGTCTCGCCGAATGGCTGAGCGAAGCCGGGTATCCCACCAGCTTTGAATATTGCCGCAAGAACTTCTCCGGCCGCAGCATGGTCTCAGTGCAGAAGCAGATCGAAGAAGAGACCAGCGTCAGGCTCGGCGCAGACTTCGTCGAGCGCTGGAATGCAGGGCTGCCGGACCTGTTCGCCCATGGGGTCGAGGCGATTCCCTATGTCCGGGAGTTCGTCGAGGCTGTCCGCGCGGCCGGCATCGCCTATTGCGTCGCCACCTCGGCCAGGGTGTCGAAAATGCACATCACGCTTGGCCAGACCGGCCTGCTGCCGCTGTTCGAACATGCGATGTTTTCCTCGACGATGGTCGCGCGCGGCAAGCCGTTTCCGGACCTCTTCCTGCATGCGGCCAAGACGATGGGCTTTGCGCCTGCCGACTGCATCGTCATCGAGGACAGCGTCGCCGGCACGCAGGCCGGCATCGCCGCCGGCATGCGGGTATTTTCCTATCATGGCGATCCCTACAGCGACCGTGACGGCTTGATGCGAGCCGGCGGCATCCTGTTCGACGACATGCGCACACTGGCCGGACTGGTGCCGATCCACTGATCGGCGCCGGGTTTGACGGGGTTGCAGGGACGCGCCGGACGAATTGTCAGCAGAGAACGCGAAACGCTTCTGAGCCAACCGCATTCGTTTGCCCGGGCAAGGCGGGCAAGCTAAAATCCGCGCCATCGCACTCAACACGATGGGGGAACTTCCATGAACAAGGGCAAGATCTTTCGCGACCTGCATGCCTCGACCTTCGTCATGCCCAACCCTTGGGACGTCGGCACGACGAAGCTGCTTGGATCCTTCGGTTTCAAGGCGCTGGCGACGACCAGCGCCGGTTTCGCCTTCTCGCGCGGCCTGCCGGACGGCGCGGTGACCTTCGACCAGATGATCCATCATTGCCGCGAGGTGACGGCGGCAACCGAGCTGCCGGTTTCGGCCGACCTCGAACGCGGCAAGGGCGACAGCGCCGAGCAGGCCGCCGAAACCATCTTCGCGGCTGAAGCCGCCGGCCTTGCCGGCTGCTCGATCGAGGACCACACCGGCGACCCGAACAAGCCGATCTATGATTTTTCGCACGCGGTGGAGCGCGTCGCGGCGGCGGCGGAAGCGGCCCGCGCGCTGAAACGCGATTTCGTCTTCACCGCGCGGGCGGAGAACTTCCTCTGGGGCAAGTCCGACCTCGACGACACGATCAAGCGGCTGCAGGCATTCGAGAAGGCGGGCGCCGACGTGCTCTACGCGCCGGGCATCGGCGACGTCGAGATGGTGCGCACGGTCTGCTCGGCGGTGAGCAAGCCGGTCAACGTCATGGCAAGGCCCGACTTCACCATTGCCGATCTGACCAAGGCCGGGGCAAAGCGCGTTTCGCTTGGGCCATGGCTCACCAACTTCGCCTATGGCATGCTGGAAACGGCGGCGCGCGAGATCCAGCAGGACGGCACGTTCGGCTTCGCCCGCGCCGCCATGCCCTTCGGCAAGTTGCAGGCGCTGTTTGGCAAATCGGGATAAGCGGGCCGGACACATGACGCTGACCGTCGTCGACATGCACACCGGCGGCGAGCCGCTGAGGATCGTCACCGGGGGTTATCCCGATATCCCGAAGGGCACGATCCTGGAAAAGCGCGCCCATGTGCGCGACCATCTCGATCATCTCCGGAAAATCCTGATGTTCGAGCCACGCGGACATTACGACATGTACGGCGCGCTGCTGGTCGAGCCCGATTTGCCGGGCGCCGACCTTGCCGTGCTGTTCATGCACAATGAGGGCTATTCGACCATGTGCGGCCACGCCATCGTCGCGCTCGGCCGCTATGCCGTAGACGAAGGGCTGGTGGCCAAGCGGGAACCGGTGACGATGGTCAACATCGAGGCGCCCTGCGGCATGGTGATTGCCTCGGTCGAGGTGCGCGACGGCAAGGCAGGTGCTGTGTCGTTCGAAAGCGTGCCGGCTTTCTTGTTCGCACGCGACCGCAGGATCGAGTTGCCCGGCTACGGCGCGATCGGCTTCGACATCGCCTATGGCGGCGCCTTCTACGCGCTGGCCGACTGCCACCAGTTCGGATTGGAATTCGGCCGCGATCGGGTGCGCGATTTCGTCGATGCGGCGACGGCGCTGACCGAAAGGCTGAAGCAGGAATTCCCCCTGTCACACCCCGACCATGTCGACCTCGCCTTTCTCTACGGCACCATTTTGACGGACGGGCGGGACACGTTTTCGGGTGAGCCGACGAAAAACGTCTGCGTCTTCGCCGAGGCGCAGGTCGACCGGTCGCCGACCGGTTCCGGCGTGACCGCCCGGCTGGCGGCGATGCACGCCAAGGGTGAGATCGCAACAGGCCAGACACGCACTTTCGAGAGCATCGCCGGCTCGCGCTTTTCCGGCGCGGTGGCGCGGATGGCGAAAGCCGGACCGCATGAAGCGATCATCGCCCGCGTCGGCGGCCGCGCCTACTATTGCGGCCGGGCGGAATTCATCGTCGAGCCCGACGACGAACTGGGGCGCGGCTTTCTGCTGCGGTAGGGACTGGCGCATCAACGGAACGGCTTGCTCCCCCGATCGGGCCGGGCCGAGATCGCCTTGTGCAGATGCACCATCATGGCTGCGGCGAAGAGCGGCGTCACTAGGTTGAGCACCGGCACGGCAAGGAAGGCCGCTATGACCAGGCCGGCGAGAAAGACCGTCCCGGCATGGTGTCGGCGCAAGGCCCTGGCCTCTTCTTCCGGACGGAAGCGCATGGCGGCGAATTCGAAGAACTCGCGCCCGAGCAGGTAGCCATTGACGATGAAAAAGGCGGCGATGTTGATGCCTGGCACCAGCAGGAGCAGCAGGGCAACGATGTTGCCCAAAACGACGACGCCGAAGAACTTTATCGCCAACACCAGCGAGCGCAGGGCCGGCATGGCGCGGCCGGGCGGATCGCCGGGATAATCGGTACGCTCCACCACTTCGGCGACATCGTCGAGGAACAGCCCGGCGACGACAGCCGTGACCGGCGCGACGAGCAGCGCCATGCCGAAGGCAAGCGCGATGGCCGCGATGATGCCGCCCAGCCAACCGGCCCAGGACGGCAGGCCGGGAAAGAGCGTGTGCAGCCATGGCAGCGCCAGCCACTCGACGAGGCTGGTCAGCCCGAACCACAGGCCGACCAGAGCAAGCACAGTCAGGCCTAACGTCTTGAGGAAGACGGCGCGCAATTCGGGCGAGAACAACTGGCCGGCGGCGGCGCGGGCGGCGCTGGAGATCACGATGCTTCCTCGCTTCGACGGATTGCCCCTGGGAGGATAGGCAGCAGGTTCGCCGGTCACAAGCTCTATTGCCTGCCGTGGGTCAAGGCGGTCGTTTCAGGTTTCGAACTCTCCGCATCACCCCTCTTGCGAGCGCCGGCGCCGCCCCTCACTGTCCTGCCGGACATCTCTCCCCGTAGAACGGGGAGAGAGGAGCTGGCGCCAACCCCGGTGCCTCCATCGCAACGTGGTGATTGGCGAGATCAGTGATGACAGCGCCCTTCTCCCCGTCACTTACGGGGAGTTGGAGGAGCGGTCCGCGAAGCGGACGAAAAGCCAACTGCTTGGCTTTTCGAGTGACGAACGCCGGCAGGCGGATGAGGGGCGGCGCTACCTCGACAATCGGAGCCATTTGGTCTGAGGCGATTGCCCTGTCTGCCTATTGTGCGAGCGCCGGCTTGCGGGTGGGAATGGTCATGGCCGCGACGCCGGCGACGACGAAGGCCATGCCGAGCCAGGCCGTCGAACCCAGGCTTTCGCCAAGGAAAACGGCGCCGATGCCGACGCCGATCGGCACGCGCAGATAGGCCTGCGAGGTCGTGCCGACCGAGCCCAGCGTGTGGATCAGGCGGAAATAGATGACGAAGGCCAGCGCGGTCGAAAACACCGACAGGCCGAGCAAGGCCAGGATCGACGCCGTCGACGGCGCCAAGGTCCAGGGCTGGTCGACGGCGAGGCTGAGCGGCACCAGGATGACGGCGCCGCAGAGCATCGAGCCGGCGGCGGGCAGCATCGGGTCGAGGCCCTTGAAGCCTCGGCCGAAGATCGCCGCCCCCGCATAGCAGACCGTTGCAAGGACGATGGCAAGCTGCGCCCAAAGTTCATGGCCGAGACCGCCCAGCGCCTGTGTGCCCACGATGAGGCAGATGCCGGCAATGCCGGCGCCGACGCCGATCAGTTTGCGCAGCGTCACCGGTTCATGGCGGGTGATGAGCGCGGTCAACAGGAAGGTGAAGATAGGCGACGTCGCGTTGAGGATGGTGGCGAGGCCGGCATCCACCGAGCGCTCGGCGGCGGCGATCAGGGTGAACGGGATGACGCTGTTGAGGCACGCCTGGAAGGCGAAACGACGCCAGCTCGCTGCATCGCCCGGCATGGCGAGCCCGCGCCAGCGGATGATGGCCAGCAGGATCGCGCCCGCGATCAAGGTGCGGGCGGCGATGAACGTCACCGGCGGGATCGTCTCGACGCCGATCTTGATGAAGGTGTAGGAGGCGCCCCAAAGCACCGCCAGGAGGGCGAGCAGCGCCAGATCGGTGTTCATGTCGTTTCTTTCAGGCATGGGCTTGCCGCCTTCGGGCCGGGATCGAACGGCCCTTTTTAGGCAAAGCCGCGGTGAAATGCTTCGGCCACGACCGAATTGTCGTAGCTCCTGGGCGTCACGCGATATGAACATGGCCTAGGCAAACCGGTTGCAAATCGCTAGACCCGCGCCCGGCCGGCATGGCAAGAAGCCGGCGCGGATTTTGGCGGAGACATTGATGCCGGACTATGACGTGCTTTGCATCGGCAATGCGATTGTCGACATCATCGCCCAGTGCGAAGAGGAATTCCTGGAGACCAATGGCATCATCAAGGGCGCGATGAACCTCATCGACACGCACCGCGCCGAGCTACTCTACAGCCGCATGGGCCCGGCGATCGAGGCGTCCGGTGGCAGCGCGGGCAACACGGCGGCCGGCGTTGCCTCCTTCGGCGGCCGCGCCGCCTTCTTCGGCAAGGTTTCCAACGATGCTTTGGGCGAAATCTATGCCCACGACATCCACGCCCAGGGCGTCGCCTTCGACACCAAGCCGCTTCAGGGCGAGCCGCCGACGGCGCGCTCGATGATTTTCGTCACCCCCGACGGCGAGCGCTCTATGAACACCTATCTCGGCGCCTGCGTCGAGCTCGGGCCGGAGGATGTCGAGGCCGACAAGGCGTCGGGCGCCAAGATTACCTATTTCGAGGGCTATCTGTGGGATCCGCCGCGCGCCAAGGAGGCGATCCGGCAGACGGCCAAGCTGGCGCACGCGGCGGGCCGCGAAGTGTCGATGACCTTGTCGGATTCGTTCTGCGTCGACCGCTACCGCGACGAGTTCCTCGAGCTGATGCGCTCGGGCACCGTGGACATCGTCTTCGCCAACAGCCACGAGATCAAGTCGCTCTACCAGACCTCGTCCTTCGACGAGGCGCTGGCCCAGATCCGCAAGGACTGCAAGGTCGCCGCCGTGACGCGTTCGGAAAAAGGCTCCGTCATCGCGCGCGGCGACGAGACCGTCGTCATCCAGGCGACCGCCATCAAGGAGCTGGTCGACACGACGGGCGCCGGCGACCTCTATGCCGCAGGTTTCCTGCATGGCTATACCCAGGGCCGCGACCTCAAGACCTGCGGCGATCTCGGCTCACTGGCGGCCGGCCTGGTGATCCAGCAGATCGGGCCGAGGCCAAGGCAGAATCTGCGTCGCGAGGCCGAGCTGGCGGGGCTGCTGTAGGGGGGCGGTGAAGCTGCCGATCTCCCCCCTCGTGGGGGAGATGGCCGGCAGGCCAGAGGGGGGGGGCGCTGTCCCGCTGGCATATCCAGGGTTCTACACTGCCGCCAAGCCCGAAATGAACGGCATGAGCGTACTGTCATGTCGGGGCGCCAGTTCGAAGAGTATGGGCACGCGGAAGGGAACCACCGCAACCTAGCGATCCTTCGCGCGCCCCTCTGCCCTGCCGGGCATCTCCCCCACGAGGGGGGAGATCGGCAGCTTCACCGTCGCGCGGCTGTCACACATCGCACCTACACGCAATCTGGGCGCCCTTTGACTGACATTTGGGCGCCCTCAACCAGTTGGGGTGCCAAGATGCAAGAAAGCAAGCTGTCGGGCGGCCGGATTTGTTGCCGCCGCGATTTCCGCTTTCCACATTAGAAATTCAGCAACGGGCGCAGTCGGGGAGGAGCGCTCGCGGCCCGAAGACAGATGCATGAACAGATTTCACATAACCGGTCTTAAACAAGACGACTTCGCGGACATGGTCGCGGAGAAGGTCGAGCGGGCGCTCGCCCACTATGACGAGGCCATCAACAAACCCACCATGGTCTCGGTTGGCAAGATCGCCGGCAGCATAGCGTCAGCCGTCACCTTGCTATCGCCGACGCATCAGCGCGCCATCGATGCCATTCATGCCGACCTTCCGGGGCTGGCGTCGAAATTCGTGCGTGCGCTGGCCGTGGAAGCCGCGCGCCGCAGCGAAGCCGGCACCGCGGGCGCCACAAATCCATCGGCGGGTTTCGACGGCCCCGCCTCCCCGCTTCCGCGCACCCAGTCCGACGACCTCGAATCGATGCTGATCGAAGACTGGGCCGGGCGGGTCGCCGGTTCGACCTATCTGGAGGAACACCTGCGCATTGCCCGCTCGACCCTGCACCGCTGGCAAAGGCGGGGCGAGGTGGTCGCCTTGCGCAAGGGCGGCCGCAAGCACGTCTTCCCGCTGGCGCAGTTCGTCGACGGCAGGCCGGTGGCGGGTATTCGAGAGGTGCTGTCGTTGATCGGCAATCCGAGGCTGGCATGGCTGTGGCTGACCCGCCCCTCGGCGCCGCTCGACGAGCGCATTCCCATCGACCTGCTGCGGCAAGATCAGGTCAAGGAGGTCGTCGAGGCGGCGCGGGTGTTTTCCGCGGGTTAAGCGCGACCAGATCCGCCGCAGCTTTCGCATCCGACGCGCGGACCTTCCTCAGGTCCCCGCCGTGTAGGCCGCGATCGCCGCCATGTTGACGATATCGCTGTCCTTGGCGTTCAGCGAGACGATCTGCACCGGCTTGTTCAGCCCGACCAGCAGCGGGCCGATGACCGTCGAGCCGCCGAGCTCCTGCAGCATCTTGGTGGAGATCGAGGCGGAGTGGAAGGCCGGCATGATCAGCACATTGGCCGGGCCGGTCAGCCTCATGAACGGGTATTGCGCCATGGCACGGGCGTTGAGCGCGACGTCGGCGGCCATCTCGCCGTCATACTCGAAATCGACGCGGCGCTTGTCGAGGATGCGCACGGCTTCCTGGATGCGCTCGGAGCGCTCGCCGTGGGGATGGCCGAAGGTGGAATAGGCGAGCATGGCGAGCCTCGGCTCATAGCCCATGCGGCGGGCAAAGCCTGCCGCTTCCTCCGCGATATCGGCGATCTGCTCGGCGTTCGGCATGTCGTGCACGGCGGTGTCGGCGACGATCACGGTGCGGCCGCGCGCCAAAACGATCGACACGCCGATGACGCGATGGCCCGGCTTGGCGTCGATGACGCGCCTGACATCGTCGAGCGCGGTGGAATAGTTGCGGGTGACGCCGGTGACGATGCCGTCGGCATCCCCCAGCGCCACCATGCAGGCGGCGAAATGGTTGCGGTCGTTGTTGATCAGGCGCTGGCAGTCGCGGAACAGGAAACCTTTGCGCTGCATGCGCTCGTAGAGATAATCGGTATAGACCGAATTGCGGCGCGACAGGCGAGCATTGATGATCTCCAGCCCCTGCTTGTCGAGGTCGATGCCGGCGTGCCTGGCGTTCTCCTTGATGACGTCGTCGCGGCCGAGCAGGATGGCGGTGCCGAGCCGCTGGTTCACATAGGAGACGGCGGCGCGCATCACTTGCTCCTCCTCGCCCTCGGCGAAGACGATGCGCTTGGGCTGGCGGCGCACACGGTCGTAAATGCGCTGCAAGGTCGAGGCGATCGGATCACGGCGGGCCGACAGCTCCTGCGCGTAGCGGTCGAGATCGAGGATCGGCTTGCGGGCGACGCCAGAATCCATCGCCGCCCTGGCGACGGCCAGCGGAATGGCCGAGATCAGGCGCGGATCGAACGGCACCGGGATGATGTAGTTGGGGCCGAATTTCGGCCGGTTGCCCTGGTAGGCTGCGGCGACGTCGTCGGGCACGTCCTTGCGTGCCAGGTCGGCAAGCGCACGCGCGGCGGCGATCTTCATGTCGTCATTGATGGTGGTGGCCCGCACATCCAGCGCGCCGCGGAAAATATAAGGGAAGCCGAGCACGTTGTTGACCTGATTGGGATAATCCGAACGCCCGGTCGCCATGATGGCGTCGGTGCGGATCTCCGCCACTTCCTCGGGCGTGATCTCGGGATCGGGGTTGGCCATGGCGAAGATGATCGGGTTCTTGGCCATGGAACGCACCATGGCGGTGGTCAGCGCGCCCTTGGCGGAAAGGCCGAGGAAGACGTCGGCGCCGTCCAGCGCCTCGGCCAGCGACCGCGCGTCGGTCTTGACCGCATGCGCCGACTTCCACTGGTTCATGCCATCGGTGCGGCCCTGGAAGACCACGCCCTTGGTGTCGCACAGGATGATGTTTTCGGGCGCAAAGCCCATCGCCTTCATCAGCTCGATACAGGCGATGCCGGCCGCACCGGCGCCGTTGCAGACCATCCTGGTGGTCTTCATGTCGCGGCCGGTGATCTCCAGCGCGTTGATCAGGCCGGCGGCCGAGATGATGGCGGTGCCGTGCTGGTCGTCGTGGAAGACCGGGATGTCCATCAGCTCGCGCAACCGCTGCTCGATGATGAAGCATTCCGGCGCCTTGATGTCCTCCAGGTTGATGCCGCCGAAGGAGGGCCCAAGGAAGCGCACGCAGTTGATGAACTCGTCGGCGTCCTCGGTGTCGACCTCGAGGTCGATGGAATCGACGTCGGCGAAGCGCTTGAACAGCACCGCCTTTCCCTCCATGACCGGCTTGGAGGCCAGCGCGCCGAGATTGCCCAAGCCCAGGATCGCGGTGCCGTTGGAGATGACGGCGACCATGTTGCCGCGCGACGTGTAGTCGAAGGCGCGGCTGGGATCCTCCGCGATGGCCAGCACCGGCACGGCAACGCCAGGCGAATAGGCGAGGCTCAAATCGCGCTGCGTGGCCATCGGCTTGGTGGCGACGATCTCGAGCTTGCCGGGCCGCCCCATGGCGTGGAATTCGAGCGCTTCCTGCGCGCTAACGGACGGACCGCTGTTTTCGGTTTTCCTTGCCATGATGCTTTTGATTTCCTCGCCATGCGGCACCTCCTTGAGGCGGGTGCCTTGTGTGATTCCGAATTAAGACTACGCGCCGCCGCGTGTAAACCGCCAAGCGTTACCGAACTGGCGTCGGAAGGACGCATGGCGTTCAATGGTGGTTGATCTCCGTTCTTCCCCTGCTTTTCCAATGGCCGGCATTAAACCCCGCCGCCACATCTGCTAGCGTGAGCGCATGAACATGCACATTCAAAACGAACCGGACGCTCCCGAGGCGATCACGCCGGCAGCCGCTGGCGGCGTCACGCCGATGATGGAGCAGTTCATCGAGATCAAGGCGGCGAACCCGGATTCGCTGCTGTTCTACCGGATGGGCGATTTCTACGAGCTGTTCTTCGAGGATGCGGAGAAGGCGAGCCGGGCGCTCGGCATCGTGCTGACCAAGCGCGGCAAGCATCAGGGACACGACATCCCGATGTGCGGCGTGCCAGTGCATGCGGCGGACGACTATCTGCAGAAACTGATCGCGCAGGGTTTCCGCGTCGCCGTCTGCGAGCAGATCGAGGATCCGGCCGAAGCCAAGAAGCGCGGCTCCAAATCGGTGGTGCGCCGCGATGTGGTGCGGCTGGTGACGCCTGGCACCATCACCGAGGACAAATTGCTGGCGCCGTCGGAATCGAGTTTCCTGATGGCGCTGGGACGAGTGAAGGGCGGCGGCGATCCAAGAAGTGGGGAGCGCGGCGGCGCGACCGGGACCCAAGGAAGCTTTGCCCTGGCCTGGATCGACATTTCGACCGGGGCTTTCCGGGTCACAGACACCACCGCCGACCGGCTGCTGGCCGACATCTTCCGCGTCGATCCGCGCGAACTGATCGTCGCCGAGCCGGTGTTCCACGATCCCGAATTGCGATCGGTATTCGACGTGCTCGGCCGCGTCGCCAACCCGCAGCCGCCGAGCCTGTTCGATTCGGCCTCGGCGGCCGCGCGCATCGCCCGCTTCTTCGAGGTGGCGACGCCGGACAGCTTCGGCGCGTTTTCGCGGGCCGAGCTGTCGGCGATCTCGGGCGCAATCGCCTATGTCGAAAAGACGCAGAAGGCCGAGCGGCCGCCGCTGTCGCGGCCCGAGCGCGAGGAGGCCGGCTCGACTTTGTTCATCGACCCGGCGACGCGCGGCAACCTGGAACTGCTGCGCACGCTGTCGGGCAGCCGTGAAGGCTCATTGTTCAAGGCGATCGACCGCACGGTGACCGGCGGCGGCGCCAGGCTGCTCGCCGACCGGCTGATGGCACCGCTGACCGATCCGGCGGCAATTGCCGCGCGGCTGGATTCGGTGTCGTTCTTCCGTTCCGAGACGCGGCTTTGCCAGGCGGTGCGGGCGAGCCTGAAGAGCGTCGCCGACATGCCGCGCGCGTTGTCGCGGCTGGCGCTCAACCGCGGCGGCCCGCGCGACCTCGGCGCGCTGCGCGCCGGCTTCGAGGCGGCCGGCACCATCGCGGGGATATTTGCCGCGACCGCCCTGCCGCAGGAATTGGCGGCGGCGCTCGCCGCCATCCGGGCGCTGCCGCACGCGCTTGCCGGGCATCTGACGCAGGCACTTGGCGAGGAACTGCCGCTGCTGAAGCGCGACGGCGGCTTCATCCGAGGCGGCTACAACGCCGAGCTCGACGAGATGCGGGCGCTGCGCGACGAGTCGCGAAAAGTGATCGCCGGGCTGGAGCGTTCGCTGATCGAGGAGACCGGCATTCGGTCCCTGAAGATCCGGCACAACAATGTGCTCGGCTACTACATCGAGGTGACCGCCAACCACCACGCGGTGATGACCGGCAGCGACGGCGCCAAGGCGCGCTTCATCCACCGCCAGACCATGGCCAACGCCATGCGCTTCACCACGACGGAGCTGGCGGAGCTGGAAACAAAGATCGCCAATGCCGCCGACCGGGCGCTGAGCATCGAGCTTGCGGCCTTCGACGCGCTGACGGCGGAAGCGGTCGGCGAAGCGGAGAAGATCCGCGCCGGGGCCGATGCGCTCGCCGTGCTGGACGTGTCGGCGGCGCTCGCGCTTTTGTCGGAAAGCGAGGCCTGGTGCCGGCCGCTGGTCGATGCCAGCCTTGCCTTCGAGATTTCGGGTGGGCGCCATCCCGTGGTCGAACAGGCGCTGCGGCGCTCCGGCGAAGGGCCGTTCGTGGCCAATGACTGCGACCTGTCGCCGGAGGGCAGCGCCAAGAACGGCGCGATCTGGCTGCTGACCGGCCCCAATATGGGGGGTAAATCAACATTCCTGCGGCAGAACGCGCTGATCGCCATCCTGGCCCAGACCGGCTCTTTCGTCCCGGCGACATCGGCCCATATCGGCGTCGTCGACCGCCTCTTTTCCCGCGTCGGCGCCTCGGACGATCTGGCGCGCGGCCGATCGACCTTCATGGTCGAGATGGTCGAGACGGCGGCGATCCTCAACCAGGCCGGCCAACGGGCGCTGGTAATCCTCGACGAGATCGGCCGCGGCACCGCCACGTTCGACGGCCTGTCGATCGCCTGGGCCGCGGTGGAATATCTGCACGAGAAGAACCGCTGCCGGGCGATCTTCGCCACGCATTTCCACGAAATGACCTCGCTTGCCGGCAAGCTGGCGCGGCTCCACAACGTCACCATGCGGGTCAAGGAATGGGAGAACGACGTCGTCTTCCTGCACGAGGTCGGCAAGGGCGCGGCCGACCGCTCCTACGGCGTCCAGGTGGCGCGGCTGGCCGGCCTGCCGGAGGCGGTGGTGGACCGTGCCAAGGAAGTGCTGCACCAGCTCGAGGAAGGCGAGGTTTCGGGCAAGACCAACCGGCTGGTCGACGACCTGCCGCTGTTTTCAGTGGCGGTGAAGCGGGAAGCGCAGAAGCCGGTCAAGAGCGACGCGCTGGGCTTCGCACTCAGTGACATCAATCCCGATGAGATGACGCCGAGGGAAGCGCTGGAAGCGCTTTATCGGTTGAAGGGGTTGGCGGGGACGTAAATTGAACCTGCTGGCACGGCGGTATCGCCGAAACCGCCAATCTCCCCCCTTGAGGGGGAGATGTCCGGCAGGACAGAGGGGGGCCTCGTAGAGTGCCGGCCTTGATTAACTTGCCCCCTGACGATGCCCGCCGGAGCATGCCAGCGCGGAAGCCGTCGTTGTAAAAATTAATATGTTGGCGGGACAGCGCCCCCCTCTGCCCTGCCGGGCATCTCCCCCTCGAGGGGGGAGATTGGCAGCTTCACCGACAACGCTCAGATCATCTCCAGCCCGCGTTTGCGGCTCGGCGGCGGGAAGGCGCGGTCGAGGTCGGCGAGGTCTTCGCGCGTAAGCTCGATGTCGAGTGTCGCGACATTCTGGCGGACATGGTCCTGGCTGCTGGCCTTGGGAATGGCGATGACGCCATCCTGGTGCATCACCCAGGCCAGTGCGATTTGCGCCGGTGTCACGCCATGGCGGGCTGCGACCGCGTCTAAACTGGCGTTGCGCGCCAAGGCGCCCTGCTCGACCGGCGAATAGGCCATCAGAGGAATTCCGCGTTTCCGGCTCCAGGGCGCCAGATCGAACTCAAGGCCGCGCCGGACCAGATTGTAGAGCACCTGGTTGGTCTGGACGTTGCCGCCGTCGGGCAGGCCGACCAGCTCTTCCATCTCCCCTGTGTCGAAATTGCTGACGCCCCAGTGGCGGATCTTGCCGGCTTTCTTCAGCGCCTCGAAAGCTTCGACGGTTTCGGCCAGGGGCACGCTGCCCGGCCAATGCAGCAGATAAAGATCGATACGGTCGGTGGCGAGGCGCTTCAGGCTGTTTTCGCAGGCGCGCTGCACGCCGGCGCGCGAGGCGTTGGACGGCAGCACCTTCGAGACCAGGAAGACCTCGGCACGCTGCCCGGCAATGGCTTCGGCCACCACCTCCTCGGCGCCGCCGCTGGCGTACATTTCGGCGGTGTCGATCAGCTTGACGCCGAGATCGAGACCAAGCTTGAGGGCATTCACCTCCTCCGCGCGGCGGCGCGAATCCTCGCCCATTTTCCAGGTGCCCTGGCCGAGAACGGGGATGGCTTCGCCGCAGGGCAGCGTGGTGGTTCTGACGCTCGATGGCATGGCAGGCTCCAGTTGAGACGGGATCGCATCACAGGCCGGACGAGAAATTCAGAGGCGTTCTCGCCGAGCCGCGAAAGCTTACTTCACCGGATGGGCGGCGAGCCAGTCCTGCATCTGCTTGATCTCGGCTTCCTGCGCCGCGATGACCGCCTCGGCCAGCTTGCGGATCTCGGGGTCCTTGCCGTTGGCGAGTTCGACCCTGGCCATGTCGATGGCGCCCTGGTGGTGAGGGATCATGCCGCGGACGAAATCGACGTCGGCATCGCCGGTGTATTTGGAGGCCATCATGTCGGCGTGCATCTTGTCCATCGCCGCCTTGTAGCCTGCGGTCGACGGGCCTTCCGCCCCCGTCGCCATGCCGGCCATGTCGTGCTTCATCTCCTCGCTTTGTGCGGGAACGCTTTCGAGAAAGACGGCAACCAGCATTCCAGCCGCCATCAGCAGCAGCACGATTTTCTTGGCCAAGGTCATTGATGGTCTCCTGTTGATCGGGTTTCGTATTTGGGGGATCGGCTCAAAGTTTCAATGTCCTCAGCCGCAACGCATTGGCGATGACCGAGACCGACGACAAGCTCATCGCCGCCGCCGCCAGCATCGGCGACAACAGCGTGCCGGTCAGCGGATAGAGCACGCCGGCCGCGACCGGCACGCCAAGCACATTGTAGAGGAAGGCGAAGAACAGGTTCTGCCTGATATTGCGGATGGTCGCCTGCGCCAGTGTGCGGGCACGCACGATGCCGTTGAGGTCGCCCTTGACCAAAGTGATGCCGGCGCTTTCGACGGCGACATCGGCGCCGGTGCCCATGGCGATACCGACATCGGCGGCGGCCAAGGCCGGTGCGTCGTTGACGCCGTCGCCGGCCATGGCGACGCCGGCGCCCTTGCCGCGCAATTCCTCGACCAGCGCGCCCTTCTGTTCCGGCAATAGGCCGGCGCGGACTTCGTCGATGCCGAGGCTTCTGGCGATCGCGTTTGCCGTGCGCTCATTGTCGCCGGTCGCCATGATGATCCTCAAGCCGCTGTCGTGCAGGGCCTTGATCGCCTCGGCGGTGGTCGCCTTGACCGGATCGGCGACGGCGACGATGCCGGCCAGTTTCCTGTCCACGACGACGAACATCGCCGTCTTGCCATCGCCTTGCAGCGCCTTGGCCGCGGCCGAAACGGTGGACACGTCGACGCCGAGATCACGCATCATCGCGGCGTTGCCGAGCGCTACATTCCTGCCCGAAACGGCACCGGAAACACCCTTGCCGGTGACCGCCTCGAAGCCATTGGCTTCGGCGACCCTTACACCGCGGGTCGCGGCGCCTTCGACAATAGCCTCGGCCAGGGGATGCTCCGAGCCCTTCTCCAGGCTCGCGGCGAGGCCCAGCAATTCCTCCTCCGAAAACCCATCGGCCGCCACGACATCCGTCAGTTTCGGCCGGCCTTCGGTCAGTGTCCCCGTCTTGTCGACGATCAGCGTATCGACGGAAGCGAAGCGTTCGAGCGCGGCGGCCTCCTTGATCAGCACGCCGGCGTGGGCGCCACGTCCGGTGGCGGTCATGATCGACATCGGCGTGGCGAGGCCGAGTGCGCAGGGACAGGCGATGATCAACACCGAGACCGCCGAGACGATGGCGAAGATCAGGCTGGGCGTGGGCCCAAAGATCGCCCAGGCGACAAAGGCAGCGATGGCGACCAGAACGACAGCCGGGACGAAGTAGAAGGAAACGCGATCGGCCAACCCTTGTATCGGCGCGCGCGAGCGTTGCGCCTTGGCGACCAGCTCGACGATGCGCGAGAGCGTGGTCTCGGCGCCGATCCGCTCGGCGCGCATGATCAGCGAGCCGTTCTTGTTGAGCGTGCCGCCGGTGAGGACATCACCTTCGGCTTTCTCGACCGGCAACGGTTCGCCCGTGATCATGGATTCGTCGATGGAAGAGCGGCCTTCGAGCACGGTGCCATCGACCGGCACGGCATCGCCGGGCCGGATGCGCAGGCGCTCGCCGGCCTTGACGCTGTCCAGCGGCACATCGCTCTCGGAACCGTCCTCTCCTATGCGGCGGGCGGTCTTGGGCGCAAGGTCGAGCAGGGCGCGGATGGCCGAGCCGGTCTTTTCGCGGGCGCGCAGTTCCAGCACCTGGCCGAGAAAGACCAGCGCGACGATGACGGCTGCGGCCTCGAAATAGACCGGCACCGCCCCGCCATGGCCGCGGAACTGATGCGGAAAAATGTCCGGGAACAGCGTCGCGACGACGCTGTAGAGATAGGCCGCACCGACGCCGAGCGAAATCAGCGTCCACATGTTCGGGCTGCGGTTGCGGATCGAATCCCAACCACGATGAAAGAACGGAAATGCGGCCCAAAGCACGACCGGGCTCGCGAGCGCCAGCTCGATCCAGACTTTTGTCCGGTCATCGACCAGCTTCTCGAACGACAGACCGATCATCGGCGCCATGGCGACGATGAGAAGGGGCACCGAGAGCACCGCACTGACCCAGAACCGCCTGGTGAAATCGACCAGTTCGGGATTTGGCCCCTCGTCACCGGTCGGAACGCCCATCGGCTCGAGAGCCATGCCGCAGATCGGGCAGGAGCCGGGCTTGTCACGGATGATCTCGGGATGCATCGGGCAAGTGTATTGCGTGCCCTTCGGCATCGCTTCCGGCGCCGGTCTGTCGCCGAGATAGGTTTGCGGCGCCGCCTCGAATTTCGACTTGCAGCCGGCGGAGCAGAAATAGAAGCCCTGGCCGTCATGGCGCAGAAAATGCTTTGCCGTGGCGCGGTCCACGCTCATGCCGCAGACGGGGTCGGTGGCGGTCAGGTATGTTTCCGGCTTGGCCCGGAATTTCGAACGGCAGCTTTCGCTGCAGAAATGATAGAGACGGCCAGCATGCTGCGATGTCGGCTTGCCGGCGGCTGGATCGACGGTCATGCCGCAGACCGGATCGCGTGTGACGGCGCCCGCATCCACGGCCGCACCTTTTGCCGCGCAGCAACCACCATGCGCGTGATGATCGTGATCTGAATGCGTCATTTCGAATGCCTCTATCGAACTGCTTCGAGCCGGAGGTAGTCCTTCCAGTAACTGGAAGGTCAAGGACTGGCTTGAATTTTATTGTCGCGGGTGTCCCGCACCATGGAAACGCGTCAACCCGCCCCCATACCCAGCGCCGCGGAAACGCGCTATAGACGCCGCCCAAAAGGCAAGGCCAACCGGTACCATGGCGAAAATCTCCTTGAAGCTCGATGAACTGATCGACGGCGACGCCTTGCGCCGCGAGATGACCGCGCTGACGGCGGCCACGACCGGGGACGGCTCCGGATCGGCCGCCCGCGCCGGGGTTCTCCAGCTTCTCAAGGGCCGGCTCGCCGCGGGGCGCAAAACAGCCGAGGCCATGCTGAAGCAGGATGGCGGCGGCAATGCCTGCGCCGAGCGGCTGTCGCATCTGATGGATGAGTTGATCCGGGCGCTCTACGATTTTGTCGCGACCCATGTCTACCGGGTAAAGAACCGGTCGGTGGCCGAACGCATGGCCGTCGTCGCGGTCGGCGGCTATGGGCGCGGCACGCTGGCGCCGGGATCCGACATCGACCTCCTGTTCCTGCTGCCCTACAAGCAGACGCCGTGGGGCGAACAGACAGTCGAATACATGCTCTACATGCTGTGGGACCTGGGGCTGAAGGTCGGCCACGCGACCCGCAACATCGAGGAATGCCTCAGGCTGTCGCGCACCGACATCACCATCCGCACCTCGATCCTGGAAGCGCGCTTCCTGTGGGGTGAGCAGAAGCTCTACGACGAACTGATGCTGCGCTTCGACCATGAGGTGGTGCGCACCACCGGACCGGAATATGTGCAGGCCAAGCTCGCCGAACGCGACGAGCGCCATGCCAAGGCCGGCGAAAGCCGCTATCTGGTCGAGCCCAACGTCAAGGACGGCAAGGGCGGCCTGCGCGACCTGCAGACGCTGTTCTGGATCGGCAAATATTTCTACCGGGTGCGCACCGGCGAGGAGCTGGTCGAGAAGGGCGTCTTCACGCAGGCCGAATACCGCGAATTCCAGAAGGCCGAGGATTTCCTGTGGGCCGTGCGCTGTCACATGCATTTCCTCACCGGCAAGGCCGAGGAGCGGCTGCATTTCGACATCCAGCGCGAGATCGCGGAGCGGCTGGGCTACACCACGCATCCCGGCCTGTCGGCGGTCGAGCGCTTCATGAAGCACTATTTCCTCGTCGCCAAGGATGTCGGCGACCTGACCCGCATCTTCTGCGCCGCGCTCGAAGAGGAGCAGGCCAAGCATGTGCCGGGCTTCAACCGCATCTTCCTCACCTTCCAGCGCCGCAAGCGCAAGCTTGCCGGCACGTCGGATTTCATCGTCGACAACCACCGTATCAACATCGCCGACGACCAGGTATTCGAGCGCGATCCGGTCAATCTGCTCAGGCTGTTCTGGTTCGCCGACAAGCACGGGCTGGAGTTTCACCCCGACGCGCTGAAGCTGCTCACCCGCTCGCTCGGCCTGGTCAACAAATCGCTCCGGCGCGACGAGGAGGCCAACCGGCTGTTCCTCGACATCCTGACCTCGGACCGCAACGCCGAGCTCAATCTGCGCCGCATGAACGAGGCGGGGCTGCTCGGCCGGCTGATCCCCGATTTCGGCAAGATCGTCGCCATGATGCAGTTCTCGATGTACCACCACTACACGGTCGACGAGCATCTGATCCGCTGCATCGGCGTGCTGGCCGAGATCGAGCGCGGCGACGGCGAGAAGGTGCATCCGCTGTCGCATTCGCTGATGCCGGGACTGAGAAAGAGCCGCGAGGCGCTCTACGTCGCCGTGCTGCTGCACGACATCGCCAAGGGCAGGCCGGAGGACCATTCGGAAGCCGGCGCCCGGATCGCCCGGCGCATCTGCCCGCATATGGGACTTTCGACCACCGACACCGAAACGGTGGCCTGGCTGGTCGAGAACCATCTGGTCATGTCGATGACGGCGCAGACGCGCGATCTCAACGATCGCAAGACGATCGAGGACTTCGCCTCGATCGTGCAGTCCGTCGAGCGGCTGAAGCTGCTTCTCATCCTCACCGTCTGCGACATCAGGGGCGTCGGACCGGGCGTCTGGAACGGTTGGAAGGGCCAGTTGCTGCGCACGCTGTACTACGAGACCGAACTGCTGCTCACCGGCGGCTTCTCGGAAGTGTCGCGCGCCCAGCGCACGGCGGCGGCGCGCGAGTGCCTGGCCGAAGCGCTCGCCGGCTGGCCCGACAAGATCCGCAAACGCTATGTCGGCCTGCACTATGAGAATTACCTGCTGACCGTCGACCTGCCGGACCAGCTTCGCCATGCCGAATTCATCCGCGAGGCGGATGCGTCCGGCAACAAGCTCGCCACCATGGTCAAGACGCACCAGTTCGAGGCGGTGACCGAGATCACCGTTTTGGCGCAGGACCATCCGCGCCTGCTGTCGGTGATCGCCGGCGCCTGTGCGGCGGCCGGCGGCAACATCGTCGACGCGCAGATCTTCACCACCTCGGACGGCCGCGCACTGGACACGATCCTGATCTCGAGGGAGTTCGACCGCGACGAGGACGAGCGCCGGCGCGCCGAGCGCGTCGGGCGGCTGATCGAGGACGTGCTGTCGGGCAAGAGCTGGCTGCCGGAGATGATCGAGAAGCGCACCAAGCCCAAGCGCGGCGCCAAGGTCTTCCGGATCGCGCCGCGCGCCGAAATCCGCAACACGCTGTCGAACCGATTTTCGGTGATCGAGGTCGAGGGGCTGGACCGGCCGGGTCTGTTGTCGGAGATCACCGGAACGCTGTCCGACCTGTCGCTCGACATCGCGTCGGCCCACATCACCACCTTCGGCGAAAAGGTGATCGATACGTTCTATGTCACCGACCTCACCGGCCAGAAGATCGACAGCCCGTCACGCACCACCACCATCCGCAACCGGCTGACGGCGACGCTCGAGGGCACGGCCTCCGAACGCGGCAGCAGGACCAGGGCCGCCGCCGAGTGAGCGCCACCATCACTTTGTCCCAATCGCGCAGGCAGTCTCCAAACGCATGAGCCTCGTCAAGAAATTCGCTACGGTCGCTTCCGGCACGCTGATGAGCCGCGCGCTCGGTTTCGGCCGCGAGATGCTGATGGCGGCAGCACTGGGCACCGGGCCGGTGGCCGACGCCTTCAACGCCGCCTTCCAGTTTCCCAACACCTTTCGCCGGCTGTTCGCCGAAGGCGCCTTCAACGCCGCCTTCGTGCCGCTGTTCGCCAAGGAGATCGAGACGCACGGCACCGACGGCGCCAAGCGCTTTTCAGAGGAAGTGTTCGGGGTGCTGTTCACGGCGCTGCTGGCGCTGACCATCGCCATGGAACTGGCGATGCCGCTGATCGTGCGCTACCTGGTGGCGCCGGGTTTCGCCGACACGCCGGGCAAGTTCGAGACGACCGTCACTCTGGCGACGATCATGTTCCCCTATCTCATCTGCATGTCGCTGGCCGCCATGATGGCGGGCATGCTGAATTCGCTACGCCGCTATTTCGCCGCGGCGATCGCGCCTGCCTTTCTCAACATCATCCTGATCAGCGTGCTTGGCTATGCCTGGTATCATGGGCTGGATGCGCATGCCGTCGGCTTCAGCCTGTCCTGGGGCGTTCTGGCGGCGGGCCTCGTGCAGCTCGCCATCGTCTGGGTGGCGGTTCGCAACGCCGGCATCTCGATCGGTTTCCGCCGGCCGAAGATGACGCCGAACGTGAAGCGGCTCCTGATCCTGGCGCTGCCGGCGGCGATCACCGGCGGCATCACCCAGATCAACCAGCTGATAGGCACCGCCATCGCCTCGGCGCAGGACAGCGCCGTCTCCTCGCTCGCCTATGCCGACCGCGTCTACCAGCTGCCACTTGGCGTGGTCGGCGTCGCCGTTGCGATCGTGCTGTTGCCGGAACTGTCGCGGGCGCTGAAGTCGGGCAATCTGATCGAGGCGGCCAATCTGCAAAACCGCTCGGTCGAATTCACCTTGTTCATGACCTTGCCGGCTGCGGTGGCGCTCTGGGTCATGTCTGAGCCGATCGTGCGGCTGGTCTATGAGCGCGGCGCGTTCGCCGCCAACCATTCGACGCCTATCGTGGCGGCGATCCTGGCGATCTTCGGGCTTGGCCTGCCGGCCTTCGTGCTGATCAAGGCGTTCACCCCGGGCTATTTCGCCCGCGAGGACACACGCACGCCGATGATCTTCGCCGCCATCTCGGTGGCGGTGAACGTCGCCACCGCGCTGACGCTGTTTCCGAGGATGGGCGCGCCCGGCATCGCCGTGGCCTCGGCGGTGGCCGGCTGGGTCAACGCGCTGATGCTGCTCGGGGTGCTGATCCGGCGCGGCCATTGGGGCCGCGACGTGCCGCTTCTGAAGCGCATTCCGCGTCTGGTGCTCTCGGCGGGGGTGATGGGCGTCGCCCTCTATTTCGCCGAACACTGGCTGAGCGCCAGCCTCGGCTCCGGCTCGCCGCTGGTCGTCAAGGCGACGACGCTGCTGGGGCTGGTGGCCGGCGGGGCGCTGCTCTACTTCGTCACGGCCTTTGCCAGCGGCGGCGCCGATTTCGGCATGATCCGCCGCAATGTGAAGCGCGGCTCAGGCAAAGCGACACCACCAGCCGTAAACGCCGAGCTGGACGAGTAGGCCGGGCAGCCCGACTGCAATAGCAGTCTTGATCGCAGCGTCATGTTCGTCCATAAGCGCGCCGTCGCAAGACTTTCGCCGCACGCGGTTTCCAGCCGCGTGATTGGCTCCGAAAAGTCTGCAACTTTTCGGAATCACGCTTATACGGCCCTCCACAAGCCACGAGGAAACCATGTCCGCCTTCAAGCCACTCGTCTTCTCCGGCGTCCAGCCGACCGGCAATCTGCATCTTGGCAACTATCTCGGCGCCATCAAGAAATTCGTCGCCCTGCAAGAGACGTCCGACTGCATCTACTGCGTCGTCGACCTGCATTCGCTGACGGCCCAGCTGGTTTATGACGACCTCAAGGACCAGACGCGCTCCATCACCGCGGCATTCCTGGCCTCCGGCATCGATCCGAAGAAGCACATCGTGTTCAACCAGTCGCGGGTGATGCAGCACGCCGAGCTCGCCTGGATTTTCAACTGCGTGGCGCGCATCGGCTGGATGAACAAGATGACGCAGTTCAAGGACAAGGCCGGCAAGGACCGCGAGAACGCCTCGCTCGGCCTGCTTGCCTATCCCTCGCTGATGGCAGCCGACATCCTGCTCTACCGCGCCACCCATGTGCCGGTCGGCGAGGACCAGAAGCAGCATCTGGAACTGACGCGCGACATCGCCCAGAAATTCAACAACGACTTTTCGGACCGCATCGCCGGTCTTGGCGTCGGCGTCGAGATGCAGGTCGGAGAGGAAATTGTGAACGGCTACTTTCCGCTCACCGAGCCGGTCATCGGCGGGCCGGCGGCGCGCATCATGAGCCTGCGCGACGGCTCCAAGAAGATGTCGAAGTCGGACCCGTCGGATCTGTCGCGCATCAATCTAACCGACGATGCCGACGCCATCTCCAAGAAGATCCGCAAGGCCAAGACCGATCCGGAAGCCTTGCCGAGCGAAGTGGATGGCCTCGCCACCCGGCCGGAAGCGGAAAACCTGGTCGGCATTTATGCCGGCCTTGCGGACATATCGAAAGAGGCGGTGCTGAAGGAGTTCGGCGGCCAGCAGTTTTCGGTGTTCAAGCCGGCACTGGCCGACCTGGCAGTCGAAAAACTGGCTCCCGTCGCCGCCGAAATGCGCCGCATTTCCGATGACCGCGCCTATGTCGACGCGGTACTGCGGGACGGCGGCGAGCGCGCCGGCGTGCTGGCCGAAGCGACGATGAAGACGGTGCGCGACATCATCGGGCTGCTGCAGGACTGATCCGCATCCTTATGCCCCGCACCATACCGGCCAAAGACCGGCGGCTTGCCGCCGGTCAGCCGCAGTGGCAGATTGCGGCCGAAATGACATCGAGTAAATAGACATGGTCTCCAAACGCCTCAGCCGCGAAGCCGGACATCGCCGGAAGTTCCTGGCGATCATCGACGATACGCCCGAATGCGAGCGCGCCGTCGCCTACGCCTCGAAGCGGGCGCTGAGCACCAGCGGCGTGCTGGTGCTGCTCTATGTCATCGAACCGGACGATTTCCAGCACTGGCTGGGCGTCGAGAAGATCATGCGCGAGGAGGCGACCGCCACCGCACGCACCGCGCTCGACAGCTATGCCAACAAGGTGCGCCAGAAGCTCGGCATCGAACCCGAGATGGTGGTGCGCGAGGGCAAGCCCACCGAAGAGATCCACAAGCTGATCGAGGAAGATCAGGATATTGCCATCCTGGTGCTGGCGGCCGGCGCCGGCAAGGAAGGGCCCGGGCCGCTGGTCGGCGCGGTGGCCGGCAAGGGCGCCGCCTTCCCTATCCCGGTGACCGTGGTGCCGCAAAACCTTTCGGACGAGGAAATCGACAGCCTCGCCTGAAGCCCGCCAGGGATTTCGATCCCCAGCCAGCAAAAACATTCCGCCAGCCAGCCGTTCGGGCGACGCGTTTCGCTTGAATGTCCAGCCGATAGAGCTTATTTAGAATTATTCCAAACTATCTGCCCGAGACGGGCACGGAGACGGCCATGTTCATCCAGACCGAATCGACGCCAAACCCGGCGACGCTGAAATTCCTGCCCGGCAAGGAAGTGCTTTTGGAAGGCACCGCCGATTTCCGTGATGCCGATAGTGCGGCGACGGCCTCGCCGCTGGCCGGCCGGCTGTTCGAAATACCGGGCGTCACCGGCGTCTTCTTCGGCTACGACTTCATCACCGTGACCAAGGACGGGCCCGACTGGCAGCATCTGAAGCCGGCGATCCTGGGCGCCATCATGGAGCATTTCATGTCCGGCGCGCCTGTCATGGCCAATGCCGGCCCGGCCGCGGAGACCAGCCAGACCGGCGAGTTCTACGACAAGGCCGACGAGGAACTCGTCATCACCATCAAGGAGCTGCTCGACACACGGGTGCGCCCGGCAGTGGCCCAGGATGGCGGCGACATCACCTTCCGCGGCTTCGAGAACGGCACCGTGTTCCTGCACATGAAGGGCGCCTGCGCCGGCTGCCCGTCATCGACGGCGACGCTGAAGCACGGCATCCAGAACCTGCTCCGCCACTTCGTTCCCGAGGTCCAGCAGGTCGAACAGGTCGCCTGACCATTCGTCTTCGCCGAGCGCGGCGACGATTCTCAAAAAGCAAGCAACAAAAAACCGGGCCGAATTGCCCGGTTTTTTGTTGGGGACGTCCGTTGTTGCCTAGACGGTCCGCGTACGAACGGTTTTGACCATGAACCTCGCGGTCACGGTCAGAGGACGATGACCTTGGCGCCGACCTCGGCGCGATCGTAAAGGTCGATGATGTCCTGATTCATCAGCCGGATGCAGCCCGAAGACATCGCCTTGCCGATCGAGTTCCATTCCGGGCTGCCATGCAGGCGATAGCCCATGTCGCCGCCCTTGTTGAACAGGTACAGAGCGCGCGCGCCGAGCGGGTTCTTCAGGCCCGGCTCCATGCCGCCGGCGAACTTGGCGAGTTCCGGCTGGCGCTTGATCATCTGCGACGGCGGCGTCCAGGTCGGCCATTCGCGCTTGATGGCGACATGGGCGGTGCCATGCCACTCGAAGCCCTCGCGGCCGACGCCGATGCCGTAGCGAATTGCCCGGCCGTCACCCTCGACGAAGTAGAGGAACTTGTTCTGCGTATCGACGATGATGGTGCCCGGCTTTTCCTTGGTGTCGTAGTTCACCTCCTGCCGGTGATACTTCGCGGGCACCTTTTCGATCGGGATGCGCGGCAGTTGGTAGCCGGCGTCGGTCACCGCGCCATAGTCGTTGGAGAATATCTGCCCGCCAATGGTGCTGCAACCGGCGAGTGCGGTGGACAGCGCCAGTGCGGCAATTACTGCAAGCGACTTCATGCGCATGAGGTGATCCGTGCCCCGCCAAACATCCGCGGCACGAGTCGGCCGCTTTCTTGCCATCATTCATGCTGGCATTTGCTTTGCTTGCCAAGTACGCGATGCCTATATGCAAGACCTCACCTGCCGGTAAGCCAGCAACTGCGGCATTTCGGCAACAGCCTTCACCGGATTGTGAAGGAAATTCAATGGCCATGACTCTCGGGCCAGCAGGAATCGAGGAACAACCATGAATGTCGGCGACGCCGCCCAGCGTTCCGGTCTGCCAGCCAAGACCATCCGCTACTATGAGGAAATCGGCCTGATCGCGCCTGCGCGTGCCGGCAACGGCTATCGCGACTATTCGGGCGACGACATCCATCGGCTGACCTTCCTGCGCCGTGCCCGCAACCTGGGCTTTTCCATCGACGATTGCCGCCAGTTGATGGCGCTTTACCAGGACCGCAGCCGCGCCAGCCACGACGTGCGCGAGATCGCCACCGCCCATGTCAGGGCGATCGAGGAGAAGGTGCGCGAGCTGCAGGCGATGCGATCGACCCTGCAGAAGCTCGTCCAGGCCTGCCATGGCGACGACCGGCCGGACTGCCCGATCATCGATGACATTGCGGGAACCGCGCCGCTCGGCGATAAATCCGTCACGGTCGCATAGATCCGTGCCGGCCAGGCCCGAGCTCTCGGCTACGGGGGGAGGATGCCGATGGCCTCGATGACTGTCGAACTGCACAATGTCGAAGGCACCGAAGCCGCCATGGGCTGGGCCGGCGGCCACACGATCGTCGTCGACCGGCCCGAGGGCAAGGCCGGCGGCATGGGCCTGGGCTTCAATGGCGGCCAGCTGCTGGCGCTGGCGATTGGCGGCTGCTTCTGCAACGACCTTCGCTATGTCGCCGACGAGATCGGCGTGAAACTCGGCAGGATCGCCGTCTCGGTGAGGCTTGATCTCGACGGCAAGCCCCTGCTGGCGACCGCAGCAAGGATGACGGTTTCCTGCGAGACCTTGGACGGGTCCGATCCCCAAAGGATCATTGACCGTGCCAGCGCGGTTTCGACGGTCAGCAACTCGTTGCGCCAGGGCGTGCCGGTTACGATCGAAACGACGGGGCCTGGTCGCTCATAAACGCCAGGACTTCTCCCGCGCCGTAGGTCGTCCCGCCACGTTCACCCATCACGGAAAGTGAAGGTGGCCATACGGTTCTCCGTGCCTGCTCATGCCATCGAGCACCCATTGATTTGGGTGGCCACCAAATGAGCGGTACGGGTTCAAATCGTGAACAAAATCTGGCATGGTCCCGTCATGCCAATCATCTCACCGATTCCCCTGAACCCGCTCATCGATGGCCGCCAGTCTGAACGCGCCATGCTGGTGCGGCGCGGGGTGCAGCGGCTGCTCCGCGAAATGGGCGCGCATGTGCTGCCCGAACTGTCCCTGGCGACCGGCCGCCGCGCCGACCTCGTGGCGCTGACCCGCCAGGGCGACATCTGGATCATCGAGATCAAGTCCTCGGTCGAGGATTTTCGCGTCGACCGCAAATGGCCCGACTACCGGCTGCACTCGGATCGCTTCTTCTTCGCCACCCATCCCGGCGTGCCGGCGGAGATTTTTCCCGAAGAATGCGGCTTCATCCTCTCCGACGGCTATGGCGCCGAGATTTTGCGCGAGGCGCCCGAGCACCGCATGGCGGCGGCTACGCGCAAGGCGCTGATGCTGCGCATCGCGCGGGCCGGTGCCGCGCGGCTTTTGGCGGCGGAACTCGCCGGAGTGGCCGTGCCGGCGCTGGAGGGGGAGAGCGAATAGGCTGACAGGCAGGAGATAGAACGCAACCGACGGCGCCGCCCCTCATTGTCCTGCCGGACATTTCTCCCCGTATAGAGACGGGGAGAAAGGTGCTGTCGTCGGCGATTCGCCAACTTATGGAAGAAAGCGCCAAGGGGTCGCGTCACCCCTTCTCCCCGTCTCTATACGGGGAGAAGATGCCGGCAGGCAGATGAGGAGCAGCGCGACCTCGAAAAGAGTGCATTGAAGTCGCTGATAGGCCCCTACTCCTCGCCATCATCCACCTCAGTCGCCGCCGGCGCCATCAGCAGGACGGCCGCGCCGAGCAGCGCTGCGACCAGGGAGCCGGAGAGAATGCCGACCTTGACCGCGTCCTGCAGCGCGACGTCGCTGGCGAAGGCGAGCAGGCCGATGAACAGGCTCATGGTGAAGCCGATGCCGCACAGCAGCGAGATGCCGATCATGTGCAGCCAGCCGGCATGGGCCGGCAGGTCGGCGAGACCGAAGCGGATGGCGAGCGCGGAGGAACCGAACACGCCGACCAGCTTGCCGACGACGAGGCCGGCGGCGACGCCGAGCGTCAGCGGCTCGAACAGCGCGCCGACACTCAAGCCGGCGAGCGAAACGCCGGCATTGGCAAAGCCGAAGATGGGGATGACCACGAAAGGCACTATTGCGTGCAGGCCGTGCTCGAGCCGGTGCAGCGGCGAATGGTCGAGATCGTGTTCGATGCCGGCGGTGCGTTCGAGCGGAATGGTCAGCGCCAGCGCCACGCCGGCAAGCGTGGCATGCACGCCCGACTTCAGCACCAGCACCCACAGGATCGCACCGAGCACGAGGTAGGGCACGAGGCTCATCACCCGAATGCGGTTGAGCACGACAAGCGCGGCGATGACCGCGAAGGCGGCGCCCAGATAGGCAAGCGACAGGCCGCTCGTGTAGAAGATCGCGATGATGATCACCGCACCGAGATCGTCGATGATGGCAAGGGCGGTGAGGAAGATCTTCAGCGAGGCCGGCACCCTATTGCCGAGCAGCGACAGCACACCGAGCGCGAAGGCGATGTCGGTGGCGGTCGGGATCGCCCAGCCGGACAGCGCGGCCGTATTGTCACGGTTGATGGCGACGTAGGCCAGCGCCGGCACCACCATGCCGCCGGCCGCCGCGATGCCGGGCAGCACCCTGCGCGGCCAGGTCGAGAGCTGGCCGTCCAGCATCTCGCGCTTGATCTCCAGGCCGACGAGCAGGAAGAATACCGCCATCAGCCCATCATTGACCCAGTGCGACACGCTGAGCGGGCCGAGATAGGCGTGGAGGACGGCAAAATAGGTTCCGGAAAGCGGTGAGTTGGCGACGATCAAGGCCAATGCCGCCGCCACCATCAGCATGATGCCGCCGGCCGCCTCGCTGTCGAGAAATTCGCGCAGGACGGAAACCGGCCGCTGTTTCAAGTCCCGCATTTCACCCTCCGTTATGCCGCCCTGTCCGGCAGGCTTTATTGTCGAGGCCGGCGCCGCCCCTCATTGCCCTGCCGGGCATTTCTCCCCGTATAGTGACGGGGAGAAAGAGGCTGGCCGCAGCGTCGGCGCCTTTTTGCAACGCTGGTGGTTAGCGAAATCGGCGATGACAGCGCCCCTCTCCCCGTCACTATACGGGGAGAGGATGCCGGCAGGCAGGTGAGGGGCGGCGCCGAGTTCGACAATTGGATGCTTCCCCGTAAGCAGAAACCGGTCCGAAGGAATTGCTCAGCGCGCACACTCCTAGCGCGGCGCGCGCTTGGCCAGGATGCGCTGCAGGGTGCGGCGATGCATGTTGAGGCGGCGCGCGGTCTCGGAGACGTTGCGCTCGCACATTTCGTAGACACGCTGGATGTGCTCCCAGCGCACGCGGTCGGCCGACATCGGATTTTCCGGGGGCGCGGCGCGCTCGCCGGCCGTGCGGGTTAGCGCGGCAAAGACGTCGTCGGCGTCGGCCGGCTTCGACAGATAGTCGACGGCGCCGAGCTTCACCGCCGTCACCGCGGTGGCGATGTTTCCGTAGCCGGTCAGGATGATCGCGCGGGAATCCTCGCGCTTCTCACGGATGGCGGCCACGACGTCGAGGCCGTTGCCGTCGCCAAGCCGCATATCGACCACCGCGTAGGCGGGCGGATTGGCGCGTGCCTTGCCGACCGCCTCCTCGACGCTCTCGGCCGTTTCGACCACGAACCCCCTGGTTTCCATGGCGCGGGCCAGACGGGTCAGGAACGGTTTGTCGTCGTCGACGATCAGAAGCGAGGTGTCCTCGCCCTCAACCATTGCGCCACTGTTTTCATCGCCTGTCATCGTCTTGAAATTCCTGCTGCCTTAATTTTACGCAGATATAGTTTTGCGTGGCGATTGTCCAATTTACGCGGTGTCAAACATCGTCGCGGGCGCCGATTCCGGGTTCAGGAAAACATTTCTGGGCCATGAAATCCGTACCATGGCGCCCTCGCCCAGTCCGCTCGAATTGCGAAAGTCGAGCGTGGCGCCCGATCGCTCGAGCAATGTCTTGGCGATGAAAAGGCCCAGCCCCAGCCCGCCGCCGGCCTCCGTGCCCTGGCGTGTCGACATATAGGGCTCGCCGATGCGGTCGATGATCTCGGGCGGAAAGCCGGGACCGTCATCGATGATCGAGAAGGTGACGGTGGCCTCGTCCCAGCTCCAGCGCACGGTGACGCTCTCGCGGGCGAAATCGACGGCGTTCTCCACCAAATTGCCAAGGCCGTAGATGACGCCGGGATTGCGGCGCCCGACCGGCTCGGGGCCGCTGCGCTCGCCGGGCCTAAGCTTGATCGAGATGCCGAAGTCGCGGTGCGGCGCGGTGACCTCCTCGACCAGCGAGGTCAAAGGCAGGCGGGACAAATGCGCCTCTCCCTCGGACGACAGGCTGGTCAGGCGCTTGAGGATCTCGCGGCACCGCTCGCTCTGGGAGCGCAGCAGCGTCACATCCTCCCCGTATTTCGCGTCCTTGCCGAGCGCCTTTTCCATCTCCTTGGCGACCAGCGTGATGGTGGCGAGCGGCGTGCCGAGCTCATGCGCGGCGGCGGCGGCCAACCCGTCGAGCGCCGACAGATGCTGCTCGCGCTGGAGCACCAGTTCGGTGGCGGCGAGCGCATTGGCCAGCAGGCGGGCTTCCGCGGCCACGCGGAAGGCGTAAATGGCGGTGAAGGCGATCGAAGACAGCACCGCCATCCACATGCCGGCAACATAGATGAAGGGCATCGCCAGCGGCGCGCCTTCATGCCAAGGCAATGGCAAGTGGAAGAAGACCAGCAAGGTCGCCGCCGTCATCACCAGCCCCCCAAGCACCGCGGTCAGGCGCAAGGGCAGCGACGTCGCCGAAATGACCACGGGCACCGTCATCAGCAGCGAGAACGGATTGGTAAGGCCGCCGGTCATGTAGAGCAGGCCGGCAAGCTGGAGGCTATCAAAGATCAGGATGCCGAAGGCCGCGAACGGCGTGAGCCGGTGCGCGGCCGGGAACCGAAAGGCAAGGAGCAGGTTCATCCAGGCCGAACAGGCGATCAGGGCAAAGCACAGGCTGACCGGCAGTGGGAATTTCAGGCCGTAGGCGACGAAAAGCACCGTCACGCTCTGGCCGACAATGGCAAGCCAGCGCAGCCGGATCAGCGTGTTGAGGCGCAGTCGCTGGCTCTGCTGGAAGTCGGGAGAACGCAATACGTTGATCATGGCCATGAAATACAGCCGCGAAGCGGCGAGCGCTAGGTGGATGACGAAGCGATGGCGTTTGCGCCAATCGCCAAGCAACTACGTCCCGCGCGGCTTGGCGCGGCTGGTGGCGGCGGCGAGCAGCGGATTTTCCGGCCACACGTGCTTGGGATAGCGACCGCGCATGTCGGCGCGCACATCGGCCCAGGAGCCGCGCCAGAAGCCGGGCAGGTCGCGCGTCGTCTGGATCGGCCGGTGCGCGGGCGACAGCAGTTCGAGCGTCAGCGGCACGGTGCCGCCTGCGATTGCGGGGTGCCGGTCGAGACCGAACAGTTCCTGGACACGAACCGCCAAAATGGGCCACTCGCCGTCATAGCGGATCGGCACGCGACTGCCGGACGGCACGTCGAAATGGGTCGGCGCAAGTGCGTCGATCCGGCGCTGCAAATCGTGCGGCACAAGCGCCGTCAGCCCGGCCGGGACGACACCCGGATCGATGGCCGAGAAGGATGCGGCACCCGACAGGAACGGCAGCAGCCAGTCGTCGAGGCGATCGATAAGCGCCGTGTCGGACATATCGGGCCACGGCGCCCCAAGGCCGCGATGCAGCCAGGACAGGCGCTGGCGCAGCGTCTCGGCCTCCTTGCTCCAGCTCAGCAGTGAAAGTCCATGTTCGCGCAAGGCGTCAAGCATGGCGCGGTCGGCCTCACTGCCGGTTGGCGGAGGCAGCATGCGCTCGGCCAGCGTGATGGCGCCGAGGCGCACGGTTTCGCGCACGCGCACGGCGCGGCGCTCGCGATCGAAGCTCGTTTGCCTGCGGGTTTCGATCCTATCCGCCAGTGCTGAACGAGTATCGTCCTCGCTGATCGCCGCCGCCGCCGTGATGCGCGCATTCTGCGCCTTGCCCTGCAGATCGGCGACAACCAGAAACGCCTCGCCGGCAAGCGGATCGGCGGCGTCGAGCATGGCGCCGGAGCCGTTGGCCAGTACGAAACGCCCCCGCTCGCCGCGCGCCTTGGCGACCCGGTCCGGCCAGGCATGGATGAGGAGAGGACCAGCGCTGCCACCCTCCCCCTTGTGGAGAGGGTCGGCGCGTAGCGCCGGGGTGGGGGTGCGGCGCCAAAGCCCCCCGCCCCGCTCCGCTTCGCGGATCGACGTTCCGGGGCGAGCCAGGGGTCTCGCCCGTCCTTCGGACCCCCACAAGGGGGAGGGTGAAGAGGCCTGCCTCGCCAGGCGTTCGGCGAGTTGCCGCGCGGCGGTGGCGCGTGGCGATCTTTCCTGGCGAAAGCGCATCAGCCGGCGTTCGAGATCGGCGCCGTCACCGCCCAACCCGCGCTCGGTCAGCAGCACCGCGAGCATGGCCGCCTCGCCGGCATGGCCGCCGCGGGCCGCCTCGGCGACCATATGCGCCAGCCGCACCGGCAGAGCGAGCTTGCGCATCGCGGCGCCCGCTTCCGTCAGCCGCCCCGCCTCCTCGATGGCATCAAGCGCGCGCAGCAGCGCCCTTGCCTCGTTGAGCGCCGGGGCCGGCGGCGGATCGAGGAAGGCGAGGCTCGTCGGATCGGCGACACCGAAGGCGGCGCAGTCGAGCAGCAGGCCGGAAAGGTCGGCCTCGAGGATTTCCGGCGGGGTGAAGGCTGGAAGCGACGCCGTCTGTTCGGCGCGCCACAGTCGGATGGCGACGCCGGCCTGCGTGCGTCCGGCACGGCCGGCGCGCTGGTCGGCGGAGGCCTTGCTGGCGCGCACCGTCTCCAGCCGCGTCAGGCCGCTGGCCGGCTCGTAGCGCGGCAGCCGCGACAGGCCGGAATCGATGACGACCCGCACGCCGTCGATGGTGATGGAGGTCTCGGCGATCGACGTGGCCAGCACCACCTTGCGGCGGCCCGCCGGCGCCGGCCTGATCGCCGCGTCCTGCGCCTTGCCATCGAGCATGCCGTAGAGCGGCACGATATCGGTGTCGGCGCCGACCTTGCCGGCAAGCCGCTCGGCGGTGCGCTCGATCTCGCGCTGGCCGGGCAGGAAGGCAAGCACGCTGCCGCTCTCGTCGGCAAGAGCGGAGCGGATCGCCTTGGCCATGGCATCTTCGATTGGGATGCCGGCCGGCCGTTCGTCGTAGCGGATGTCGACGGGAAAGGCACGGCCTTCGCTTTCGATCACCGGCGCGCCCGACAACAGCTTCGCGACACGGGCGCCGTCCAGCGTCGCCGACATCACCAAGACGCGCAGGTCCGGCCGCAGCGCGCCTTGCACGTCGAGCGCCAAAGCGAGGCCGAAATCGCCGTCGAGCGAGCGCTCGTGGAATTCGTCGAAGATCACGGCCGAGATTCCGGGCAGTTCGGGATCGTCAAGGATCATCCGCGCCAGCACACCTTCGGTGACGACCAGTATTTTTGTCCGGGCCGAAGTGCGGTTCTCCATGCGCATGGCATAGCCGACGGTGCCGCCGGGCTCCTCATCAAGCAATTCGGCCATGCGGCGGGCGGCGGCGCGGGCGGCGAGCCGGCGCGGCTCCAGCAGCACGATCTTGCCCGTGCCCAGCCATGGCGCATCGAGCAGCGCCAGCGGCACCAGCGTCGTCTTGCCGGCGCCGGGCGGCGCCACAAGCACGGCGCCGTTGCCGGAGCCGAGCGCATGGCCCAGCGCCGGCAGCACGGCGGATACCGGAAGCTCCGGCAAGGCTTTTGTCGTCATCGCGCCCGCATATCAGCGCTCGTGGTCGCCATGCAACCGCATCAGATCAAAGCCGGGTGCGCGAAAACGGGTTCCAGCGCACCGTGCCCAGCCGCACTTCCTCGCGCACCATGGTGAGCAGGCCGGACCCACCGACGACCGCGAGGCCGACCAGCGACAGCCAGTCGGGATATTCCCGGAAGAACAGCGCACCGAGGATGACCGCCCAGACCATCTGCGAGTAATGCGTCGGCGCGATCCGGTTGGCGGGCGCGTATTTGACGGCCAGCAGCTGCAGCAATTGTCCGCATGCGGTGAAGGCGCCGGCCATTATCAGCCATGCAAGCTGCCTTGCGTCGGGAAGCGTGAACGAGGTAGCGGCGATGCCGATGCCGTTGAACAACAGGCCGTAGCCGATCAGCACGCCGAGCATGGTCGTGCGCTTTTCCTGCTTTGCCAGCGAGCGCATCAGGATGACGCTGGCGGCTGCCAGAAAGGCCACGCCAAAGGCGGCGAGGTGTCCAAGATTGAGTTCGCGAAAACCCGGTCGCACCACCAACATGACGCCGGCAAAGCCGGCGACCACCGCCAGCCAGCGCCACGGCCCGACCTTTTCCTTGAGGACGACCGTGGAGAGGATGGTGACGCAGAGCGGCGCCAGGAAGACGAGCGCGTAGACTTCGGCCAGTGGAATGGTGGTGAAGGCATAGACGCTGAGCACGCCCGAGGCGATGCCGGCCCAGGCGCGCGCCTGCACCGCCCAAGGCCGTTTGGTGCGCCAGAAATCACGCCAACGCTCGTCCGCCGGCCGGGTGAAGAAGAGAAAGCAGCCGGCAAACAATATCGAGAAGAAACCGATCTCGAACACCGTGAACTGCCCACCCAGGCTTTTGACAACGGCATCGCTGCCCGAATAGCTTGCATAGGCGATCAGGGCGAGCAGGATTCCGTTCGTCACGTTTTTCCATTTCCGGGGAGAGAAGCGTTGAAAATACTGGCGCTCGGCGCGCATCCTGACGACATCGAGATATTCATGTTCGGTACGATGGCGGCCTATGCGGCGCAAGGCGCAGAACTGACTTTTGCCATAGCCACGGATGGTGCCAGGGGCGGCAAGAGCGATCCCACGGTTCTCGCCCGTGTCCGTCGCGAGGAGGCAACGGCCGCGGCCGCGCTACTCGGGGCGGCGCCGCGCTTCCTCGACTTTCCCGACGGCAGGCTGGTGGCGGATAACGCGCTGATCGGCGCGCTGAAGACGCTGATTGGCGAAACCGGACCGGATCTGGTGATTACCCATGCGTCCAACGACTATCACGCCGACCACCGCGCGCTGTCGGACGCCGTGCGCATCGCGGCGTCGTTCGCCGTACCGGTGCTTCATGCCGACACGGTGGGCGGCACCGGATTCTCCCCGACCCACTATGTCGAGATATCAGCCCAGGCCGAGATCAAGGCCAAGGCGATCCGCCTGCACCAGTCGCAGGATCCGGAGCGCTTCGTCGACATCGCCCGGACGCAGAATTTTTTTCGCGCCGGCCAGTGCAACGGCGCGCCGGGATCGCAGGCCGAAGCCTTCCGCTTCGAGCCGATGTTTCCCTTCGCCGACATTCGCGACCTGCTGCCGCCGGCGCCGCCGATCCGGCCGGTGATGGTGAGCACAAAAAGGATCGACTGACCCGGAAGACGGCTGCTCGATCGCGGTGACCATGCCCGACGACGAGACCACCGGCCGACGCGCCGGTGCACACGGCCACATGGGAACGCCCGGGCCGGACCGTTGCTTTTCTTCCCGGAGGGCCACGATGTCGCACCTTTGCGGCCAGGACCGGGCCGGATCAGACGAATTGAGGGAAGACATCGCCGGAAAAAACAGCATAGGCTGTTGCCAGGACGGCAAATCTTCCCGGGGAGGAAATGGATGGCTTCACGCTATCACGAGGTCTATGACGGCTGGAAACGCGACCCGGAAAAGTTCTGGGCGGATGCGGCGAACGCCATCGATTGGTACACGCCTTACGACAAGGTGTTCGATGCGGAAGCCGGCGTTTATGGCCGCTGGTTTACCGGCGCCACCTGCAACACCTGCTACAATGCCCTCGACCGGCATGTCGCCGGCGGGCGTGCCGACCAGATCGCGCTGATCCATGACAGCGCCATCACCGGCACCGTGAAAACATTCACCTATGCCGAGCTCAAACGCGAAGTGGTGGCGCTGACCTCGGTGCTGAAGAACCGCGGCGTCGGCAAGGGCGACCGCGTCATCATCTACATGCCGATGGTGGCGGAAGCGGCCATCGCCATGCTTGCCTGCGCCCGCATCGGCGCCGTGCATTCGGTCGTCTTCGGCGGTTTTGCCTCGCATGAGCTCGCCACCCGCATCGACGACGCCAGGCCGAAGGTGATCATTTCGGCCTCCTGCGGCCTGGAGCCCGGCCGCGTCGTCGCCTACAAGCCGCTGCTCGACAAGGCGATCGAGATATCCCGCCACAAGCCAGACGCCTGCCTGATCCTGCAGCGCGACCAATTGCGCTGCGAGCTCAGGGACAATTACGACATCGACTATGCGGACGCGGTCGCGCGCGAGCGGGCGGCCGGCGCCAATGTCGACTGCGTTCCGGTGCTTGCCACCGACCCGCTCTACATCATCTACACGTCAGGCACGACCGGCCAGCCCAAGGGCATCGTTCGCGACAATGGCGGCCACATGGTGGCGCTCGAATGGACGATGGAAAACGAGTTCGGCGTCAAGCCCGGCGAAGTGTTCTGGGCGGCGTCCGACGTCGGCTGGGTGGTCGGCCATTCCTACATCGTCTACGGGCCGCTGCTGCATGGCTGCACCAGCATCCTGTTCGAAGGCAAGCCGGTCGGCACGCCCGATGCCGGCACCTACTGGCGGGTGATCGCGCAGCATGGCGTGGTCGCCCTGTTCACCGCGCCGACGGCGTTCCGCGCCATCAAGGGGCAGGATCCCAGGGGCGAATTCGTCGCCAGATACGACCTGTCGAAATTCCGAACGCTGTTCCTCGCCGGCGAGCGCGCCGATCCCGAAACCATCAAATGGGCGGAGCAAAAACTGAACGTGCCGGTCATCGACCATTGGTGGCAGACCGAGACCGGCTCGCCAATGACCATCAACCCCGCGGGCCTTGGCCTGCTGCCGGTAAAATACGGCTCACCCGGCGTGCCGATGCCCGGCTACGACATCCGCGTGCTCGACGATGCCGGCCACGAGGTGCCGCGCGGCACGCTCGGCAATGTCGTGGTCAAGCTGCCGCTGCCGGCGGGCTGCCTGCCGACGCTGTGGAACGCCGACGCCCGTTTCCGCCAGGCCTATCTCGACGAGTTCCCCGGCTTCTACAAGACGGCCGATGCCGGCATGATCGACGAGGACGGCTACCTCTACGTGATGGCCCGCACCGACGACATCATCAATGTCGCCGGCCACCGGCTGTCGACCGGCGCCATGGAAGAGGTGCTGGCAACGCATCCCGATGTCGCGGAATGCGCCGTCGTCGGCATCGCGGATGCGATGAAGGGCCAGGTTCCGCTCGGCTTCGTCGTGCTCAACGCTGGTGTCTCGCGCGAGATCGGCCTTATCGAGAGCGAAGTGGTGGGGCTGGTGCGCGAGCGCATCGGCCCGGTCGCCGCCTTCAGGACGGTGGTGACGATCAAGCGGCTGCCGAAAACGCGGTCGGGAAAGATCCTGCGCGGGACCATGCAGAAGATCGCCGACAAGGAAGACTGGACCATGCCGGCGACGATCGACGACCCGGTCATCCTCGACGAGATCACGGCCGTGCTGAAGGAGCGCGGCATCGGGGTCTAGATGATCGGGCGCAGCAGACCCGATCCTTCCGTTTGTTGAGCGGTCGGCGCCAACTGTCACATCTGGCCAATCTTTTGTTGTGCAATGCAACAACAGACTCTAGGGTTTGGCTTGGGGGGCCATTCCAAAGGCACGGCATGGCTCAGCACAAGGCGACATTCGGCGGCGTCGACATATTGCGTTTCCTGGCCGCCGTCATGGTGATGTTCTATCACTATGGCTTCTGGGTATGGGCATTCCCTGACGGGGTTTCGGCGCGCGCGACCGGCGGCATCCCGCCCCATCCCGAAATGGCCTTGGTCGGCTCCGGCTGGGTCGGCGTGCAGATATTCTTCGTCATCAGCGGTTTCGTCATCGCCTTCAGCGCCGAGAATTCGACGCCGCTGCGGTTTTTCGAGGCAAGGGTGAAAAGGCTGGCGCCGGCGGTCTGGATCTGCGCGCCGGTGACCGCGGCGGTGCTGCTGCTCACCGGTCTGAGCTGGCCAACCGATGCCGTGATCAGGCTCGTTCGCACCGGCCTTTTCGCGCCCTACGGCCCTTGGGTGGACAGCGTCTACTGGACGCTCGGCATCGAGATCGCCTTCTACGCTGTCGTCTGGATCCTGTTGCGGCTTGGCCGCTTCCACCTGATGGAGACGGTGGCAATCGCGATCGGCCTCGTCAGCACGCTGTTCTGGTGCCTCTATTATCCGCTCGGCTGGTCCGACCTCGCCGAGACACGCTGGCTGCAGCTCGTCCTGGTGCACCATGGCTCTTTTTTCGCCGTCGGCGTGCTCATCTGGCTGATGCGGTTCAAGGCGGTGACGGCCTCGCGCCTGGCCTTCTGCCTGCTGTTCCTGGGCGGGGGCGTGCTGCAAATCGCCAGCTCGGTCGACGTCCACAGCATCAAGGTCGGTGCCGCGATGCCCTATGCGCCGCCGATCCTTGTCTTCCTGGTCGCCATCGCCCTAATGGCGTGGTCGCTGCGGCTCGACCTCAGCTGGAGCGGCTGGCGCCGGATCGGCTTGATGACCTACCCGCTCTATCTGATCCACGACGTCATCGGCGCGGCGATGCTCGGCGCGATGGTCGGCGCGGGATTTCCCTATCTCCTGTCGATGGCAATGGTCGGCGCGACCATGATCGCGGCAAGCTGGCTGGTGGCGACCGAAGCCGAACCGCGCATCCGGCTGCTGCTCGACCACACGGTGTTCCGCTACCGGCTCAGGGCCGCCTAGTCGCGATCTTGTTGACCAATTGACCAACGGGCACCTCGGTGCCTTCCTCGCAGGAGCGCACTGTCCAGCCGCAGGGTTCCGAGGCCTGGATAGTGAGTCGCGGCCCTGTACAAAGTTAGGGACCAATCGATGCGGATCGTCAGGATAGCCGAACTGGAAATCGATCCTGACCAGATCGACAGCTACAAGGCCCTGATTGCCGAAGAGATCGAGGCCTCCGTGCGAATCGAGCCGGGCGTGCTTTTCCTTCATGCCGTGTCGGAAAAAGGTGCGCCTGAAAAGGTGCGCGTGATCGAATGCTACGCCGATCAGACGGCGTACGAAGCCCATCTGACCACACCGCATTTTCTCAAGTACAAGACGCAAACGGCGAACATGGTGCGGTCGCTTCGGCTTATCGAAACCGACCCGATCGCGCTGTCTGCGAAACCCGGTCAGAACTCAAACTGACCAGGGCTTGGATCGACACCGCCGTCCATCCAGAGCGGACGACCGACCTGCCGTCGAAATCGCTGGCAAGCGAAATAGACTGATCTGCTCTGGGGCCGACCTGCTTCCAATCCATGTCGCCAACCTCAAAGCGCGTCGATTCCGCACAATCCGATATTGCTCCGGATGTCATTTCATAGACATCGCCAATCAGCCAAAGAAACCGGGCGTCACGGGCTAGCATGGCGTCTTTGGATCGGGCGCGGCTGCTTGAATCCGCCAAGCAGTACGGAAGCTACCTCGTTATAAATTCGACCCTTGAAGATGCCCGTACTTGTTTCGCCGGCTTGTTCGCTTTACGAACGGCAATGACCCTCATCTCTCGCATTGCCGCCCTTGCTTTGCTCGCCGTCATTGTCTTCGCGACGCTGTCGCCAATCCAGATGCGGCCCCACCTGGGTGACCCAGATTTCGAACGCGCCCTCGCCTACGTTCTGTTCGGCGTGGCGATGGGGCTCGGCTTTCCAAACCGCTTGGCTGGAACTGTCACTATAGTTGTCGTCGTAGCCACTGTGCTGGAGCTGATGCAGCTCCTCGAACCCGGACGGCATGCGCGCCTTTCGGACGGCTCGCTGAAGGCTTTGGCAGGCATCCTCGGAATAGTTGTCGTCCATCTCAGTCTTTTGGTGGCCAGCCGCTATTGGCCGCGTAAGCTGACATTGCCTGCCGGATGATGCCCGGGTTTAGACTCCCACTGTAGCCCGCCGTGGCCACATAGGCGATGACCTGCCTCGTCACTCAGGCACGGAAATCGCCACGGTTGAACTCAGACCGTTGTCTTGCTGCGCACTTCGGTCTTGTCGAGATAATAGCTCGAGTACTGGCCGAAGAATTTTTCGGACGCTCCGAACGAGCCGTATTTGGCGAGCTTCTTGAGATCGACCTTGTTCAGCACCGCGCCGACGATCTTGTTGGCGACATAGGGTTCGGATTCGAGCATCGACCTCACCATCGCGCGCGGCGTGCGGCCCCATTCGGTGACCAGCACGAAGCCGTCGACAAGCGGCGCGAAGGCCTTGGCGTCGACCACAGGCCCCAGCGGCGGCAGATCGACGACGATGTATTCGAAGGTCTCCTTGGCGTTGTCGATGAAGCGCCGCATGCCGGCCGAGGAGAGAAGCTCGCTGGTATGCGAGAAATTGCCGCGCAGCACGGCCGGAATGATCGCCAGCTTCGTCTGCCGGTCGATCTTGCCGACCGACTGCCAGGTCTGGCCGCTCACCACCGCTTCCATCAGTCCCTGCTCGGCCTCCATGCCGAGGCTGCGGCTCAAGCCCGGATTGCGCAGGTCGCCGTCGATCAGCAGCGTCCTGGCGCCGTTGGCGGCGAGCAGTCCGGCCAGATTGGCCGCGACCGTCGACTTGCCTTCGCCGGGAAGGACCGAGATGACGCCGATGACGCGGCTGCCCTGCCCTTCCATGACGACGTCGAAGGCGATCTTTGCGCTGCGCAGCGTCTCGGAGAACATCGACGCCGGAGCATCGACGCTGACGCGCATGCGCGCGCGCTTTTCGGCCGCGGCCGGCGATTTGGCGGTTTTGAGATCCGGGTCGGCCGGCTTTTCCTCCCTGGCGGTCTTGCCGCCGATGACAGGCAGATAACCGAGGAATTTGAGGCCGACGCGGTCGCGGACATCCTCGCCGGTCCTGAAGAAACGCTCGTTGAATTCGTTCAGGCCGCCGAGCCCGGCACCCATCAACGTGCCCAGCACAAGCGAGAGCGCCAGCACAACCACCGTGCGCGGGCTGGAGGCGCTGAGCGGCGTCGATGCATCCGAGATGATGCGGATCTTGCCGACCGGGAAGGATTGCTGCTGGGCGGCTTCCTCGTAGCGGCCGAGGAATGTCTGGTAGAGCGTGGAGAGCGCCGTCGCCTTCTGGTCGAGTTCACGCAGCTTGACCTGCGACTGGTTGTCGATGGCGCTTTTGCCTTGCGCCGCGGCGACATTGGCCCTGAGCGCGGTCTCGCGCGCCAGCGCCACTTCATATTCGTTGCGATAGCTTTCGGTCAGTTGCTTCAACTCGCCGAATATCTGCGCCGATATGTCGGCCTTCTCCTTGGCGAGCGCCACCGCCTGCGGATGCTGCGGCCCAAAATTGGCCTCGACATCCTGCTGCCGCTTGGCGACGGCGAGATAGCGCGTCTTAAGCGCCGCGATGACCGAGCTGCTCGGCTGGTCGCTCGATATGGCGGCATCCTTGAAGGCGTTCTCCGAACCGCTTTCAACGATGGACTTGTATTGCTGGTAGCGGGCGCTGGCCCGGGCCGTATCGGCCTGCGCCACGATAAGCTGGGCGTTGAGGTCGGCAAGCTGCTTGGCGCTCATCAGCTGGCCGTCGCTGTTGGCGGACAGGCCGTGCTCGGCCCTGAATTTCTCGACCGCGAGCGATGCCGCCTGCGAGCTTTCGCGCAGTTCCGTCAGCCGGCCCTGCAGCCAGACCGCTGCGCGCTCGGTGGCATCGAAGGAGGCGTCGAGCTGGTCGGCGAGATAGGCATCGGCATAGGCTTTGGTGATCGCGGTCGCCAGTGCCGGGTCCGTCGCCTGGTAGCCGAGCGCGATGACATAGCTTCGCCCGACGCGCTCCGCCTGCACCTCGTTCTGCAATTTGAGGATAGCGTAGTCGCGACGAGAGGTCGCGATCAGCGCATCGCGGGTGGCGGGGTCGAGCTTGGTGACGTCGCCGACGCCCGGCATGGGAGGACTGGGGCGAACATACTGGATCAGGCCGCGGATCAGGCCGATGCCCTGGGCGAGCGCCGACTGGGGCGGGTTCATGAACGCGTCGTTGCGGTCGAGCTTCAGCTTGTCGACGACCACGGCGGCAAGCCGCGTCGAGGTCAGGATTTCGATCTGGCTCAGGATGGCCGAATCGGTCTGCATGGTCGTCGACGCCGCCGAAATGTCATCGACGATCTTGTTCAGCCCCTCATCGATCAGCACGCTCGAGACCGATTGGTATTTGGGCGGCGTGGTCTGCAGATAGAGCAGGCCCAGGACAAGACCAATGACCGCGCCCAGGACAACCACCTTGGCCTGCCGCGCTGCCATGCCAAGCAGCCGCTCGACATCGATGAAGTCTTCGCCGTCTCCTGCTTCCGAATTCGGCAATGGCATCCTCTTGTCGAGAGGAAAGTTGGCATAGTTCATCTTCGGTCCAATTCCAGAGCCCGTCCATCCCAATCATCGGGATGGGCTCTATCTCACTGTTTGAACATGATCTTTTCCGAAAACCGCCTTGCGCTTTCCGGGATCATGCCTTGGCTCCCAGGCACTTCGAAGATCGGGAGCATTGCCAAAAAGCAACGCAAATTCCATGCCGGACGCCACAGGGCGTTCCGCGCATCGCACCGTCAGCCGTCCGACAATGCTCCCGAAAGATGGGCATTATGCGGCTTCTTCCTGTCGTTCATGCGACCGGACGAACTCCTGGAGCATCTCGAAAACCGGACCCTTCATGTCATCGCGCGCCAAGGCGAAGGCGATGTTGGCCTGGATGAAGCCCTCCTTCGAGCCGCAGTCGAACATGCGACCCTTGAAAGGCTGGGCAAAGAAGGACTGCTCCTGCGCCAGGCGGACCATGGCGTCGGTCAGCTGGATCTCGTTGCCGGCGCCGCGCTGCTGGTTGCCGAGCAGGGCGAAGATCTCGGGCTGCAGGATATAGCGGCCGTTGATGTAGAAATTCGACGGCGCGTTGGCCGGCGCCGGCTTTTCGACCATCGCCGTCACCTCGAAACCGCCGCCAATGTCGGCGCCTCGGCCGACAATGCCGTATTTGTTGGTCTCGGTCGGGTCACAGCGCTCGACCGCAATGACGTTGCCGCCGGTCTCGGCATAGAGGTCGGCGACCTCGGCCAGGCAGCCGCGGCCGCCGAACGAAACCATATCAGGCAAAAGCAGGGCGAAGGGCTCGTTGCCGATGACCTCGCGCGCGCACCAGACGGCGTGGCCAAGGCCTTGCGGGGATTGCTGGCGGATGAAGCTGGTGGCGCCGGCCACCGGCAGCAGGCTTTCCAACGACTGCAATTGCGCCTTCTTGCCGCTCTGCTCCAGTGTTCCGATCAATTCCGGATGCAGGTCGAAATAATCCTCGATGACCGCTTTGTTGCGGCCGGTCACGAACACGATGTGCTCGATGCCGGCCTCGAAGGCCTCATCGACGGCGTATTGCACGACCGGCCGGTCGACGACGGGAAGCATTTCCTTCGGCATCGACTTGGTCGCCGGCAGGAACCGCGTTCCAAGCCCCGCCACCGGTATCACGGCCTTCCTGATTTTCTTCATCGCAAATTCCTTCTGAGGAGATCGACTTCAGTCCATTCGCAGGCCAGGAAAAATCCCTCCATGTGCCTGCATCTTCACCTCCCCGCCCCTACGGCAAATTGTGCCGCTACTCGTCGCAACCGCACGGCGATCGGCATGCCCATATGGCTGACCGCCGCCGGGTCGCTGAGCGCCGTCCGGATCGCCTTGAGCGGGGACCGCGCCTTGATGTGCTGGACCATCGACAGGAACGAAGCCGCCTTGCGCAGGCTGCGGCTGCGCCGGGCGAAGGCCGCTTGCGCGGCCGCGTCCATCTGATGGCTTTGAGCGAAAATCGCATCGGCCTTGCGCATCGCCTCGACGTGATGAGGCTCGAGCACGCGCGAAATGGAGCCGCTGCGGATGTGATAGACATAGCCGATGTCAGGCTCGACCACGCACCTGCCGCCCTTGGCCAGGGCGTTGGCCAGGAAAATGTAATCCTCGCCGATGATCAGGTCCTCGTCGTAGCGAAGTCCGTTTTCTTCCAGGAAGCGGCGCTCGAAGATCGGCTTGAGATAGCCGAGATTGAACTTCGATTCGAAGACGACGTTGCCGGCGATATAGCTGGCCAGCGAGATCTCGCCCAATTCCTCCAGATAGCGCGTCGGGAACATCGCATCCTCGATCACGCCGTCCTCGCGGACGACCTGGAGGTTGTCGACGGCGATTTGCGCGCCCGCCCTTTCAGCCCGCGCGATCATGGCGGCGATGCGGCCGGGATAGACCGCGTCGTCGGAATCGAGGACCGCGACCCAGCGGCCGCGGGCAGCCTCGAGGCCGGCGTTCCTGGCGCCGCCGGGGCCCCTGTTCTGCGCGAGCGCCACGACGCGCACGATGTCCTGCGGATAGGCCCTTGCCACGTCGAGCGTGGCGTCGCGCGACTTGTCGTCGACGACGACGACCTCGATGCTGACACCCTTCTGCGCGATGGCGCTGGCGATCGCCCGGTCGAGGGTCGCCTCGGCGTTGTAGGCTGCAATGACGAAGGAAACGTCCGGGACGAAGCTGACGTCAGGCTGCACGCTTGCCTCCTTCCTGTGGCGAGGGCTGGCCGTAGAGACGAATCTCGCGGATGCCGACAAGGCCGCTGACGACGCCGACATGCATAATGCCGCGCAGCACGCTGCGGTTCCGCCGCACGGGGCTGGCAAGGAAGGGAAACGCCGCGGCGAAGCAATAGGCTGCCTTTGCCGAGGCAATGGCGACCTGTTTGAGCAGGCCAATGCCGCTCGCATTGCGCCCCAGGAGATGGCCATGCGTCTGCCCGACGCGGAAGCGGCGGCGGCCAAGCCAGTCGAACGCGGCCCTGGTCCGTGGCACGACCTCGTCCACCCAAGCCTCCGGAGAAAACGCGATCGTGCCGCCTGTCTTGTGCATCTGGTCGAAGAATTCGGTGTCCTCGCCGCCGGTCTGGCCACGCGCCAGGCTGAAGCGGCGCCCGCGCAGGCTGTCCGACCCCATGTCGAGCAGCACGTTGCAGGTGTAGCCGGTGCGGATCTCGCCGCGCACCCAGACCGGCAAGGTCGAATGGAAGTCGCCACGCCGCATCCAGTCCGGCGCATCGGCCCCATAGCGCGCCTTGACCGGGCCCAGCACGGCGGCGGCGCGACTTGCCTGGGCTGTTGCGACGAGCTCGGCAAGCCAACGCGGCGAAGCCGTCTCGTCGTCATCGATGAAGGCGACGAAATCCGACGTGCTGGCGTCAAGACAGGCATTGCGGGCGATCGAGATGTTGCGCGCCGGGCAGTGGTGATAGCTGATCGGCAGCGTCAGTTCGCGCGCCAGCGTCGTCACCAGATCCCTGGCGCTCGGCGTGTCGTCATTATCGGCGACGATGACACGGACATCGAAACCGGCCAGCCTGTCCATGGCGTCGAGCGAGCGCAGCGTGTGGGCCAATTCCGGCCGGCGGAACGTGCACACGCCGATATCGATGCTGCGGTTCTTGCCTGGAACCGCCATCACGCGACCCCGCGCTGTTTGCCAAGGCCGAGAAGCTGCAGCCAGAAACCGACGGACCAGCCGAAATGCATGACCATCGCCGAGACGCCGGCAAGCGCGATGTCGGCATTGCGCTGGCTTACCGCCGTCCACAGGCCATAGCCGAGGCATACGGATGCCCAGATCAAAAGCGGCACCGCCGCCAGCCAGTGCACGAAGGAAAAGGCCGCGAGCACCACCACCGGGAACACCAGCAGCGGCACCATCTGCCGGACCTTCGGGATGACGCGGTGCTTCAGGACATTCTTGGCGCGTCCGCGGCCGTAGCCGAGATACTGGAAATAGAGGCCGCTGAGCGACGCGCGCGGATAGTAGACCATCTGCGTCCTGCCGCTCATCCAGATCCTGTAGCCGGCCTGTCTCAGCCGGTAGTCGAGCTCGGCGTCCTCATTATGGCTGAACGTCTCGTCATAGCCGCCGACGGCCCGGAAGGCAGAAATCCGCATCAGCGCGTGATGGCCGTGATCGACCCATTCTCCGGCGGACAGATGCCTGTGCTTGGAACCGCCGGTGCCGAGCTTTGAATTCTGTGCCGCCGCGGCCGCCTTCTGCACGGTGCCGCTGCCGCTGGTCAGCATCGAGACCACGACAGAATCGGCGCCCGTGGCCAGCGCTTCCTCGACCAGCCGGTCGCAATAGTCGGCGGGATAGCCGCCATGGGCATCGATGCGGATCAGATATTCGGCACCATCGCCGAATCTGGCGACGGCAAGATTGATCGCCGCGCTCTGGATGCGCTTTTCATTGTGGAGCAGGATGATGCGGGGATCTTCCTTCGCACGCTCGCCGACAATGGCCGGGGTACCATCGGTGCTGCCGCCATCGGCAACGACGATCCTGGCGCCGAGCCTCGCGGCCGCGGGGCTGAGCTGGTCGAGCAGCACACCGATATGGGCTGCCTCGTTGAGGCAGGGAATCACGATCAGGCTGGAGGGGAGCGCTTGCATCATCGGGCGATCTCCATCCTAGGCCAAAGCCTCGGCCGCGAAGGGTTGGCGCATGGCGGCCAGGCTTCGAAGCTTGTCGACCAGCGCCTGGCAATCGCTGCGATCATAGCTCCATATCCTGGGGTTGCGCGACAGAACGCGCTCCTTCAACGTGCTGAAGCGGCGCTCCTCCATCTTGCCGATGGCGGCTTCGAGCGCGTCGGGTGAGGCTTCGGGCAACAGAATGCCGATGCCTTGCCGGCCGAGGAACCGCCCAGTTTCCGTGTTGGCCATCGAGATCGGCACCGCGCCGAATCGGCAGCCTTCATAGAGGCGATTGGGCAGCAGCCATTCGGAATTCTGGCCCGCCTCGAAGAAATCGATCGCCCAGGAGAAATGCACGTCCCGGTAGATCGCCGCCATGTCCTCCGGGTTGCGGTAGGGTCCGCGAAACGAAAGCCAGGGCTCCGCCTCGACGAAGGCGTGGAAATCCGGGAATTCGGTCAACGCCGGGCGGCCGCGCAGCACGATCTCGAACCGGCCGTCGGCGCGGCGCGAGAAATCGGCCAGGAGTTCGAGCGAGCGGCGGCAGCGCAATGCCCCGAACCAGCCGATGCGCCAGGGTGGCGCGACAGGCGCCTCGGCCATCTCATGCTCGGCCGGCAGGATCGCCGCTGCCTCGAAATATTTGTTTTCGACCAGTTCGACCGGCGCCGTCACCTGGCCGTACGGCTCGAAATAATTGGCGGTGAATGCGGGCGAGCTGGTCACCAGCAGCCTTACGTCCCTGGCAAGGTAACGTTCCGTGGCACGCAGCGCCTTGCCGACCGCATCGCTGCGAAGCATCAGGCGATGGATGTCGAGGCATTCATAGACGATCGGCACCGCGGCGCCGAATGCCGTGTTGGCGCGGCGGGCGAGCGCCAGCATTTCCAGGTTGCGCGCGATGATGAGATCGGGCCTCGGCATGCCGCGGAGCCTGGTGCCGATCGAAACCGCCGCCTTGGCGACTGCCGTCAGGCGCTGGGCGAATCGCCCGTCACGCGTCGCGCCGAGATCCAGCGGCTGCAATCCCTCGACGTCGGCAATGGGATTTGCCGTGCGGCGGAAGCCTGCGAGCGTGACCTGGGCGCCACCTGCCCTGAGCATGGTAATCCGCCGGCGCACTGCCGGGTCGGAAACGTCATGCACAAGGTACAAGACATTCAGCATGAAAACTCGACCGCTGTTGGCCCACCCACGGCGAACCTAGTACAGGTCTTGCTGCATCGCAACATTTTTGGTGCAGCGTAGCAAAATCCACGTTTTTTGTTGCACTGCAAAATAAATGCCGTAATTTGGCCGCGGCGGCGGTTGCAGGGTTCCTGGTCGGAACCTGCACAAGAATCAGGAATCCTGAATTTGGAAGCCAATCCATTCGATCCGCCAGAAGGCTCACTGCGCAAATCGGTCGGGCGTGGCGCGGTCGTGACGGCCTTGTCGCAGTCCGTGCGGGTTGCCACGCAGATCATTTCCGTCATCGTGCTGTCGCGTCTCCTGTTGCCGCAGGATTTCGGCGTCGTGGCGATGTGCGCGCCGGTGCTGGCCTTCATCGCGCTGTTCCAGGATTTCGGCCTCACCCAGGCGACCATCCAGAAATCGGGCATACGGCACGACGAGGTGAACTACCTGTTCTGGATCAACGTCGCCGTCAGCGCCATCCTGGCCTGCGTGCTTGCCGGCGCGGCACCGCTGGTCGCCGCCTTCTACGGCGAACCGCGTGTGGCTGGCCTGGTGGCGGCGCTGGGCCTGCAGATCATGGCCTACGGCCTCGGTGCGCAGCATCTGGCGCTCCTGACCCGCCGCATGCAGTTCGGCCGTCTGGCCATCATCGATGTCGCAGGCGCCGTGGCTGGTCTTGCCGTGTCGATCGCCTGGACCTTCATCGACCGCTCCTACTGGGCACTTTTCGCCGGCACCTTGACCGGAGCCGTGCTGCCGACGCTGTGCTACTGGGCCAGTTCGCGCTGGCGGCCCAGCCTGCCCCGCAAGGTCGCCGGGATCAGCGAGCTGATCAATTTCGGCGCCGGCATAACCGGCTTCAACTTCGCCAATTTCTTTGCCCGTAATCTCGACAACGTGCTGATCGGAAAATACTGGGGCGAGGCGCAGCTCGGCCTCTATGACCGTGCCTACAAGCTGCTCCTGTTCCCGCTGAGCCAGATCACGAACCCGCTGTCGAAGGTGATGGTGCCGGCCCTTTCCAGGCTGAAGGACGAGCCCGACCGCTACCGCAGCGCCTATCTTCGCGTCATGCCGCTGATCCTGCTGGTGGCGCTTCCCGGCGTCGCTTTCGCCACCGCCATGTCCGACATACTCATCCCCTTCGTGCTCGGTGAGCAATGGCGCGCGAGCGCCGGCATTTTCCTGGCGCTGGGCTTCGCCGGGCTGCTGCAGCCGCTCAACAATCCGGCCGGATGGCTGTTCGTCAGCCAGGGCCGCTCCGGCGACTTCATGCGCTGGGGCATCATCACGGCGGTGACGTCGGTGCTCGCTTTCGTGCTGGGCCTGCCTTATGGCGCGCTCGGCGTGGCGATCGCCTATGCCGTCAGCGAATATCTGCGCACGCCTTTCCTGTGGCTCTATGTCGGCAGGAGCGGGCCGCTGCGGGCAAGCCACGTTCTTCGCGCGGCGACGCCGTTCGTGCTCGGCGCGCATGTGGCGCTGGCGGTGGTCTGGTTGGTCAAGCCGCTGCTGCCGCAGCAGCATGTCATTGCCTTGGCCAGCGGCGCGATCCTTGCCTATCTCATCACCATCGTCATCGCGCTGGCCTTCGCAGCCGGCCGTGAAGCCTTGCGCGAGGCCTTGAAAATGCTGCCGGCAAGGCCGCCGGCGGCAGCACCGCGCGAGGCGCAATAATTTTGGCGCTTTCGACCCTTACCGTTCACCCGAGCATCAGGCCTGATCCATGCATTACCGATCGATCTCAGACATGAACGACGCGATCGTCAGCAACCTTCACCGGTTGCCGCGCGACATCGACCTGGTGGTCGGCGTCCCCAGAAGCGGCGTGCTGGCAGCGACGCTGGTCAGTCTCGCAGCGAACATACCTATGACCGACCTGGACTCCTTCCTCGAGGGTCGCGTCTACACATCGGGCATCACCAAGCGCCGTGCGGTGCTCGACCGCAAGGTCGCGGAAATGCGCAAGGTGCTGGTGATCGACGACAGCGTCTCCGGCGGCAACGCCATGCGCGACGCCCGCGCCCGCATAGAGGGTGCCGGCATCGAGGCCGACTACACCTTTGCCGCCGTGTTCGGGCTTGAGCCGCAGCATGCCGAGACCGATGTCGTCTTCGAGGTCGTGCCGCATCCGCGCATGTTCCAGTGGAACTTCATGCATCACAAATTCCTGGCGCAATGCTGCGTCGACATAGACGGGGTGCTGTGCCTCGATCCGACCGAGGCGGAAAACGACGACGGTCCGGCCTACGAGAAATTCCTCAGCGAAGCGCGGCCGCTCCACACCGCGACCCGCAAGATCGGCTGGCTGGTGACCAGCCGGCTGGAGAAATACCGCGCGCTGACCGAGGCATGGCTGGCCAAGCACGAGATCAAGTACGATCATCTGATCATGCTCGACCTGCCGAGCAAGGCGGAGCGTCAGCGGCTTGGCGCGCATGGCAGTTTCAAGGCCGAATTCTACCGCAAATCCGATGCCATCCTGTTCATCGAGAGCGAGCACGAGCAGGCGCTGAGGATCACCGAGCTGTCGGGCAAACCGGTGCTGTGCGTCGAAACGCACATGGTCAGCTTTCCCAACGCTCTGTCGCTCCCGGCGCTCGGCCAGGCGGCGCGCAACCTGCCGGCCAGGTTGCGACAGGCCAAGTCACAGGAAGGCCGCAAGGGCGCCGCCAAGGCCCTTGCCCGCGCCCTGCTCGGCGCCCGCGGCTACGAGACGCTGAAAAGCCGGGTCAAGCGCCTGGCCTGATCCGCCAAGGCTGCGAATCCAGATTAACGGGTTCCTTCGGAGTGTTTCGCCGGCGTGCCGGTCGAGAAGCATCAAACGAAAAACCCGCCTGTGCGGCGGGTTTCCGGCGCAACTCAGCACCATGCCCAAAAATCTACCATAGCTGCCTTCACCCTGTCAAGAAAAAATTCCTATTACAGGGCTGCCAGGTCCGGTGCCAGCCTGAGCCCTGGCTACGCCGCCTGTCGCGAACGCTGCTGTGTGGCCTTGTCCAGTATGGAAAAGAAGGTGAGGAACTGGCGGTCCGGATCGAGCTCCGGACGCTCGGAGAAGCTGCGCGCCGTGGCCGAGAGCCGGTCATATTCCTGGCGGTCGTTCCACAGCAGCCTGACAGCCGCGATCCAGTCGGCGAGCGGCGCATCGTAATCCAGCACCACGCCGCCCGGGCCGATCGCTTCGGGCAGCCCGCCGCGCCGCGAGCCGATGACGGGAATGCCGCTGCAATGGGCTTCCGAGGCCACACGGCCCCAGGCCTCTTCCCATTTGCTGGGCGCCAGCAGGATCCTGGTGCGGCCATAGACGGTCTTCATGTCGCCGGTGCGGTTCTCCAGCCTGATGTTGGAGAACGGGGCGATGGTTTTCTCGATGCGGGCGCGATGATCGTCGGCAAGCTTCCAGCTCTCCACGAACAGGAACGGAATCTCGGGGCAGGCGCCGGCGATGCGCACGGCGAGCTCGAAGCCTTTCTCCTCGTACGGATTGATCAAGGTGACGAACTGGCCCGTGGTCGGCGTGCTGTAGAGGGCGGCATTGATGGTCGGCGGCAGCACCGCCGCATCGATGCCGAACTTCTGTTTGTAGGCGCGCGCGGTGAATTGCGAATTGGCGATGTAGAGCGCCGAATGCAACTCGCGCAGATCGCCGCCCAGCTCATGGAACTCGACGTTCCTGAGATAGACGACCAGCGGCACGCCTTCGGCCTGCAGCGCCTTGCCCACCGGAACCGACTTGTGGCATTGGACGACGGCCACGTCCGGCTTCAATCTGCGGACGGCAAAGTCGGCCGCCTTCCAGGGAAACCAAGCCCGCACCACCGGATAGCCGGGAAAACTGTCGATGACCGCCGGCTGACGCAGCAGCTTCATCTTGGCGCGCGCCTTGAAGCCGAAGACACCGTCGCCGAACAGGGCGGCCAGTACGGCCGCCTCATGGCCGTGCTCGATCAACTGTTCCGCCAGATGATGGGTGCTCGACTGGACGCCGCCGCTGAATTCGGGCGTGTATCCGTTTCCGCCTGCAAAAAGAACTTTCATGGTCCTGGCTCCTGGTTCTTTCGCGTTTCGTTCAATGTGGCCCGAGAGCTTGCTCCGGCACCGCCTCAGGCACTCTGTTGCTCGAGATTGGCGAACGGATTGGTGCATGGCTGCCATCCGGTGAACCGGATCGGATCGCCCGGCGAACTGCGCCAGGCGTAGTCGGTCAGCATGTGGAATTCGGCGATCAGCCAGCGGTCGAAATGCAGGAGGTCCTGCTTCTTCTGCTCCGGCAGCAGAGCGCGGGCTTTGCCCAGCCTTGTCTCCTCGAGCAAGGTGACGGCGTCGCTGAGTTTCTTGCTCGGGAATATCCACGGGTTCCTGTCGCGGAACGCCAGGGCGAACTGCTGCAAATGCTCGATGCGCATGTTGAGCTTGCCGAAATATTTCTCGAGCGTGACGCGCACCAGATCCTCATCCGAAAACGAGGATACTGCCGCGTAGGCAATGCCGGTCGACACCACCCCGCCCGCCATGACGGCCAGTGCGGAGCGTCGCGAGATCTCTATCATCTGGTTTGCTCCTCTCACGCCATCCGGCTCGCCGCCCGCAGGGACAGCGCTGCCGCGGTCAGGCTCGGATTGGCGCATGAACAGCTCGGATATGTGCTGGTGCCGACCACGACCAGGTTCCTGAGCTGGTGATGAATCATGCCGCTGTCGACCACCGAATCGGCCGGGCCCGTTCCCATCCGGAGCGTACCCTGGACATGCGATTCGGTTGGCCGGATGCCGCGATCGAAAAGCTGTTCGACCGGCAGCGGGGCGAGCAGCCCGGGCAGTTTCTCCAGCGCCCGCGCCATGCCCTTGACTGCGTAGTCCGACGGCGCCTTGAAGCTGACGAAGGCGTTGTCGTCCTCGTCGAGCGTGACGAAATTCTCATGGTCGAGCAGGTTCTCGGTCACCACGACGAGCGGCAGCGCCTGGCGCAACCGCCCCTTCTCGGCGCGCATGCCGTGTTGCCAGCGGTTCTCGAAATAGACCAGCGCCGCGGCGTGCTCGGACCGGTGCGGACCGTCATAGAGGCCGAAATTCAAGCCGGTGGTGATGGTGCTGCCGTCGAAATTGTCGACACCGTCGAGATAGACCTCGAAATTCCAGCCATAGGATTCATGCAGGCCGCGGCCGACGAATTCGCCTCCCAGGCCGGACCGCAGCATGATCGCCGCGCTCTGGATGGCATTGGCGCCGAGAATGAAGAGGTCGCCGCTGACCTGATATTCCTTGCCGCCATGGACGAAGGTGACCGAGCGGACCGTCCCGCCGACATGATCGAGCCTGCGCACTTCCGAACCGAGGCAGACCGACACGTCGGGATGCTCGAAGACATGCATCAGGCCATTGTTGGCGGTGAACTTGGCGTCGACCGGGCATAGCCAGCATCTGAGGTTGGCGCAGCACGAGGTGCGCTGCGCGGTCGGCACGCGGGCGCGCGCGGTGGGCATAACGAAATGCTGGCCTGGCTGCGCCGCCTTCATCATCCGGTCGGGCGTCGACATGCGGTGCGGCGGCTGCGGAAAGGGCTTCGAGCGCGGCAGCATCGCCGCCATGTCGGGATCGCCCGAGATCGACATGATGTCTTCGGCGTCGCAATAGAACGGCTCGACGTCGTCATAGCTGATCGGCCAGTCATTGCCGATGCCGTAAGTGCTTTTCAGCCTGAAGTCGTTGGGATGGAACCTCGGCGTCTGCGCGAACCAGCAGTTGGTGCCGCCGCCCAGCCCGATCGTGTAGTTCCAGGGCTTGTCGGAATTGGTCTTGTAGGTCGACTCGTCCTCGATGTCGGTGTTGACGTTCTGCTTGAGCTGCCATTCATGCGTGTTGTGCCGGCCCCATTCCAGGAGCAGGATGCGCGCCTTACGCCGCTTCGTGAATTCGTGCAGGAAGAAGGCCGAACCGAAACCGGAACCGATCGCGACAACGTCGAAGTGGTCCTTGGTGATCTGCTCCGGCTTTACGTCCAGCACCATCAGCCGCAACTCCTTTCCGGGTCTTGTGCGTTCGTCATGGCAAGCACACCGGCCGGCCGCGGCGATCCCACATTGGATTGCCCAAACCCGGTCTCATGCCGCCATCCTGCCGATCGAGTGATATTCGATGCCGTGGCGGGCGATGACCTTGGGATCATAGAGGTTGCGGCCGTCGAAGATGATCGGCGTGGTCAGCGCGTCCTTCAGCGCGTCGAAGGACGGCGCGCGAAAACTCTTCCACTCGGTGGCGATCAGCAGCGCATCGGCGCCGCGCAGCGCCGCTTCCTTGGTGCCGCACAGAAGCAGGTCGTCGCGCAGCCCATAGATGGCCTGGCATTCCTGCATCGCCTCGGGATCATAGGCCTGCACGGTGGCGCCGACGTTCCAGAGTGCCTCCATCAGCGTGCGGGCGGGCGCCTCGCGCATGTCGTCGGTGTTGGGCTTGAAAGCCAGGCCCCAGAGCGCGAAGGTCTTGCCCTTGAGGTTGCCCTTGAAATAGCGGTTCACCTTGTCGAACAGCACGGACTTCTGCTCGTTGTTGCGCTCCTCGACGGCGCGCAGCAGCTTGGCGTCGAACTTGACGCCTTCGGCGGTCTTGATCAGGGCGCGCACGTCCTTGGGAAAGCAGGAGCCGCCATAGCCGAGGCCCGGATAAATGAAGTGGTAGCCGATGCGCGGATCGCTGCCGATGCCCTTGCGCACCTCCTCGATGTCGGCGCCGAGCTGTTCGGCCAGATTCGCCATTTCGTTCATGAAGCTGATCTTGGTGGCGAGCATGCAATTGGCCGCGTATTTGGTGAATTCGGCGCTGCGCACATCCATCACGATCATCTTCTCGTGGTTGCGGTTGAAGGGGGCGTAGAGCTCACGCATCACCGCCTCGGTGTCCTCGCTCGATGTGCCGACGATGATGCGGTCCGGCCTCATGCAATCGGCGACGGCGGACCCTTCCTTGAGGAATTCCGGATTGGAAGCGACGTCGAAGGTCAGGTCCTCGCGGCCTCTTTTCTTCAGCGTTTCGGCGATCCTGGCCTTGATCTTCTCGCAGGTGCCGACCGGCACGGTCGACTTGCCGACGACGATCTTGGGCGCATCCATTTCCCGGCCGATCGCCTCGGCGACCGCCAGCACATATTTGAGATCGGCCGAGCCATCCTCGCCGGGAGGCGTGCCGACCGCGATCATCTGGATTTCACCATGCCTGACGGCGGCGGCCGCGTCGGTGGTGAACTTGATGCGGCCGGCGGCATGGTTCTCCCTCACGATGCTTTCCAGGCCCGGCTCGAAAATCGGGACGAGACCTTGATTGAGCCGCTCGACCTTGTTCGCGTCGATGTCGACGCAGACGACCTGGTGGCCCACTTCGGCAAGCACAGCAGCCTGCACGAGACCGACATAGCCGATACCAAACACCGTCAAATTCATTCTGTTTTGTTCCTGTCCAGGGCAGCGGACCGTGTTCGGCCCGGCCGGTTCAAATCGACTTTTCCAATAGGTTCTATTTTACGCTGCATGCCAGCGATTCCGGAAACTGGCAGGGTTCGCCCTGCGCGGTGAAGGCGACGCGCTCGATCTGCAGCGAAAGCTTGCGTCCGGGATCGGCGAATGCGCCCAACCATCCGGTCATCGTATCGCTGCCCCAGAGGCTGAAGAAGATCTTCTGAGCATGGCTGGGCAGCTTTGCCGGATCGGTGATGGTGTTCACCAGTTGGCCGTTGACGTACCAGCGCAAACTGTCCTTCTGCCAGACGAAGGCGTAGTCGTTGAAGGCCTTTTCCGTGCCGCCCGGCACGTCGACCAGCTTCTCGTTCTTGCCCTTGCCGGCGATGTAGGCATTGACCTGCACCTTGGACGTGTCCTTGGTCAGGATCTCGAAGTCGATCTCGTCCCAGGGCTGCTTGTCCGACGGGCCGATATAGGAGAAGAAAGCCGCGTTGAGGCCGGGACCGGTGTCGGTTTTCATGCGCGCCTCGTAGGTGCCATAGCCGAATCGCTGCTTGGTCTGGATTTCGCCGCAAGCGTAGTCGCGATCCTTCGTCTTCTGCTTCTCGAAACCCAATGACAGCACGCCGTCCGCCAGGCTGACCTGCCCCTTCGCCCAGGTGCAATTCTGATGGCCGCCATTCGTCCAGCCATCGGAGACATACCAGCGCTGGCGGTTGAAGCTGGTGAAATCATCGACGAATGAGGGCGCCGACTTCAGATCCTGCGACCAGGATGGCGCCGGCCCGGCGAACAGGCCAGCGAGAGCGGCCAGCGCGACCAGGGCAGCCCTGCGTCCGGTGGAACCGCCCGGGCGGGCTTGCCTGGCCTGGCGCGTTGACGATATGCCGCGAACTGCGACGGTGAACGTGGTTCTCGGATCCGCATTCATACGAAACTCAACCTTTGCGCTGTGCATCCCCAACCCAAAGTAGCCATTCGAGCCGTTGCCAAACGGCGCTTTCTTTCTCTCGTCAGCCCCTCCCCAAGCTGCCTTCTCGCCTCGCGCCAAATCCACCCTTCAGCCTTCACCCTCTGCCGGCGCCTGCCGGTTTGGCGAGCCCCTCGCTGGCCGTCATATCGGACGACCCGTCCTCATCGAAAACCATATCCAGCGAATGACGAAGCTCCCGGACCATGCCGTTCTGGCGCGACAGCGCCGCGATGCGGCGCTCGCAATTCAGGATCGACGTCGTCAATTCATCGACCTCGGCGGAACGGCGCGCAGACGCCGAGCCGTTCTCCATGGCCTCGACCAGAAAGGCGGCGTTGGTGGCCGTCGCCTTGTAGCGATTCTCCAGCCCGTTTCGCTCGGCCTCGATCTCGGCCGCGATCTGCTCGAACAGCTTCGCCAGGCGGTCGAGGCGCGAGATGTCGGTCTGGCGGTCGCGGGCCGGATTCCTTGATCTGAAGCCGAATATCGAGGCCATGCGTTCAAAGTCCTGTGGTGGTCCGACCGTCGGCCGGGCCCCTTACCGGTTCAATATCGGGCAGTCCGATCGGAGGCCGGTTCATTGGCCATCCTAATTGCTGCACCGCAACATAGACTGCCATCCTCCGGCCGGCTAGGCAACCACCCAATTCGTAAACTCATAAATCCGCCGGAAATGCTTTGCGCGACGGGCTGGCAAGAGCGCGGCCGGAGGCCCGCATTCAAGGCTGCTTGCCCGTGCTGGTGCCGGCCATGAGAAAACGCATTGGCGGCACATGTTGACGACGGGAGGCAAACCCGACGCGGCGAAACAGCGCCTCGAGCTTGTCGGACGCCACGCCCTGGACGATGGGAACCAGGTTGGATTGGCTTGCGAAGGCATAGGCCGCGGCCGACGCCAGGCCCCGCTCGGCCTTGACGTCGAGGAAATTGCGCAGCCGGTATTTGTCGCGCACGTGGCGCTCGTGGCGGCGCAGCACCGCTTTGGAACCCTCAGGCAGGCTGTCGATCGCCAGCAGCGCCAGGTCGGCGTCGGCCAGACGCTTCAGGTCCTGCGTCTTGTGGCGGCCGCTCAGCGAATCGGCCCGCACGATGGCGCCGTAACCGCAGGAGCGGATGACCTTGAAGCGCGCGCCGCTGGCGACCGCGCGCGCGTAGAGTTCGTAATCCTCGCCCAGACGCAAGCTCTCGTCATAGCGCAAGCCGTGCCTGTCGAGAAAAGCGCGGCTGATCACCGGCTTGAGGAAACCGAGTTCGCCTCTGCGCACGTTGCGCCTGGAGATGTTGCCTTCGACGAAGCGCTCCAGGTCGAGGAATTCCGGCTCGGCCGCGAACTGCGGTGCGACGATCTGGGTGACATCGCTCAAGGCGTCGTCCCTGATGAGCATGATGTTGTCGGCCGCGAAATCCCAGTCCGCGCCGGCAAACAGATTGTGAAATCTGCCCGCGAGAAAGAAGTCGTCGGCGTCCAGAATGGCGATGAACGGCGATTGCGAGGCGGCGATGGCGGCGTTGCGGGCGAAGGAGGGGCCGCGATTGACGTCGAGACGGATCACCGCGAGCCGGTCGCTGCCGTCATCGGCGGCGCGGGCGACTTGGGCCGTGTCATCGGTGGAGGCGTCATCGACGACGACGACTTCGGCCACCTCCGGTTCGCGCAGCGCGGACGCGATGGCGACCGCGATTGTTCGCGCCGCGTTTCGGGCCGCGATGATCACGCAGACCTTTGATTCCGTCATCGACATGAATTTGCCTCTTGCACAGGTTCCATTCTGCCCTCGCCCTGTACGTGTTCGATGCCCGACAGGCTTCCCGTCACGGGCTGCCCTGCCGTTCGAAGATGCGGCGGCTGATGTCGGCCGATGCCGCCCAGCCGGCTTCCGCCAGATAGCGGACCGGCGCACGACCGCACAGCTCCCACAACACGGTGCGCCGCTGCGGCCAGCGCAGGGATGACAGCCATGGCGCGATGACCATGTTGAGCAGGTCCTCATTGCCGATACGCGACAGCATCCGCGCGGCGCGCTGCGACAGGAGCGTGTCGGCGCCGCCGAGGAGCACGTCGGCGGCGCGCAGGCCAAGCAGCAGCGTGTCGTCCAGCCCCTGCGCCGCGGCGGCATCGAGCAGGCGCTGCTGCTCGGCTTCGTCCAGGCGGTCGGCGCTGGCGCGCACGTCGCAGACGTAACCGGCGCAGGGTTCCCGGTTAAAAAGCGCCTTGGCGACGCTGATGCAGGACAACAGCAGAGTGTCGGCCGCCGATGTGAACGGCACCTCGACGCCGGTGATCTCGACCTGCCGTTTGCGCCGCAGGAAGCCATCCGCGTCGCGCGGGCTGGGCGAGCCGGGTTGCTGGAGCCGATAATGCAGATCGACAGTGGATTGCGTCGGCCCGTCGCCGCGGATCATGTGCTGTTCGCCGAGGAAACGGACCCACCAGACGGAGCGCGACTTGCCGGCGATCTCGTATCCGATCGAGCGGAGCGCCTCGCGCGCCCTGAAAAACCCGGCCGGCGCCACCAATATGTCGACATCGCCCGAAGGCTTCATGAAATGATCGTCGTAAAGCAGATGCTGCTGGAAGGGACCTTTCAGGAAAACGAAATCGATTTGCCTGTCGCGCAGCGCCGCCTGGATCGCCATCGAATCCATGATGCAGGACGCGTTCATCGAAACGGTCTTCCGGCGGTAGGCGTCGAGCCATTGGGAGAGCTGGGCCGGCGGCCCATTCGCGGGTGCGCTCGACAGCACCTTGAGGATAAAGGTCGCGACCTTGTTCAACCTGGCTATGTCGGTGACATTGGTTACGGAGAGGCCGGAGGCATCGCCGGGCGCGGCGCCGGATCGCGCCGCGAAGAACAGCCGCAGACAGGCCTGCACATAGGCGATCTCGCTGGCGCAAACGGCGGCGCGCAGTCGCTCATATGAACGTTCGGTCAGGGCCATCGGGCGCACGGTTCTCCAGAAGCGATCGGCGCGACGCCTATGCTGCAGGTGCGAAGCAAAGCATCGCCAAAAACTTTTGCGCCGTCCAGTTTTTCCTTTTGCAGCGCAAAAATCCGGCCCCGACGTTTATCGAAACCGGCTCGGGCGAACGATGAGGAGAACTGCTGGACCACAAGGGACGAGTGGCCTTTTCGGCGTTCCGTAGCAAACCTACCGGGAGACCCGGCGCTACGGCATTATTGTCGCCATGCCTTGAAGTGACAGGGCTTAAAAAGTTTATATATGCAAATCAATTTCTTATGCTGACCTAGTGCATTAGGCCCATATGCAGGGATCTCTAGGCGATCAAGGCCAAAGCTTGAGATCGTTACTCACGACTGTGTCTGCGCGCGCAGTCCATAATTGATTAATGCGCGGTAAATCAGGCTTGACTCATAAATGCTGCCATGCAGCTATTGCATCGCAGCATGAAAGTGCCGCCGGCAATCGACAGGCCGTTTCCAGTCCTTGATGGAGTGTAAAATGGAACAGAATGTTGAAAAGCAGGAGTACGAAACGCCCAGCCTGACGGTTCATGGTTCGATTGAAACCATCACTCAGGGCGGTGGCGGCAACACGGCGCTCGACGCAGCATTTCCTGCGCACACGCCGATTGGCGACCTGACGTTCTCCTGAGCCTGTCCTGATTCTGGAGGGACACGTTGGGCCTCTGGAATCCAAGAACCATAAAGGGAGTCGGGGTGAAAATCCCGGCTTCTCTTCATTGCCTGACCCGGCTTTTCTTCATCGCCAGAATGGTCGGCACGCATTGCGGACAGTGTGTAGCAAACGAGGTTTTCGGATGAACTGGAACCCATCTGACCACGATCGCGTAAGTGCGACCAAGGAAGCGGTTGCCTGCGAATTCGGCAATGGCCTGGCGCTTCTCAACCTGAAATCCAACATCTACTACAGCCTCAACGGGGTAGGCACGTTCATCTGGGAGTTGATCCAGGAGCCGAAACCAATTGCCGAAATCCGCCGGGCCGTGCTCGCGCGCTACGATGTCGACGCCGAGCGCTGCAGGGCCGATGTCGACGCACTGTTGAAAGGTCTGGCCGATAGCGGACTTGCGAGGCTGCATCATGAGGAACCTGTCTAGGCAGGTTCCGCAAAAGCGGGTCACGGTTTTGCGACAAGAACCTGCGACGGAGAAAAGTCCCGACCAGACGAAGCACCGGCGGCGTCGGCTTCGAGCTCTCTCCCTGAGTGGCCCGGAAATGCTGTTCCTCTGCCGCTGCCTGCTGGTGGTCGCGGCCGTTCGCCTGGGGCTGACCCTGTTCTCCTACAACCGCCTTCGCGGCATCGTCACCCGGCTGGAGGCGCGTGAATGCGCCAGCACGGGAGAACTGCGCCGTGTCGCCTGGGGCGTTGCCGCCGCGGCCCGCCTGGTGCCGCGCGCAAGCTGCCTCACCCAGGCGCTCGCCGGCCAGTACATTCTCGCCCGCCAGGGCAACGCCTCGAAGATCCGCATCGGCATCGAGCGCGACACCGGCCGGCAGCTGAAGGCGCATGCCTGGCTGATCAGCGGCAACCATGTCGTCCTTGGCGGCTCGATAGACAGGTTTGTCCCTCTCGTCGACTATGGTCAATGACCGATGAGCGGCGTGGCCGGTATCCTGCACGGGCACGAGGCGCCGGAGTCCGCAGCCGATATCCAGCGCATGCTGGCCCGCATGCGTCATCGCGCCCGCGACGGCAGTTCGTGGTGGACCGACAAGGCTGTCGCGCTCGGCCACGCCTGGCTCAACACGACCGATGAAGCCGGCCCCGGCCCGCTGACGATGGCGGGCGGCAAACTGGCCGTCACCGCGGATTGCCGCCTGGACAATCGCGACGAGCTGACGGCACGGCTCGGCGTCCGCGACGCATCGGTTGCCGACGCCGTGCTCCTGATGCGGGCCTATTTGCGCTGGGGCGAAGCCTGTCCCGTGCACCTGCAAGGCGATTTCGCCTTCGCCATCTGGGATGCCGAGCGGCAGGTGCTGTTTTGCGCGCGCGATCATTTCGGCGTCAAACCGTTCTACTATCACGCGGACGGGCAGCGCTTTGTCTTTGCCTCCGAGATCGGCCCGATCCTTGGCGTCACCGGGGCCGGCGCCCGCCTCAGCGAACATCAGATCTCGGGTTTCCTGGCAGGGCTGCCAGACGATCCGCAAGCGACGCCTTATACCGATATTTTCCGCCTGCCGGCGCGCCACAGCCTCACTGTGACGGGGCAGCGCGTGACGCTGCAGCGATACTGGCAGATCGAGCCGTCGTCGCGGCCTATGCGGCCGGACGCCGCCGAGGAATTCGCCCACCTCTTCTCGCAGTCCGTGCGCAACCGCATGCGCGGAAGCGCGGCGGTCGGGGCCATGCTGAGCGGCGGCCTGGACTCCTCTTCGATCGCCTGCGTGGCGGGCCGGCAAAACCTGTCCGAGGAAAAGCCGAGGCTGCCCACCTTTTCGCTGGTTTTCGAACGCGGTTCGGCGATGGACGAAACCCCCTTCATAGACGCGGTGCTGGAACAAGGGCGCGTCGACGGCACGCTGATCCCGGTCGGCAACTACGCGCCGTTCGCGGAATTCGAACGGGTGCTGGAAGAGCAGGAAGGAACGTTCCTGGCGCCGGGCCTTACGCTCACCCGGGAGGTATACAGGACGGCGGGCGCCAAAGGCGTCAAGGTGCTTCTCGACGGCCATGGCGGGGACGAAGTCGTATCGCAGGGGCACGGCCATCTGCACGAGCTTGCCAATGCAGGCAAGTGGCTGGAGCTGTGGCGCGAGATCCGCAGCGCTTCCAACACCTATGGCGACGGCATGCTCGGCATGTATTTCCAGTTCCTGACCATCTACGGGCCTGCCTGGCGCGTGGCCAGGCTCAGGCACGCCGCGAACCGGCTCCTGCACAGGCTGCGAAAGCCGGCCCAGGGCGGAAGCTGGCGCGACCTGATCAATGCCGATCTTGCCGGCCGCACCGAGCTCATCGAGCGGGTTCACCGAGCCGGCTACAAGCCGCCCGACGTCAGCGCCAGCGAGGCGCTGACCCACCGCTGGATTCTTTCCAACGGCTATGTGCCGCATGCTTTCGAAGTCCTCGACAAGGCGGCCGCCAATTTCGGCGTCGAACCTCGTTATCCCTTCTGGGACAAGCCGCTGGTCGAGTTCTGCCTGGCATTGCCGGGCGAGGAGAAGCTCAGCCGCGGTTTTGGCCGCTACGTGCTGCGCCGCGCCATGCAAGACGTGCTGCCGGCGGCGGTCCAGTGGCGGCGCGACAAGATCGATTTCACCGGCAATCTCGTCAACGGCATGCTGCGCAACCACCGCGACCTCCTGGAACAGGTGCTCGGCCCGGACGCCGGCCGCATCGAGCCCTATATCAACCTGCCGGCCGTGAAGGCTGCCTATGCCCGGCTGCTCAGTCGGCCCGACCGGCCGGCGCCGCTCGACGTCCAGTATGTCTGGCGCTCGGCGTCGCTGTCGCTGTGGCTGCGGCAGGTGCAGCGTGCCGGGAGTGCCGCATGACGCCGTTGAACGAGCCGCTGGCCCTCCGCCCGCGCGCGCAAGGCTGGCCGCGCGGACAGCGCCGTTTTTATCGAGCCTACGGCCTGACCATCGCTTCCGAGGTGACATTGCCAGAACTGGAGCCGGCCGAACCCGCAGCGGCGGATATCGTGATCAGTGTCGGCGCGATCGATATGCCGAAGCCTTCGCCCGAGGCCGCGACCATTTTCCGCTTCGAACCGGATCGGCAATATCTGGCATGGCACGCTGTCGCCGCGTTCCTGATCAGCGACGCCTGCCGCATCGAGGTCGAGCCGGCGCCCGGCATCGACGACGCGCTGATCGCGTTCCCGCTGCTGGGACCGGTGATGGCGCTCATCCTGCACCAGCGCGGCCTGCTCGTGCTGCATGCCAGCGCCGTCGCGATTGCCGGCAAAAGCGCCATCTTCATGGGCGACAAGGGCGCCGGCAAATCGACGACGGCAAGCGCCATGATCCGTGCCGGACACGAACTGCTTACCGATGACGTCGTGGCGCTCGATCTCAGCCATCCGGACGAGCCGATGATCGTGCCGGGTTTTCCCCAGATCAAGCTGGCGGCCGACGCCGCTGCCGCGATTTCGCTTGAAGGGGCACAAGTGCGGCCGCAGGTGCATCCGGCCATCAACAAGGCCCAGCACCGCTTGCAGAGTGCCTTTTCGCGCGACAGGGTTCCGGCGACCCGCATCTACATTCTCGAGCGCGGCCGAAAGGCTGAGATCTCGCCCATGCCTGGCATCGCCGCTTTGCCGGCCGTGATCAGATTTTCATATGTCACGCGCTTCGGCCGCGCCGCCCTGGTCGGCGATTTCGCGGCGGCGCATCTCGGGCATTGCGCGCGGCTCGCCGATCGCGTCGGCGTGTGCAGGCTCGAAGTGCCGACGGGCTTCGACAGAATCGGCGAGGTCGTGAGCCTCGTCGAGCATGACTTGATGGCAGGACAGGGGTAGCAGGAGATGTCGAAATCATCGCTCCTTCGCCCGTCATTGTTTCGGGAAATCGCCGGGTTCGGCGCCGTTATCGCCCAGATAGGCGGGCGGCGGACCTGGACGGCACTGCTCTTCCTGATCATGGGCAGCCTGACCGAAGGCATCTCCATCCTGTTGCTGGTTCCGCTGTTGCAGCTAGTCGGACGCTCCGGCCAGGACTTCGCGATCAAGCTGCCCGACAATGATTTCATGCGTTGGCTGGTGCCGGACGGCACGCTGAAGCTGACCACGATGCTGTGCATGCTGGTGGCGCTGGTCGCGCTGCAGGCCGCCTTCAACCGCTTCAAGTCGGTCTACATGGCCAGTCTTCTCTTCGATTTCATCAACCGCCTGCGCATGAACCTGTTCGAAAGCATCGGCAAGGCACGATGGGGCGTCTTCACGCGCATGCGCGGCTCCGACCTCGACCATGCGCTGACCGGGGACATAGACCGCGTCCAGGGCGCGGCCTTCTCGCTGCTGATGCTGGTGCAGATCGCCGTGCTTCTGGCCGGCTATCTCGTGATCTCCATGTTCATTTCGCCGGTCATGACGCTGTTCGCCGTGGTCATCGGCATGCTGATGTTCCTCGCGCTGCGGCCATTCCGGTCGCGGGCCACCGCCTTTGGCCAGGTCCTGACCACCAACCGCCAGGATCAATACCGGACGGTCTCGGAATTCCTCGGCGGCATCAAGGTGGCCAAGAGCCTGAACATCGAGGCGACCTATTTCGCGCAGTTGCAGGCGACACTTGAAAGAATGAAGGCCGACAACATCGCCTATGTGCGCAACAGTTCGACCGGCACCGCCCTGTTCCAGGTGGCGAGCGTGATCGGCTTGAGCCTGTTCATCTATGTTGCGCTGGTTCGCTTCGACCTCTCACTGGCCGAGATCGTGGTGCTGCTACTGGTCTTCATGCGCATCGCGCCGCGCTTCATGGACATGCAGACGCAGGCGCAGCAGGTCCTGATCAACCTGCCCGCCTATGCCGCGATGCGCAGCCTGCAGATGCGTTTCGACGCCGAGCGGGAACCTGGCCATGCCGGGATCGAGGACGCTCGAAAGCTGTCGCTCGATTTCGGACTGAATGTTCGCGGCGTCTCCTTCGCCTACGAGGACGGCGCCGCCAAGACGGTGGTGAGCGACATCACCTTCGGCCTTCCGGCCGGCAAGGTCACCGCCCTTATCGGCCCTTCGGGATCAGGCAAGAGCACGATCGCCGACATGCTGCTCGGCCTGCTCGAGCCGACAGCCGGCACGATCCTCGTCGATGGCGTCGAGATCGACGCCGCCAATCGCCGGGGCTGGCGCGACCAGGTCGCCTACGTGCCGCAGGACGTGTTTCTCCTGCACGACACGATCGCGGCGAACCTACGCCTGGCCGCACAGCAAGCAAGCGACGATGAACTGTGGGCCGCATTGCGATCGGCCCATGCGGCCGAATTCGTCGAACGGCTCGACCTCAAGCTGGAAACGGTGGTCGGCGACCGCGGCGTGCGGTTGTCGGGCGGCGAACGCCAGCGGATCGCGCTGGCGCGCGCCTTGCTGCGCAAGCCGTCACTGCTCATCCTCGATGAGGCGACCAGCGCGCTCGACTGGCAAAACCAGGCACTGATCGCGCAATCGATCGACGGGCTGCGCGGCTCGATGACGATCCTGACCATCGCGCACCGGCCATCGATGATCGCGTTCGCCGACTGGGTGGTGGCGATGGAAAACGGCCGTGTCGTCGAGGTCGGGCAATATCGGCGGCTGAAGGCGAAAGCAGGAAGCCGGTTGTCCCGGATGCTTTCGGGCGAACAATCTGAGTCCGAACCCGCCGACGTGGCCTGAGGCCAGCCCGGTCTGGGTCAGTGAAGGCTTCGCCCGGCGCCGCCCAGCTTTTCACCCTCGGCCACCTCGGCCGAACTCAGCTTTCTTTCGGCCTCGCGTGTCCTGTCGGCCGGCGTCGGCGCGCTTTTGACGATCATGGCATAGACGAGCACGAAGTAGCCCGCCTGGATGACCACGGCACAAATGATGACGCGCAGCAGCGTCGTGCCTATTGAAGCGCCGCCCAGCCATGACCAGCCAACGACGATCGCAAGAGCGAAAATCATCCCAACGATGAATTTTGGAAGCGACATACCCAACAGCCCACAAACCGGCCCGGGTATATTCCAATCGTTGCCCCACCCGAGCGTCGTCCCTTGTCATGCGGGCTTGTTAAGTCGCCCGCTCCCGGCCGGTTGCTTCCGGCCTTTCAACCTGTCGCCACTTTGACAGGTATAATTTGCAATTCTATTAAGGCGAGCAAAAGGCCGCAAGGGCAACTGCATTTATTTTTAGGTGAGCTTTTGCGCTCGACTCGCTCATGCTGCAACGCACACGACGGGATTACGCGCAACTTCGGCTCTTTGGTGTTTTTCAGTAGAATCTACAATATTGAATAGTATTTTATATGAATACCACCGAATATCGTGCCGCTCTAAAGCACCAACGAGCTCCATTCAAGGGCATAAAGAACGCCCCGCCTAGAAGTTGCCCCAAAAGCGCCTCTATTTTTCCGGCTATGCCCATTTATTGTCATAAATGTGCTAAATATTCCGAAATTTGTGCAGGGCGCGCTTATTATTTAGTCAATTCATGACGTGACTATTTCAAAGGTGCGGGAAATTGTGTGTTGCGCTGCAACATTTTTTTGATATCGTGCCGTAAACCATCCGGTCAACGCATGGAGTTTTGGCATGAGGGATGTTGCCAAGTCGGCCACAGCGGAGTTTTCGCAGGCTGGCGTCGATTTTCCACCGCCGATCGGCGGCCTTATCAAGCGCAGTTTCGATATTGCCGGTTCACTGGCCGCCCTGATCGCTCTCAGCCCGCTGTTCGTGATGATAGCGCTGCTCGTCAAATTCTCCGATGGCGGATCGATTTTTTACGGTCACCGGCGAATCGGGCGTGGCGGACGGGTTTTCCCTTGTCTCAAGTTCCGCACCATGGTGCCGGACGGCGAAAGGGTGCTGGCCGCCTATCTGGCGGCCAATCCGGAAGCCAAGGCGGAATGGATAGCCACCCGCAAGCTGAAGAACGATCCGCGCGTCACCCGGGTCGGCGCGGTCCTGAGGAAACTCAGTCTCGATGAGTTGCCGCAGGTCATCAACATCCTTCAGGGCGACATGAGCCTTGTCGGACCTCGCCCGGTCGTGCGCGACGAACTGGAGATCTATGGCAGCGCCGCTGTGTATTACCTGAAGTCCCGCCCCGGCCTGACCGGCCTGTGGCAGGTCAGCGGCCGCAACGACGTCTCCTATGACAGCCGAGTCGCGTTCGATCGCCACTATGTCGAGAATTGGTCACTTTTTGAGGATATTCGCATCATCATCAAGACAGTTCCGGCTGTCTGGATGTCGCGCGGCTGCTACTGAGCGGTCGCGAACCGGATCGCACGCGGGGGATCTCTCCCGGCAGGCATCGGGCGCAGGCTCATCGGGCTGGTGGGGCCAAAGCGGATCGGAACATTCAGTTGAAGATAGACATGTTCGAAGTTTTTTGCAGCGGCCCGCATTCGAGCCGCTCGCGGCGTTTGCGGCTCGTAGCCAGTTGCCTGGCCCTGTCGCTCGCCCTGCCGCGGATCGCCATTGCCGACGAGTACCATCTCGGATCGCAAGACAAGCTCACCATCCGTATCGCGGAGTGGCAGACCGTCGAAGGCACGTTCCGCGACTGGTCGGCGGTGAATGGCGTATACACGGTCGGGCCGGCCGGAATGCTGTCGGTGCCTTTCGTCGGCGAGCTGCCGGCATCCGGCAAGACAACGGCCGAAGTCGCGGCGGCGATCGGCGAGGCGCTGCAGCACAAGCTCGCTTTGTCGGACCGGCCCGAGGCATCGGTCGAAATGGCGCAGTTCCGGCCGTTCTATATTTCGGGTGAGGTGCAGAACCCCGGCCAATTCCCCTATGTGCCCGATCTTACGGTGTTGAAGGCGGTCAGCATCGCCGGCGGCATCCGGCGAAGCGCCGACTACGGCCCGCAGCTCGGCAAGGACCTGGTCACCGCCAAAGGCAATTTCGATATATATGACGATCAGCGCGTTCGACTGATCGTCAAGCGCGCGCGCATCGATGCCGACCTTGCGGGCAAGTCGAGCTTCGACGTGCCGAAGGAGGTCGAGGGCGATCCGAGACTGCAGGCCATCGTCGCGGACGAGATGACGATCCTCACGGCTGACCAGAAGGCGCTGAAGCTGAAGCTCGAGGCGCTCAGCGATCTGAAAGGGGTTCTGCAGGCCGAGATCGAATCGCTGCAGAAGAAGATCGTCAACCAGCAGAAGCAGGTCGACCTGGCGCAGCAGCAACTCACCAGCATCGGTCCGCTGGCCCAGAAAGGCCTGGTCGCCAACGCAAGACTGCTGGATTCGCAACAGTCCGTCACCGACCTTCAGGGCAAGATCCTGGACTACGAAACGGCCATCCTCACCGCCAAGCAAGCGATCAGCAAGGCAACGCAGGATGCCATCGATGCCCAGAACACGCTGAGCTCGAGCCTCGCCGCCGACCGGCAGCAGACCGAAGCCGACCTGAACGAGGCCGCGCTGAGGGTCAACATGCAGAAAGGATTGATGGCCCAGGCCACCGATCCCGCCACCGTGGCCGCCAGCGCAACCAACGAAGAGCCCACCCTGATCTATTCACTGCTGCGCGCTGCCGAGGGCAAGACGAGCGAGATTGCGGTCAAGGAAGACACCCCCGTGTTGCCGGGCGATGTGATCAAGGTCAAGCTGGCGCCAATGCCCAGCCAGTAAGTGGTCGAACGGCCGAGATAAGAGCAGCTCACCGTTCACGAAAACGGTGAGCTGCTCTATCCCTTTGTTTTTGCGCAATTCCGGACGGAAAGCGCTGCGCGCGTTTCCCGGGGAAGCCGTACACACTTTCCTGAAATTGCTGGAGCGGGGCGGCGTTTGAGGGAATCGCCAGCCGCTCTATCGCCTTGCTTTGACGCAATCCCAAACGGGAAACCGATCGGTATTCATCGAGCGGCGTCCGTGCCAGGCTCGGGGCCGCTCCAGCCTCTGGCGGCATTTGCCTCTTCGATCCTTGCCGCAGACAGGCGAGGACGGGCAACGGGCAGTCGCGCCAGCTTGAAGAAGCTGAAATACATCAGGAAGGAACCCATGATGTAGGGGTTGAGGATCTCGACCTCGACGAAGGAGCGGATCAGGAGCAGCACCATGACGCCGGCCAGAACGACCGAATCCGCCCGCCATGTCCCGAACGCCACCGCCGAGACATGGCCGTAGAGCGTGCGCAGGATGACCAGCGAAACCAGCGTCGCCCCGACGAAGCCGAGTTCGACAAGGGCTTCGATGTAGGTGTTGTGGAAGTGGAAGCCGGTGCGGGTGGTGATGTAGAACTCGTTCCACAGGCGCTCGGCCTCGGCAAAGCCCTGGACCCAGTATGCGGCATAACCGACGCCGAGCATGGGCGCCCTCTGCGCGGCGTTCCAGCCCTGCTCCCACAGATAGGTGCGCCCGGTGAGCGTCGAATCCTTGCCGAACAGGCCGAGGACGAAGTCCATGAGGCCGAGATTCAGCGCCACAAGGATAGCGACGACCAGCATGCCTGTGCCGACCAGGAAGATCACCCGGCGGTAGCGTCGCGACAGCACCTTGCTCATGGCAAGCAGCATCACCAGCGCCAGCACCGCCGGTGTCGAGGCCATCGAGGTGGCCGAATGCGAGATGACCAGCAGATAGGCCGACAAAAGCACCACCGGCACGGTCAGGAACAGGCTCAGCCGGCCGTGCCTGAGGAAGGCGATGAAGACGACGCTGAAATAGATGCCGAGCGAGGCGACGAAGCCGATCTGGTTCTTGGAGGCGAAGGCGCCGACGAAATTATAAGTGCCGTCGAGGACGTCCTCGGAATAGGCCCCGACCTTGAGAGAGTAGAGCAGGACGACGAATATGCCGACCAGGGCGCCTATTGTCAGGGTCCGCACACTGACGGCTCGCGCCGCGACATAGGCGCAGGCGATGTGGGAGAAGTACTGGACGGCCGTTCTCGCGGTGATGCCGGGAGCGTCCGACCAGAAGACGGAGAAGCATACATAGGCCGCGAACGACAATGGCAGCCAGGCGCTGGACAGATGCCGCAGGAACCGCCTGTAGTCGACCATGATGAGGGGCAGCCACACCGCATAATAGGCCAGGATCAGCACCTGGCCGAATATGACGGAGTAGGAGAATGCCCAGACCGAGACGGCAACGGCAAAACTGCCGTAGACCGAGTTCCTCTCGGGATCGACCAGCAAGGACTTTGGAATCTTCATCTCAGGTTCTCGCCGAGCCTACCCCGGACCGCCGCGTAGCCGGCAGGCATCTCCGTAAGAAGGGTGCAATCGACGGCATCTCCATTGTGCAGTGCAATATAACCTATCGCGCCGCGCGCTCAATGGCAAATGCGGTCACCTTGTCTTACAGCCAGGCGAGCGCCGAGAGATCAGGTCCGGGACAGCCGCCCGGACGGGATCGGATTTCTCTTTCCATTGCCGGCCTCTCCATCGAGGCCCGCAAACAGCCGTGCGCGCTACCAAAGTGCTCCGCCGGTGACCTGTATGTTTTCCATGGTAATGCCCTTGGCCATATCCGAGCAGAGGAACACGGCCAGCGCCGCGATCTCCTGCGGCTGGAGAATGCGCTGCTGGGGGTTGCCCCTGGCGATCTCGGCCATCGCGTCCTCGGCCGTGCGGCCCTTGCCCTCGCGCTCGACGACCTGCGCCACGTTGCGGCGCATCAGTTCGGTCTCGACCCAGGTCGGGCTGATCATGACGCAGGTGACGCCATGCGCCGCCCCTTCGAGCGCCACGCAACGGGTGAGGCCGAGGAGACCAGCCTTGGAGGCGCAGTAAGCGGGATTGTCCTTCCACCCGACCGAGGCGGCGGTCGAGCCGATGTTGACGATGCGGCCCCAGCCGCGCTCGATCATGCCGGGCAGCACAGCGCGGGTGGCGCGGAAGGCGCCGGTGAGATTGGTGTCGACGATCTTGTCCCACAGCGCGTCGGAATGGCCGCAGACCGGCTGCTCGGCCGTGGTGCCGGCGGCGTTGACCAGGATGTCGACAGGACCCACCGCCGCCTCGGCGTCGGCCGCGAAACGGTTCGTGACGTCGCTGTCGCGCACGTCAAGATGGGCGGCGTAAATCCTCGTTCCATGCGCGCCGAGAGCCGAACGCACGCGCTCTATCTCGTCAGCGCCGGGATAGTAGGCGGCGTCGGATCTCTCCACGCCGCCAGGTGCGACATAGGAACCGACGGCGACATTGGCGCCGGCCTGCGCCAATGCCGTGGCAATCGCCAGGCCCATTCCGGAGAAGCCACCGGTGACGATTGCGCCGCGGCCGGAAAGGTTTGTCATCGGGCATGGCCTCCGCGCGGCACGGGACGGTCCATCAGTCCCGAGAGTATCTGAACTTCATAGGCCAACATAACCTTCGGAGCCGGTGACGAAACTTGTGTCCTTGCCATCAGCTTTCCTTGTCCATCGGCTCCAGCGGCTCCAGCGGCTTGCCCAGCCAATCGCGGTAGAAACCTTCCAGGTCGGGTTCGAAATCATGGACGATGGGATAACCCGGCGCCGCGGCCTCGACCTCGTGCAGCGTGCCGCATTGCGGACAGATGAACTCGCGGATTTCCATCCATTCGGGATCCGGCAGGTCGCTGTTGGGATAGATCTCGCGCAGCGCCTCCTCGCTGTCGCGCACGATGATCGAAGCCTTCAGCTTCCAGTTCTTGCGGTAGTCGCCGAAGGAATGGCCGCATTCGCAACGGGTTACCCGCTCATCGCCGCTCTGGCAGATGAAGAGGTGGTCGCCAACAGGGAGCAGTATCGGATCGCTCCAGCCGACGCGGTCCTGCAAAACCGCGACATATTTGAAGAACCGGTCGTCGTCCTTGTAGGCGCTCATGACGCGGCGCGTCTGCGGCCAAGGCAGGGTGCCCGCGACCAGATCGGCGATGACTTCCTTGCTGTATGAGGTCATGGTCCCTACTCCACGCCGAAGGTCGATTTGGCATCGACATCCCAGAAGGTTGAAAAATCCCTGGTGAAGCGCGGCGAAAGCTTGATGGCGCTGGCATACATCTTCTTCACCTCGGGCGCGAAATCGACCGCCTTCACCCGCTCGCGCTCCTTGGCCATCCACTCCGAGACCGGCCTGGCCCGAGCGAGCCGGCGCGACCGCATCTCGGCGCGGTGGCGCTTGGTGGCTTCGAGATTGGCGACGGGATAGCCGTCCTCGTCCTCGTCAAGCACGATCCCGAAGACATTTTCGGCAGCTTCCCTGGTGAGATAGCCGTTCTCGACGTCCGATGCCGTCTTGAGCGGGTCGCGCTCCAGCACGTCGCCATAGCCGCCACCGCCATTGTAGGAATGGGTGAACACGTCGCCGGTTTTGTGGGGCGCGGTGATATAGGGCCCTTCCATCGTCACGTGCTGGCCTTCGAGCCGGACCTCGAGTTCGGAACGATAAGGATTGGTGCCGGTATGGTGCGCCAGCGGCGCGCCCTTTTGTGCGAGCTCGAAGATGTTGCTGTCGCGCACCGCACGGTGTTTTTGGCAGGTCGGCGCCGGATAGCCGCCGCAGAGCCCGCCATTGTCGAAGACGCGCGAGGAGTGTTCCGAGGTGACCAGCCGGAGATGGTCGGTCTTGCTGACCAGCCAGGTCGACAGGAAGGCGCAGCCGCCGCGATATTTGCCGGCGCCGCCGGAATTGGCAACGATCGAGCGGCCGATATAGACCATCGGCATGTTCTGTTCCCAGATCTCGATGTTGCCCATGTCGGATTCAGGGTTCCAGCCGACATAGGCGGTGTCCAGCCCGTCCTTGATGGCAAGCGCGCCGGAACCGGCGGCCGCGCATTCGAAATGCGCCATGCCGAACAGCGTGCCGTACTGGCTGGTTCCCCCCATCTCGATCATCGGGCTGTTGACCTGGCCGACGAAGGCCTCCTCGACGAAGCCGCGGGCGATGAATGATCTCGACAGGAGCCGCTGGAAAACGCCATAGGCCGGCAGGAGCAGCGCCCAGGACGTGGCCGTCGCCACCATCTCATTGTCGGGATTGGTCCAGGTGCCATGCGGCAGCTTGAGCTCCGTTGCCATCCAGGCGCCGTCATTGACCAGGCCTTCGAAATTCATGTGCTGGGTCAGCGTCACGAACATGCCGCCATCCATGCCGGCCGGCGTGCAGTTCATGGAATGGTAGCCCCAGGGCTGCGTGCCCTCGAAATCCATGATGATCTTGCCGCCCGTGGTGATCTCCATTTCGATCGGAATGTTGTAGAGCCAGTCGGGGTCGCCGAGCGGCTGGTAGCCCGGCTTGCCCTTGGTGACATGACCGTAAAAAGTATGCCCCCGATAGATGCCGGGAACGGTCAGTTGTCGCGTGCGGGCGAGTTGCGCGCGGCGGCCCTCCTCGATGAATTCCTTCGACACCTTCATCCAGTAGTCGAGGCCGATCTCGTCGATCAGCGCCTTGACGCTTTCGCGCATGTCGATGCAGGAGGCGACCTTGGCCTTCTCGTCCAGCACCCAGTAGATGGGCATGCGCAGATTGCGCTCGCAGCGGATCACGTAGTCGCGCCGCAGTTCGTCGTTCTGGCCGACTTTTTCGGCGCAGACGAACAGGCCTTCGGTGAAGCGCTCCTGTGCCAGCGCCACGTCGCCGCCCGGCGTGATGCCGCCGGCCTCAAGTTCGTGGCAGACCGCGCCCGCCCAGCCGACGAGTTTGCCCGTGTGGAAGATCGGCACCACGTCCATCACGTCGGGCACCTGCACGGTGCCGATGAAGGCGTCGTTGTTGGCGAAGATGTCGCCGTCGACGATGCGGGGATTTTCCTCGTAGCCTTGTCTGATCATCCATTTGATGAAGCGGCTCATCGTGTGCACATGCACCATGATGCCGTTGGAGAGCGCGATCGCGTCGCCCTCGGGCGTGTAGATGGCGACGACCATCTCGCCGACCTCGCGCACGCCGGGCGAAGCCGAGATGCGACGCGCCATCTCGCGCGCCGAGACGCAGTAGGCGCGCAGCTTGGTGTGCAGCGTCTCGAACTTCAGCGGATCTTGGTTGCGCAGTTCGAGATCGGTGATGCCGTCATAGCAGCCGGTCTCGTCCATGAGCCGTTCGGATTCGATCAGCCGCTCGCGGAGGCGCAGGGCGGAGGCGGGTTTGTCCAGCATGGCGTTCGCCCTCTCAAGCGTGGGAGTAGTGGAGCAGCGTCCATTCGTCGACGAAGACACGGTCCCGCGGATGGACGACGAGGGTGGTGGCGGGGTGTTCGATGATGGCCGGGCCGGTCACCTCATGCCCCGGCAGCAGAAGATCCATCTCGTAGAGATCGGCCTTGTGCCAGCGGCCGCCAATATAGGCCTCGCGCACGCCCTTGTGCGCGGATGCGGGGCTTGAGGCGCCGAGCGGCCGCTTGAGCAGCACGGGCTTGACCTTGTCGGCGGTGGCGATGAGACCGAGTTCGGTGATCGAGAAGCCGGCTTCACCATAACGCGAGACGCGATGGTTGACCTTGGCGTAGACCGCCTCGAACTCGTCGATGACCTTGCGCATCTCGTCGACCGAATTGATCGCCGAGAGCGGCGCCATCACCTCGACATCCTCGAGCTGGCCGGTATAGCGCATCATCAGGAACGGCGCCGTCCTGATCTTGTCCAGCGCATGACCGTCGGCCACCATCTCGTCGACCGCGGCCCTGGTGAGATCGTCCCAGACCGCGGTCACTCTGGCACCGAAGGCCAGCAGTTCGGCCTCGCTTGCGCGCGCGCCGATGTCGATCTGCGTGGATACCGAATGCCGGCGCATGAAATCCGCCGTGGTGCAGCCGAAGGCGGAGAAAGCGGCCGCGAACTGGAAGGTGATGATATCCTTGAAGCCGATGCCCCTGGAGCAGCCGGCCAGATGCAACGGCCCCGAGCCGCCATAGGAAAGCAATGTGAACTCCGAAGGGTGGATCCCCTGGCCGGAGATGACGCGGCGCAGCGCGTTGTTGGCGTCGGCCTCCAGCATATCGATCATGCCTTCGGCGGCTTCCTCCACGCCGACGCCGAGCAGACGGGAGCACTTCTCCTCGAAGGCCTTGCGCGCCTTCTCGACCTGCAGCACGACCTTGCCGCCGAGGAAATAATGCGGGTTCAGCCGGCCGAGGATGGCGTCGCAATCGGCGATGGTCGGCTCGGTGCCGCCCCTGGCGAAGCAGATCGGGCCGGGATCGGCACCGGCGCTTTCGGGCCCGAGCGAGACTTTCTTCGTCAGCGGATCGACCTTGAGGATCATGCCGGCGCCGGCGCCGATCGTGTCGAGATGCAGCGTCGGCACATTGAGCTTGAACCGGTCCATCAGGGGCTCGTTCTCGATCCGGGTCTGGCCGCGCGTGATGACGCCCATGTCGAAGGAGGTGCCGCCCATGTCCGAGCAGATCAGCGAGTCATTGCCGATCAGCTTGCCGACATAGGCCGCGCCCAGAATGCCGCCGATCGGGCCGGAGATCATGGTTTCGTGCAGGCGCGGGTGGTTGATCGAGGTGAGACCGCCGAAGGAGAGCAGCGTCTGGACGCCATATCTGAAGCCGTATTTCTTCGAGACGTCCTCGATCCCCTTGAGCTGCTTGCGGCCGCGCGAGGTGGCGTAGGCCTCGATCAGCACCGAGTTCAGCCGCGACTGCTCGCGGATGACCGGGCGCACCTCATGGCTGCTGTAGACGAGGATGTCGGCTCCGGCGGCGGCGATCTCCTCGCGGCAGATCTCGGCGATGCGCTTCTCATGCACCGGATTGACATGCGAGAAGATCGTCATGATGCAGACCGCCTCGACCTTGTCGGCGATCAGCTTTTTCGCCGCGGCACGGACCTCATGCTCATAGAGCGGCAGGATGATGTCGCCGAACTGGTCGATGCGCTCGGTGACGCCGTGAGTGCGTCGGCGCGGCACCAGCGGATCGGGATGATGATGCGTCACAGCGTGCAGCCGGTCGGCATAGGAATAGTCGGCCCAGGCCTGCAGGCCGCGACCCATCAGGATCATGTCCTCAAGGCCCTTGGTGGTGATCAGGCCGAGTTTCCTGCCGGTGCGCGACAGCAGCGTGTTGAGCATGCCGGTGCCGGAATAGAGCACCACATTGACGCCCGAAAACAGGGCCTCGAGCGAGATGCCCCAGGCGTCCGCCGCGTCCTCGGCCGAGGCGAGGAACCCCTCGGCCTCGTTCTTCGGCGTCGTTGCCGACTTGCCGATCTTGAAGCGGCCGTCCTGATCGACAAGGATGGTGTCGGTCATGGTGCCGCCGGCGTCGATGCCGATGACGATGGGATTGGTAGAGATATGGTCCACGGGTCGCCTTCCCTTGCCGAGCATGACCACAGGCTAGATTCGCGGGACCGGATCGCGCCATATGCCTAAAGGCACAATGACGGACGGGAGCTCGTCGCCGAAAAAGAGGCATGCGCATGGGCAACATCTGGGCGCCGCTCGCCATGGCGATCGCCGCCACCGGCACCGACAGGCATGTCGACTGCCTGATCGACCTGATCGGCGCCGACATCGCGCATGACCTGGTGACGGTGACGCGCTACTCGGCGACGCAGACGCCGCAATTCGTCAAGCACCGGCGCTTCTCCGACGAGATGGTGCGGCGCTACCTTGATAATTATTACGTGTTCGACCCCTTCTACGCTTCCTGGCGGCGCGAGCGCCGGCTGGGCATCATGCCGCTCAAGCGGCTGTCCGACGACGAGGCCAAACGCGGCCAGTACATAGCCGGCTTCCTCGCGCAATCGGAGATCTGCGATGAAGTCGGCATCATGCTGGCCGATGGCGGCGACTGGTGCCTCGGCATTTTCCTCGATCGCTCGACGACGGCGTTCAAGGACAACGAGATCGCCCTGCTGGCTGAGCGGCTGCCGGTGTTCGAGGCGCTGCACGCGCTCGACATCAAGACGCGCGGAAGCGATTTCTCGCGCAGCTCGGCGCCGTCCAGCCCCGGCGCCTCGCCGCGCCAGCAGCCCACAATCCCGGCGAGCCTGTGGCCGGAACTGTCGCTCAGGGAAAGGGAGCTCGTGCAACTGATCCTGGCCGGCCATCCGACCGCCAACATTGCCGAGCGGCTCGGCATCACCGTCGGCACGGTCAAGAACCATCGCCGGCGCATCTATGAGAAACTCGACATCACCACCGAGCGGGAATTGTTCCTGCAGTTCTTCCTGTACCGCTCGGACAAATAGGCCTGGCGCTGGTGCAAGCGCTGGACAGGCAGATCGAGGGGAGCCCGGCATAACGCGCCTCAGGGATTGGCCCAGACGATCGAGGTGCATGCCGGCTTGAACTTGGCCGGCGGCGACCTCACAGTCACCCCCGAACATGGTTTCGCCGAGCGGAGCCGATTTGCGCCAGGACAGGGGAAAATGAGATGCCGACGATTTTCGCGGAACGGTTTGCCGGACGCTCGGCGGTGATTACGGGCGGCGCATCCGGCATCGGCCTCGCCGTCGCACAGAGGCTGATCCAAGAAGGCGGGCGCGTTTCGGTTTGGGACCGCGATCCCGCCCAGATCGAAGCGGCCAGGGCTTCGATCCCGGCGCTGCATGGCCAGACCGTCGATGTCGCCGACCCGGCGGCGGTGGATCGGGCGGCGCGGTCGACGATCGAGGCGCATGGCGGGGTCGACATCCTGATCACCAGCGCCGCCATCACCGGTCCCAACATGACCGCCTGGGACTATCCGGTGGAGGACTGGCGTCTGGTCATCGACATCAACATCAACGGTGTCTTCTACTGCAACAAGGCGCTCGTCCCGCACATGCTGGAGCGCAATTACGGCCGCATCGTCAACATCGCCTCGATCGCCGGCAAGGAAGGCAATCCCAACGCTTCCGCCTACAGCACATCCAAGGCCGCGGTGATCGGCCTGACCAAATCGCTCGGCAAGGAACTGGCCAAGACCGGCATAACCGTGAACTGCGTCACGCCGGCGGCGGTGCGCACGGCGATCTTCAAGCAGATGAGCCAGGAGCATATCGATTTCATGCTCTCCAAGATACCGATGGCGCGCTTTGGCGAGCTCGACGAGGTGGCGGCGCTGATTTGCTGGATCGCCTCGGAGGAATGTTCGTTCACGACGGCTGCCGTCTTCGACGTCTCCGGCGGCCGCGCCACCTACTGATGTGGTGCGGCGCTTTCCGGCTGGCGGCAAGCCACTACAATTGCGCGTGAGGAAGCAACCAACGGAGCTGGACAAGCGTACAGTGGCCGAAGCCGGAACCCGGCAACGGCAACAATGAGGGCGAAGACATGACCAGGCGTGACAGTTCGGCCCGCGCGCAATTCCTGCACCTTTCTCCGACAATCGCGACGACCGGACCGGAGCTTGCCGCATTTGCTTAAGGTCGAGCCTGCCATCCTGTCGGACGACGACCTTCTGGATCGTTTCCAGCGCGCGGCCTTCGGCTATTTTCTGGAAAACGTGAACCCCGCAAACGGGCTGGTCGCCGACACGTCGCGGTCGAATTCACCGGCCAGCATCGCGGTCGTAGGCTTTGCGCTCTCTTGCTATCCGATCGGGGTCGAGCGCGGCTGGATGGAGCGGGAAGCAGCGGTGGACCTGACGCTCGCCGCGCTGCGTTTCTTCTGGACCAGCACGCAAGGCAGTGGCGCTGATGTCACCGGCCACAAGGGTTTTTACTATCATTTCCTCGACATTCGCACCGGACTTCGGGTGTGGCGCTGCGAACTGTCGATGGTGGATACGGCATTGCTGATGGCCGGCATTCTCGTGGCGGGCGCCTATTTCCGGGGCGACAATGACGAGGAAGCCGAAATCCGCCGGCTGGCCGAGGCGCTCTACCGGCGCGTCGACTGGCGATGGGCGCAAGGCAGCAGTCCGACGTTGCGACAGGGCTGGAAACCGAAGAGCGGCTTTCTCCACTATGGCTGGGAAGGCTACAATGAGGCGACGATCCTCTATGTCCTGTCGATGGCCTCGCCCGACAGCCCGACGTCCGACGACAGCTACGCGGGCTGGACGGCGACCTATCAGTGGGAAAACATCTACGGCTACGACGTGCTTTATGGCGGTCCGTTGTTCATGCACCAGTTCTCTCATGCCTGGATCGATTTCGCCGGCATCCGCGATGCTTTCATGCGCGAGAAGAATTCGGACTATTTCGAAAACAGCCGCCGCTCGACCTACCTCCACCGCGACTATGCTCGGCACAATCCCCATGGCTATGACGGCTACGGAGAGAACCTCTGGGGGCTTTCGGCCGGGGACGGACCGGGCGGCTTTCGCAGCAGCATACAACGGCGGCGGCGCCGGTTTTCCGGCTACGTCGCGCGCGGTGCGCCCTTCGGGCCGGACGACGGCACGATCGCGCCGTGGTCCTATCCGGCGTCGCTGCCTTTTGCGCCTGATATCTGCATGGCGGCGCTGCGCCATCTCGCGGATCGCTACCCCCAGGTGATCGACAATTTCCGGCTGCCGAGCGGCTTCAACCCGACGCTGGCCAACCGGCGAAAATTTGGCCGCGACGGCTGGGTGTCGGAAGGCCATTTCGGCCTCGACCAAGGCATCGTGGTGATGATGATCGAGAACCACCGCTCGCGCCTGGTGTGGGAGCTGATGCGTTCCAACCAGTACATCCGCCGCGGCCTGAACAAGGCGGGGTTCACAGGCGGATGGCTGTCGCAGCCGGCAAGCCCGGATGGCCGCGATGTCGCTTGAAGGGACGAAAGCTGCCGGTTTTCCGGCCGACCACAATGATGTCGAGCTGGTCAGGGGCGCCCATCCGCCGCATTGGCGAAACCCGCCGCCCACCGGACCATACAATCTCGTCGTCGTCGGCGCCGGGCCTGCCGGCTTGACTGCCGCGACCGAAGCGGCAAGCCTCGGCGCGAAAGTGGCGCTGATCGAACGCGGGTTGATCGGCGGCACGTGCATCAACACCGGCTGCATCCCGTCCAAGTCGATCATCCGTACATCCAGGCTCTATGCCGACATGCGCGATGCCGAGAATTTCGGAGCCGATGCGCCGGACCATCTTCGCGTCGATTTCCAGCGCGCGATGACCAGGATGCGGCGCATCCGGCAACGGATCAGCCATGCCGACAGCGCTGAGGCGCTTGCTGCGCTGGGCATCGACGTTCATTTCGGCGAAGCCCGGTTCGAGGGAAGCGATTGCGTGACCGTCGCGGGAACCACGCTGCGCTTCCGCAAGGCGCTGATTGCGACAGGCGCGAGGCCGGAGTTTCCATCCATTCCCGGCCTGGTCGAGGCCGGCTATCTCAGCAACGAGACGATGTTCGACCTTGTCGACTGCCCGAAGCGGCTGCTGGTCATCGGCGGCGGGCCGCTTGGCTGCGAGACAGCGCAGGCCTTCTGCCTGCTCGGCGCGAAGGTCATCCTGGCGCAGAGCGATCCGATGTTCCTGCCCGGCGAGGAACGCGACGCCGCGCAGATCCTTTCGGAAGCGCTGGCGCGCGAGGGGGTCGAGGTCCGACTGAACACCGAAGTGGTGGCGGTGCGCAGGGACGGCGACAAGAAGCTCGCCGACCTGGTGCGGGACAGCGACATGATGACGATTTCCGTCGACGAGATCATCACCGGCATAGGCCGCTCGCCCAATGTCGACGGTCTTGGCCTCGACGAGGCGGGGGTTGCCCACGATGCCAAAGGCATCAAGGTGGACGATTATCTCAGGACCTCAAACCCGCGCATCTATGCGGCGGGCGATGTCTGCCTCGACTACAAATTCACGCATACCGCTGAAGCAACAGCCCGCATGGTCGTGCAGAACGCCCTGTTTCTCGGGCGCAAGAGGCTGAGCGAATTGGTGGTTCCGTGGTGCACCTACACCGATCCGGAAATCGCCCATGTCGGCCTCTATCCGGTGGAGGCGCGCCGCGACGGCATTCCGGTCAAGACCTATACGGTGCTGATGCACGATGTCGCCCGCGCGGTGATGGACGGCGAGGAAGAGGGTTTCGTCAAAATCCATGTCAGGGAAGGATCAGACCGCATCCTCGGTGCGACCGTGGTCGCCGCCCATGCCGGCGAGATGATCAACGGGGTGTCGCTCGCCATCAGGTCGGGCATGGGATTGCACGCGCTGGCCGACGTCATCCATCCCTTCCCGACACAGGCGCAAGGCATCAAAATGGCCGGCGACGCTTACCGGCGAACGCGGTTCACCCCTTTGTGGAGGCATCTGGCGGCACGCTGGCTGGCGTGGTCCAGGCGATGACACTTGTGTCCCGTCGGCGTTGGCGCGGGCTTCAGCCGTGCAGGTCCCGCGAAATCGGCGGGCCGACCGAAAAGCCGGTGAAGGTGACCTCGAAGCCTTCGCGCTGCGGCGAACAGCACATCATGCCGACATCGACCGCCTTCGAGACCGGGAAGTAGGCGAGCCGCACCGGCTTCCAATGACCGTCGGAGACATCCAGGTACTGGACGCGGATGGTCTCGGCATGGCGGGTCAACCGGATCGCGACGCCATCCGGACCGGCCGGAATGGTGGCCAACGACCAGTCCGAGGCATCGTTGGTGACGACAACCGAGAAGTACACCACGCCGTCGGTATATTCGATGCCGGCCTTGATCCAATGCGTTTCGCTGAGGCGGAGCATCAGCCCCGCCTGGTCGTAGAGCACCTCATAGCGTCCGTTGACGGTGACTTCCGCGGTGAAATCGCCCTCTACGCGCTTGTAGAGGAAATGGCCGTTGTCGCGCCAGAAACCGTAAAAGGTCTCGCGCCAGAAGTCCGTCTCCTTGCCGGTGCGCACATGAACCGCATCGCCGTCGATGGAATGATGCGGCGGCGGATTGAGCCAGGTCAGATCCTTGTCTTGAACTGTCATCGCCTTGTCTCTTGGTGCACGCGAAGGCTTCGCCGGCCCGGTCAGCCGGCGCCCCGATCAGCCTGCAAACGTGTAGGCGGTCTTCACGGTGGTGTAGAATTCCATGGCGTATCGGCCCTGTTCGCGCGGACCGTAGCTCGAGCCCTTGCGGCCACCGAAGGGAACATGGAAATCGACACCCGCCGTCGGCAGGTTGACCATCACCATGCCGGCCTCCGAATTGCGCTTGAAATGCGTGGCGTGCTTGAGGCTGGACGTGCAGATGCCGGACGTCAGCCCGAATGGCGTATCGTTGGCGACGGCGAGCGCCTCGTCGTAGTCCTTGACGCGGATGACGCTGGCGACAGGTCCGAAAATCTCCTCTCGCGAGCTGCGCATGGCGTTGGTGGCATCGGTCAGCAGCGCCGGCCGCAGGAAGAAGCCCGGCGTCTTGCGGTCAAGCCGCTCGCCGCCGAAGGCGAGCGTGGCGCCTTCCCTGACGCCGATGGCGATATAGTCTTCGTCCTGCTTGAGCTGCGTCGCATCGACAACGGGACCGATCTGGGTCTGCGCGTCGAGCGCATCGCCGACGACCAGTTTGTCCATCCGTTCCTTGAGCGCTTCGACGAAACGGTCATGAATGCCGTTCGTCACGATCAGCCGGGACGAAGCCGTGCAGCGCTGACCGGTCGAGAAGAAAGCGCCGTTGATCGCGCAATCGACAGCCGTAGCGAGGTCGGCATCATCGAGCACCACCAGCGGGTTCTTGCCGCCCATTTCGAGCTGGAACTTGCGCATGTGCTCGACGCTCGCCGCGGCGACGCGCTTGCCGGTGCCAACCGAGCCGGTGAAGGTGATGGCGTTGATGTCCGGGCTGTCAAGCATCGCCTGGCCGACCACCGAGCCCTTGCCCATGACGAGGTTGAGCACGCCCTTGGGCAGGCCGGCACGGTGCAGTATGTCGACGATGGTCCAGGCGCTCTCGGGAACGAGATCCGCCGGCTTGAAGACGATGGTGTTGCCGTGGGCAAGCGCCGGAGCGATCTTCCAGGCGGGAATGGCGATCGGGAAGTTCCAGGGGGTGATGATGCCAACCACGCCGACCGCTTCGCGCGTGATCTCGACACCGACGCCCGGCCGCACGCTAGGCACGACTTCGCCCGAGAGGCGCAGTGTCTCACCGGCGAAGAAATCGAAGATCTGGGCGGCTCGAATGGTCTCGCCAATGCCTTCGGCCAGCGTCTTGCCTTCCTCGCGCGCAAGGTTGCGGCCGATCTCGTCCTTGCGCGCCAGGATCTCGTCCGACGTCTTCTTCAGCACCGCGTGACGGACCAGCAGACCCGAGCGCGACCAGGCGGGAAAGGCCGCCTTGGCCGCGGCGATCGCCTGTGCCGCCTGTTCGACACCTGCGGAAGCGTATTCGCCGACGATGTCGCCGGTATCGGACGGGTTGATGTTGCGGGAGCCGGCATCGCCGACCCACTCGCCGTCGATGAGGTTCTGTCGAAGCGGTGCCATGTCGTGTCTTTCCTGCTGGTTCGCCGCGCGGCGGCATCTGTGTAATTTGTATTTGCCAGACAATTGCTCTGCGGGAAAGCACGCTTTGCGCGGACGGCCGCGACAAAGTCTCTCGGTTCGCGGCCCCGCGCGACCTGCTGCCCGCAGGGCATCGCCCTTGGCCCAACAGCTTCGGCGACACATCGTTCCAATCACCGCGAAACGGGTATGTACATATATGTCCATAGTCTTGATTTGCCCGGGGCGGCGTGTCATGCGTCGTGCCGATGGAAGCCACCGACACGACAACCCAGCGCGCCGGCGCCACCGGCAACATCAAGGTCACCCGGGAAGACTGGCTCAAGCTCGCGCTTGAAACGTTGATTTCGGACGGCGTCGAAAGCGTCCGTGTGCAGACGCTCGGCCAGAAGCTCGATGTGTCGCGTTCCAGTTTCTATTGGTACTTCAAGAGCCGCCAGGACCTGCTCGACCAATTGCTGGATTATTGGCGGCAGACCAATACAAGGTTCATCGTCGAACGCGCCGCGCGGCCTTCCGCGACCGTCATCCGCGGGGTGATGAGCATCTTCGAGTGCTGGGTGGACGAGAAGCTGTTCGATCCGCAGCTGGATTTCGCGATCAGGGCGTGGGCCCGGCGATCGCCCGCCATCAGGCGGGCTCTCGACGAGGCCGACGAGGAGCGCGTCGACGCCATTCGCGACATGTTCAGGCGCCACGGCTATGACGAGGAAGACGCCTTCGTGCGCGCCCGCGTGCTCTATTTCATGCAGATCGGCTACTACTCGCTCGAGCTCGACGAACCGATGAGCAGCCGCCTGCCGCACGTCGCGTCCTATCTGCGCAGCTTCACCGGCCAGGAGCCCACGGCGCAGGACGTCGAGGATTTTTCACGCTATGTCGAGGAAACGCTTTCGCGCAGCCGTTAGCGACAGCCGCCGCTTTCACACCACGGCACGAACTAGACATATATGTACAATCGCGTTACGCCTCACCCCATTGAACCAACCTCCTCCAGCACGCCATGACCAGACGCTATTCCGCTTTGTCGCTCTTGAAGGAAGGCCTCGCCGGCCAGACCGGCTGGGAGCCGGCCTGGCGCTCGCCCGAGCCGGAGCCGTCCTACGACGCGATCGTCATCGGCGGCGGCGGCCACGGGCTGGCGACGGCCTATTACCTGGCGAAGAATCACGGCATCGCCAGAGTAGCGGTTTTGGAAAAGGGCTGGATCGGCGGCGGCAATACCGGCCGCAACACGACCGTGGTGCGCTCCAACTATTACTATCCGCAGAGCGTCGAGCTCTATGGGCTGGCGCACCGGCTCTATGAGGGACTGTCGAAGGACCTCAACTACAACGTCATGCTGTCGCAGCGCGGCATGGTCAGCCTGTGCCACTCGACCGGCGAAATGGAGATCGGGGCACGCACAGTCAATGCCATGCAGATCAACGGCATCGATGCGGAGCTGTTTTCGCCCCAGGATGTGCGCCGGGTGGCGCCGATCTACAATTTCACGGCCAATGCGCGCTTTCCCGTGTTCGGCGGCATCTGGCAAAGCCGGGCCGGCACCGCGCGCCACGACGCGGTCGCCTGGGGTTATGCACGGGCCGCGAGCCGACTCGGCGTCGACATCATCCAGAACTGCGAAATCACCGACTTCATCGTCGAGGGCGGCCGCTGCCGCGGCGTCCAGACGACGCGTGGCGCCATCCGCGCGGACCGCATCGGCATGGCCGTGGCAGGACATTCCTCGGTGCTGGCGGCCAAGGCCGGCTTCCGCCTGCCGATCAATTCCTATGCGCTGCAGGCCTGCGTAACCGAACCGGTCAAGCCGATCCTCGACACGGTGGTGCTGTCGCCCGGCACGGGCGTCTATGTCAGCCAGTCCGACAAGGGCGAGATCGTCATCGGCGGCGGGCTCGACCGCACTCCCTCCTATGCCCAGCGCGGTAACCTGCCGACGCTGGAGGGGGTGATCGCGGGGCTGTTGGAAATGTTCCCGATCTTCGGCCAGCTGAAGCTGATGCGGCAATGGGCCGGGATCGTCGACGTCGTGCCGGACTCCTCGCCGATCATCGGTCAATCGCCACTGCCAAATCTGTTCCTCAATTGCGGCTGGGGCACGGGCGGCTTCAAGGCGATCCCCGCCGGCGGCACGCTTCTGGCGAACCTTTTGGCAACGGGCAGGCACAACGACATCAGCCGCCCCTTCGATCTCGACCGCTTTGCCAGCGGGCGGCTGATCGACGAAGCGGCTGGTTCCGGCATCGCGCATTGATGCATGTCGCGCAAAAGCGCCGAGCGGCCTTAGGGCGACGACATGCATAAAGACGAAGACTGAGGTTTGCCATGCAGCTTTTCCCTTGCCCGTTCTGCGGCCCGCGCGACGAGACCGAATTCCACTATGGCGGCGATGCCGGCAATGTCAGGCCTGATGGCGCCGAGGTGCCGATCGAGCATTGGGCCAACTATCTCTATCTGCGCTCCAACCCAAAAGGCGCGGCGCGCGAGATATGGGTGCATATGAACTGCGGCGAATTCTTCGTCATGGAGCGGGACACGGTTACGCACAAGGTGCTGTCTTCGGCTGCCCTGGGCGGGGAGCACGCGGCGTGACCGCCTCGCGCCTTAGCACGGGTGGCAGCGCCATCGACCGCTCGCGCCCGATCCGCTTCAGCTTCGACGGCGCCACCGTGCAGGGATTCGCCGGCGACACCATCGCCTCCGCGCTGCTGGCCGCCGATGTCGCGGTCGTCGGCCGCAGCTTCAAATACCACCGGCCGCGCGGCATCTGGGGCGCGGGCGTCGAAGAGCCGAACGCGCTGGTGGATATCAGCGGCCCGCAGACGACGCCGAACACGCGTGCGACGACCGAGCCGGCGCGCGACGGGCTGGTCGCCAAAAGCGTCAACGCGACACCCAATGCGCTGGCCGACCGCAACGCCTTCCTCGACCGCTTTTCCCGCTTCATTCCGGCCGCCTTCTACTACAAGACCTTCATGTGGCCGGACTGGCACATGTTCGAGCCACGCATTCGCGCCATGGCGGGACTGGGTCAGGTAGACAAGGACTGGACGTCGCCCGGCCGGGCCGACCAGATCAACCACCATTGCGACGTGCTGGTGATCGGCGCCGGACCGGCCGGGCTGGCAGCGGCAAGGCTGGCGGCCGGCGCAGGCCGGTCCGTCATGCTGGTCGACGACCAGCAAAAGCCCGGCGGATCGCTCGGTCACCGAGTTGGCGAGATCGACGGCAAACCGGCCGGCATCTGGGTCGAGGAGACGGTTGCGGGGCTTTCCGCCGGCGGTCACCTGGTCCTGCCTTCGACCACCGCTTTCGGTATCTACGACCATAATCTGGTCGGGCTTAACCAGCGGCATTTCGACGGCCGGCCGGACACGCTGTGGCGGGTCAGGCCGCGCCGGATCGTGCTGGCGACGGGCGCCATCGAGCGGCCCCTGCCATTCGCCAACAATGACCTGCCGGGCATTCTCTCGGCGGACGCAGCGCTCAGCTATCTCAGGCGCCATGCGGTGCTGGCCGGCCGCCATATCGTCGTCGCCGCAAACAATGACAGCGCCTATGAAGTGGCGGAGGCGGCCGCCGAGGCTGGCGCCGACGTCACGCTTGTCGACATCAGGCGCGACGGTATGCCCGCCGCGCCCGCCAAGGTGCGGATGCTCAAGGGCCGCGCGCTCACCGCCGCGGCCGGCAAGCTGCGCGTCGAGGGTGTGATGCTGGACGACGGCACCAGGCTCGATGCCGATTGCGTGCTGGTGTCGGGCGGCTGGACGCCGACCATCCATCTCTTCGGCCAGGCCAAGGGCAAGCTCGCCTGGAGCGAGGCGCACGCGGCCTTCCTGCCGGGCGATCCGGTCGAGGGCATAGCGGTGGCCGGAGCTGCCGCCGGCGCGGTTTCCTTGTCGGAGGTATTCGCCGGCTCGCTGAAAGCCGTCGCGTCGCTCGGTTCGACGAAGGCAGCAGTGCCGCGCAGCAGCGGAACGGAGGCGACCAGCGGGATAGTAGCGGCATGGCCAACGCCGGGTTCGAAGGGACGCATCTGGATCGATTACCAGAACGACGTGACGGTGAAGGACATAGAGCTGGCGGCGCGCGAAAATTTCGTCTCGGTCGAACATCTGAAGCGCTACACGACGCTCGGCATGGCGACCGACCAGGGCAAGACCTCCAACCTGCCGGGCCTGGCGCTGATGGCCGGGATCACCGGCCGCACGGTGCCGGAAGTCGGCACCACGACCTATCGTCCGCCGTTCACGCCGGTTCCGCTGGCGAGCTTCGCCGGCGCGCGCAGCGGCGAACTGATGGCGCCGGTGCGGCGGCTGCCGCTGGAGAGCGTGCATCGTGCCAGCGGCGCCGTGTTCCAGGAGTATGGCGGCTGGCTGCGCCCGGCCCACTACGGCGGCGGCGGCGATACGGATCGCTCGATCCAGGACGAGGCGCGCCGCGCCCGCCAGTCCGTCGCATTGTTCGATGGCTCGACGCTGGGCAAGATCGAGGTGATCGGACCCAAGGCGGCCGCGTTCATCGATTTCGTCTATTACAACACGATGTCGACGCTGAAGCCGGGCCGCTGCCGCTACGGCTTCATGTTGTCCGAGAATGGCGTGGTCTTCGATGACGGCGTGCTGGTGCGGCTAGACGAGCATCGCTTCGTCGTGTCGTGCTCGTCCTCGCACGTGGCCGCCGTGCATGCGCGGCTGGAGGAGTGGCGCCAGGACCGGTTCGGGCGCGGCGCGGTCTACATCCACAACGCCACCGCGGAAATGGCGACCCTGACCGTTTCGGGACCGAACGCCCGGAAACTGCTCGAGACGGTTGATCTCGGCCTTTCGCTCGAGGATGGCGAGCTGCCGCACATGGCGGTCGGCCAGGGCAGCTATGACGGCGACGAGGTGCGCATCACCCGCGTCAGCTTCACCGGCGACAGAAGCTACGAGATCTCCATCCGGGCCGATCGCGCCGAGCCTTTGTGGGCGCGCCTGCGCGACGCCGGGCAAGCGTTCGATGCGGTTGTCATCGGCCTCGAGGCGCTGATGATCCTGCGCGCCGAGAAAGGCTTCATCGTGATCGGCAAGGACACCGACGGCACCACGCTGCCGCACGACCTCGGCGTCGAGGGCCCGCGGGCAAAGCGCCAGACCGGATTCGTCGGCCGCCGCTCGCTGTTCACCGAAGAGGCTTCGCGCGGCGACCGCATGCAGCTGGTCGGGCTGGCGGTCCCGTCCGGCGAAGCGCCGCTGCCAACTGGCGCGCATGGCATCAAGCGTAGCGGCGGCAAGCTGCGCAGCCAGGGCTTTGTCACATCGAGCTACCGGAGCCCTACGCTTGGCCGGCCGGTTGCGCTCGGCCTGATCGAGCGCGGTGCGGCCCGCCACGGCGAAACGATCGAAATCCAACATCTCGGCAAGGCGATGACGGCGACGATCGCCGCTCCTTGCGCCTTCGACCCGGCAGGAGACCGGCTCAATGCGTGATCTCGCCCAAAAATGGCCGGTAGCGCCGGACTGGCAGTCGGCAACCATCGGTGCACCGGGTCTCGAGGCGCGCACGATCCCGGGCCTTCACCAATTGCTGGTCAGCGGCGATCTCGACGCCTGGGCGCGGATATCCGGCATGGATGGCAACGGCGTGGGCGCCTTTGGCAGCGCGCAAGGTGAGCGCTATGCGGCGCGTCTGGCGCGCGACCGCCTGCTCGTCGTGTCGAGCACACCGCTCGCCATCGCCGCGGGTTGGCACGCGGAAGGTTTCGCGGTGACGGCGATCAGCGCTGGACTTCATGTGTTCGAGGTCAAAGGCTCGGCGATCGACGCTTTCATCGCGCGCGGATCAACGCTTGACCCAAACAAGGAAAGCGCCAGTGCCGCACTTTCCTTCGCCGGCGTCAGCGCCATCGTCTACCGCCACCGGGACAGACTGCGCATCCATATCGATCGCGGCCTGGCATCCTATCTCTGGACGTGGATCGAAACGGCTCTCAGAGCGTGAACGACCAGAACAGGCAGGCCAGCGTGGCCGCCGCGAAGACAACGAAAAACAGACTGCGCAAGAGCACGTTGCGGCGAAGCTCGTTCATGACGAAGTGGCAACCGACGATAGCCGCCGCAAACAGGAACCGCCAGTTCAGCAGCGCCCATAGGGCGTCGCGCTGGCCGAATGCCCATCTGGCGACGAGACAGCCTACGATGGAGGCAAGGAGCACGATCACGGTCCAGAAGATGGCATCGGCTGCATGGGTGAGCACGATGCTGGCGGCTCTGATCGGCAGGATCATCATCAGCAGCGCGCTGAAGAAATAGACGGCGGCGAGTGGTATGAACATCCCGGCATCGGCAATGCCGTCGAGGCGCCTGACGCCGATCGCACCGTAGGGGTAGCCGTGCCTGGCCACCACCAGGCTCAAGGCCATGAGCAGCGCTGTCAGCACCGCGACCAGGGCGAAGGACGTGAGGGCTTTGCTCATGACGGTCCCGTTCAAAGCGAATCAAACAGGAACCGTTTTAGTCAATGGCCGCATATTGCGTAAGCACCGGCGCGCCCGACGGCAGTGAAATCGGCAGCCGGCACCGCGCTGCGCCGCCGGCTCATCCTCACTTGCCAATCTATTCGGCGATGACGCTGCCCCTGGAGCGGGCGGCCAGAACGAAATCGACCCCGTCGACCACTTGAGCGGCGCGCATCAGCCTACCGCGCGCAGCGATGTCCGACGCTAAATCCGGTTTCTAAAACCTGAAAATTGGAAAAGAGACTGTTTGGTGGAGCCAATCGGAATCGAACCGACGACCTCTTGAATGCCATTCAAGCGCTCTCCCAACTGAGCTATGGCCCCACTTCCGGCAGTCAACCGGCGCCGTTTCCGGCGAAGAGATCCGGCGCGGGTTGGAGACCGCGCCGTTAGTGCAGGCGGCTTCTAACCCCGCCCTTCGTCAATATCAAGCCTTCATCAGCGGCTTTTTCTTCACAAGCTGCGAAAGCCGGCAAACGCTTGCGTTCCCGGCCTTGTCAGACCTCGTCGTCGTCGTCGCCGACGCCGATCATGTCGGCGACATCGTCGTCCTCTTCCTCTTCGTCGGCGAGGAACGTATCGTCCTCGTCGTCGCCCAGGTCGACATCATCCTCGTCGTCGCCGAGATCGGGCAGATCGTCGCCCTTGACGTCTTCGTCAGCCTCTTCGAGCGAGACGACTTCTACGCCCTCCTCGTCCTCGGCGTCCACTTCCTTCTCGGCCACTTCCTCTTCCTCCTCGAGGGCGGCGATCTTGCCTTCCTCGAAATAGGAACGCGGATAGGTCTTGCCGGTGTAGGGCGAGACGATCGGGTCCTTGTTCAGGTCGTAGAATTTTCGACCCGTTTCAGGGTCGATACGCTTTGTGCCAAGTTCGGTTTTTGCCACGGCAAGCCTCGTCGATAAAAGAGTGGTCCCCTTAACCACTGTTTGCAGCGCTGTCAAAGCCAAAAGCCGGCGTCACAAAACCATGCGTTGAAAGGCCTAGCGTCAAGCGTCGACCATGGGGGATGACCATTTCGGCCCACCGTGATACGAGACCGCCGCAACAAATGAAAAGCGCCGGCCCGCCGGCATTCCGTCCAGGGAAATTCCATGTCTCACGCCGCCGCTTCCAAGCCGGCCACCGCCCGTAAATGTCAAGCGCTTTCCGGTACGGCGCGCGTGCCGGGCGACAAGTCGATCTCGCACCGCTCCTTCATGTTCGGCGGGCTCGCCTCCGGCGAGACCCGCATCACCGGCCTGCTCGAAGGCGAGGACGTCATGCGCACCGGCGCCGCCATGAAGGCGATGGGCGCGCATATCGAGAAGCGCGGCGACGTATGGGTGATCCGCGGCACCGGCAACGGCGCGCTGCTGCAGCCGGAAGGGCCGCTCGACTTCGGCAATGCCGGTACCGGCTCGCGGCTGACCATGGGGCTGGTCGGCACCTATGACATGGAAACGACCTTCATCGGCGATGCTTCCTTGTCAGGCCGGCCGATGGGCCGCGTGCTGGAGCCGCTGCGCCAGATGGGCGTGCAGGTGCTGAAGGCAACGCCCGGCGACCGCATGCCGATCACGCTGCATGGGCCAAAGCATGCCGCCCCGATCACCTATCGCGTGCCGATGGCCTCCGCGCAGGTGAAATCGGCGGTGCTTCTCGCCGGCCTCAACACGCCCGGCATCACCACCGTCATCGAGCCTGTCATGACGCGCGACCACACCGAAAAGATGCTGAAAGGCTTTGGCGCCAATTTGTCGGTCGAGACCGACGAGCGCGGCGTGCGCCATATCTTCATCGAGGGCCAGGGCAAGCTCACCGGCCAGACGATCGCCGTGCCGGGCGACCCATCCTCGGCCGGCTTCCCGCTGGTGGCCGCGCTGATCGTGCCGGGTTCCGAGATCGTGATCGAAAACGTGCTGATGAACCCGACCCGCACCGGGTTGCTTTTGACTTTGCAGGAGATGGGCGGGCAGATCGAGATCTTGAACCCGCGTAACGCCGGCGGTGAGGATGTCGCGGACCTGCGCGTGCGTTACTCCGAACTCAAGGGCGTCACCGTGCCGGCCGAACGGGCGCCGTCGATGATCGACGAATATCCGGTGCTGGCGGTTGCCGCCAGCTTCGCCGAGGGCGAGACGCTGATGCAGGGGCTGGAGGAACTCAGGGTAAAGGAATCCGACCGGCTGTCGGCGGTAGCCAATGGGCTCAAGCTCAACGGCGTCGACTGCACAGAGGGTGAGGCATCGCTCGCGGTGCGCGGAAAGCCCGGCGGCAAGGGGCTCGGCGGCCACCCCAATGGCCCGGACACGACCGTGCAGACGCATCTCGACCACCGCATCGCCATGAGCTTCCTGATCATGGGGCTGGCGACCGAGAAGCCGGTGACCATCGACGACGCCAACATGATCGCGACAAGTTTCCCGGAGTTCATGAGCCTGATGACGGGGCTTGGGGCGGAGATCGGGTGAGAGTTGATGGGTTGGGGCCAAACTGAAATGCCGGCAGGACAGCGCCCCCCTCTGTCCTGCCGGACATCTCCCCCACGAGGGGGGAGATCAGCCGTCACAGCGGCCTTCGCAAATCGCCCGCGTTGCAGAAGTGAGCGAGGCGTCGGAACTGCCAATCTCCCCCCTTGTGGGGGAGATGTCCGGCAGGACAGAGGGGGGCGCGACGGATCGCAAGCTCTCTCCGGACCGCTACGCTGTTCGGTTTCAGGTATGCTGGCCTGCCAATGACACACGTCTTCACCATCGCCATCGACGGTCCGGCCGGAGCCGGCAAGGGCACCCTCGCCCGGCGTCTGGCCGATCACTACCGACTGAACCTGCTCGACACCGGCCTCACCTACCGTGCCGTCGCCCATGCCTTGCTGCGGCTTGGCTTGCCGCTCGACAATGTCTCGGCGGCCGAGACGGCCGCGCGCCAAGTCGACCTGGCGAAGCTCGACCGGGCCGTCTTGTCGGCGCATGCGGTTGGCGAAGCGGCCTCGAAGGTCGCGGTGTTTCCAACGGTGCGGCGCATCCTGGTGGAGAAACAGCGCGAGTTTGCCAAATCCCCTCCGGGTGCCGTGCTCGACGGTCGCGACATCGGCACCGTGGTGTGCCCCGATGCCGACATCAAACTCTATGTGACCGCGAGCGCCGAGGTGCGGGCAAGGCGCCGGCTGGCGGAGATCGAGAGCATCGGCGGCACGGCTGATTTCACCGAAATCCTCGCCGATATCCGGCGCCGCGACGAGCGTGACATGGGCCGCGCCGACTCGCCCTTGAAGCCTGCCCCCGACGCGCACTTGCTTGATACCAGCGAAATGGCTATAGAAGCCGCGTTTCTCGCGGCCAGAACTGTCATCGACGACGTGCTGTCCAAGGGAAACAAGGCCTGATCCGGGTTTTCCCTCGAGTTTCCGTTGCTGGAGGCAAAGGAAATACCCATATCGGGCACGAACCAGCCTGCCAGCATTCTTCATGCGCCGGACTTGCCGCCTTAAGCGGCCAAGGGCTCTTTGCCCGGAACGCCGGCAGGCCAACGCAACGCTAACCCACGGCGCACGCCCCGCTAAAGATGCGGGGTATTCCAGGAGAAACAATGTCTGTAGCAAATCCCTCTCGCGACGATTTCGCGAGCATGCTCGAAGAATCATTCACCGCCGGCCATTCCGGCGAGGGCCAGGTTGTCCGGGGCACGATCACCGCGATCGAAAAGGACATGGCCATCATCGACGTCGGCCTCAAGGTCGAAGGCCGCGTGCCGCTGAAGGAATTCGGCGCCAAGGGCAAGGAATCCACCCTCAAGGTCGGCGACACGGTCGAAGTCTATGTCGAGCGCATCGAGAACGCGCTTGGCGAAGCCATGCTGTCGCGCGAGAAGGCTCGCCGCGAAGAGAGCTGGGTGCGTCTCGAAGAGAAGTTCACCAAGGGTGAGCGCGTCGAAGGCGTCATCTTCAACCAGGTCAAGGGCGGCTTCACCGTCGACCTCGACGGCGCCGTGGCGTTCCTGCCGCGCAGCCAGGTCGACATCCGCCCGATCCGCGACGTGTCGCCGCTGATGCACAACCCGCAGCCTTTCGAGATCCTCAAGATGGATCGCCGCCGCGGCAACATCGTGGTGTCGCGCCGCACCGTGCTCGAGGAGAGCCGCGCCGAACAGCGTTCGGAAATCGTGCAGAACCTCGAAGAAGGCCAGGTGGTCGAAGGCGTGGTCAAGAACATCACCGATTACGGTGCGTTCGTCGACCTCGGCGGCATCGACGGCCTGCTGCATGTCACCGACATGGCATGGCGCCGCGTCAACCATCCGACCGAGATCCTCAACATCGGCCAGACGGTCAAGGTGCAGATCATCCGCATCAACCAGGAAACGCACCGTATCTCGCTCGGCATGAAGCAGCTCGAGAGCGATCCGTGGTCGGAGATCGGCACCAAGTTCCCGATCGGCAAGAAGATCAAAGGCACCGTCACCAACATCACCGACTACGGCGCGTTCGTCGAGCTGGAGCCGGGCATCGAAGGCCTTATCCACGTTTCGGAAATGTCGTGGACCAAGAAGAACGTGCATCCCGGCAAGATCCTGTCGACGACGCAGGAAGTCGATGTCGTGGTGCTCGAAGTCGATCCGGCCAAGCGCCGCATCTCGCTCGGTCTCAAGCAGACGCTGGAGAACCCGTGGGAGGCTTTCGCTCGCAGCCATCCGGTCGGCAGCCAGGTCGAGGGCGAGGTCAAGAACAAGACCGAGTTCGGCCTGTTCATCGGCCTGGAAGGCGACGTGGACGGCATGGTGCACCTTTCCGACCTCGACTGGACCCGTCCGGGCGAGCAGGTGATCGAGGAGTACAATCGCGGCGACATGGTCAAGGCGCAGGTGCTCGACGTCGACATCGAGAAGGAGCGCATCTCGCTCGGCATCAAGCAGCTGGCCCGCGACACGGTTGGCGAAGCGGCGACTTCAGGCGAGCTGCGCAAGAACGCCGTCGTCACCTGTGAGGTCATCGGCGTCAAGGATGGCGGTCTGGAAGTGCGGCTGGTGGAAAGCGGCATCGAGACCTTCATCAAGCGCTCCGACCTTTCCCGTGACCGCGACGAGCAGCGCCCCGAGCGCTTCACCGTCGGCCAGAAGGTCGACGCCCGCGTCATCGCCTTCGACAAGAAGACCCGCAAGCTGCAGGTCTCGATCAAGGCGCTGGAAATCGCCGAGGAGAAGGAAGCGGTCGCCCAGTACGGCTCGACCGACTCCGGCGCCTCGCTGGGCGACATCCTGGGCGCCGCGCTGAAGAAGCAGGGCAGCTAATCGCCCTTTCGCACAGGCCCGAAACAAAACCCCGCCGGAGCGATCCGGCGGGGTTCTTCTTTGTCGGAAACTCGGACGCAGCCCGAGGATCGTCGAAGTCAACTATGCGCGTTATGCGCGACCGTAGAGCGGCACCAGCGTGCCGCTCATCGCCTGGTTGGCGGGCGAGGCAAGGTAGGCGATGGCCTCGGCCGCCGCTTCGAGGCTGACCCATTTGCTGAAATCGGCATCCGGCATGTCGGCACGGTTGGCCGGCGTGTCGAGCGTCGAGGGGGCCACCGCATTGACCAGGATGCCCTGGTGCTTCAGCTCTTCCGCCATGGCCACCGTCATCGCCGCGACCGCTGCTTTGGAGGCGGCATAGGCGACCATGCCCGAGCCGCGGCGCGGATCAAGCCCGGCGCGTGCCGTGACATTGACGACGCGGCCGGCGGTGCCCGCCGCCAGCATGGAGCGCACCGCCGCACGGCTGCACAGGAACGCGGTGCGGGCATTGGTGTCCATCATCTCGGCAAAGGAGGCGGATTCGATCTTCTCCACCGGCGCCATGGCAAAGCCGCCTGCCAGATGGATCGATCCCCACAAGGCGGGAACCTGGGCATAGAAGGCTTCGACCTTGGCGGAGTCGGAGAGGTCGACATTGTGCGCCAGCCTGACGTTCTCGTGCGTGGTGAAAGGGAAATGCGAAGGTGCCGCGGCATGGGCGTTCGGCACATGGCAGACCGCGCCCTCGCCCAGCAGCTTGCCGACGACCGCGCCGCCGAGCGCACCGGTTCCACCGGTCACAACGATATGCCTGCCCTGAAGTGTTTCCGTCATCCTGGACCGCTCCTGTCTTTTTTTGATTATGTCGCTTGTTTCGCCGCGCCGACGCGAAGCGTCGCGCCTTTCGTGCGATCACTCAATTGATATCTCGACATGGCAGCCGTCGCGTCTTTGCATGTGTCGGGCAGCGGCGATTGTTGCCGCGCAAAAGCCAAGCCGGCGAATGACCACGATGCAGGTAGGAAAATCGACGCCGCGTGAAGCTTCACTCGACCGTGATTTCGATGACGCGCGGCAACCCCGTTGCCCGGGCGCGCTTCAGCGCGAGTGGTAAGGCGCCGGTATCGGCGATCCGTTCGGCGCCGATGCCATAGGCCTCGGCCAGTTTGCAGAAATCCGGCGGTGCCGGGGACACGCCGACGGGTTCCACGCCGACGTCGAGCATCGAAGTCTCGATCTCGCGATAGCCCCTGTTATTCCAGACGACGAAGATAACGGGTGCCGCGGCATCGAGCGCCGCGCCGAGCTCGGGTAAGGTGAACTGGAAGCCACCGTCGCCGGTGAGGCAGACGATCGGCGCGTCGGGCATGGCGAGCGCCGCGCCCACCGCCGCCGGCGGGCCGTAGCCCAGCGCGCCGAAGCCGGTGGCGGCGTTGAACCAGCCGCCCGGCCGGTCGTGATCGTAATAGAGGTTGGCCGCGTAGACGGGCTGGGTGGAGTCGCCGACGATGATCGCGCCCGGCAGGGCGTCGCGGATGGCTTCCACCGCATGGACCTGCGCCGCATGGACGGGGGTCAGTTCGGCGCGAGCCGCCTTTCGCGCCGCCGCGGCGCGGTTCTTCCCGTCCTGCCTGCCCGCGTCGACCGAGCCGAGCGCGGCAAGCAAGGCTTCGATCGCCTCGGCGCAATCGGCCTGGATGGCCACCGTCGCCGGACGGCGCGCCAGCTGATCGGCGCCGATGTCGATGCGGATCAGATTGGCCGGCAGGACAAATCCGCCATCGCCATAGCCGTCATAATCGGTTGGGCCGAACTCGGTGCCGGCGGCAATGACCAGATCGGCCTCGCCCATCAGCGCGCGGATGGCTTTCAGGCTGGGACTGGCCGGTACGCAGAGCGGATGGCGGTGGAGCAGGCCGCGCGCATTGGTCGTCTCGACGACCGGCGCGCCCAGCCTTTCGGCCAGGCGCCGCAGCGCATCCTCGGCGCGCTTGGCGCCGCCGCCGGCCAGGATGAGCGGGTGCCGAGCCGCCGCACAAAGGCTGGCCGCCGCGGCGATGGCCGTCGCCCCGGCAGCCGGTGGCGCGGCATTGCTCAGCACCGCCGCGATCCCATCGGCAGGCTTGACCATGACGTCGGTCGGAATCTCGATATGCACCGGGCCCGGCCGCGACGAGGAAAACAGCGCGAAGGCACGGGCGAGCGCGCTGGGCAGTTCGCCGGCCTCGGTGATGCGTTGCGAAAACAGCGCCACCTTTTCCATCATGCCGCGCTGGTCCGGCAGCTCGTGCAGGAAGCCCAGGCCCTTGCCAAGCGTCGGCGTGGCGTTGACGCCCGAGATTACCAGCATCGGCACCGAATCGGCGCGCGCCTGTGCCATGGCGGTGATGGTGTTGGTCAGCCCCGGGCCGGTGATGACGAAGGCGACGCCCGGCCGGCCGCCGGCGCGCGCATAGCCGTCGGCCATGAAGCCCGCGCCCTGCTCGTGGCGCGGCGTGACATGGCGGATCCCCGAACGCGCCAACCCGCGATAAAGCTCGACCGTGTGGACGCCGGGAATACCGAACACGGTGTCGACGCCATGCGCCTCGAGCAGTGAAATCAACGCTTCGCCAATGGTGGTCACTAGTGTTCTCCCCTTTCCGGCTCGAGGCCGAGCTCGGCTTCGACAGCCTTGATCCCAATCGCCGCCAATTCGCCGGGCGAGAACATCTCGCCGGCCAGGCAGCCTTCGATCCAGAGTCCGTCGATGATCGCGTTGATCGCGATGGCATGGTGGCGCAACTGGCTTGCGTCCGGCTTGCACTGTTCGGCGGCGAGCACTTCGGCCACAACCGCCTCCACCTCGTTGCGAAAGCCGAGATAGCCTTCGCGGTGGGCACGGGCCAGGGTCGGATCCGCACCGGCGCGGCCGATGAAGGTTGCCCAGAGCGAAAAAACCCGCGCGTCGATGATCGGCGCGTTGAGGTTGGCGGTGACGAAAGCCGCAAGGCGTTGCCGCGGCGAGGCATCTTCCATGACCAATGCTGCTTTCGCCTGCTCGGTCATGCGGCCGACCAGTGCCGTATAGGCCTCCTGCAGCAGTTCTTCCTTGCCGGGGAAATAGTGCCGGATCAGCCCCGCGGTGACGCCGGCACGCAATGCGATGGTGCGCAAGGTGGCGCCCTGCAGCCCATGTTCGGCCACGCTGTCCAGAGTCGCCTCGATCAGATCCTGCCGCCGCCGCTCCTCGCCCTCGCGACGAAACTTGCGGCGGGATGGCGCATTCATTGGCGCAGGATCGGCCGCGTCAGGCATGTCGGCCCACCTTCGCAGGCGATGCAGAGCGCATCCGCCTCGAAGACTTCAACCATGCAGCCCGCGGCCTCCATCGCGGCCTTGGTCTTGGGAAAGCCTGCAACGGCAATGACCTTGAGCGGGCTAGTCGGCAGTACGTTAAGGCTGAGGCCGTTGGAAGCAGCGAACTCCTCGGCATCGCCTTCGACCAGCCGGATGCCGCGTGCCTTCAGCATTTGATAGAACGGGGCCGGCAAAAGCGGCGAATAAACCAGCGCGAGGTCGTCGGCCAACGGGCTGATCACCGACATCAGGTGCAGGCACGCTTCTTCGCCCTGCCACAGCGGCAGATCAAAGCCGTAGACGGAAACGCCCAGCGGCGTCAGCAGGTTGGAAACCTGCTGGATGCCTTCCTGGTTGGAGCGGACACCGCGCCCGATCGCCAGCGTGCGGGCGTCCACCCAGACACAATCACCGCCTTCGACCTGACCAGGAGCCTCGACGCGGCCGAGGATCGGAATGCCCAGCCTTGTGTAGGTTTCCTCATGCAGCGAGGGCTCCCTGGCGCGTAGTGGCTTACCCATGGACAGGATCAGCGCGCCGCGACCGGTCATCAGCGATGGGTCGTGCGTGAACACCGAATCCGAAAGTCCGTCGGCCTTGTCTTCGACCCATTCGATTTCAGCGCCGGAAGCCGCTACCAACTCAGCAAGGGCCGCGTGCTGCGAGGCAGCTTTCGCCGGATTGAACCCCGGGCCATAGTGCCAGGCAGATCTGTCGGCGTCGCGCATGGCGTTGGCCGCCGACCGCATCAGCACGCGCCGCAGCGTCGCCGCCATGGACTGTGATCCGAAAGCGCTCATCGGTGCCCTTTTTAGCTGAAAAAAATCGAGAAAATTTCATGAAAGGCTATTTATACACTTGCACAACAAGGCCGCAAGTGCCGTAATGAGCGGGATTGACGGGCTCGCGCAGTTGGGTCCATGCTGAAGTCTGGAGCGGGGCAGTACAGCGTATGTTGATTAGCCGGGTAGACGTTCGACGAGCTGCCAATGACTACACGGAGGTCACCTGTTGAGCACGGCGGGAGTTGCCGCAGCCCCATCCGGTGAGGCGCAAAATGGCGCCGCCGAAGCCATCCACGTCGAGAACCTGCACAAGAAATTCGGTGAGCTGCACGTGCTGAAGGGCGTCTCGCTGTCGGCGCGCGACGGCGAGGTCATCGCCATCATCGGCGGTTCGGGCTCAGGCAAATCGACGCTGTTGCGCTGCATCAACTGCCTGGAGAATCCGACCAGCGGCATCATTCGCGTCAATGGCGAGGAGATCAAGCTGAAGGCGGACAGCCACGGCCATACCGTGCCGGCCGACCGCAGGCAGATCGAACGCATCCGCTCCAAGCTCGGCATGGTGTTCCAGAATTTCAATCTGTGGAGCCACATGACGCTGATCGAGAACGTCATCGAGGTTCCCGTGCATGTGCTGGGCGTCAAGCGCGACGCGGCGATCGCCCAGGCCGAAAAACTGCTCGTCCGCGTCGGCCTCGCCGAAAAGCGGGATGTCTATCCGGCCTACCTGTCGGGCGGCCAGCAGCAGCGCGCCGCGATCGCTCGCGCATTGGCGATCAATCCGCGCGTCATGCTGTTCGACGAACCGACCTCGGCGCTCGACCCCGAACTGGTCGGCGAGGTGCTTAGAGTGATCGGCGATCTGGCGCGCGAAGGCCGCACCATGGTGCTGGTCACCCACGAGATGAAGTTCGCGCGCGAGGTCGCGACGCATGTCGTCTATCTCTACAATGGACTGGTCGAGGAGGAAGGCCCGCCGGAGCAGATCTTCGGCGCGCCCAGATCCGAAAGGCTCAAGCAATTCATTCGCAACATCGGCTAGCAAACCGAGGGCGGAAGAAAACCGGGAACCAACAACAAACTGGGAGTCGTGAAATGAAGACTGTTCTGAAGACGTTCGCCGCAGCGCTGCTGCTCGGCGTCGCCGCCATGGGCGTAGCCAAGGCCGATCCGGTCAAGATCGGCATCGCCGCCGAGCCGTATCCGCCGTTCACCTCGCCGGATGCTTCGGGCAAATGGGTCGGCTGGGAGATCGAGTTCATCGACGCCGTCTGCGCCGAGGAGAAGCTCGACTGCGTCATCACGCCCGTCGCCTGGGATGGCATCATCCCGGCGCTGACCACCAAGAAGATCGACCTCATCGTCTCTTCGATGTCGATCACCGACGAACGCAAGAAGACGATCGACTTCTCGGATAAGTACTACAACACGCCGACGGCGATCATCGGACCGAAGGACCAGAAATTCGGCTCCGCGCCGGACGATCTCAAGGGCAAGATCCTGGGCGTCCAGGTATCGACCGTGCATGCCGTCTACGCCAAGAAGCATTTCGGCGCCACGGCATCCGAGATCAAGGAGTACCAGACGCAGGACGAGGCCAACAACGACCTTGCCGCCGGGCGCCTCGATGCGGTGCAGGCCGATTCCATCGCGCTTGGCGAGTTCCTCAAGACCGACCAGGGCAAAGCCTGCTGCGACCTGAAGGGCATGGTGGCTCCGGATGACGAAGTGCTCGGACCGGGCGTCGGCGCCGGCGTGCGCAAGGAAGACACCGAGCTGAAGGAAAAGATCAACGCCGGCATCAAGGCGATCCGCGCCAATGGCAAGTATGACGAGATCTCGAAGAAATACTTCGATTTCGACATATATGGCGGCAGCGGCGCGCAGTCGAACTGACGTGGCGATGCCACGTAGCCGGACTGACGTAGCATCGCCACGCAGTCGGACTGACGTAGCATCGCCACGCAGTCGGACTGACGACCTTCGCATGGGCTGGAAGACAAGGCGCTGACGCCAAGTCCTCCAACCCGACCTTTCCCACGCACCCTTGCCGCCGGCGGCTTGCGCCGGCGGATTGAGCCAGCAATCCGGGGGCGAAGCTGATCGATTCATTTCTTCCGGCCTCTGCGGCCGGCATCATCGAACTCCTGTCGCCCGCGCCCGTCGGCTGGGGCGGGACGCTCATGCTTGGGCTGCTGCATTCGCTTGAGATCGCCGTCGGCGCCACGATCGTCGGACTGTTGATCGGAACCGGCGGTGCCTATGGCAAGCTTTATGGCGGCCCCGTGGTGCGCGACCTGCTGGCGGTCTACACGACCATCGTGCGCGCGGTACCGGAACTGGTGCTGATCCTGCTCCTCTACTACGCCGGTACCGACCTGATAAACCAGATGCTGACCGCCATGGGCTATCAACGCATCGACATCAGCGGGCTGGTGGCCGGCATCGCGGTGCTCGGTTTCGTCCAAGGCGCCTACTCGACCGAGGTCATACGCGGCGCCATCCTTGCCGTCCCACAAGGCCAGATCGAGGCCGCCCGCGCTTACGGCATGTCTCCCGGCCTTCTCTTGCGGCGCATCACGTTGCCGGCAATGCTGCCCTTCGCCATTCCAGGTCTCGCCAATCTGTGGCTGATCGCCACCAAGGATACGGCGCTGCTGGCCGTGGTCGGCTTCTTCGAATTGACGTTGGCGACGCGGCAGGCGGCGGGCGTCACCAAGGCCTATCTGATATTCTATCTCGCGGCCGGCATGCTCTATCTGGCCGTGACGCTGTTTTCGAACCTCATTCTTGGTCGCGTCGAGAAATGGGCGCGGCGCGGCATGCCTTCGATCAAGGAAGCACACTGATGGCGAGCGAAGCGGCCATCATCAACAGCGCGGCTCGCGCCTCGCTCTGGCTGCAACCGCATCGCATCGTGCTGATCCTGATTGCGCTGGGGCTGGTGCTGTCCGCTGCGTTCTTCATGCGCTGGGACTGGCTGCCGCAATATTACGGCCTGGCCCTGCTCGGCATCTGGCGCGCGCTGTGGATCCTGGCCGTCACCTGTCTGTTGGGCTTCCTGATCGCCGTGCCGGTCGGATTGGCACAGGCTGGCGGCCCGATCTGGTTCGCGGCGCCGGCGAAGATCTTCTGCACCATCATCAGGGGAACGCCGCTGCTGTTACAGCTGTGGCTGCTTTACTACGGGCTGGGTTCGTTGTTTCCGCAATATCCGTGGATCCGGGAATCCTGGATGTGGCCCTATCTCAGGCAGGCATGGCCTTACGCCGTCCTGGCGCTGACGCTCTCGTTCGCGGGTTACGAGGGCGAAGTGATGCGCGGCGCCTTTGCCGGCGTGCCGAAGGGGCAGCTCGAAGCCGCACGTGCGTTCGGCATGAGCCGCTGGAAGATCTTCCGGCGTATCTGGCTGCCGCAGGCCTTCTACCGGGCGCTGCCGACGCTGACGGGGGAAACCGTGCTGCAGTTGAAATCGACGCCGCTGGTGGCTACCATCAGCGTCATCGACATCTTCGCCGTTTCGTCGAAAGTCAGACAGGACACTTACCTCACCTATGAGCCCTTGCTGCTGCTTGCCTTGATCTATATGGCGATCACCGGCATTCTGGTCTTCGCCTTCGGCAGGATCGAGGCGCGGATTCCGAACAAGATCGGCTAGGGACCTAGTGAGTAGGGGTTAGTGAGTAGGAAGTGGCTAGTCGCCACCACCCATTGCTGACTACTCACTACTCACCACTCACTAAAGGCAGTCGCCATGCAACTCAGTCTCGAACAGGCAACCGGGCTGTGCCGCATGGCGGCGCTGGGTGCGGGCGCCAACGAGGAAGCGGCGCAATCGCTCACCGCCTCGATCATATCGGCCGAGGCGGAAGGACTCTCGACCGTCGGGCTGTCGCATTTCATCGACTATCTCGAAGCGCTGGAGGCCGGCCGCATCGACGGCAATGCCGAGCCGGTGATCACCCGGCCGGCGCTAGCAGTCTATCTTTCCGATGCGCAAGGCGGGCTGGCGCATACCGGCTTCGACCGCACGCTCGACGAGCTCGCCAAGGCGGCAAGACTGTTCGGCGTCGCCATCTTTTCGCAGAAGAATGCCTATACATGCGGCGCCCTCGGCTACTTTACCGGAAGGCTGGCAGCGCAGGGGCTAGTCTCCTTCGCCGCCACCAACGGTCCCGCCGTGCTTGCCGGTTCGGGCTCGGTCAAGCCGGTCTATTGCACCAACCCGATGTCCTTCGCCGCACCCGCCGCCGACGGTCCGCCGCTGGTCATCGACCAGTCGTCGAGCGCCACCGCCTTCGTCAATATCCGCAAGGCGGCCGAGGACGGCAAGAAGATCCCCGAAGGCTGGGCGCTCGATGCCAGCGGCAATCCCACTACAGATCCGGCCGCAGCCATGAAGGGGGCCATGCTCGCCTTCGGTGGCCAGCGCGGCGCCAACATCGCGCTGATGGTCGAGGTGCTGGCGGCGGGTCTGTCGGGGGCAAACTGGTCGCTCGATGCGCCCTGGTTCACCGGCGGCCCGGACAATCCCGGCACCGGCCTGTTCGTGCTGGCCGTCGAGCCCAAGCTGCTCGATCCGGATTTCGAGCAGCGGATGAAGGATCAGCTCGACCGGCTGCGCCGGCGCTACGGCGTGCACATACCGGGCCGCTCCCGGGCCGAGGCGGCGGAGAAGGCCGCGGCACGGGGCATCAAGGTCTCCAAGGCCGTGGTGCAGCGCATTTCCGAATTCGCCGAGCGCTATTCGGCCTGAACTAAATTCTTCTTTTCAGCTCATCAGCTGCCGGCGCCTGCCCGCGGCATGGCCATGCGTGTTTTTTTCGCGCGCGGTCTGAACCTTTTCGAGCGTCGGGGCGACCAATGCCTGTCCAGGGCAGGATGAGCTTGCCCGATTCAGACCGGGGGAACAGCAAGTCACATCGAAACCTGCTCCACGCCAAGGCATGCCCTTCGCGTCCCGGAAAGCCCAACCTCAATGAAAGGATACCACCATGACCAGCACCAAGACAACCATTCTGACCGCAGTCCTTCTCCTCGGCTCGTTCATGGGCGCGACCCAGGCGGCCAACCTGAAGGCCGCGCCGGTCAAGCCGTCCAGTCCAGGCGTCATTGCCGCGCCGGGCGGCGGCGCTACCGAGGACCACTATTGCAAGAACGGTCACGCGAAATTCGCCAGTTGCAGCGCCGATTTCATCGCGGCCTGCAAGAAGGTCGGTGGCACCATGTCGGATGTCCAGGGCTGGGGTGGGCGTACTTGCTTCACGCCCTCCTGATACCGTCTCAGGTCAGGCCGCTCCGTCGGCCCCTGGCTTCGCATGGATGTCATCCGGAAAACCCCGCCTCGGCGGGGTTTTCTGCGTCAGGCAAGGCGTTCTGAAGCGCATTTGTCCTGATGCAATTCCCAAGCTGTTTTTCCTGGGAAAGCCGCTTCACAGCGACGACGCGTCACCCTTTGCGTTTGACGCGAAACGGATTATGAAACGGCTTCAGCCAAGCTTTCGAGCGCCGGAGCCAGCCATGACCGAAATCCTGCAGACCCCCAAGCTCGTCGTCATTTTCGGCGGGTCGGGCTTTGTCGGCCGCCACGTGGTGCGGGCCTTGGCCAAGCGCGGCTATCGCATCAGGGTCGCCTGCCGCCGGCCCGATCTCGCCGGCCATTTGCAGCCGCTCGGCAATGTCGGCCAGATCCAGCCCGTGCAGGCCAATGTGCGCGTGCGCTGGTCGGTCGATCGCGCCGTGCAGGGCGCCGATCATGTCGTCAACCTGGTTGCCGTGCTGCATGAGAGCGGGCGGCAGAAATTCACGGCCGTGCACGAATTCGGCGCTCGCGCCGTGGCCGAAGCGGCACGCGCAGCGGGCGCCGGCCTGACCCATATTTCGGCCCTGGGCGCCGACCTGGAAGCCGCATCCAACTATGCACGCACCAAGGCGCTTGGTGAAAAGGCCGTTCTGGAGACGATCAAGGACGCCGTGATCCTGCGGCCGTCGATCAATTTCGGACCGGAAGATAGTTTCTTCAACCGCTTCGCCAACATGGCGCGTTATTCGCCGGCACTGCCGCTGATCGGCGGCGGCCACACCAAGTTCCAGCTGGTCTATGTCGGCGACGTCGCCGAAGCGGTGGCGCGCTCGGTCGATGGCAAGGTCAAGGGCGGTCAGATCTACGAGCTTGGCGGCCCGCAGGTGCTTACTTTCAAGGAAAGCATGCAGGAAATGCTCGCGGTGATCGAGCGCAAGCGCCTACTGGTTCCGGTGCCGTGGTGGGTGGCGAACCTGCAGGCGTCGATCCTGGGCCTCTTGCCCAACCCGCTGCTGACCAAGGACCAGGTGCTGCAATTGCGCGAGCATAATGTCGTGTCGGAGGAGGCCGCCAAAGCCAACCGCACGCTCGCCGGCCTCGGCATCCAGCCGCATGCGCTCGGGACGATCCTGCCAAGCTATCTCTGGCGTTTTCGCGCGGCCGGCCAGTTCCAGCGCAAAACCGGCGGTCTGAACATAGGCCGACGGCGGGCGATTACAGGCGCGAAGTGATCCGCATGGGCAGCCCGCCTTGCGGCTGGGTGGTCAGCTTCTGGACTGGCCACGGCCTGGTTTGCGCGATGGAATCGAAGCGGAAACGCGACAGCAGGACGGCGAGCGCGATGATCGCTTCCTGCATGGCGAAGCTGGCGCCGATGCAGACGCGCGGCCCGGCGCCGAACGGCAGATACTGAAAGCGGTCGATCTTTTCGCGGTTGCCCGGATGGAACCGCTCCGGCATGAACGCGTCCGGCCTGTCCCACAGCTTCCTGTGACGGTGGACGACCCAAGGCATGACCAGCACGGCCGCGCGCCCCGGGATGTGGAGATCCCTCCAGTTCTCCGGCTCGATCGGCTCGCGGTTGATCGACGGCGCCGGCGGATAGAGCCTGAGCGCCTCGTCGAAGGCGGCGCGGGTGAGCGGCATGGCGTCCAGCCATCTGGTCGGATCGGGCTCGCGCGCCAGCACGGCATCGATCTCGCGCTCGATCTTTTCCCGCTCCCATGGCGCCTCGGCCAGGCAATAGAGCGTCCAGCCCAAGGCTCGCGCCGTGGTCTCATGGCCGGCACCGATGAAGGTGATGATGTTGTCCTCGACTTCCGAGCGTGTCAGCCCGTCCGGCCCCTCGGCCTTGAGCAGGAGGGTCAGGAAATCCTGCGGCACGGCATCGGCATCGCGCCTGAGTCTCTGTTCGCGTATCTTGACCGTATTGCTGACGATCTTGCGGAAATAGGCCATGGTCTTGCGGCCGCGGATGCGGGTAAGCCGCGGCAGCCATTCGGGCGCGCGCAGCAGGTCTAGCGGATCGACGCGGCCCATGGTCTCGAACAGCCGGTCGATCTCCTTGGCGAAACTGCCCGGCTCCCCCGCGATTTCCCCGGAGAACAGCGTCTCGGCCAGGATGTCGTAGGTCAGCAGCGTCATGTCGTGGGCAATGTCGGAGATGCCGCCATCCTCGTAGCGGGAGGCGAATTCAAGCGTGCGCTTGAGCATCGGTCCCGCGAAACCAAAGATGTGACGCGGCGTGAACACCGGCGCCATCGCCTTGCGCGAACGCTTCCAGACCTCGCCTTCGGCCGTCAGCAAGCCGTCGCGCAGGATCGGCCGCAGGATGAGCTGGCGCACCGTCGCCATCTTGTAGTTCCTGGCATTGTCGACCAGGACATGGCGAATGAGCCCCGGGTCATTGGCGATGACCAGCGGTCCACCGACGCCGTTCACCGAGATCCAGGGCTCGTTGTAGGTCGGCTCTCCCCACAGCTCGAGCGGGTTGCGGTAGACGATGCGCATCATCTCCAGCGTCGAGGGCGGCGATGTGCGCGGCCTCGGCGCCGGCGGAACGAAGGGGGCGGGCTGAGTGTCCATGGCTGCTCCGCTGGCAAGCGCGTCGCGCTAGTCCTTGCCTCCGTTCGATGTAGTGACTGACGCACGGCGCGTCCATGTGGCCTGACGATAAAAGCCCGTGCCCCCGAAGGGACGGAGCGATGCTCCCATCATCTGATTGTGACCGCTCGCCAAACGGCGCGGTCTTGTCCATGACGGCGCTCTGCCGTAGGTCACAGTCACCAACAGATACCGTCAATCGAAGGAGCCCGCCTTGAAGCACCAGTTGAACATCATCATCGGCAGCACCCGCCCGGGCCGGGCCGGGCCGGTTTTCGCTCACTGGCTGGAGCGGTTCGCGCGCGAGCACGGCAAATTCGAACCGGTGCTGACCGACATCGCCGCCTTCGATCTGCCGGTGCTGGACGAGCCGCACCATCCCAGGCTCGGCAACTACCTGAACGATCATACCAAGGCCTGGTCGAAGGCCGTCGATGCCGCCGACGCTTTCGTCTTCGTGGCACCGGAATATAATTACTTCGTCGCACCGGCCATCGTGAACGCGATCGACTATCTCTCGCGCGAATGGAAATACAAGCCCGCCGCCATCTTCAGCTATGGCGGCGTTTCCGGTGGCCTGCGCGCGGCACAGGCGCTCAAGCCGCTGCTGACCTCCGTCGGCGTCATGCCGGTTCCGGAAGGCATCGCGCTGCCGCTGTATCAGAAGCTGCTGGGGACCGACGGCTCCTTCGAAGCGAGCGAGCAGGTGCAGGGCGGGGCAAGAACCATGCTGGAGGAGTTGCTGCGCTGGAGCGAGGCGCTGAAGCCGATGCGCGCCGGCTGATGCAAGCCGGCTCGCCCGCGCCGTAGACAGGCGGAATGTCGGCAAACGACCGAACGGTGGGCGGTTCGGCCTGCGTTTGCCATGCGCTTTGCTGCTGATGCTTTTGATGGCCGCCATCGCGGCAGCCGGCGCCAAGATAGAAGTTCACGATCAAAATTCCTGCGCGACCGGCTGGCTAAGGACAAAGCCTCTCGCCAATAGCTGGCCGACGGTGCGCTTTTCCGCCCGGAAATGCCTGCAAACCTTGGAAAAACCACCTTTAACGCCTATATCTAGGCCATATTGAAAGCGCGATTCGGGGGCGATTTTTCGCGCTCCACCAGCCGCCTCTAGACAACAGGTTTTCATGAGCGACCAGACTGAGAACGCCAACGGCGCCGAAGCCGAATACGGCGCAGATTCCATCAAGGTTTTGAAGGGCTTGGATGCCGTCCGCAAACGGCCCGGCATGTATATCGGCGACACCGATGACGGTTCGGGCCTGCATCACATGGTCTATGAGGTCGTCGACAACGCCATCGACGAGGCACTGGCCGGTCATGCCGATCTCGTCACGGTGACGCTCAATCCCGACGGTTCGGTCACCGTCATCGACAATGGGCGCGGCATTCCCACCGATATCCATCCCAGCGAAGGCATTTCGGCAGCCGAAGTGATCATGACGCAGCTGCATGCCGGCGGCAAGTTCGACCAGAACTCCTACAAAGTGTCCGGCGGCCTGCACGGCGTCGGCGTCTCTGTGGTCAACGCCCTGTCGGCCTGGCTGAAGCTCAAGATCCGCCGCAATGGCAAGATCTTCGAGATGAGCTTCACACACGGCAATGCCGACGCGCCGCTGAGCGTTACCGGCAGCTATGAACAGGACAAGCAGCCCGGCACCTATGAAGGCCGCAGCGGCAGCGAGATCACCTTCTTTCCGTCGTCCGAGACCTTCACGATGGTCGAATTCGATTTCGGCACGCTGGAGCATCGGCTGCGCGAGCTTGCGTTCCTGAATTCGGGCGTGCGCATCGTGCTGACCGACGCCCGCCACGCCGACGTCGTGCGGCATGAGCTGCACTATGATGGCGGCCTGGAGGAATTCGTCAAATATCTCGACCGGGTCAAGAAACCGCTGATCGACAAACCAATCGCCATCAGGGCCGAGCGCGACGGCATCACCGTCGAAGTGGCCATGTGGTGGAACGACAGCTACCACGAGAATGTGCTGGCCTTCACCAACAACATCCCGCAGCGCGACGGCGGCACCCATCTCGCCGGTTTTCGCGGCGCCCTGACGCGTCAGATCACCGGCTATGGCGATTCCTCGGGCCTGACCAAGAAGGAAAAGGTCTCGCTGATCGGCGACGATTGCCGCGAGGGGCTGACGGCAGTGCTGTCGGTCAAGGTTCCCGACCCAAAATTCTCCTCGCAGACCAAGGACAAGCTGGTCTCCTCGGAAGTCCGGCCCGTGGTCGAAGGGCTGGTCAACGAGGCGCTCGGCACCTGGCTCGAAGAACATCCGAGCGAAGGCAAGGTCGTGGTCGAGAAGGTGATCCAAGCCGCGGCGGCGCGCGAGGCCGCGCGCAAGGCGCGCGACATCACCCGCAAGACCTCGCTGGGCGTCACCTCGCTGCCCGGCAAGCTTGCCGACTGCCAGGAACGCGATCCGGCGAAGTCTGAGATCTTCATCGTCGAGGGCGATTCGGCCGGCGGCTCCGCCAAGGGCGGCCGCTCGCGCCAGAACCAGGCCATCCTGCCGCTGCGCGGCAAGATTCTCAATGTCGAGCGCGCCCGCTTCGACCGCATGCTCAGTTCCGACATGATCGGCACGCTGATCACCGCGCTCGGCACGTCGATCGGCAAGGACGAATTCAACGCCGACAAGCTGCGCTACCACAAGATCATCCTGATGACCGACGCCGATGTCGACGGCGCGCATATCAGGACGTTGCTGCTCACCTTCTTCTTCCGGCAGATGCCGGAATTGATCGAACGCGGCCATCTCTATATCGCCCAGCCGCCGCTTTATAAGGTGACGCGAGGCAAGAGCTCGCAATACATCAAGAACGAAAGCGCGTTCGAGGAATTCCTGATCGGCTCGGGACTGGAAGAAGCCTCGCTCACGCTCGGCTCCGGCGAGGTTCGCGCCGGACAGGACCTGCGGGCGGCGATCGACGATGCGCTCGCCGTGCGCCAGCTCATCAACGGCCTGCACACGCGCTACAACAGAGGCGTCGTGGAGCAGGCGGCGATCGCCGGCGGGCTCAATGCCGACGTCGTCGCCGATCTTGGCCGCGCCAATGCGATGGCGGAGCGGATCGCGCAACGTCTCGACATCATTGCCGAGGACACCGAGCGCGGCTGGACCGGCCGGATGTCGACTTCGAATGAGGGTATCGGCGGTTATGTGTTCGAACGCACGGTGCGCAGCGTCAAGGAATACGCCCATCTCGATATGGCGTTGATCAATTCAGCCGATGCGCGACAGCTCGACCGCTACGCGCAGCGGCTCAGCGACGTCTATGGAGCGCCGCCCGTGCTGCGCCGCAAGGATGTCTCGGAACCCATCTCGGGACCGTTGGCACTGCTCAACGCGGTGTTCGCGACCGGCCGCAAGGGCCTGACCATGCAGCGCTACAAGGGCCTGGGCGAGATGAACGCCGAGCAGCTTTGGGAAACCACGCTCGATCCGAACGTGCGTTCGCTGCTGCAGGTCAAGGTAAACGACGCCACCGACGCCGACAGCCTGTTCTCGCGGCTGATGGGCGACGAGGTCGAGCCGCGGCGCGAGTTCATCCAGGACAACGCGCTGTCGGTGGCCAATCTGGACATTTAATCCGGAGTCATCCCGGGACCATTGGCGCGCGTCGGTCGCGCCAGTGTTTCCGTTGCGAGATTCATTCGAACCGCCGGAACGGAAGCTTCTTTCCAGCATTGTGACAGTATCGATCACAATTCCTGGCGAAGGAGGCTCCCATGGGACGCGGCATCTTGCTCTGGTTACTCGGGGTTCCAATCCCGATCATCCTTCTCATCATGCTTTTCGCGCGATAGGGGGCTGTCATGCAGTCCACCCTGTCGATCACGGATGATCCCGGCGCGGTGGAATCGTCCGCCACCGCTATCAGCTGGGGTCCGATCATCGCCGGTGCCTTCGCCGCCTCGACATTGACCTTCATCCTGATGCTGCTCGGCTCCGGCCTGGGGTTGAGCATGGTCTCGCCATGGTCGGGCTCAAGCGCCTCTATCACCAGCTTCGCGGTTTCGACCGCGGTCTGGCTGATCGTCGTGCAATGGCTGTCATCCGGCCTCGGTGGCTATCTTGCCGGCCGGCTGCGCACCAAATGGGTGGGCGTGCGTACCGACGAGGTTTATTTCCGGGATACGGCTCATGGCTTCCTGGCATGGGCGCTGGCGACGCTGCTGGTCGTCGGCGTACTCGGCTCGGCGCTGTCGGCGGCTGTGGGTTCCGGCGTCCAGGCTGTATCCAGCGTGGCCGCCGGCGCCGCCCAGGGCGCTTCGGCCGGTGCATCGGCCAATGCAGGCGGGGCATCGACGGACAATGCCACATCCTATCTGGTGGACTCGTTGTTCAGGCCGGCGGACGCGGCGAGACTGGCGGCAGCCAATCCGCAAAACGACGCGGCGGCGGCGGCGCAGGCATCGCGCATCCTGGTCGCCAGCGCTGCGGCTGGCGAGGTTTCGCCCGAGGACAAGACATACCTGTCGCAGCTGGTCGCGGCACGCACCGGCCTGTCGGAAGCAGACGCCAAGACGCGTGTCGATACGCTGCTGGCAAAGGCGCAGGACGCCAAGGCCAAGGCCCAGCAGGCGGCCGATACCGCCAGGAAGGCGAGCGCCACATTTGCGCTCCTCGGCGCCCTGTCGCTGGTCATCGGCGCCTTCATCGCCAGCGCCGCGGCCGCCCTCGGCGGCAGGCAGCGCGACGACGAGGAGGCTGTGTTCCTGACCAGCCGTTGAACATCGTCTGAAATCCGCATGAAGAAGCCCGGCGAGCCGGGCTTCTTCATGCGGACGATGTGACCGGGTCAGTGATCCATGGCCTTGACGATTTCCTCGGTCATCTTCTTGGCGTCGCCGAGCAGCATCATGGTGCCGTCCTTGTAGAACAGCGTGTTGTCGATGCCGGCATAGCCGGAGCCGAGCGAGCGCTTGACGAACAGGCAGGTGCGCGCCTTGTCGACGTCGAGGATCGGCATACCGTAAATAGGTGAGGACTTGTCATCCCGCGCGGACGGGTTGGTGACGTCGTTGGCGCCGATGACATAGGCGACGTCGGCCTGCGCGAATTCGGAATTGATGTCCTCGAGCTCGAACACTTCGTCGTAAGGCACGTTGGCTTCGGCCAAGAGCACGTTCATGTGGCCCGGCATGCGGCCGGCCACGGGGTGGATGGCGTATTTGACGTCGACGCCATTGGCCTTGAGCTTGTCGGCCATCTCGCGCAGCGCATGCTGCGCCTGGGCGACGGCCATGCCGTAGCCCGGCACGATGATGACCTTCTGCGCGTTCATCATCAGATAGGCCGCATCGTCGGCCGAGCCCTGCTTGACCGTGCGCTCGATCCCATCATCAGCGCCCGCGGCCGCAGTCTCACCACCGAAGCCGCCGAGGATGACGGAGATGAAGGAGCGGTTCATGCCCTTGCACATGATGTAGGACAGGATGGCGCCCGACGAGCCGACCAGGGCGCCGGTGATGATCAGCGCCAGATTGCCGAGCGTGAAGCCGAGTGCGGCCGCCGCCCAGCCCGAATAGGAATTGAGCATCGACACCACGACCGGCATGTCGGCGCCGCCGATGGGGATGATGAGCAGCACGCCCAGCACCAGCGATGCGGCAACGATGAGCCAGAAGACGAGCTTCGATTCGGTGGTGACCAAAAGCACGATCAGCACGACCAAGGCGATGCCAAGCGCGATGTTGATGAAATGGCGGCCGCCGATCATGATCGGCTTGCCCGACATGCGCCCGTCAAGCTTCAGGAAGGCGATGACCGAGCCGGTGAAGGTGATGGCGCCGATGGCCACACCCAGGCTCATTTCGACCAGCGCCTGGGCGTGGATGTCGCCCGCCGTGCCGATGCCGAAGCTTTCCGGCGCATAGATGGCGGCGGCCGCCACCATGACGGCGGCAAGGCCGACGAGCGAATGGAAGGCGGCGACCAGTTGCGGCATCGAGGTCATGGCGATGCGCCTGGCCGTGACGGCGCCGACGCCGCCGCCAATGGCAAGGCCGAGCACGATCAGGCCGAAGCGTCCGGCCGATGGCGTGGCCAGCGCCAGCGTGGTGGCGATGGCGATGCCCATGCCGATCATGCCGTAGAGATTGCCTTGCCGGCTGGTGGTCGGGTGCGACAGGCCGCGCAGCGCCAGGATGAACAGAATGCCGGAGACCAGATATAGGAAGGAGGCGAGATTGACGGTCACGTCACTTGTCCTTCTTCTTGTACATTGCCAGCATGCGCTGGGTGACGAGGAAGCCGCCGAAGATGTTGACCGACACCAGCATCAGCGCGACGAAGCCGAAGCCCGCGGCGACGCCCGAGGCGGCAATGCCGACGGCAAGCAGCGCGCCGACGACGATGACCGAGGAGATGGCGTTGGTGACGGCCATCAGCGGCGTGTGCAGCGCAGGCGTCACCGACCAGACGACGTAATAGCCGACGAAGATCGCCAGCACGAAGATGGCCAGGCGGAAGACGAAGGGATCGATGGCGCCGCCCGACAGCGCGTGTGCGGCGTCGCCGGCCGCCTCAGCGCCTCCGGGAGCATTTGCCAGGTTCTGCACCGCCAGCCGGACGGCAGCACTTGCCTGGTCGAGTTGGTCGAGGGCTTTCTGCAAGGTCTGGTCCATCACGCGGTCCCTTTCGGCTTGGGCGAGGGCGACTTTGGCGAGGGCGACTTTGGCAGCGAGGGCTTGGATGCGGCGGCTTGCTTGGACGCGGCTTTCCTAGGCGCGGCTTGCTTGGGCGCCGAAGCATCGGCGACCATTGTGCTGGCCGGTATCGCGGGCGGTTCGATATATTGGCCCTTTGGCGGCTGCTGGTCGGCCTTGGCGAAGGCCGGATGGACGATCTTGCCGCCGTCGGTCAGCATGGTCGCCTTGACCAGGTCGTCGTCGCGGTTGATGGCAAGCGTCTTCGTCGCCTTGTCGACCAGGGTCTCGAGGAAAGCAAAAAGGTTCCTGGCGTAGAGCAGCGAAGCGGAGGCCGCGACGCGGCCCGGCACGTTGAGATGGCCGACGATCTTGACGCCGTTGGCCGTCGTCACAATCTTGCCCGCCTCGGCGCCCTCGACATTGCCGCCGCGCTCCACAGCAAGATCGACGATCACCGAACCGGGCTTCATCGAGGCGACCATGTCAGCCGACACCAGCCTCGGCGCCGGGCGGCCGGGGATCAGCGCCGTGGTGATGACGATGTCCTGCTTGGCGATGTGCTCGGCGGTCAGCGCCGCCTGCTTGGCCTGGTACTCCTTGGACATCTCCTTGGCGTAGCCGCCGGCGGTCTCGGCCGCCTTGAACTCCTCGTCCTCGACGGCGAGGAACTTTGCGCCAAGCGAGGCGACCTGTTCCTTGGCGGCGGGGCGAACGTCGGTCGCGGTGACGACTGCGCCGAGCCGGCGCGCTGTGGCGATCGCCTGCAGGCCGGCAACGCCGACGCCCATGATGAACACCTTGGCGGCAGGAACAGTGCCGGCCGCCGTCATCATCATCGGCAGCGCCCGGTCATATTCGGCAGCGCCGTCGATCACCGCCTGGTAGCCGGCAAGGTTAGCCTGCGAGGACAAGACGTCCATCGACTGGGCGCGCGTGATGCGCGGCATGAATTCCATCGCAAAGGCCGTCACCCCGGCCTTGGCCAGTGCCGCGACGGCGGCATCGTTGCCATACGGATCCATGATAGCGATGACCGCAGCGCCTGACTTGTAGCTTTTCAGCTCCGCATCAGTCGGCCGGCGCACCTTCAGCACCACGTCGGTCTTAGCCACATCGCCGGCCTTGCCGATTGAAGCGCCCGCCTTGGCGAACTCCTCATCGGGAATGCGCGATCGCGTGCCGGCACCGGCCTCCACAACCACTTCAAGACCCAGGCCGGCCAGCCGTTTCACCGTATCGGGCGAAGCCGCGACGCGCGGCTCGTTCGCATCGAGCTCACGAGGGATGAAAACCGTCTGTCCCACCGCATGATCCTTTCGGCTGGAACCTGTTTGCGCAAAATGTCGGCCGGGGGATCCGGCGACGTCAAAGGCAATGGGGTTTTGGAAAGACTATCGCAGAATGAAGGCGCCGACGGCCATGATCAGGACGAACAGGATAGTCGCCGAGAAGAAGCCGCCCGCGAAGAAACCGAAAGCCATCGCCAGAAGTATGGCGCCGCAGAAGAGTGATCCGTATTTGGCCAGCATGAGGAAGCCCGCATAGGTGCGGTCGTGCTCGGCATAGTCCATCTTCGCGCCCAGTTCGACAGGACCGGTCGGCGTGTGCTCAGCCATAGGAATACCCCTTCGAAGACATCTTTCAGGCACATAGCGAAAAGCCGCGCCGAGAGCAATGGCGCTATTGCCGCATCGCAGCCTACAACTGCCTCAAGGGAAATTTGAAGCAAAGCGCCCCTGCGTTCGGCAGAATCGCCGAACCGCTCCGGCTGCTTGTTTTCGCGCAATCCCGGACGAAGCCGGCTGGCGCGTCAACCGCGCTGTCCGTCTTTAGCCGGCGAGGTGCGGAAACAATCCAAGCAGGCCGGCTATGATCAGGTAGAGCGCGACGATGTAGTTCAGCAGCCGTGGCATGACCAGGATCAGCACCCCGGCGATCAGCGAGATAAGCGGCGTGAGCGCGAGCTGGGAAATATGCATGTCGGGGTCCTTTTGGCAGATACGTCGAAATGGAGACGCGGAGCGTCAACGCGCCGCCGTCATCAAAACGCGGATCTGGCCGGAAAGCTCCGGAGCTTTGCAAAATCAGGGGCCTCAGGCGGCCTCACGATAATATTTCGCCGTCGGCACGATAGACAAGGGCGTCAGCCGATTGATGGCCGGATTGGCGAACATCAACCGCTGTTCCATGGGCGTCGACCTGAAGAATGGGAAACGTTCGAGCGTCAGGCGCATATTTTCGCCGGCGGGGATTTCGAACAGGGCGATCCGGGTAAGAACGCCCGGAAACTCCTTAGCCTCGGTCCTCTGCACGGCATTGAAGTAACGAGAATAAAAATTGGAATGCTCGACCTTGACCGGCGTCAGCACAGAGTTCTGGCCAAAATAGAGCGAGGCCACCATGGCAAGCCTGAGTGTCAGAAACGGCAGCACTCCGGGTGCCGGCGCGGCATCAGGATCGGTTGCGAAGCGGGTTCCGTCGATGAAGGTTTCTCCGCGGGCAAGCCGCTCGATCAGCATTTCCGGATAGGCATCAACGGAGGGCGAATTCGGGTGCTCGATGGAAATGTAATGGAAGCGGATTGTGCTCACCAATTCGCCGTAGCAATAGACACCGAATCGGTAGGAATTGGGTAGATTGTCCCAGCGATCCTCGAACATGCCGCTGGCGAGCGGGCCGCACATGCCGGAGCGCAGATAGGACTTATAGCGAAGCCGGTAAATCGCTTCCAAATCCTCGCCCCCGGTAATGAGGCGATAATCGACATGCTCAAGCAGTTGCATCATCGATCGATTCAGCACCGAATCCCCGGCTGTGCTTACCCCGCCAGACGCATTCCTTGTAGCTGTTGCAGCATCCATCGTCTGTCCTCGAATTCGACCTAGGATAGGCTATTCGAGTTGAAATGAGACACAAGCCGAAATTTAGATCTTGTTGATTTACATTCCGTTAACCTTAATGGCCGGGAGCCGCTTGAGAATATCTTACTGAGCAATCGTCCGAGCGATTGCCACTGAGAGGATGTGGATCATGCCTCCGATACATCTGCGTAGTGAGGAAGACCTTTCAGCAGCATTGCGCAAAGGCAAAATCACGGCGGAACCGTATCCTCTCATCGAACGATTGAGTTCGACATCAAAGAGCATCGTGCGACTCGCAACGCGCGGGGAATCCAATCGAGCGAAGTCGAAAATTACGGCGCTAACGGACCGTCCGTTTACCGGTGCGACGCAGGTCAGCGGCGAATGGCCAGGTGACATTCGACATCGTCTCGATACCCGACGCACTGAGCGCGGCACCGAACAGGAAGCCTTGCACGAGATCCGGTTTCACTTGCAAGGCCAGGATCTTGAGCTGCTCAAAGGTCTCGACGCCTTCGACAGTCACCGAAAGTCCAAGCGGCCGCGACAGATTGACAATGCCCTTCAGCAGCTCCAGCGAACGCTTGCTCTGGGTGACGTCCATCAGGAAGGAGCGATCGATCTTGATCTTGTCGAGCGGCAGCTTGTGCAGATAGCTCAGGCTCGAATAGCCGGTCCCGAAATCGTCAAGTGCGATGCGCACACCGATCTGCTTCAGTTCCTCGATATATTGACGTGTCAGCGACTTGTCATCGAGCAGCGCAGTTTCGGTGACCTCGATCTCCAGCCGGCCGGCGGCAAGGCCGGAGCTGACCAGAGCGTCGCGAACCTTCTGGATGACGTCCCGGTTGCGGAAATCCTTGGCGGAGAGATTGACCGAGACGCTGGTGTGGTCCGGCCATTTGGCGCATTCGGTGCAGGCTGCCTGCAGCACGAAGGTGCTAATCTCGGAAATGATGCCCATTTCCTCCGCCAGCGGAATGAAGATGCCGGGCGAAATCGGCCCGAGGTCGGGATGGTCCCATCGGCACAGCGCCTCGCAGCTGGCGATGCGCATCGTGCTCATCGCCACGATCGGCTGGTAGACGACGCGCAGGGCCTTGCCTTCCACCGCGCTGCGCAGATCCGCCTTCATCAGCTGGCGGTTGCGGAACGCAGCGTCCATGGCGGCCTCGAACAGCCGCCAGCCGTTCTTGCCGAGCTCCTTGGCCTTATAGAGCGCCAGGTCCGCCTTGACGATCATGGCATCGACGTCGGTATCCCTGACCCGTGACAGCACGGCGCCGGCGCTGGCCTGGATGCGCAGCCCGTGGCCGGCGACGTCCACCTCCCCTTGCAACGCTGCAAAGATCTCGTCGATCTGAAGGGTCAGATGGCTCTCATCCTCTATGCGGTCGAAGAAAACCATGAATTCGTCGCCGCCGAAGCGGCTGACGGTGATGCCTTGTCCCGCAACGGCGGCAAGACGCTCGGCCACCGCGTAGATCAATCCATCGCCGATCGGATGCCCGAGCGTGTCGTTGACGCTCTTGAAATCGTCGAGGTCGAGCACGGCAAGGCCGCAGAGGCGGTCACGGTCGCCTGACGCCATCGCCTCGCCGATCAGTTCGTGGAAATAGGCGCGATTGGGCAGGCCGGTGAGATTGTCATAGCGCGCCATGAAGCGGATCTTGTCTTCCGCCTCGACGCGCGCCGTCACGTCCTCGAAGGTGATGACCCCGAGTTCCTGGCTGCCTTCGCGGGCGGAGAATTCGTAGTGCTGGCCATTGGCGAGCGAAACCAGGACCTTACGGTCGCGGCCCTCGCGCAATGCACGCGTCAGCTGGGCTTCGATGTAGCGGCAGTCCTTTGGGGCCAGCATGCCGCCCACGACGCCGCGCATCAAGAGACCATGGATTGACCGCCCAAGCAGCGCATCGGCCGATTTGAGCGACATCAGATGCGCGGCCTCGGCATTGGCGACCGCCACCCGACCGTCCGGGCCAAGCATGACGAGACCATGCGACATGGTATTGAGCGCGCGATCGAATCTGAGCGCGAGCTTCCTCGCTTCCTTGTGGCCGATGACGGCCGAGAAAAGCACATCGCGGACGTGGTCGGCGCTGTTGATCGTGACGAAAGTCAACGGGATGATCATCAGCCCGAGAATGACCGAAGGCACATCCATGCGCAGCAAAAGTGCAAGTGCTGCCGGACCAATGAAGGTCACGGAAAAAACCCGCACCATAATGGGAGAGCCGTAGTTCCGGCCAACAACCGTCACCAAGGTCGCGATGGCCAGCGACGTCGCGGCCAGTTCGGCAAAGGGATCGGGATAGACATAGATCGATATGAAGCACAGTGCGCCCAACGTGAGGCCCTGCACGCTGCCCTTGAGGATGTAGTTGCGCTCCCACCGATGCGCCTCCTGGACGTCGGCTATTACACCGCCTGCCTTCCGGAAGGCGCGAATGCCGAAATAGCGGTAAAGGCAGATGGACAGCAGAACAAAAGAGAAAGCCAGGAACAACGGATTGTTCGTGCGCAAGTAGATCATTAGTCCGAGGATCCAGTAGCACACGCCACCGATCACCAGCATGTGGGCGTTGTCGAACAACGACCGCACAAACTGGATATAAACATCCGCTGGGATGTTTTCGGTCTTTGTTCTGCCCATGTCGTCGGCCCAACGCTAGGCCTCGTCATCTCACATCCGCCTTAAGAAAGGCTTAGAACAGCGGTTTTGGGCGGCTTGCCGAAGGCGCGCAAAGCAGGACAGACTGGGAGAATTGGGCTTTAGGTAAACAAGGCCATCACTCGGCGGCCTGGAGTTCCACCCTCGCTGACGTGCCGGACAGGCGCTCGAGCAGTCTTTGGCGCTCGCCGGCCGCCTTTTGAGCGCTGGCTTGCCGAACATGGCCGTAACCGCGGATGAGTGCCGGCACCGAGACGAGGGCCGTGGCGGCCTCGATGGTGTCCGGCGCCAGCGAGTTGGCGACGCGTTGCAGGTCGGCCTCATATTGCGCCAGCAATTGCCGCTCCATGCGCCGCTCGGCGGTGTAGCCGAACAGGTCGAATGCTGTCCCGCGCAGGCCCTTCAGCGCCGCCAGCATGCGGAACCCTTTCATCATCCAGGGACCAAAGCTCGATTTCCTCGGTTTGCCGTCATTGCCGCGACGGCCCAGGATCGGCGGCGCCAGGTGGAATTCGAGTTTTTCGTAACTCTGGAACTGCTTGCCGAGTTCGGCGGCGAAGGAGCCGTCGGTATAGAGCCGCGCCACCTCGTATTCGTCCTTGATCGCCATCAGCTTGAACAGGTTCCTGGCCGCCGCTTCCGTCACGGCGCTCGAACCGGGCGCGGCCTTGGCTTCGGCTGCGCGCAGGGCAGCGATCCTGCCGGCGTAGCGCTTGCCATAGGCGGCGTTCTGATAGGCGGAAAGGAAAGCGATCCGGCGGGCAATGATTTCGTCCAGCGTCTGGGCAATCGTGGCGGGTTGGCCGTCCTTGCCCGGCTGGACGAGGCCACGCACGAAATCCGGCTGATGCGCGGCGCGGCGGCCCCAGCGGAAGGCGGCGATGTTCATCCCCACCGCCTCGCCGTTCAATTCGATCGCCTTTTCGACGGCTTGCGCCGACAGCGGCAGACCGCCATGCTGGAAGGCGAAGCCGAGCATGAACATGTTGGCGCCCAGCGAATTGCCGAACAGGGCGGTGGCTGTGCGGGTGGCGTCGAAGAAATGCGCCTTGTCGTCGCCGGCAGCAGTGCGGATCGCCTTCTTCAAGCGTTCGATGGGCAGCGAGAAATCGGCCGAGCGGGCAAACTCGCCCGGCATGATCTCGGCAGTGTTGGCGAGGAAGATGGTGTGGCCCTCGCGCACCGCGGCCAGCACCTTCTTGGCGCCCGACACGACGAGATCGCAGCCGAGCACGAGATCGGCTTTGCCGGCCGAGACACGGATGGCATGGATGTCATCGGGCGTGCGGGCGATGCGGACATGGGTGAACACCGAACCGCCCTTCTGGGCAAGCCCGGCCATGTCGATCATGCCGCAGCCCTTGCCTTCGAGATGAGCCGCCATGCCGAGCACGGCGCCGACGGTGACGACGCCGGTGCCGCCGACGCCGTCGATGATCGCCGCCCAGCCCTGTTCGCCGAGCGGGAATTCGGCGGCTGCTGGAACGCCGTCGAGCGGATCGGTCTTGCCGGCGATGCCTTCGGCCTTGCGGATCTTGGCGCCATGCACCGTGACGAAGGACGGGCAGAAGCCATTGACGCAGGAAAAATCCTTGTTGCAGCTCGACTGGTCGATCCGGCGCTTGCGGCCGAACTCGGTCTCCACCGGCTGGATGGAGACGCAGTTCGATTGGACGCCGCAGTCGCCGCAGCCCTCGCAGACCAGTTCGTTGATGAAGACCCGCTTGTCGGGATCGGGAAAGGTTCCGCGCTTGCGACGGCGGCGCTTTTCGGCGGCACAGGTCTGGTCGTAGAGCAGGATCGAAACCCCGCTGACGCCGCGCAGCTCGCGCTGGACGAGGTCGAGATCGTCGCGGTGATGGATGGTGGCGCCGGCCGGGAACTCGACCTTGCCGGCATATTTGTCGGGTTCGTCGGTGACGACGGCGATGCGCTCGATCCCTTCGGCTCGCACCTGCCTGGCGATCATGTCCACCGTCAGGCCGCCTTCATGCGGCTGGCCGCCGGTCATGGCCACCGCGTCGTTATAGAGTATCTTGTAGGTGATGTTGGCGCCCGACGACAGCGCGAAGCGGATCGCCAGCGTGCCGGAGTGGTTGTAGGTGCCGTCGCCGAGATTCTGGAAAATGTGGTCGCGCTTGGAAAAGGGCGCCTGGCCGACCCACTGCGCCCCCTCGCCACCCATGGCGGTGAAGCCGACAGTATTCCTGTCCATCCACAGTGCCATGAAATGGCAGCCGATGCCGGCCGCGGCGATCGAGCCATCCGGCACCTTGGTCGAGGAATTGTGTGGGCAGCCGGAGCAGAAGAAGGGCGTGCGGGAGCCGATGTCCGACGCGTCTGCGAGCATGGCCTGGAACTGGCGCAGCTTCGCCACCCGCGCTGAAATCTCTTCCGACGGACCGATGGTTTTCACGATCCTTTCGCCAAGGGCAATGGCGATTTCGTTGGGGTCGAGCGCGCCCTTGGCCGGAAACAGCCAGTCGCCGCGCTCGTTCTTCTTGCCGACGATGACGGGCTGCGTGGCGGTGCCGTAGAGGCTCTCGCGAAGCTGCACCTCGATCAGCGAACGCTTCTCCTCGACGACGACGATGGTGTCGAGGCCGCGCGCGAACTCGGCAATGTGCTGGAAATCGAGCGGCCAGGGGCAACCGACTTTGAACAGCCGCACGCCGATGCGGCCGGCGGCCGCCTCGTCGATGCCGATATCCTCGAGCGCCTGGCGGACGTCGAGATAGCTTTTGCCGATGGTGATGATGCCGATCCTGGGATTGCGGCCGCCCGAATAGACGACGCGGTTCAGCCCGTTGGCATGGATGAAGGCCGACGCGGCGGCGCGCTTGTACTCATGCAGCCGCTCCTCCTGGCCGAGCATGTCGATCTCGTGGCGGATGTTGAGGCCGCCGGGCGGCATGTCGAACTCGGGATTAACGATGTTCAGACGCTCGATCGAGGCATCGACCGAGGCCGTCGATTCGATGTTGTCCTTGACGCATTTGATGGCCGCCCATGTGCCGGCGAAGCGCGACATGGCAAAACCGTAGAGCCCGTAATCGATTATCTCCTGGACACCGGCCGGGTTGAGGATCGGCACCATGGCGTCGACGAACAGGAATTCGGTGGCATGCGCGTTGGTCGAGGATTCGGCCATGTGGTCGTCGCCCATCAAAGCGAGCGCACCGCCATGTTTCGACGAGCCGGCCAGATTGGCGTGGCGGAAGACGTCGCCGGAGCGGTCGACCCCCGGACCCTTGCCGTACCAAACCGAAAAAACGCCGTCATGGGTGCCTTCGCCCAGCAGTTCCGTCTGCTGCGATCCCCAGCAGGCGGTAGCGGCGAGTTCCTCGTTAAGGCCGGGCTGGAAGACGATGTCGGCCTGGGCGAGCTGTTTTTTTGCCTTCCACAGCTGCATGTCGAGGCCGCCCAGCGGCGAACCGCGATAGCCGGAGACGAAGCCGGCCGTGTTCAGGCCCGCGCGGCGGTCGCGCTCGCGCTGCATCAGCAGCATGCGGATGACCGCCTGGGCGCCGGACAGGAAGATGCGTTCCTTCCCCAGGTCGAACTTGTCGTCGAGCGCGACGTCGTGCAGCGTCATCAGGCATTTCCTCTGCGGAGGCCGCGCGGGGGCAGGCAGCCAGCGTCGGGATCGGATGACGCATCCTTTCTCCCCTTGCAAGACAGGTCAAACGAAATCGGACGTGCCAGGCAACGCGCAACGAACGATCCGCCGTCATCCCTTGCCCGGTATGAAATCGCCCCGCGAGCAATGTCCGGCGTACGAAAATTTCGCTTGCTTTTCGGCTTGGCGGCGAGCGTCAGGTGCCCTTGGAGCAGTCGGGCTTCGGCTCGCCCGGCAGCTTGCCGTCGGGGTGGCCGACGAGATCGGGATTGGCGGTGTAGAGCTGGTCAATGACGAGCGGCCGGTCGGGCAGGATGGACTGGTCTTCGGTGGACATCAGCGTGGTGTCGATCTTCTGCAGGACCGCGCCGTCGGAGCCCTTGATAGCGATGGCGATCGTATAAGGCTTGTTCTTGACGACGCAGGTCAAAGCCGGGCTCTCCAGCGTCACCTTGTCGAGCTTGGGCCAGACCTTCTGCTCGACCACCAACGGCGCGCCGCCGGCCGGATCCTGGAAGCTGGCGACCGCGACCTGGCCCTCTCCCATCGGCCGCAGGGGCCGCAGCGTCACGACATAGGTCGCCCTGGCAAGACGATAGTTGAAGACGAATATCTTGCCCGAAATCTCGAACAACTTGCCTTCACCGTCCTTGGCGGTGTCGCGGCAGGCGCCGAGCGCCATCGCCGCGATCAGCGCTATGCCGAGCAGGGCTGAACGAGAGCTAATCCTGGACATTGTTGACCTCATTGGCCGCCCTGCGGCGGCGATAGTGGCGGCTTGCCTTCTGGCGGTTGCCGCAGACCGCCATGTCGCACCACAGGCGGCTGGAATTGCGGCTGCGGTCGACGAACAGCCAGGAGCAATTGGGGCAGATCCTGAGCCTGGCGACCGTGTCCTCGCGCAGAAGCGACAGGGCGGAAACCGCCAGTGCCGCTTCGAATGCGATCGGCGTTGCCGGATCGCCGAACGGCTTTCCGGGCGTTGCGATCTCGGTCCGGCTGCCGGCAAGACCGCCGGCGCAGGCCCCCAGCAAGCCTGAGAGATGATCGGTAGCGACCGTGCCTTTCGACACCGCGTGGCGAAACAACCGGTCCGTCGCCTCGCGGATCGCCAGCACGACAGGCGCGATTGCAGCCGGCGCGGAGACCGCCAGCCGCCTGCCGCCAAGCTCGGCGGCGCGAAAGCCGCTCGCCGCGTCCGCGAAGCGGGCGATCTCGCGCGGATCGTCAAAACGGTCGAAGGTCCTCTCGGGATCGGCACGCAGCACGACGGTGTTCGCCGTGTCGAGCGCGAGCAGGCCGCCGGTGAAGCGGTGCGGGGTCCAGGATACCGTCATGTCCGAAATCTAACCGATAAATGGCATTTGACAAGTTAGATTCGACGATGCAAGTCTGCCCTGAAGCGGGTATTGCCGCTCTCTGTCTGGAGCGTATCGTCGTCCCAAAACCGCTATGCGCTTTGGGCGACATGCCCCCGAGGATTTTCGCATGCTGTATCTGTTCCAGCAGGTCCTGAACGGGCTGCATTCAGGCGCACTCTATGCGCTGCTGGCGTTCGGCTATGTGCTGACCAACGGCATCCTGCACCGCACCAACCTGGCCTATGGCGCGCTGTTCGCCTTTTGCGGACAGACGATGATCCTGACCGCCGCCTTCGGCTACCAGGTGCTGTGGCTGACGCTGACGGCGGCGGTGGTGCTCGGCATCGCAGCGGCTTTCCTCTACGCCGCGCTTATCAGCTGCGTCCTGTCGCGCAGCGTCTTCGAACCGCTGGCCGACCGCTCGCCCAACGCGATCGTGGTGACCACGCTTGGCATCCTGCTGGTTTTGTCGGAAGCAGGCCGCATCGCCGCCGACACGCATGATTTGTGGCTGCCGCCTATGCTGGCGCAACCTGTCGTTTTCGCGCAGAATGCCGGCTTCAAGGCGACATTGACGCTGATCCAGCTGCTCGATTGCGCCGTGGTGCTGGGGGCGGTGGCGCTTGCGGCTTGGGGCTTTGCCCATTCGAATTTCGGCCGGCGCTGGCGCGCCGTCTCCGACGATCCCAAGGCGGCCGCCATGTGCGGCGTCGATGTGCGCGCCGTGTTCCGCCACGCAGTGCTGTTCGGCGGTTTCTGCGCCGCGCTGGCCGGCGTCATGGCCGGCCTCTATTACGGCAATGTCAGTTTCGGTTCCGGCCTCGTCTACGGGCTGAAGATCCTGTTCGTGACGGCGGTCGGCGGCTATCTCTCACCGCCGCGGGCGGCCCTGGGCGCTGCCGCCTTCGGCATGGCCGAGTCGCTGTGGGCCGGCTATTTCCCGGTGGAATGGCGCGACGCATGGATGTACCTGTTCCTCGTCGCCATGCTGGTGCTGATCGGCGCTGGCCGCGACCAGACCAAGATCGCGTGATCCGCATCAGACTTTGGTTGCATGACGCCTGCCACCGATAAGCCTGTTTCGGCAACGAAACGACCGCCTTAACGCTTTGATTTTGCCCACGAACCCTGCCGGAAGCCGGTTCCGGTTTTCCGAGCCCTGCGCCGCAGCCCTGCGCTTCGTCGGCTTCCTCGTCTCACAACCGCGTTGACAGCGCCGCTCCTGTGTTGACCCGTCCTGCCACGCACGGCATACGGTTAGGCCACAGCGGCGCGGCGTAAAACAACGGGGAGCCGTCGCGCCTCGGACAAAAGGGAGGAATGCATGGCAGGGCTTCTCGCTCTATCCAGGACGATCGACCGTGTGAACGAGTTCATCGGCAAATGGATATCGTGGTTGATCCTGCTGGCAATCCTAGTGAGCGCCGCTAACGCGACCATCCGCAAGGTGTTCGACACCTCGTCGAATGCGTGGCTGGAGCTGCAATGGTACCTGTTCGGCGCCGCCTTCATGCTGGCGGCGGCCTACACGCTGAAGCAGAACGACCATATCCGCATCGACATCGTCTATGGCCTGTTCCCGCGCCGCGTGCAGCACTGGATCGACCTTTTCGGCCATGTCTTTTTCCTGATGCCGTTCGTGACGCTGATGGTGATCTATTTCGTCCCGTATGTGTCGCTGTCGTTCCGCAGCGGCGAAATGTCGAACAATTCCGGCGGGCTGATCATCTGGCCGGCAAAGGCGATCCTGCTGGTCGGCTTCTTCCTGCTAGCGCTGCAGGGCATCTCCGAGATCATCAAGAAGATCGCCATCATGCGCGGCGACATGGACGACCCGACCCCGTTCATATCGGCGCATGAGCAGGCGGAACTCGAAGCCAAGGCACTGGCCGACGAGGTGCGCTCGTGATCGAGTTCATCGCCCAGAACATGGCGCCGATCATGTTCGCCTCGCTGGTCCTCTTCCTGCTGATCGGCTATCCCGTCGCCTTCTCGCTCGCCGCCAACGGACTTTTGTTCTTCTTCATCGGCGTGCTGGTCTCACCCTATTCGGGCGGCTCGATCAATCTCGCCTGGCCGCTGCTGCATGCGTTGCCGGACAATTTCTACGGCAGCCGGGTGATGTCGAACGACACGCTGCTGGCGATCCCTTTCTTCACCTTCATGGGCATCGTGCTCGAGCGATCGGGGATGGCGGAAGACCTGCTCGATACGATCGGCCAGCTGTTCGGGCCGATCCGCGGCGGCCTTGCCTATGCCGTGATCTTCGTCGGCGCGCTGCTGGCCGCGACGACCGGCGTGGTGGCGGCATCGGTCATCGCCATGGGGCTGATCTCGCTGCCGATCATGCTGCGCTACGGCTATGACCGCCGGCTGGCGTCCGGCGTCATCGCCGCGTCCGGAACGCTCGCCCAGATCATCCCGCCGTCGTTGGTGCTGATCGTGCTCGCCGACCAGCTCGGCCGCTCGGTCGGCGACATGTATGCGGGCGCGCTGATCCCCGGCATCGTGCTGACCAGCCTCTACATGCTCTACATCCTGATCATGACGATCGTCCGGCCGAATTCGATGCCGGCGCTGCCGCTGGAAGCACGCACGCTCGGCCATGGCGTCGTGTCGCTGCTGGTGGCGTTGCTGGCGACGGTGGCGATCTCCTACGCGGCCTACCGCTATCTCGCACCGACCCATGGCGACAATGCCGACATCCTCGGCGCCAGCATCGGAGTGGCCGTGATCTATATCGTTGCGATCGCCGATCAGCGCCTGAAAATCAACATGATGTCGCGGCTGGCGCAGCAGGTCGTGATCGTGCTGATCCCGCCATTGGCGTTGATCTTCCTGGTGCTGGGCACCATTTTCCTTGGCATCGCCACTCCAACCGAGGGCGGCGCCATGGGCGCTGTCGGCGCGCTGGCGATGGCGGCGATCAAAGGCCGGCTGTCGCTCGACGTGGTCAGGCAGGCGCTCGCTTCGACGACAAGGCTGTCGTCCTTCGTGCTGTTCATCCTGATCGGCGCGCGCGTCTTCTCCCTCACCTTCTACGGCGTCAACGGCCACATCTGGGTCGAGCATCTCTTGACCTCGCTGCCGGGCGGCGAGGTCGGCTTCCTGATCGGCGTCAACATCCTGGTCTTCGTGCTTGCCTTCTTCCTCGATTTCTTCGAACTGGCCTTCATCATCGTGCCGTTGCTGGCACCGGCCGCCGACAAGCTCGGCATCGACCTGATCTGGTTCGGCGTGCTTCTGGGCGTCAACATGCAGACCAGCTTCATGCATCCACCCTTCGGCTTCGCGCTGTTCTACCTGCGCTCGGTCGCCGCCCGGGTGCCCTATCTCGACCGCTTGACCGGCAAGCAGATCGCGCCGGTGACCACGGGCCAGATCTATTGGGGCGCCGTGCCGTTCGTCTGCATCCAGGTGATCATGATCGGGCTCACCATCGCCTTCCCGCAAATGGTGATGCACTACAAGGGCACAGCGGTCGATTCCGGCACGATCGACTATACGGTGCCGGAGGTGCCGGGACTGACGCCGCTCGGCACGCCGCCGGCCGGGAGCGGAACCGCACCCGCCACTCGCGCCCCGCCGCCCGCCGCGCCTGCCGCGCCCGACCTGTCGCAACCGCCGAACTTCGGCGACACGGCGCCCGCCAAACCGGCGGCACCACAGCCGGATCTGTCGCAGCCGCCGAATTTCAACTGATGCCGGAGGTCGCAAAACCATGAAAGCGGTACGGCTGGAAGCGGTTGGCAGCATCACGCTGCGCGAGGTCGCCGAGCCGGTTCCCGGGCCTGACGATCTGCTGGTGCGCATCGAGGCCTGCGGCGTCTGCGGCACGGACCGGCATCTCTTCCACGGCGAGTTTCCCTGCCGGCCGCCGGTAACGCCCGGACATGAGTTCTCCGGCATCGTCGAGGCAATGGGACATTCCGTGAGCGGCTTCTCGATCGGCGACCGCGTCACCGGCGATCCCAACATCGCCTGCGGACGCTGCCGCCATTGCCATGCCGGCCGCATCAATTTGTGCAGCAATCTCAATGCCATCGGCATCCATCGCGACGGCGGCTTCGCCGACTACGTCGTGTTGCCGCAGAAACAGGCCTTCATCCTGCCCGCGGACTTGAAGCCGACGCACGGCGCCTTCTGCGAGCCTCTCGGCTGCTGCCTGCATGGCGTGGATCTGGCCGAGATCAAGCCCGGCTCCTCGGTCGCCATACTTGGCGGCGGCGTGATCGGCCTGCTCACAGTGCAACTGGCAAGGCTTGCAGGGGCGACGACCATCATCCTGTCGACGCGACAGGCATCACGGCGCGCACTGGCCGAGGAGCTCGGCGCGACGGCAACGGTCGACGCAAGCGCCGCCGACGTCATCGATGCCATCTCCGGGCCAGCGGGACTGGTGCCCGGCGGTGTCGACGTGGTGCTCGAATGTGCCGGTGTCCAGGAAACGGTCGAGCAGTCGCTGCGGCTGGCGAGGGCCGGCGGTACGGTCGTCATTGTCGGCGTGGTGCCGCAAGGCATGAAGGCGGCGTTCGAGCCCTTCGATCTTCTGTTTCGCGAGTTGAAGGTCCTCGGCTCCTTCCTCAACCCCTACACGCACCGCCGCGCCGCCGAGCTGATCGCTTCGGGCGCGATCGAGATCGACCGGCTGATCTCCAGGCAGGTGCCGCTGGAAGAGGCCGCCGCGGTAATCGCCAACCCGCCTGCCGCCGGCGAGGTCAAGGTGGTGGTGGTGCCGGACCGAGGCTGAGTGCCGCTGTCGCTTCGAACCCGTTCGACCCCCGGCGCTGCGGCGCAAGTTTCGACGCCTTCGACTATCGATGTTTCCAGCACCGACGCCCAACGAATAAACCCCGGACTACCGAGTCCGGGGTCTTCGAAAGGAGGCAGAAAAACCTTACAGCTTGCCGTTGCGCTGCTGGACCATCATGAAGGTGTCGTAATTGTACTCGGCCACCTGCGCCCAGAGATAGTGCTCCTTACGGAATCCCTTGATCGAGTCCCAGATCTTCTTAAACGGCGCGTTCGAGGCTTCCATTTCGGCGTAGACCTCATTGGCCTTCTCGAAGCAGGCGGACATGATCTCCTGGCTGAACGGACGCAGTTTGGCGCCGCCGGCCACCAGCCGCTTCACCGCCGCAGGATTGAGATAGTCGTATTTCTGCAGCATGTTGGCATCGGCGGCTTGCGCGGCGGTATGCAGCAGCGACTTGTAAGTCGGCGAAAGTTCTTCGTATTTCGCCTTGTTGAACATCAGGTGGACGGTCGGGCCGCCTTCCCACCAGCCTGGATAGTAGTAGTAGGGCGCAACCTTATAGAAGCCGAGCTTCTCGTCGTCATAGGGGCCGACCCATTCGGCTGCGTCAATGGTGCCCTTTTCGAGCGCCGGGTAGATGTCGCCGCCGGCGATCTGCTGCGGCACGACGCCGAGCTTCTGCACAACCTTGCCGGCGAAGCCGCCGATGCGCATCTTGAGGCCGGAAAGGTCGGCCACCGTGTTGATCTCCTTGCGGAACCAGCCGCCCATCTGCACGCCGGTATTGCCGCCAGGCAGGCCGAACAAGCCTTGCGTGGCGAGAAATTCGTTGAACAGGTCGATGCCGCCGCCATGATAGTGCCAGGCATTCATGCCGCGCGCGTTGAGCGAGAACGGAACCGCCGCGCCCAGCGCCCAGGTCGGATCCTTGCCCCAGTAATAATATGCCACCGTGTGGCAGGCCTCGACCGTGCCGGCGGTCGTGGCGTCGGCCGCCTGAAGGCCGGGCACCAGTTCGCCAGCGGCGAAGACTTGGATCTGGAAATTGCCGTCGGTGGCTTCCGAAAGCATCTTTGAGAAGACCTCGGCGCCGCCATAGATCGTGTCGAGCGATTTGGGAAAGGACGACGCCAGCCGCCAGGTCACCTTTGGATTGGACTGGGCTATGGCCGGCGCGGCGAGCGTGGCGGCGGCCGCAGCGGCGCCAACGCCGGTCGTCCCGGCCTTGCGGATGAATGAACGACGATCCATGAAGTCCTCCCTTTTGGATCAACAAACCGACGTGCGGCGCATGCTCGATGTCCCGCACGGCTGGGCGAAACAATACACGGGCAAGGAGTCGAGTCCAGCGTGGCGGCCTGATTTGACGGCGTGTGCGCAGGGCCTTGCAACTATAGTCTAACGGGCCGTTTGGTGGCCCATCCGACGGACCGAAACTTGTCATGGAAAAATGTGCTGGGATCGCCTATTTTGAAGGCAGGATTCCCCGGCCCAGATGGAAAACAAAGCCAAAATGCAGCAGCCGCTCGTCGCCATATCGACCGACGTCCGTCAATTCGACAACTACACCTGGCATGCCGCCCCACAGCAATATCTGGAGGCGGCGATCGCCGGCGCCGGCGTGTTTCCGGTGCTGGTGCCCTCGTTCGGCGATCGGCTCGATTTCGATGAGCTGCTGTCGTCGGTCGACGGCGTCATGCTGACCGGCTCGAAATCCAATGTCGACCCCTCGCTCTATGGCGGCGATGCCAGCGAGGCGAACGGCCCCTATGACCCGGCACGCGACGCCACCACCTTGCCGCTGATTCGCAAAGCGATCGAGCGTGGCGTGCCGCTGCTTGCCATCTGCCGCGGCATCCAGGAGATGAACGTGGCGCTGGGCGGCACGCTGGGCACTGAAATCCAGGAGCGTGAAGGCTCGCTCGACCACCGCGCGCCGGTGAGCGACAATCAGGACGAACGTTTCGCGATTCACCAGACCGTTTCGATCAAGGCGGGCAGTTGCCTGGCCAGTGTGTTTGGGGCCGGCGACATGAAGGTCAACTCTTTGCACCGCCAGGCAATCGGCCGGCTTGGTTCGAAGCTGCAGATCGAAGCCGTGGCCGACGACGGCACCGTCGAGGCGGTCTCTGTAAAGGATGCCCGCGCTTTCGCGGTCGGTGTCCAGTGGCATCCCGAATACTGGGTCAAGTCGGATAGTAACTCGGCCAAGATCTTCCGGGCCTTCGGCGACGCGGTTCGCCTGCATGCGGCTGCCAAGGCCGGCGCCCGCGCGGCGGCGGAGTAATCAGTCGTCGGTGCTCGGGTCCCCGGCGGCCGCCAGCGACAGCAGCGGCAGTGCAGGAGCGTAGGATTCGAATCCGTCGCCATCGGCGACCGCGAAGGTGACGATCGGATCGACGCCGTTGACGCTGAAGGCGACCGTGCCGTCCTCCTGCTCGCGCCAGAATTTCGCCCGCTCGATGCCTGGCATGAGTCGGCTACAGTTCGGAGCCACCGTCAAAAGCGACAGGCCGTCCGAGACGGTGGCGCCGCGTTTGATTGCGCAAACCCCCTCATCACCATTGGCGACCAGCCTGTAGGTGTCGGGCGGCGTGGCCTCTTCAGCGACGCTTTCGCCAGTGCCGCCATGAAACAGCTGAACGCCGCCAAACAGGGCGGCGGCTCCGATCAGTACGGAAAGCGTTTTCATGGTGATCCTCATCCATGCGTACGGACAGGATGAAGAATGATTTCAAAGGGTTAAGCTGACGTTAATAAATATGGCAGCCCGACCTCTCAGCCGCGCGCCTTCACATGCACCGTCTCGGGCACAGGTGTGATCGACCGGCGCTCGCTGAACCAGGACACCAGATTGTCGACGCACAGATCCGCCATGGCGCGACGTGTGTGCTCCGACGCCGAACCGACATGCGGCAACAGACTGGCATTGGTCGCGTCAAGCAGCGCCCGCGGCACGTTCGGTTCGTCGGCGAAGACATCGAGCCCGGCGGCGGCGATAGTGCCCTTGGCGAGGGCTGTCGCAAGCGCCGCCTCGTCGACCGTGCTGCCGCGCCCGATATTGACGAAGACGCCGTTGGCGCCAAGCGCCGACAGTATCTCGGCATCGACCGCCTTTTCCGTCGAGGCGCCGCCCGGGACCACCGAAATCAGCGTGTCGACTGTTTCGGCGAGGCCCTTCAGCGTCGGATGATAGGGATAGGACAGGCCCTCGACCCGGCGCCGGTTGTGATAGGCGACGGGCAATCCGAACGCCTCCAGCCGGCGGGCAATAGCGAGCCCGATGCGGCCCATGCCGAAAATGCCGGCGCTGCGGCCGCGCAAGGTAAGCGGGCTCAAGGGATAGTTGCCCTTGCGCTGCCAGCTGCCGTCGCGCAGCCAGGTTTCGGCGCGCGGCAGGTCGCGCACGGTGTTGATCAGCAGGCCGATGGCGGTGTCGGCGACCTCCTCGGTCAGCACATCCGGCGTGTTGGTGACCATGATGCCGTGATCGCCAGCGTGGCGGGCATCGACCGAATCATAGCCGACGCCGAAACTGGCGACGATCTCAAGCTTCGGCAATGCATCCATGAAGGCCGCGCTGATGCCGCCGAACGAGGCGATGGCGCGCACGTTGTCGCGCATATCATCGGTGACCAGGGACGGCTCGGCGCGCTCGATCCCGACACGCCTGAATGTCCGGTCGATGCGCTCGACCGCGTGGTCGTTGAAATGCCCCGGCACCAGGATGGCGACGGTTTGCAGTTGCTCGGGCCTCGTCATGCACGCTCCACCGGCTTGCCGGTCGACTGTCGCACATGCAGTTCCGGCTTGATCAGTTCCTGAGAGGGCCGCACCGTCTGCCCGTTCAGCTTGTCGAGCAGGGCGCTGGCGGCGCGGCGGCCAACCTCGCGCTGACCGTTCCACACGGTGGTCAGCGCCGGCGTGGCGATTGCCGCCTCCTCGAGATCGTCGTAGCCGGTGACCGATATGTCTAGGCCGGGCACCAGGCCGGCGCGCGCGATGCCGTTCATCAGGCCGATGGCGACGAGGTCGTTCCAGCAGCAGGCGGCTGTCGGCTTGTCCTTCAGGGCCAGAAACTGTCCGGCGGCCTCGAAGCCAGCCTGCTTGGTGCGCGGGCCGGGGATGCGCCAGGCCGGCCGCACTTCCAGCCCGGCGGCCTCCATGGCGTTGACATAGCCCTGGTAGCGATCGCGGCCGGTCGAGGTCTGGTCGGTGCCGCCGATCATGGCGATGCGCTTGTGGCCGAGCGAGATCAGGTGATTGGTGGCAAGCCCCGTGCCATAGGCATCGTCGCCGCGAAAAACCGGCACGTCGGCGCCCTCGACGGTGCGCGCGATCAGCACCGCCGGCAGGCCGTTTTCCTCGGCCATCAGAATATCCGAGGCCGGAGTGCCGATGGCCGGCGACATGATGACGCCGTCGGCGCCGAGCTGCAAAAGCGTGTCGATGAAAGTGCGCTGCTTCTCGAGCTGGTCGTAGTGATTGGACAGGATGAAGGTCTGGCGGCTGCGGTCGAGCTCGCTTTCGATCGAGCGCAGGATCTCGGCGAAGAACGGGTTCATGATGTCATGCACGACGACGCCGACAATGCCCGAACGCGAGGTACGCAGGCTGGCGGCACGGCGGTTGTAGATGTAGCCGATGGCGCGGGCATGTTCCTTGATGCGGTCACGGGTGCCGCCTGCCACCAGCGGGCTGTCGCGCAGCGCCAGCGATACCGTGGCCGTGGACACGCCGAGCGCATCCGCGATCGTCGACAGCTTGATCTTCTGTGCCAGCCTTCCCCTCCCCCGTCGTTTTTTAAACTGTTTAAAGGCGGCCTTATGCCACCCTTCGAGGCTAAATCAAAGTTTTTTTGCCAGCGCTTCCGCCTCGACGTCCAGCACCGCACGATTGCGCAGGCGCAGCCGGTGCTCGCGATGGACGATGTAGAGACCGCTGGCGACGATGACGGCGGCGCCGACGAGCGTCCAGCGGTCGGGGAACTGCTTGAAGACGATGAGCCCGGAAAGGATCATCCACACCATCTGCGAATAGGGATAGGGGGCGAGCGCGGTGGTGGTGGCCATGCGATAGGCCTGCACCAGAAGCCAATGACCGACGCCGCCAAAGACGCCGAGCATGAGCAGGATGAACCAGTGCCAGCCATCATGCGGCAGGGAAAACGAGAACGGCAGCATGGGCAGGAGCACCACCGCCGGGGCCAGTGCCGAAAACAGGATGAGGCTTTCCGATGTCTCGGTCGCCGACATGCGTCGGGTCATGATCACATAGAAGCAGTTCGACAGCATCGAGCCGAGCGCGAACAAATGACCGATGCCGAAAACGCCGACCCCCGGCCTTGTGATGATCAGAACCCCGGCGAACGCGGCCAGGATCGCCAGCCACCGCCGCCAGCCCGCCCATTCGCCAAGCAGCGGGCCGGCAAGCGCGGTGATGACCATCGGCCCGAAGAAATAGATCGATGTCGTCTCGGCCAGTTGCAGGGACCGCAGCGCCAGCACGTTGCAAATGGTCGAGCCGAACAGGAACAGCCCGCGCAGGACATGAGCCGGCAGGTTGGCCGGACGGAACCGCGCCGGTTCGCGCCAGCCGCGCAACAGCGCGCCGACCAGCACGACATGCACGGTAAAGCGCACCCAGGCGACGACAAGCGCGGAGACGCCGGCTAGGACGAGGTATTTGCTGCTGGTGTCGAGAAAGGTGAAGAAGACATAGGTGGAAAGCATGCACAGGATCGCCACCGGCGGCGTCGCGCTTTCTGAAGATGTTTGGGGAGCACTCACTTGCAGGCCGAATGGAAAGCTGGGCTGAGGCCCACCTTTGCGGCAATTGCGGGCGTGCGGCAAGCCAAAAGCGGCTGGCACAACAAGAGCTGCGGACAGGCTCAGGCCCGGGTCGTCAGGGATGCATGCGAGCGCCCTTGGTGATCTTGTCGACCGTCTTCTTGTCGGCGCGCAATGCGATGCCGACCACCTTGGCGTCTTCCGGCGCGAATTCGGCGAAGACGGCGCGGTTGGCGGCGTCGAACCCGGTCGAGAACATCTCCTCGACATAGAGCGAGCTCGTTACTCCGCGCTCCAGGGCGCGGCTGTGGATCGCGCCGAGTGTCACCTGGTCGGCGGACAGCACGATGACGGGCTGGATCGACAGCGGATTGTAGACATTGCCGGCGCGGTCACGATAGGGCTCGCCGATGATATCGGGGAACTGCGCGACGACGCCGCTGGTCAGGAATGCGGTGACGTTGAGTTTTTGCCAGACCGGCAGATCATCCCTGAGCACGATTGCAAATTTCGTATCGAACATGAGACAGTGACCATTCGTGGTTATGCCCCTTTCAAGGCGAAAGGAAGCGATGTCGCTCGATCTAGGCAGCCAGGCGTTCCAGGGTCTTGGACGTTTGTGCGCGGAGGCCGCGGAAAACTGCATCATTGCCACCCGCGACCCCGCCGGCATGGAGCGCATCGAGGCGCGATTCCACGGTAGCGCCTTCGACCTGCATCGCCACGACACCTATGCGATCGGGGTGACGCTGCAAGGCGTGCAGAGCTTTCGCTATCGCGGTGCCGCGCGGCATAGCCTGCCCGGCCAGATCATCGTCCTGCATCCCGACGAACTGCATGATGGCGGCGCGGGAACCGAGGACGGGCTGCGCTACCGGATCCTCTATCTGGAACCGTCACTGATGCTGGACTGCCTCGGCGGCGCATCGCTGCCTTTCGTCAGGCAGGCCGTGGTGGCGGACGAACGCCTGCGCGCGACCTTGCTTTCGGCGCTGGGTCCGCTGGAGGAGGAACTCGACGAGCTGTTCGTCGCCGACTTCCTGGCGCAACTGATGCAAGGGCTCGCCCGCCATGCCGGCCAGCCGGCGAGAGCGGTGCCGGGAACGGCCTGGCGGGCGGCCGCTCTGGCGCGCGACTATCTCACGGAAAACTCTGCCCGGCCCGTGCGATCCGACGAGTTGGAGGCGGTTACCGGGTTCGACCGCTATGCCTTGTCCAGGCATTTCCGCGCCGCTTTCTCCACCAGCCCGCATCGTTTCCTTTTGATGCGCCGGCTTCAGCGCGCGCGACGCATGATCGCCGCCGGCGAGCCGCTGGCACAGATCGCGGCCGAGGCCGGTTTCAGCGACCAAAGCCACTTCAACAGGCAATTCAAGAAGGCATTCGGCATGACGCCGGGACGCTGGTCTTCGCTGATCCGTGGGTCCGCAGCGGCAGCCTGATCACCGCACCGGCGGTCAGTCGTCCGACTCGGCGTCGTCGTCGATCAAGGCCAGTTCTTCGTTCGAAAGATTGGCCTCGATGCGGGCAAGAAATTTGAACAGCGCCTTCTGGTCCTTCTTGTCGAGGCCCTTCAGCGCCTGCTTTTCGGTCTTCTTCACCGACTTTTCGATGGCGCGGATGGTCTCGCGACCGGTGTCGGTGAGAAAGATATGCGCCTGGCGGGCATCGGCGTCGGAGGCGCGCTTTTGCAGGAAACCCTGTGCCTGCAGCCGATTGATGGTCTTGGTGATGGTGGGCGGGCGCACGCCGAGCCGGCCAGCCAGATTGCCCGGGGTCTGGCCGTCCTCACGGTCGAGCGCCAGCATGATCTGGTCCTGGCCGGCATAGAAGCCATGCGCCAGCAGCCGTGCCGCAAGCGCTGTTCTTGCCAGCCTTGCCGCCGAATGCAGCCGGCTCATTGTCGCAGTCTTGTCCGCCTTGGCCATGGTCATCCCTCTTCGGCCATACCGGTGCGGGCAGCATAGACGCAGCCGGCCGGTTGGCAATCGACGATCAAAAAGATTCCGGCGCCTGAAACAGCTTTGCCGGCAAGCATTGCGGTACCCGCCGTGGCTAATGCCAGATGATTATTTCAGTTAGATGACAAACGACTTTTCGCGAAAGCGATTGCGGTGGATCGGCCCGCCGTGGCCGTCCACAGGCTCTTTCTGCGCACCGATACCGCATGGCCTGCAGGGCGCCGCCAGCCGCCTAGTTCGACGAGACGCTGACCTAGGGATTGGACCGCAGCCATTCGCGGTTTGCCTCGTGCAAAAGCCCGCCGCGCATCCTATATGGAGCCGACAATCCCTTTCGAGGCCGCCGAAATCTTTCAAGGCCCATCCATTCGAGGCAAGCCATGAGCGACGCACAGACGCAGATCCCCGTAACCGTTCTGACCGGCTATCTCGGCGCCGGCAAGACGACGCTGCTCAACCGCATCCTGTCGGAAAACCACGGCAGGCGCTACGCCGTCATCGTCAACGAATTCGGCGAGATCGGCATCGACAACGACCTGATCGTGGAATCCGACGAGGAAATCTACGAGATGAACAATGGCTGCGTCTGCTGCACGGTGCGCGGCGACCTGATCCGCGTCGTCGAGGGCCTGATGCGCCGGCCCGGCCGCTTCGACGCCATCGTGGTGGAGACCACGGGTCTCGCCGATCCGGTGCCGGTGGCGCAGACCTTCTTCATGGACGACGACGTGCGCTCCAAGACCAAGCTCGACGCGGTGGTGGCGCTGGTCGACGCCAAGCACCTGCCGCTCAGGCTGAAGGATTCCAAGGAAGCCGAGGACCAGATCGCCTTCGCCGACGTCGTCGTGCTCAACAAGACCGACCTCGTCACACCAGAAGAACTCGCCAAGGTCGAAGCGACGATCCGCGCCATCAACCCGGCCGCAAGGATCCATCGCACCACCCGCGCCGGCGTGGCGCTGTCGGAAGTGCTCGACCGCGGCGCCTTCGACCTGTCCAGGGCGCTGGAGAACGACCCGCATTTCCTCGAGGCGCATGACGACCACCATGATCATGACCACGACCACGATCATCACCACCACGATCATGACGGGCACGATCATGACCACGATGGGCACCACCATCACGCGCATCCATCCGACATTCATGACGTGACGGTGCAGTCGGTTTCGCTGCGCGGGGGCGAGATGGATCCGAAGAAATTCTTCCCCTGGATCGAGAAGGTCACCCAGATGGAGGGGCCGAACATCCTGCGCCTGAAAGGCATCATCGCCTTGAAGGGCGACGACGAGCGTTACGTCATCCAGGGCGTGCACATGATCATCGAGGGCGACCACCAGCGCGCCTGGAAAGACGGCGAGAAGCATGAGAGCCGGCTGGTGTTCATCGGTCGCGAACTGGACCCCGAACGGCTGAGGAAGAGCTTCGAGGCCTGCCAGGCCGCTTGATTTCCGGACTTTATGGCGGTAGCGCTGCCCGCTCTTCCTTCTCCCCTTGCGGGAGAGGGTGGGGCCGCGCCTGGCGCGCTGGCGGCTCCCGAGACGACCAGCAACAATCTGGAATGGACCTGTCCTACATGCCGACCGTCGCCCCGCTTGATCTCGAAGGCCATTGCCTTGCCGCCGTCTTCCTCGGCGACGTGCCGCATTTCGCGCTGGCCGACGGCACCGTCCATCGGCTCGACAATGGCCACAAGACGGTGCAGGCCAATGACGGGCTGCTCGCGGCCTTCCACGATGCCGCCAATGACCGGCTGCTCACCGGCGGCGAAGACGGCAAGGTGTTTGCGGTGAAAGCGGGCGGCGAGGCCAAGGAATTGGCGAGCGCGGGCAAGAAGTGGGTCACCAGCGTCGCCGCTGGCCCGCAAGGCGCCATCGCCTACGCTACAGGCAAGACCGCCTATGTGCGCTTTGCCGACGGCCACACAAAAGAGTTCGCCCATCCGCGTTCGGTCGAGGGGCTGGCATTTTCGCCCAAGGGCATGCGCTTCGGCGTAGCGCGCTACAATGGCGCGACGCTGCATTTCCCGGCCGCCGAGGGCAAGCCGGTGGAGCTCGAATGGGCTGGCGCCCATACCGGCATCACCTTCTCGCCGGATGGCGCCTTCCTGGTCACCACCATGCAGGAAAACGCGCTGCACGGCTGGAAGCTGGCAGACGGCAAGCATATGCGCATGAGCGGCTATCCCGCCAAGGTCAAAAGCCTGTCATGGAGCGTGAAAGGCAAGTGGCTGGCGAGTTCCGGCGCGCCGGCGGCGATCGTCTGGCCGTTTTCAGGCAAGGACGGGCCGATGGGCAAGGCGCCGCTGGAACTCGGCACGCGCGGCAATGCGATGGTGACCTCAGTCGCCTGCCATCCAAGCCAGGATGTTGTCGCCATCGGCTATGAGGACGGCATGGTGATGGCGGTGCGTTTTTCCGACGCCAAGGAAGTGCTGTTGCGCCGCCCCGGCAAGGGCGCCATCACCTCGATGATGTGGGACAGGGAAGAACGCCGCATCGCCTTCGGCAGTGCCACCGGCGACTGCGGCGTTATCGACATCACGGGTTAGGGGAGTAGGGGAGTAGGGCAATATGGGAGCGGGTTTAGAGCATCCGGGCCGTTGAGCGCCTACCCCACTACTCCACTACTGCGCCAAAGAGGGGTTTCATGCACAGCGCCCACACGTCCATTGGCGGCGTCAGCCGCGACCGCATTGCCGCATTGCGGGACGCCGAAGGCGCCCGCTTCCGCAAGGCGCGGCCGAAATCGCAGGCCAAGGCCGGCAACGGCCTGCCTGGCTTCTTCGGCGGGGTGCCGATGCACTGGATGAACGACTGGCCGACGCCGTTTCCGATCCTGGTCGAGAGCGCCAGAGGCGCTACGATCACCGACATCGACGGCAACAGGCTCGACGATTTCTGCCTCGGCGACACCGGATCGATGTTCGGCCACTCGCCGCCGGCGATAGCGCGCGCCATCCGCCGGCAGGCCGGACGCGGCCTGACATACATGCTGCCTTCGGAAGATGCGCTCGCCATCGGACCGCTGCTGCAACAGCGCTTCGGCCTGCCGTTCTGGCAGATCGCCACGACGGCGACCGATGCCAACCGTTTCGCGCTGCGCGTTGCCCGCGCCGTCACCGGGCGAGAAAAGATATTGGTCTTCAACGGCTGTTATCACGGCTCTGTCGACGAGACGATGGTGCGGCTGATCGACGGCAAGCCGGCCAACCGGCCCGGATTGGCCGGAGAATTCCGCGACCTGACCCGCACGGCCAAGGTCATCGAGTTCAACGACGTTGCCGCGCTGGAGGCGGCGCTCAGGGACAAGGATGTCGCCTGCGTCATCGCCGAACCGGTGCTGACCAATTCCTGCATGGTGCTGGCCGATCCCGGTTTCCACGAGGCGCTGCGAAAGCTGACGCGCGCGGCCGGCACGCTGCTTCTGATCGACGAGACACACACGATCTCGACCGGACCGGGCGGCTATACCGCGAAATACGGGCTGGAGCCGGACCTGTTCGTGCTGGGCAAGCCGATCGCCGGCGGTGTACCGGCAAGCGTGTGGGGCATGAGCGAAGAAGTCGCCTCGCGCTACGCCGACTACAACAGCACGAAAGAGCCGGGTTATTCCGGCATGGGCACGACGCTCTCAGCCAATCCTCTGCAATTCGCGGCCATGCGCGCCGCGCTCGAAGAGGTGATGACGGCCGAGAACTACGACCGCATGGATCATCTGGCGCGGCGGCTCGATGCCGGGCTGACCAAGGTCATCGACCGCTACCGCCTGCCATGGCATGTCGCCCGCGTCGGCGTCCGCGTCGAATTCATCTGCGCGCCGGGCCCGCTGCGCAATGGGGCGGAGGCGGAGGCCGCGCACGCGCCGGAACTCGAAGCCGCCATCCATGTCGTGCTGGTCAATCGCGGCGTGCTTATCGCGCCCTTCCACAATATGATGCTGATCTCTCCGGCGACCACTGGCGCCCAGGTCAACCGGCTGATCACCGCCTTCGGCGCAGTTGCGGCGGAGCTTGCGGCATGAGACAAGCCACCCAACAGACAGGCGCGCAAGCCAGGCCGGGCTCCATCATGACTTCACCTTCGGGCTCGACGCCCACCGAGGCGCAGGCCTTTCTCGACGCCCATCCTGAGATCGAAGCCTTCGATATCGTGCTGACCGATGCCAACGGCGTCGGCCGTGGCAAGATCGTGCGCCGGCACGAGCTGAAAGCCATCTTCGAAGGCGGCCGGCACATGCCGATCTCGATCCTCGGCCTCGACATCACCGGCGAGGACGTGCACGAGACCGGGCTGATCTGGACCACCGGCGACGGCGATCTGCGCGCCTGGCCGATTCCTGGCACGCTGGTGCCGCTCCACGGGACCAACCCGCCGCGCGGCCAGGTGCTGATGGCGATGTATCATCTCGACGGCGCGCCGATGTCATCGGACCCGCGGCTGGCGCTGGCAAGGCAGGTCGACATATTGGCGGCCAAGGGGCTGTACCCGGCCGGCGCCTTCGAGCTCGAATTTTTTCTCCTCGCCAATGAGCGCGACAGCGACGGCAAGGTGCAGCCGGCGCACGCCGTGCTGGATGGCCGCGTCTCGGGCAAGACCGAGGTCTACTCGGTCGACCATCTGCACGGCATGGAGCCGCTGTTTACCGACATCTATGCCGCGGCCAAGGCACAGGGCATTCCGGCCGAGACCGTGATTTCCGAATATGCGCCCGGCCAGTACGAATTGACGCTGAACTACCGCAAGGATGTGATGCGGGCGGCCGACGACCTCGTCATGCTGAAGCGGCTGGTTCGGGCGCAGGCGCGCCGCCATGGCGTCACCGCTTGCTTCATGGCCAAACCGATCGAGAAATATGCCGGCTCCGGCATGCATTTCCACGTCTCGCTGCAGGACAAGGCTGGCCGAAACGTTTTTTCGGAGGCCGGTGGCGAGAGTTGGTCGCTGCCACTGCTGCGCGGGCTGGGCGGCCTGATCCAGACCATGGCGGAATCGATGCTGGTGTTTGCGCCGCACGCCAATTCCTGGCGGCGCTTCGTCTCCCAATCCTATGCACCGGTGGCGCCGACCTGGGGCGTCAACAACCGGTCGGTGGCGCTGCGCGTGCCGGCGGGCGACGCCAGGAACCGGCGCATCGAGCATCGGCCGTCGGGCGTCGACGCCAACCCCTATCTGATCGCGGCAACCGTGCTTGCCGGCATCGTCAAAGGGCTCGACGAAGGCCTCGACCCCGGCCCCGAGACGACCGGAAACGGCTATGAGGCGGCGGTGACGCGCACGACCATGCCGGTCGACTGGCGCGCGGCGATCGAGGCGGCCAGAGCGTCCAGCTTCCTCAAAGGCGCGCTTGGCGAAGACCTGCACCGCACCTTCGTGGCGATCAAGCAGTCCGAATACCTGCGCGTGGCGCGCACGGTCAGCGAGCTGGACTATCACCTCTATCTGCACGAGGTCTGAGCCCTCGGAGGAACCATCGCCCTTCCCGTCCATTTCAGTGTCAGAACCGACAGGACAGGATGATGGCGACCACAGGCCAAACGCATGAAGCGAAGAGGCCGGCCAGGCGCATTTCCGGGCCGTCCGACGAGCCACTGCCAGATGTCACCTCGATCTCGGAGCTGCGTGAGGTAGCGAAGGCTTGCCACCGCTGCCCGCTGTGGCGCGATGCGACGCAGACCGTGTTCGGCGAAGGGCCTGACGGCGCCAAGGTGATTTTCGTCGGCGAGCAGCCCGGCGATCAGGAAGATCTCGCCGGCGCTCCCTTCGTTGGCCCGGCCGGCAGGGTGTTCGACGCCATACTGGACGACGCCGGGGTCGACCGCCAGAAAGTCTACGTCACCAATGCGGTCAAGCACTTCAAGTTCGAGCCGCGCGGCAAGCGTCGCATTCATTCCAAGCCGAACGCCGGCGAGATTCAGGCGTGCCGCTGGTGGCTCGACCAGGAATTCGGACTGATCAAACCGAACCTTGCCGTGGCGCTTGGCGCAACGGCGGCATTGTCGCTGCTCGGCAAGGCGGTTCCGGTGACGAAGATGCGCGGCCAGGCGATCGAGCGGGAAGATGGCATGCGTGTGTTCATCACCATCCATCCATCCTTCATCCTGCGCATCCGTGACCGTGCGGACAAGGGGGCCGAGCGAGAACGGTTCCTTGACGACATGAAGCAGGTGAAGCGGCTGATGGCTGCCTGATCCAAACGATTAGCGAATCAGGATGGCCCTGAGATCGTTGACATTGGTGCCGGTCGGACCGGGCACGAACAGATCGCCGACCGCGTTGAAAGCCGTCCAGGCATTGTTGCCTGCCAGCATCGCCTTGGCGTCGATGCCGGCCGCGCGCATGCGCGCGACCGTGGAACCATCGGCGAAGGCGCCGGCATTGTCCTCCGAGCCGTCGATGCCGTCGGTGTCGGCGGCCAGGGCGTGAATGCCCTTCACATCATTGATGCCGATGGCGAAGGCGAGCAGGAATTCGGAGTTGCGGCCGCCTTTCCCCTTGGCACGCAGCGTCACCGTGGTCTCGCCGCCGGACAGGATCAGCACCGGCTTTGAGAAAGGCCGATTGCGTGTCGCTACTTCGCGCGCGATGGCCGCGTGAACCCCGCCCACCTCGCGGGCTTCGCCTTCGATGGCATCCGAGAGAATGACAGCTTCCATGCCCTGTCGGCTCGCTTCCGCTGCGGCTGCTTCGAGCGACACGCCGGCGGAGGCGATCAGATGCACCTCGTTGCGCGAAAAGCGCTCATCCCCGGGAATTGGTGCATCGGCGGCCGGTGAATTGATATGCGCCATGACCGAGGCCGGCAGGTTCATGCCGTAGGCTGATATCGACGCCAGCGCATCCGCCCGGCTGCCGGTGTCGGGAACGGTCGGGCCGGATGCGACCAGCGCCGGATTGTCACCGGGAATATCGGAGACAACCAGCGACACCATTTTGGCCGGCCAGGCGGCGGCGGCCAGCCGGCCTCCCTTGATGGTGGAAAGATGCTTGCGGATGGTGTTCATCGCCGCGATCGGCGCGCCCGACGCCAGCAGCGCCTCGTTGACGGCGATCTCGTCGGCCAATGTCAGGCCGGTTGCCGGTGACGGCAGCAGCGCCGAACCGCCGCCGGAAATCAGCGCCACCACCAGATCGTCGGCGGTCAGCCCTTGCACCTTCTCGAGCAGCCGCCGCGAAGCCTCGAGGCCGGCGGCGTCCGGCACCGGATGCGCCGCCTCGATGATCTCGATGCGCTCGCATTTCGCGCCATAGCCGTAGCGGGTGACGACCAGTCCTTCGATCGGACCGTCCCACGCTTTCTCGAAGGCCGCCGCCATCTGCGCCGAGCCCTTGCCGGCGCCGATGACGATGGTGCGGCCCTTGGGCCTGGCCGGCAAATGATCGCGGATGGTCTTTTCCGGATCGGCGGCGGCGACGGCCGCGTCGAAGATTGAAACGAGAAAGGATTTGGGGTCGAACAAGGTCATCCTTTGGCGCCATCGGCGTCTTTCGAATTGAGCAACCGTCGGCGCTGCCCCTCACCCTCTCCCCGTAAAGAGACGGAGAGAGGGGGTCGCCGGCGCTGGTGCGCATCCCTTCTCCCCGTCACTATACGGGGAGAAGGTGCCGTCAGGCGGATGAGGGGCGGCGTCAACGTCACGATTTTTCCTCGGGCGGCAGCGAAAACTCGCGCTTGTCGATGCCCAAATGACTACACAGCGCATCGACCACCACGCCGTGATCCTCGCGCTCCGGCAACCCGGAGACGGCGATGACGCCGATGACCCCGACACCCTTGACCGTGACGGGAAAGCCGCCGCCGGCCAGCACGTAGTCGGCAATATCCAGGCCCTCGCCGATCTTAAAGGTGCGGTCGGGGCGCTGCTGTTCCAGCACCATGCGGTAAGTGCTTTTCAGGAACCGCTTGACGACGTTGATCTTGCGCCGCGCCCAGTCGGGATTGGAAGCGTTCGAGCCCGGCATGGCGGCGTAGAACAGCGGCCGGTCGAAGGTCCTGATATCGGCGATGATCGGGAGATTTTCGGCGAGCGCCCGGTCGCGGATCGCGGATCCGATACTGAACGCAACAGCCTCGTCGAAGGCGGGAAAGACAAGGGCTTCCTCCTGTCTCTTGATCAGAGCGATGTCTTCGGCAACGGCCATGTCGTTCCCCTTTCAACGTCGCCGCACGCTTTGACGGATGGTTGCCGCTGGGTCAAGCCCGGGTCAAGCAAGGAACGCGCCGTCACGTTCTAAATTGCCAGATCGGTTTTTGCCGGCCGACCCGCCACATAGACCTCGCGCACGGCGCGATCATCGCCCAGCGTCTGCAAGAGAAAGAGTTCCTGCGCCAGCGTCTCGACGGTCTCCATCCTGAGCCGCATCGACGACGTCGCCCTGGCGTCCAGCACGACGATATCGGCATCGGTGCCTTCCTCCAGCGTGCCGATCCTTTGCGCCACCGACAGCGCCTCGCCGTTGCCGCGCGTGACCTGCCAGAAGGACTGGAACGGGTTCAGCTTCTCGCCGTTCAGCGCGATCACCTTGTAGCCCTCGTCCATGGTGCGCAGCATGGAATAGTTGGTGCCGCCACCGACATCGGTGGCGGCGGCGATGCGGAGGGCTTTATCGCGGGTGCGGTAGCGCTGATAATCGAACAGGCCGGAGCCGAGGAAAAGGTTCGAGGTCGGGCAGAACACGGCTACGGAGCCGCTGTCCGAAAGCGCGTCCGCTTCCCGCTCCGACAGATGGATGCAATGGCCGAGCAGGCTCTTTCTCCCCAACAGCCCGTAATGCTCATAGACGTCGGTGTAGTCGCGCGACCACGGATAAAGCTCCTGCGTGAAGGCGATCTCGGCATGGTTTTCCGACAGATGCGTCTGGATGTGCAGGTCGGGGTATTCGCGGCACAGCGCGCCGGCCATCTCCATTTGCTCCGGCGACGAGGTGATCGCAAAGCGAGGCGTGATGGCGTAAAGCTGCCGGCCCTTGCCGTGCCACTCGCTGATCAGCGCCTTGCTGTCGTCATAGCCCGATTGCGGCGTGTCGAGCACGCCATCGGGCGCGTTGCGATCCATCATCACCTTGCCGGCAATGTTGAGCATGTTGCGATCATGCGACTCGGCGAAGAAAGCTTCTGCGGAGGCCTTGTGCACGGAACAGTAGGCGGCAACCGTCGTGGTGCCGTGGCGCACCATCTCGTCGAGGAACAGCCGCGCGACGCGCCGGCCATGCTGCGCATTGGCGAACTTCGTCTCCTCCGGGAAAGTGTAGGCGTTCAGCCAATCGAGCAGTTCCGCGCCGTAGGAGGCGATGATCTGCATCTGCGGGAAATGCACATGGGCATCGATGAAGCCCGGAAGCAGCAGATGCGGCCGGTGATCAATCCTTCTCGCTGTCTCGCCTGCTTTCCTTTCAACATCGACGTAAGCGCCCGCAGCGACGATCCTGCCGTCGTGGATCAGCAGGCCGCCATCCTCCTCGTAGCGCCAGGCGGAATGATCATCGATGCTTTCAGGCCAGCGCACGAAGGACAGCGTGCGGCCACGCAGAAGTGTCGATGTCATGCTTATTTCCCCGCGCCTTCGAACCAGGCCACCAGCAGCGCCCGCTCCTTGTCGGTGATCTGGCTGACATTGGCGGGCGGCATGGCATGGCTGCGGCCGGCCTGCAGATAGATCTCGCGGGCATGCTCGGCGATGCCGGCGTCGGTATCCAGCATCACGCCCTTGGGCGCATGGTAGATGCCCTCGTAGACCGGCTCCGGTGAATGGCACATCGAGCAGCGGCCGAGCACGGTGTCGCGCACGGCCGGGAAATGGGCCGAGGCGATATAGACTTGGGCCGAGGCGGACGCCTTCGGTTCGCCGCTCAACACCTTCGGCACGGTGGACAACCAGACGATGATGAGGAACAGGACAAGGGCGCCCAGCCAGGTCCAGTGCGGGTTGCCGGCGCGCTTGTGCACGGTGTTGAAGTAGTGGCGGATCAACACGCCGATGATGAACACCAGGGAGGCGATGATCCAGTTGAACTCAGTGCCGAACGCCAGCGGGTAATGGTTCGACAGCATCAGAAACAGCACCGGCAGCGTCAGGTAATTGTTATGGAGCGAGCGCTGCTTGGCGATCTTGCCGTATTTCGGATCCGGCTTGCGGCCGGCGATGAGGTCGGCGACGACAATCTTCTGGTTGGGGATGATGACCATGAAGACATTGGCCGACATGATCGTGGCGGTGATGGCGCCCAGATGCAGGAAAGCGGCGCGGCCGGTGAACAGATGGGTCAGTCCCCAGGCGATGAACACCAGCACGCAGTAGAGCACCAGCATCAGGCCAGTGTCGCTTTTGCCCAGCGGCGAACGGCAGAGCAGGTCATAGACCATCCAGCCGACGCCGATCGTCGCCATCGACAGGAGGATGCCGACCGGCACAGACATCGGCAGCACGTTGGGATCGATCAGGAACAGGTCGGCCCCGGCATAGTAGACCACGCACAGCATGGCGAAGCCGGACAGCCAGGTGGCGTAGGATTCCCATTTGAACCAGGTGAGGTGTTCCGGCATCTCGGCCGGCGCGACCAGGTATTTCTGGATGTGATAGAAGCCGCCGCCATGCACCTGCCACTCCTCGCCGAAGGCGCCGACAGGCATGCCCGGTCGCTGGCGCAAACCGAGATCGAGCGCGACGAAATAGAAGGACGAGCCGATCCAGGCGATGCCGGTGATGACGTGCAGCCAGCGCACGGCAAAGCTCAGCCAGTCCCAGAAAATAGCGAAATCCATCATTGAAGTCGTCCCTGCCGATGAAGCGACTTTACGGTGTGGCGCGCAAACGGAAAGAGGCGAGGTGTGCGATGACTTTCAAAAAAAATTGGAAAATACTAGGTTGCTCGCACGCAGCTTGATTGAAAGCCCCTGAACCGCATGGCCTATCTCGACAACATCGCCGTCTTCGTCCGCGTGGTCGAGCTCGGCAATCTGTCGGCGGCCGGGCGCGACATGCGCATTTCGCCGGCGGTTGCTTCCAACCGCATCAAGGAGCTGGAGAAGCACCTTGGTGTGCGGCTGTTCAACCGCACGACACGACAATTGATGCCGACCGAGCATGGCACGGTGTTCTACACCGGCGCCAAGCAAGTGCTGGAAGCGATCACCGAGGCGGAGGCCGCGGTTTCGGCCCTTTCCGGTCAGCCGCGCGGCACCATCCGCGTGACCGCGCCGCTCGGCCTCGGCCGCCGCCTGGTCGCCTCGGGTATTCCCGATTTCCACGACAAATACCCTGATATCGAGGTGCGGCTGAGGCTCTCGGATCACAATGTCGATATCATGAAAGAGGGCATCGACGTCGCCTTCCGACTCGGTATCATCGAAGATTCCAGCCTCAGGATGCGCGGCATCATGGAATGCGAGCGGGTGCTGGTCGCGGCACCCAAATATCTGGAGGCGCGCGGAGAGCCGGCCGAGCCGCAGGAACTGATCAGCAGGAAGCACGATTGCCTGATGCTGCGCTATTCCGGCGCGCGCGAATATGTCTGGACCCTGCAGACGCCGAACGGGCCGCAGAAATTCGAGGTGCACGGGCCCTATGATACGGACGATGGCGACGTGCTGACCGGCTGGGCGCTGTCGGGGCGCGGCATCATCAACAAGCCGCGCTTCGAGGTCGAGCCGTTCATCCGCGACCGGCGGCTGAAGATCATCCTGGCCGGCACGCCGCCGACGCCGGTGCAGTTCGCCGCCGTCTATCCGCACAAGAAGCTGCAGGACCCGAAAGTGCGCCTGCTGCTGGATTTCATGGCCGAGCGCTGCCAGCGGCTGATCAAGGACATACTGGTCGGCAAGTGAGCGGCTCCTGGCCCAGTCGCAAGGGTTGCCTTGCGCGAAGGCGAACTTAGGTTCGCGGATGCCGCCTCATGGCCGATGGGCTTTGCGCCGACTGACGAGCTAGCCACAATGCATCTCACCGTTTCGCTCAACATTGCCTCCACGACCGGGCAGGCCGGCGCGCTCACCTTCAGCGACTTGGCCGGCTTCGCGCAGCGGGCGGAAGCGGCCGGGCTGGACATGATTGTTCTCGACGATGCGCCGCCGGGCAGGGCCGGGTCGGGCAACCCGTTCGAAGCGACGACCCTGCTTGCCGCACTGGCGACCGTGACGAGCAGGATCGGGCTGGTCGCCACCGCGTCGATGGTTGCCCACCAGCCCTACAATCTGGCGCGCCGGTTCGCCTCGCTCGATATCATCAGCCACGGTCGCGCCGGATGGAACGCAACCATGGCGCAGGCGCCGAGCGAGGCGGCCAATTTCAGCCGGCCGGATGGATTTTCCAGCGACGAGTTTCGCCGCCGCTCGGAGGAATATATCGGCATCGTCCAGGGCTTGTGGAATGGCTGGGAGGCGGACGCGCTGTTGTTCGACAAAGACAGCGGCCGCTTTCACGATCCCGGAAAAATGCACCAGCTCGACCACAAGGGCGAATTCTTCGCCGTGCGCGGACCGCTGAACGTGGCGCGTTCGCCGCAGGATACGCCGGTTCTGGTCCTGTCCGGCCTGGCGGCAGGCGACCTCGACATTGCCGCGCGCACAGCCGATGTCATCCTGCTGGACGAAAGGCAGGCAGCGCGGCGCAAGGCACGCCATGACGAATGCAGGCGCCGCGTTTCCGCGTCCGGGCGCGAACCGGATGCCGTGAGGATATTGGCTGACATATCCCTCGCCGCCAACGGCGTCGCCGGGCTGGCCGACAGGATGGAGGAAGAATTCCGGGCGAACAATTGCGACGGATTCAACATCCGGCTGTCCGCGCACATTTCAGCGCTCGACGATTTCACCAATCGCGTTCTGCCGGAGCTGCGGCGGCGCGGCGTGAGCCATGGGGGCACAACGCTGCGCTCGCATCTGGGACTCAGCGGCGGAGGCGACCGATGACCGCACGCCAGATAAAGCTCGGCGCCTTTCTGTGGGCGACGGGCCACCATATCGCCGCCTGGCGGCATCCCCAGGCCCATGTGAAGGCCGGGATCGACATCGATCATTACGTCGCGCTGGCACGCACGGCGGAAGCGGCGAAATTCGACCTGTTGTTCTGCGAGGATGCGGCCGGCCTGCGCGAAGCCGATGTCAGCATCGCCAGCCAGACCTCGCGTTCGATCGGCTTCGAGCCGATCAGCCTGCTTTCCGCACTCGCTGTCCAGACCAGCCGCATCGGCCTCGTCTCCACGGCTTCGACCAGCTACAACGAGCCTTACGGGCTGGCACGAACCTTCCTTTCGCTCGACCAGCTGAGCGGCGGGCGCGCCGGCTGGAACCTGGTCACGTCGGCCAGCCCGATCGAGGCCGCCAACTTCGGCGCAACGGGTCTCAGACCCCACGCCGATCGTTATGAACGGGCACGAGAATTCGCCGAAGTCGTCACCAGGCTTTGGCACGGCAAGCTCGGCGCCTCCGGCCATGACGGCCAGAGCTTTTCGGTGTGCGATCCACTCGATTTGCCGCGTTCGCCGCAGGGCGCCCCGGTCATGGTTCAGGCCGGCGCCTCGGATGTCGGCCGCGATCTCGCCGCTCGCACCGCCGATGTGGTGTTCACCGCCGCGCAGACTTTCGCGGAAGCGAAGGCTTTCTACGACGATCTCAAGGGCCGTCTGGCGGCCTATGGACGCGAACCGGACGACATCAAGATCATGCCCGGCGTCGCCCCGGTGGTGGCGGAAACCGAAGCGGAAGCGCGGGCGAAATACGAGGAGCTGCAGGAGCTGATCCCCGATGACGTCGGCGTAGCGCTGCTGTCCAGCTATCTCAGCATCTCCGATCTTCGGCGCTATCCGCTCGACGGGCCGCTGCCCGAATTGCCGGAGAGCGAAGGCATGAAAAGCCGGCAGGCCCTGGTCATCGAGCAATCGCGCCGCGACGGCCTTTCCATCCGCCAGCTTGCCCGCCATTTCGCTGGCGCACGCGGCCATTGGCGCATCGTCGGGACCGCGGTGCAGATCGCAGACGAACTCCAGGCCCGGTTCGAGGGCGGTGCGGCGGACGGCTTCAACGTCATGCCGTCATATTTCCCCGGCGAACTCGATGCCTTCGCCACCCTGGTCGTGCCGGAGCTGCAGCGGCGCGGCCTGTTTCGTAGGGATTATGAGGGCCGCACACTGCGCGATCATCTGGGCTTGAAGCAACCGGTATAGCCGCGACGTGACCTTACCCGGCCGTCGTCCTATCATGCGGCACCTGGTGCTCGGCATTTGCCGCGGCGCCGTGATTGACCAGCGCCGTCATGATCTCGGCGGCCGCTAGCGCGGCAATGACGGATGGGCGCTTGTCTTTCACGGCATCACCGCCAATTGGGGAAACGAGGCGGGCAAACTGCGCTTCCGTGCCCTCAGCCGACTTCAGGAACCAATTCCTGAATGTCGCTTTCTTGGTCTTTGAGCCGATCATGCCGACATAGGCGGTGTCATCACGCTTCAGGGCTTCGGCGACAATCAGGAAGTCCAGCGCATGATCATGGGTGAGGATGGCGAAGGCGCTGCCTGCAGGCGCGTTGCGCACCTCGGCTTCAGGCATCGGGGTCAGCCGCGTCTCGATGGCTTGCGGCATTCCTTCAAGCGCGTCTGCCCGTGTTTCGATGACAACGGGGTGCACAGGGAGAAGGGCGACCGCGGAGGCCAGCGCCTGGCCGACGTGGCCGCCGCCGAAGATGTAGACACAAGGCACTTTAGCCTGCTCGACTTCCGCGGCCGAAATCAGCTCCTGCGCCAACGTCGCATCGACGAGGCGGATCGACACTTCGACACGCCCGCCACAGCATTGGCCGATCTCCGGGCCGAGCGCCACGTCGAGGATCACGTGGGCGTCGGGGCGGGTCTCTTCACCCTCCCCCTTGTGGATAGGGTTGGACGACGTCGTCGTCGAGGGATCTGTGAACGCCGCTCCCCCGCCCCGTTTCGCTGACGCCGCTTCGCGGCGTCCGCTCGCCGACCCTCCCCGCAAGGAGGAGGGTAAAGAGCCCAGCATCTGCCGTGCCTTGTCGATGGCCATATATTCCAGTTGGCCGCCGCCGATCGTGCCCGATGTCGCTGCTTGCGAGACGAGCATGAAGGCGCCCTTCTCGCGCGGCGTCGAGCCCTTCGTCGCCGCGACCTCGACGAGCGCGACCCGGCCGGTTTGGCCAAGAAAGGCTTTCAGGCTTTGCACAGTCGTGTTCATTTTTTACATTCCCTGTCGGGAAATATAGGCCTTTTCGGCCTGTTTTGCACGTGTTGCCGGTGTCAGGCCTTCGCCTCTTGCTTCAACCGCTCGATCGCCATCAGCACGCGTTCCGGTGTCGCAGGCGCATCGAGACGTGGACAGATCCTGTGGTCGGCGACGCTTGCCACCGCGTCGGACAGGGCATGCAGCACCGACATGCCGAGCGGGAAGGGCGGCTCGCCGACCGCCTTGGAGCGATGGATCGTCGGCTCACCGGCCTCCGGCCAATCGGCCAGTGTCACGTTGAAGATCTTGGGCCGGTCCGACGCCAGCGGGATCTTATAGGTCGAGGGCGCATGCGTGCGCAGCCGGCCCTTGTCATCCCACCACAGTTCCTCGGTCGTCAGCCAGCCCATGCCCTGGATAAAGCCGCCCTCGACCTGGCCGAGGTCGATGGCGCGGTTCAGCGAGCGGCCCGTCTCGTGCAGGATGTCGGTGCGTTCGACCATGTATTCGCCGGTCAGCGTGTCGACCGAGACTTCCGAGCAGGAGGCGCCATAGGCGAAATAATAGAAAGGACGGCCCTCGCCCTTGTCGCGGTCCCAGTGGATCTTCGGCGTCTTGTAAAAGCCGGCCGCCGAAAGCTGGATGCGGGCCATATAGGCCTGCTTGACGAGGTCGGCGAAAGGTATCTCCTGGTTGCCGATGCGCACCCTGTTGGGCAGGAACAGCACCTGGTCGCGTGGCACCTGGTATTTCTCGGCGGCGAAATCGGTCAGCCGGTCCTTGATCTGGCGGGCGCCGTTCTGCGCCGCCATTCCATTGAGGTCGGTGCCGGACGACGCGGCGGTGGCCGAGGTGTTCGGCACCTTGCCGGTGGTCGTCGCGGTGATCTTCACCTGGTCGAGATCGATCTGGAACTCTTGCGCCACCACTTGCGCCACCTTGACGTTGAGGCCCTGCCCCATCTCGGTGCCGCCATGGTTCAGATGCACCGAACCGTCGGTGTAGACATGCACCAGCGCGCCGGCCTGGTTGTAATGCGTGGCGGTAAACGAGATGCCGAATTTGACCGGCGTCAGTGCGAGGCCTCGCTTGATGAAGCGGCTGTTGTTGTTGAAGGCCGAGATTTCGCGCCGGCGCCTTGCATAGCTGGCGCTTTCTTCCAGTTCCGCGACGATGCGGTGGATGATGTTGTCCTCGACCACCTGGTGGTAGGGCGTGACGTTGCGGTCGGCGGTTCCATAGAAATTCCGCTTGCGGATCTCAAGCGGGTCCTTGCCGACGGCAAACGCCACCTCGTCGATGATGCGCTCGGCGCCGACCATGCCTTGCGGGCCGCCGAAGCCGCGAAAGGCGGTGTTCGAGACCGTGTTGGTGTAGAGCGGCGCCGACTGCGCATGCACCGCCGGCCAGAAATAGGTGTTGTCGCAGTGGAACAGCGCGCGGTCGGTGACCGGGCCGGAAAGGTCCGCAGAAAAGCCGCAGCGCGCCGCGAACATGAAGTCGACGCCGAGAATATTGCCCTCATCGTCGAAGCCGGCTTCGTAGTCGATGAGGAAATCGTGCCGCTTGCCGGTGGCGATCATGTCGTCATCGCGATCGGGCCGGATTTTCACTGCCCGATGATGCTTCTTGGCTGCGATCGCGGCCAGCGCTGCAAACTGGTTGCCCTGCGTTTCCTTGCCGCCGAAGCCGCCCCCCATGCGACGCATTTCCACGGTAATGGCGTTGCTCGGCACGCCGAGTGCATGACCAACCATGTGCTGGACTTCGCTCGGATGCTGCGTCGAGGAATAGATGGTGACGTCCTGATCCTCGCCGGGAACCGCCATCGCGATATGCCCTTCGAGGTAGAAATGCTCCTGGCCGCCGACGCGCATTTTTCCTTTCAGCCGGCGGGGGGCCTGACGGATCGCAGCAGCCGCGTCGCCGCGCTTCAGCGTCAGAGGCGGCGTGACGAGTTTGTCCCTGGTCGGATCAAGCGCGCCGATGTCGGTGACGAAAGGCAATTCCTCGTATTCGACCCTTGCCAGCCTCGTGGCGCGCCGCGCCTGCTCGCGCGTCTCGGCAATCACGCAAAAGATCGGCTGGCCGAAAAACTGTACCTTGCCGTCGGCGAGTACCGGCTCGTCATGGCGCCCGGTCGGCGAAATGTCGTTCTCGCCCGGCACATCCTTTGCCGTGAGCACGTCGATCACGCCGGGGGCGGCGCGCACCGCCGACAGGTCCATTTTGGCGATGGCGGCATGCGTGGCCGTGGCCAAGCCGAGGCAGCCATGCAGCGTGCCCGCCGGTTCGGGCATATCATCGATGTAAACGGCGCTGCCGCTGACATGCTTGTGCGCGGAATCATGGCGCTGGTCTGTGGCGACGCCGCCGACGATCTTTTCGGCCTTTAAATTGGCGCTGGCGTGCTTGTTCATCATGCCGCCTCGTTGCGCGACACCTGGAACGGTGCCCTGGTGCCGGTGGTTTCGACAAAGAAACGCAGCAACAAGTTTTTCGCCGCCAAAGCCCGATATTCAGCGCTTGCCCGCATGTCGGTGAGCGGCGTGAAATCCGTTGGGTATTCGGTCATCGCCGCCTCGACTGTTTCTTCGGTCCAGGGTTTGCCGAGCAGAGCTTTCTCGACCGCCGCAGCCCGCTTCGGCGTCGCCGCCATGCCGCCATAGGCGATGCGGATATCGGCCACGGTGCCGTCCCTGGCCAAGGTCAGAAAAAACGCGCCGAGGGCGGCGGTGATATCCTCGTCGCGGCGCTTGGTGATCTTGTAGACGCCGAACTTCGTTTCGTTTGCCGGAACCGGCACATGCACGGCCTCGACGAACTCGCCGGCCTGCCGGTCCTGCTTGCCATAGGCGATGAAGAAATCCTCGAGCGGGATCGTGCGCCGCTTGCTTCCACGGCGCAGCGTCAGCCGCGCGCCGAGCGCGATGAATGGCGGCGGTGTGTCGCCGATCGGCGAGCCATTGGCGATGTTGCCGCCGATCGTGCCCATGTTGCGCACCTGTTCGCCGCCGATGCGATCGAACAATGGCCCGAGCGCCGGGATGCGTTTCGACAGCATCGCGAAGGCATCGGAATAGGTGACGCCGGCGCCGATCGAGATCACGTCCTTGTCCTCGGCAATGGCGCACAGCCCGTCGAGATTGCCGATGAAGATGACAGGCGAAATATCGCGCATGTGCTTGGTCACCCAGAGACCGACATCGGTCGAGCCGGCGACGATGGTGGCGCCCGGTTCCTTGTCGAGCACGGCGGCGAAATCGTCAACGTCAGCCGGCACGACGAGCCGCGCCTTGCCGGCGCCGATCTCGATCCGTGCGCCGTCGCCCATCGCCTCGAGTCTGGCCATGATCGACTGACGCTCCAGCGCCAGCGGATCCTTCTGTGCTTTGCCGTAGCTGGAGATGGCGCGAGCCGCGCGCATGATCGCCTCATAGCCGGTGCAGCGGCAGAGATTGCCCTGCAAGGCCTTTTCGATGGCCGCGTCCGACGGTTCCGGTGATTTCATCCACAAGCCGTAAAGCGACATGACGAAACCTGGCGTGCAGAAGCCGCATTGCGAACCGTGGAAATCCACCATCGCCTGCTGCACCGGGTGCAACTGGCCCGGCGTTCCACGGAGATGCTCGACCGTCACGACATGGGTGCCGTCCAACGAACCCAGAAAGCGGATGCAGGCGTTGACACTTTCATAGACCAGTTCGCCGGCGGAAAGCCTGCCGACCAGCACGGTGCAAGCGCCGCAATCGCCCTCTGCGCAGCCTTCCTTGGTGCCGCGCAGCGATCGGTCGAGCCGCAGCCAGTCGAGCAAGGTCGCGTCAGGCGCCACGGATGACAGCACGACATCCCTGCCGTTGAGGATAACACGAATATCGTTACGGATCTTGACCTCGGCCACGTCTCAGCTCCCCCTGTAAGTCGAATAGCCGTAGGGCGAGACGAGCAGCGGCACATGATAGTGCACGGCATCCGCCATGCCGAAGCGGATCGGCACGGTGTCGAGGAAGGCCGGCTCGGGCAGTTTCGTTCCCTGGCGCCGCAGATAGTCGCCAGCGGCGAAAACCAGCTCGTATTCGCCGGTCTGGAAATCCGCGTCGGCCAAAAGCGGTGCGTCGCAACGGCCATCGGCGTTGGTGGCGACCGTCTTCAGATGCGTCCTGGCCGGGCCATCGATCCGGTAGAGCGCGATCGACAATCCCGCCGCGGGCTTGCCGGTTGCCGTATCCAGGACATGGGTCGTCAGACGCCCGCCATCGATTTTCGACGTTTCTGCCATTGTCCGCCTCCCATTCCAATACGAACAAACCGGCCGGTACAGCCAAACATTGCTGATGAATTGTGCGCCAATTAAAGGCGATGCATAAGTCCCGGTCGAGCGGAGTGCGACAAAAACACTTTCAAAAATTTTCGGGGGAATGCGAGAAGCACCCTTTCGATATCCTGATCATACTTCGGGCGATGCCCCGTGGGAGGGACGATGCGTTACACCAGAGACATGCGCGGCTACGGAGCCAATCCGCCGGATCCCAAATGGCCCGGTGGCGCGCATGTGGCCGTGCAATTCGTCGTCAATTACGAAGAAGGCGGCGAGAACTGCGTCCTGCATGGCGACAAGGCTTCGGAAGCCTTCCTGTCGGAAATCGTCGGCGCGGCTCCCTGGGCGGGCCAACGCCATTGGAACATGGAATCGATCTACGAATATGGGGCGCGGGCAGGCTTCTGGCGGCTGCTTCGCCTGTTCACCGAGGCCGAGGTGCCAGTGACCTGTTACGGCGTCGCCACGGCACTCGCCCGCTCGCCCGATCAGGTGACGGCGATGCAGGATGCCGGCTGGGAGATCGCCTCGCACGGGCTGAAATGGATCGACTACCGCGACCACAGCGCCGAGGACGAGCGCCGCGACCTCAAGGAGGCGATCCGGCTGCACTACGAAGTGACAGGCACGCGCCCGACGGGCTGGTACACCGGCCGGACGTCGGTCAACACCGTGCGGCTGGTGGCGGAGGAAGGCGGCTTCGACTACGTCTCCGACACTTATGACGACGAACTGCCCTACTGGTTCGCGGATGACGGGACCGACAGGCCACAGCTCATCATCCCCTACACGCTCGATGCCAACGACATGCGCTTCGCCACGCCGCAGGGCTTCAACTCGGGCGACCAGTTCTTCGCCTATCTGAAGGACAGTTTCGACACGCTCTATGCCGAAGGCAAGGCTGGGCGGCCGCGCATGATGAATATCGGCCTGCACTGTCGCCTCGTCGGGCGGCCGGGGCGGGTGGCGGCGCTGAAGCGCTTCGTCGACTATGTGAAGTCGCACGACAAGGTCTGGCTGGCGCGGCGTATCGACATCGCCAGGCATTGGCGCGAGACCCATCCATACAAGCAGCCGGTGCTGCGCCCTTCGAGGATGGAATTCGAGGCCTTCGTGCATGCTTTCGGCGGCGTTTTCGAACATTCGCCGTGGATAGCCGAGCGCGCCTACGAGCTGGAACTTGGCCCGGCGCACGACAGCGCCGGCGGCCTGCACAATGCGCTCTGCCGCGTTTTCCGCGCCGCAAGCGAAACGGAGCGGCTGGGCGTGCTCAACGCCCATCCAGACCTTGCCGGCAAGCTGGCAAGGGCCAGGCGGCTGACGGCGGAATCAGCCAGGGAACAGGCTTCGGCCGGCCTCGATGAGCTGACCGACAAGGAGCGCGAGCTGTTTTCCAAGCTTAACGCCGCCTACGTCACCACCTTCGGTTTCCCGTTCATCGTCGCGGTGAAGGGCAAGACCAGGCAAGAAATCCTGGCGGAGTTCGAAAGGCGCATCGGCAACAGCCGCGGCGTCGAATTCGAGACCGCCTGCAAACAGGTCGAGCGCATCGCGCTCTTCCGCCTCAAGGACATGCTTCCGCAATAGGTTTGAACCCATGGATACGATCAGGATGCCCGAGCGAACCTATTATGCTCCACATGGCGGCCATTCCGGCCAGAGTGAGCTTCTGACCGGCCGCGCCGTCTTCACCGAGGCCTATGCCGTCATCCCCAAGGGCGTGATGCAGGACATCGTCACCAGCGCCCTGCCATTCTGGGACAAGACCCGCGTCTGGATATTGTCGAGGCCGCTGTCGGGCTTTGCCGAGACGTTTTCGCAGTACATCGTCGAGATCGCGCCCGGCGGTGGCAGCGACCGGCCGGAACCCGATGCCGGCGCCGAGGGCGCCTTGTTCGTGGTCGAAGGCGAACTGACCGTCCTGCTTGCCGGCGAAAGACATGTCTTGCGGCCGGGCGGCTTCGCCTTCCTGCCGCCGTCGAGCGGCTGGACTGTTCGCAACGAAAGCAATGCGGCTGTCCGCTTTCACTGGATACGCAAGGCTTATGAGTCCGTCAGCGGCCTCGAGGTCCCGCAAGCCTTCTTCACCAACGAGCAGGACATCGGGCCGACGCCGATGCCCGGTACCGACGGCCGTTGGGCGACGACGCGCTTCGTCGATCCGGCCGACATGCGCCATGACATGCACATGACCATCGTCACCCTCGAACCGGGCGCGGTCATTCCCTTTGCCGAGACCCATGTCATGGAGCACGGGCTCTATGTCCTGGAAGGCAAGGCCGTCTACCGGCTCAACCAGGACTGGGTCGAAGTGGAGGCCGGCGACTATATGTGGCTGCGCGCCTTCTGTCCGCAGGCCTGCTATGCCGGCGGACCGGGAAAATTCCGCTATCTGCTCTACAAGGACGTCAACCGGCACGCCAAGCTCGGCAGTGCCGGGATCGCAGGGCGTGCGCCGTGACCCGCATCGTCGCGCGGCCGCTGACCCGCGAGGGCTTTGCCCCGTTCGGCGATGTCATCGACATGGGCGGCGACAACCACTACCCGATCAATGGCGGCAAGGCCGAGCGCTACCATGATCTGGCGACCGCCGAGGCCGTGGGGCCGAATGCGCGCGTCCTGATCTCGATGGTGCGCGGCACGCCTTACGAATTGCCGCTGGCGCTGACCATGGTCGAGCGTCACCCGCTCGGCAGCCAGGCCTTTATCCCGCTGTCGCCACGACCGTTCCTGGTCGTCGTCTGTCATGACGGCAAGGACGGTCCGGCCGAGCCGCATGCCTTCATCACCAAGCCAGGGCAAGGCATCAATTATTCACGCAATCTATGGCACGGCGTACTGACGCCATTGGGTGAGCCCCAGGATTTCCTGATCGTCGACCGTGGCGGCGACGGCTCCAATCTCGAAGAATTCCATTTTTCGCACGCCTACGAGATTCATCTCCCCGACGAGATCCTTTGATGACCGACATTTCGCTGATCGACCGCCTGCTCGACGTCATCGAGCACGACATCGTGCCGAAGACGCAGGAAGGCGTCGCCCATGGCAACAAGCTGTTCGGCGCGGCGATCCTGAAGAAAGGCGACCGCTCGCTGGTGCTGGCCGAAACCAACAACGAGATCGAAAACCCGCTCTGGCATGGCGAAGTGCACTGCCTGAAACGCTTCTACGAAATGCCCAAAGCCGAACGTGTCGACACCAAGGAGGCCATCTTCCTGGCCACGCACGAGCCCTGTTCGCTCTGCCTGTCGGCGATCACCTGGACCGGTTTCGACAATTTCTACTATCTGTTCAGCCACGAGGATTCGCGCGACAGTTTTGCCATCCCGCACGATCTGAAAATCCTGAAAGAGGTCTTCACCCTCGATCCCGGCGGTTACAATGCCGAGAATGCCTATTGGAAGAGCTTTTCGATCCGCAGGCTGGTGCGGGCGCTGCCCGAGGCGGAACGCGGGCGGCTGGAGGCGCGCATCGGCAAGATTGCAGCACTTTATGAAGCGCTCTCTGGCGACTACCAGGCCAACAAGGCCGAGAACGACATTCCGCTGAACTGAGGGCACCAAGCAGCGGCACAGGTCGCATATTCCGCTGCTCCAGTCGCGAATGGCGATTGAAACTTGCCGCGCCGCGAGGCGTTATGCGCGCCATGAAAACCGTCACCGAGTTTCCCCGCAAGGTCGTCGAATTCCCTGATATGGCCATCGTCATGCCGGATGGCTGCCGGCTGTCGGCGCGGGTATGGATGCCGGAAGATGCCGGCGACGATCCGGTGCCTCTCATCCTCGAGCACCTGCCCTACCGCAAGCGCGACGGCACCATCTTTCGCGACCAGCTGACGCATCCCTATTTCGCCGGCCACGGCTATGCCTCGATCCGTGTCGACATGCGCGGCAATGGCGATTCCGAAGGGCTGATGGACGACGAATATTCCGAGCAGGAATTGCAGGACGCCTGCGACGTCATCGCCTGGGCGGCGGCTCAACCCTGGTGCAACGGCAATGTCGGCATGATGGGTATTTCCTGGGGCGGCTTCAACTGCCTGCAGGTGGCCGCCAAGCAGCCGCCGGCGCTCAAGGCGGTGATCAGCCTGTGCTCGACCGTCGATCGCTATGCCGACGACATCCACTACAAGGGCGGCTGCTTGCTGCTGGAGAATTTCGGCTGGGCCTCGACAATGCTGTCCTATTCGTCACGGCCGCCGGACCCGCTGCTGGCGGGCGACAACAGATGGCGCGACCTGTGGCTCAGCCGACTGGAGAACCAGTCGTTCCTTTTGCCGCTCTGGCTTGGCCACCAGCACCGCGACGCCTACTGGAAACGCGGCTCGATCTGCGAGGATTTCTCCGCCGTCAAGGCCGCGGTGCTGTCGATCGGCGGCTGGCATGACGGCTACCGCAACACCATCTCGCATCTCGTCGCCAACATCGAGGCGCCGGTCAAAGGCATCGTCGGCCCCTGGATCCACAAATACCCGCATTATGCCGGGCCCCAGCCGGCAATCGGCTTCCTGCAGGAAGCGCTACGCTGGTGGGACCGCTGGCTAAAGGGCGTCGAGACCGGCGTCGAGGCCGACCCGGCCTACCGCGCCTATGTGATGGACAGCGTGCGGCCGGCGCGCTGGCATCCGGAACGGCCGGGCCGCTGGGTGGCGGAGCGGCAGTGGCCTTCGCCCGACATCAAGACGCAAACGATCGAATTGATCCCGGCGGGCGGTAAATCCGTCACCATCGCTTCGCCGCAAAGCTGTGGGCTGGCCGGCGGTGAGTATTTCCCGTTCACCTTCGGCCCGGAATTGCCGGGCGACCAGCGTCCCGACGACGCGCTGTCGGTGTGTTTCGACCAGCCGGAACTCGCCGAGGCGATCGACGTCGTCGGCGCACCGGAAGTCTACGTCCGGTTATCCTGCGACCGCCCGCAGGCCAACATCGCGGTGCGGCTTTGCGACGTACATCCCGATGGCGCCTCCGAGCTGATCTCCTATGGCGTGCTCAACCTCACGCATCGCCTCTCCCACGAATTCCCGCAAGCGCTTGTCCCCGGCGAGAGCGTTTCGGCACGCGTCGTGCTCGACCAGTGCGCCTATCGCGTGCCGGCCGGCCACCATTTGCGCATAGCCGTCTCGAACGCCTACTGGCCTATGATCTGGCCCTCGCCGGAGCCGGTCCGCCTAAGCCTGTCGGCGGCGACGCTGAAGCTGCCCCTGCGCCCGCTGGCGACGGGCGACGAGGTCACGTTCGCCGCGCCGGAGGCCGCTTCCCCCTGGGCAACCGAGACCATCCGCCCGGCCAATTCGGAACGCCGCGTCGACCGCGACGAGAAGACCGGCATCGTCACGCTTTCCATAGAAGACGATTTCGGCGAGGTGCGCGATCTTGCGCATGGCCTGGCGAACGGCAGCATCGCCCGCGAGACCTGGACGATTCATCCGGACGATCCGTTGTCGGCCGCGGGACGGACGCATTGGACGCAAACCCTGTCGCGAAGCGGATGGTCGGTGCGCACCGAAACATCGGCCGAAATACGCTCCGACGCCAAAAACTTCATCGTAAGCGCCCGAATTGAAGCTTACGAAGGCGAAAAACTCGTCTTCGAACGCAATTTCGAACAGGCGGTTCCGCGCTCGCTTGTTTGAGCGGCAAGGCATTGGTCCAATTGCGACGTGCCATTTACGCCACGGCATGTCGCATTCGGTCTTGCTTACCGCTTTCCCTTGCGGTCATTATTCCCCTCACAAGAAACAAGAAAACGACCACTAAGGTCGAACCAACAGAGTGAGGAACTCAAAATGTCAAACGAACTGGAATTCCTTAGCCGACGTGTCGCTTCAGGCAAGCTCAGCCGTCGTGATTTTCTCGGCCGGGCGGCAGCGCTCGGCGTCACCGCGACCTTCGCCAACTCACTGCTTTCGAGCGCGGCGCGCGCAGCCGGTCCGGTCAAGGGCGGGACGCTCAAGGCAGGCCTGGTTGGCGGCGAGTCCACCAACAGCCTGGATCCAGCCCTGTTCATGACGCAGGTGCCGTTCGCCTTCGGCAAAATGTGGGGCGAACTGATCGTCGAGCTTTCCCCCGAGGGCAAGCTCGAGAACCGCATCGCCGAGGAGATCGGCTCGTCCGACGATGCCAAGGTCTGGACACTGAAGATCCGCGACGGCGTCGAATTCCACAATGGCAAGACGGTGACAGCCGAAGACGTCGCCGCCACGCTCGAGCGCCATTCGGACGAGAAGTCGAAGTCCGGCGCGCTCGGCTACATGAAAGGCATCGAAAGCATCAAGGCCAGCGGCAAGGAAGTGGTGCTGACGCTGAAGGAGGCCAATGCCGATCTGCCCTACCTGCTCAGCGACTACCACCTGATCGTCCAGCCCAATGGTGGCAAGGACAAGGCCGATGCCGGCATCTCGGCGGGCCCTTACAAGGTCACCACCAACGAGCCCGGCGTGCGCCATGGCGGTGAGCGCTTCGCCAACTACTGGCAGGGCGACAAGATGGGCCATGCCGACCAGATCGAGATCATCGTCATCAACGACGCCACGGCCCGTACGGCAGCCCTGCAGGGCGGCCAGGTCAACATGGTCAACCGCGTCGAGCCGAAGATCGTCGACCTGATCAAACGCGTGCCGGGCGTCACCATCCGCAACCATGCGGGACCGGGCCACTACGTCTTCATCATGCACTGCAATACGGCGCCGTTCGACAACAACGACCTCAGGATGGCGCTGAAGCTGGCGATCGACCGCGAAGAAATGCTGAAGAAGGTGCTGCGCGGTTACGGTTCGCTCGGCAATGATTTCCCGATCAATGCCGCCTACCCGCTGTTCACCGAGATCGAGCAGCGCACATACGATCCGGACAAGGCCAAGTTCCACTACAAGAAGTCGGGGCATGACGGCGCGGTGCTGCTCAGGACCTCCGACGTCGCCTTTCCCGGCGCCGTCGACGCGTCCCAGCTTTTCCAGCAGAGCGCGGCCAAGGCCGGCATCCAGATCGAGCTCAAGCGCGAGCCGGGCGACGGCTACTGGAACGAGGTCTGGAACAAGCAGCCCTTCTGCGCCTCCTATTGGGGCGGACGCTCGACCCAGGACCAGATGTACTCGACCGCCTACCTGTCGACCGCCGACTGGAACGACACGCGTTTCAAGCGCCCGGATTTCGACAAGATGGTGCTGGCGGCGCGCGCCGAGCTGGACGAGGCCAAGCGCAAGGCGATGTATCACGACATGGCCGTCATGGTGCGCGACGAAGGCGGCCTGATCCTGCCGATGTTCAACCAGTTCATCGACGCCACCGGCGCCAAGGTGGGCGGCTGGGTGGACGATCCGCACCAGGAGTTGATGAATGGCTATGCCCTGGCAAAGTGCTGGCTCGAAGCCTGAGCCGGCCTTGCCCAGATGTCCTCACCCATCGTGAAACTGGTGGCCCAGCGCGTCGCGCTGGGCATCCTCCTTTTGTTGGCCGTCTCGGTCCTGATCTTCGCCGGCACACAGATCCTGCCCGGCGACGTCGCGCAAGCCATCCTAGGGCAGTCGGCGACACCGGAATCGCTCGCCAATCTGCGTGAGCAGCTTGGGCTCAACGATCCGGCCTATATCAGGTATTTCCGCTGGCTCGGCGGCGTTTTGACCGGCGATCTCGGGACCGCCATGTCGAGCGGACAGGATATCGCGACATCGATCAAGGGCCGGCTGTGGAACACGCTGTTCCTCGCCTTCTGGGCGGCGATCGTGGCCATTCCGCTAGCCATAACGCTTGGCCTGATCGCGGTGCGCTACCGCAACGGCTGGGTCGACAAGCTGATCTCGGGACTGGCGCTCGCCTCGACCTCCTTCCCGGAATTCTTCATCGGCTACTTGCTGGTCTTCTACTTCGCGGTTCAGCATCAGTGGTTCCCCGCCATCTCGACCGTCTATGACGGCATGCCTTTCGGTGAACGCATGCAGGCGATCGCGCTGCCGGCGGCGGCGCTGACGCTGGTGGTGCTTGCCCATATGATGCGCATGACGCGCGCCGCGATCCTAAACGTCATGCAATCGGCCTATGTGGAGACCGCCGAGCTCAAGGGGCTCTCGGCTTTCGCGGTCATCCGCAAACATGCCTTCCCGAACGCCATCGCGCCGATCATCAACGTGGTCATGCTCAACCTCGCCTATCTGATCGTCGGCGTGGTCGTGGTCGAAGTGATCTTCGTCTATCCCGGCATGGGGCAGTATCTGGTCGATCACGTCACCAAGCGCGACGTGCCGGTGGTGCAGGCGGTCGGACTGATCTTCGCCGCCGTCTATATCGGCCTCAACATCATCGCTGATATAGCGGCAATCGTCGCCAATCCGCGCCTGAGGCATCCCAAATGAAGAGGGCGGGCATGCTCGACATCAAACGCATCCCCGTGCCCGCGCTGGTCGGCCTGGTGCTGACGGCCCTGTTCGTGCTGGCGGCCATCTTCGCGCCGTGGCTTGCGCCGCACGGCAATGGCGAGATCGTCGGCGACGTCTGGGAGCCGATGTCGGCCGCGCATTGGCTGGGCACCGACAACCTTGGCCGCGATCTGCTGTCGCGCATGATCTATGGTGCGCGCATCACCCTGTTCATCGCAGTGCTCGCCACGGCGTTGTCCTTCTCGCTTGGCGCCATTCTCGGCTTTTCGGCGGCGGTGTTCGGCGGCTGGTTCGACACGCTGCTGTCGCGCCTCGTCGATCTCCTGATGTCGATCCCGACGCTGATCATGGGCCTTGTCGTGCTCTCGGTGCTGCCGACAAACCTGGTGACGCTGATCCTGGTGATGGGCATTCTTGACTCGACCCGCGTCTACCGCCTGTCGCGCGCGGTGGCCGTCGACATCAACGTCATGGACTATGTCGAAGCCGCCAAGCTGCGCGGCGAAGGCAGCGCCTGGATCATCTTCCGCGAGATCCTGCCCAATGCGCTGTCGCCGCTGGTCTCGGAACTCGGCCTGCGCTTCATCTATGCCGTGCTGTTCCTGTCGACGCTCTCCTTTCTTGGCCTCGGCGTACAGCCGCCGGATGCCGACTGGGGCGGCATGGTCAAGGAAAACAAGGACGGCATCGTCTTCGGCATTGCCGCGGCGCTGATACCGGCGGCCGCGATCGCGGCGCTTGCGATCTCGGTCAATCTCGTCGCCGACTGGGTGCTCAACCGCACGACAAGCCTGAAGGGAGGACGCGGATGATGGCCGACAGCAAAGCGAAATCCAGCCCGCTCCTCGATATCCGCAACCTGCGCATCGAGGCCATGGTCTACCCACCGGGCGAAGCGCCAAAGACCATCACGCTCGTCCATGACGTCTCGCTGACCCTGGAAAAGGGCAAGGTGCTCGGCCTGATCGGCGAATCCGGTGCCGGCAAGTCGACCATCGGCCTGTCTTCGATGGGTTATGGGCGCGGCGGCGTGCGCATCACCGGCGGCGAGGTGCTCCTCAACGGCCGCGACATCCTCAAGGGCGGCAAGGAAGGTTTCCGCAGGCTGCGCGGCCGCGAGGTCTGCTATGTCGCGCAGTCGGCGGCAGCGGCGTTCAACCCGGCGCACAGGCTGATGGACCAGGTTGTCGAAGCCACCCTCCTGCACGGCAGGGCGACGCGCGCGGAGGCCGAGAAACGCGCCGTCGCGCTGTTCAAGAAGCTGAGCCTGCCCAATCCCGAAACCATCGGCGAGCGTTTCCCGCACCAGGTCTCCGGAGGCCAGCTGCAGCGTGTGATGACGGCGATGGCGCTGTGCTCGGAACCGGACCTGATCGTCTTCGACGAGCCGACGACGGCGCTCGACGTGACGACGCAGATCGACGTGCTGTCGGCGATCAAGGACGCCATCCGCGACACGCATGTGGCCGCGCTCTACATCACCCACGACCTCGCCGTCGTCGCCCAGGTGTCGGACGAGATCATGGTGCTGCGCCACGGCCGGCTGGTCGAATGGGGCGGCACCCGCCAGATCATCAAGGAGCCGCGCCAGGAGTACACCAACGCTCTGGTGTCAGTGCACGAGATCGAACACGCCGAGCAGAAACCCGGCGTCTCGCCATTCCTGTCCGTGAAGAACGTCACCGCCGCTTATGGCGGCGGTCATGTCAAGGTGCTGAAGAACGTCTCCGTCGATATCTATCCCGGCCAGACGCTGGCGGTGGTCGGCGAGTCCGGCTCCGGCAAGTCGACGCTGGCGCGCGCCATCACAGGGCTCCTGCCGCCCGAACAGGGCACGGTGACCTTCGACGGGCGCCCGCTTGCCAACCGACTTGCCGACCGGCCGAAGGAGGATCTGCGGCAGCTGCAGATGATCTACCAGATGGCCGACGTGGCCATGAACCCGCGCCAGACCGTCGGCACCATCATCGGCCGGCCGCTGGAGTTCTATTTCGGCATGCGGGGACGTGAGCGCGACCGGCGCGTCGCCGAATTGCTCGACGAGATCGAGATGGGCAAAGGCTTCCTCGACCGCTATCCGGCGGAGCTGTCGGGCGGCCAGAAGCAGCGCGTCTGCATCGCCCGCTCGCTCGCCGCCAAACCGAAGCTGATCATCTGCGATGAGGTGACCTCGGCGCTCGACCCGCTGGTGGCCAACGGCATTCTCAAGCTTTTGTTGAACCTGCAGCAGCACGAGAAGGTCGCATATCTCTTCATTACCCACGACCTTGCGACGGTAAGGTCGATCGCCGATTCGATCGCGGTGATGTATCGCGGCGAGGTGGTCCGTTACGGTTCCAAAAGCAAGGTGCTCACACCGCCCTTCGATGCCTATACCGACCTCTTGCTGTCCTCGGTTCCGGAAATGGAGATCGGCTGGCTGGAAAAGGCGATCAAGGGGCGACGCATGGCGAGCGCCGGGAACTAGCCAGCGGTTCGCCAGTCAAGGAGATGACGAACGTCATCCGGATGCAACACTGGAGGGCCAGACGTCCTTCGGACGGCATCGCCTGTGTGCGGTTGTTTCAAAAAGGGGTAGGACATGAAGACTGAAATCGATCATCTCGCTGAACTCGCTGGCCAAGGCCGGATATCGCGGCGTGACTTTCTCGGCCGCACCGCGGCGCTGGGCATGTCGGCGGCGCTGGCAACGACGCTGGCCGGGAAAGCCTTCGCGCAGACGCCGGTCAAGGGCGGCATTCTCAAGGCCGGCCTGCAGGGCGGCGAATCGACCAACAGCCTCGATCCGGCGCTGAACCTCAGCCAAGTCACCTTCAGCTTCGGCAAGCAGTGGGGCGAATATCTGGTTCGCCTCACCCCCGACAACAGGTTGGTCAACCTGATCGCCGAGGACATCGGCGCTTCCCCGGATGCCAAGACCTGGACGATCAAGATCCGTGACGGCATCGAGTTCCACAATGGCAAGACGGTCGGCGCGGAGGATGTCGCGGCCACCATCGAGCGCCACGCCGACGAGAAGTCGAAGTCGGGCGCACTCGGCATTCTCAAAAACATCAAGGGCATCAAGGCCAACGGCAAGGAGGTCGTCGTCACGCTTGCCGACGCCGATGCCGACTTCCCGTATCTGATGGCCGACTATCATCTCGTCATCCAGCCCAATGGCGGCAAGGACAATCCGAACGCGGGCATCAGCGCCGGCCCCTATAAGGTGACCGTCAACCAGCCCGGCGTGCGCCACGGCGGCGAGCGCTTCGCCAATTACTGGCAGGGCGACAAGGCGGGTCATGCCGACCAGGTCGAGATCGTCGTCATCAACGATGCGACGGCGCGGCTGGCGGCCCTGCAAGGCGGCCAGGTGCACATGATCAATCGCGTCGAGCCGAAGGTGGTCGATCTCGTCAAGCGCATCCCCGGCGTCAGCATCGAGAACGTTTCGGGCAAGGGCTATTACCCGTTCAACATGTTCTGCGACACCGCGCCCTTCGACAACGGCGATCTCAGGATGGCGCTCAAGCTCGCCATGGACCGCGACGAGATGCTGGAAAAGATCCTGCGCGGCTACGGTTCGGTCGGCAATGACTTCCCGATCAACGAGTCCTATCCGCTGTTTTCGGCCATCGAACAGCGCAAATTCGACCCGGAAAAGGCTGCGGCGCTCTACAAGAAGTCGGGCCACAGCGGCTCGATCCTGCTGCGCACCTCCGACGTCGCCTTCCCCGGGGCCGTCGATGCGGCACAGCTCTATCAGCAGAGCGCCGCCAAGGCAGGCATCAAGATCGAGATCAAGCGCGAGCCTGGCGACGGCTATTGGTCGGAGGTCTGGAACAAGCAGCCTTTCTCGCTGTCTTACTGGGGCGGGCGTGCCACGCAGGACCAGATGTATTCCACCGGCTATGTGTCGAACGCCGACTGGAACGACACGCGTTTCAAGCGGCCCGAGTTCGACAAGATGCTGTTTGCAGCGCGCGGCGAGCTCGACCAGGACAAGCGCAAGGCGATCTATCACGACATGGCCGTGCTGATGCGCGACGAAGGCGGATTGATCGTGCCTTTCTTCAACCAGTTCATCGACGCCGCCACCAACAAGATCGGCGGCTTCGCCAAGAGCCCGATCGGCGAGATGATGGACGGCTACGCGCTCGCCGAATGCTGGCTGAACGCCTGACATCAAGTTCCCGCCGAAGCGCCGCGTGTCCGTGCGACACGCGGCGTGCTCGTTCCCCCGACCATCGCATGGAGCAGCTCGTGGCGCTCAAGACCAAACTGTTGCTGATCATCCTCGACGGCGTGCCTTACCGGAACTGGCGCCGGCTGATGGGCAACCTCGAAGGCTGGGTGCAGTCGGGCGAAGCGCGGGTATGGAGGATGCGCTCGGTGCTGCCGTCGACCTCGGCCTGCTGTTATGCTTCGATCCACACCGGGGTGCCGCCGCAGGCGCATGGCATTCTTTCCAACGAGAACCGCTTCCGCGTCAGCCGGCCCGACATCTTCTCGGAGGTCACCAGGGCCGGGGGAATAACCGGCGCGGTCACCCACTCCTACTGGTCGGAGTTCTTCCGTTCCTACCCGTTCGACCTCGTCGAGGACATGGAGTATGACGAGCCGGGCGGGCCGATCACGCATGGCCGCTTCCACACCATGACCGGCTACAACGCGCGCAACCAGATGACGCCGAGCGACGTCGACCTGTTCGCCACGCTGACCATGCTGAGCAGCCGCCACGGCATCGACTACGGCATCCTGCACACTTGCACGCTGGACTCGATGGGCCACCGTTTCGGCCATGACTGTCACGAGATGGACCATGCCTGCTACGCGATGGACGGCATGCTGGCCGCTTTCCTGCCGCGCTGGCGCGACGCCGGCTATGAAGTGATCGTCACCGCCGATCACGGCCAGACCGACCGCGGCCACCATGGCGGCCGCGATGACGAGATGCAGGATTTCGCGCTGTATTATTTCGGCGGCGGCAACGGACCAGATGCCGACACGCTGCTCGACCAATTGCAGCTGGCGCCAACGGTTCTAAGCCGGCTGGGGGTGGCGATACCCGAGACGATGAAGGCGAAGCCCTTCCTGAGCTAGCTTCCCCTTCACCCACTGGCAAGGCTCATCTTCTTCGGTTAGCCTCCGCAAATTCCTTGGCGGAGGATGAACCTTTTTGAGCCGATCAGCGACAGAGCAGGCAGGAGCCAGGCGGCTCGATCGGTCATGACCGGCGCGATGGAGACCGATCGCGCGCTTGTCGAGCGGGTCGCGAAGGGCGACCGGGCCGCCGTGCGGCTCCTGTTCATGCGCCACCACGCGCGGATATACCGCTTCGTGGCGCGCCAGACGGGATCGGAAATGATGGCTGACGACATCGCGAACGAGGTGTTCCTCGAACTGTGGCGCCAGGCGCCGGGTTTCGAGGGACGTTCCGAAGTCTCGACATGGCTGCTCGGCATCGCCCGCTTCAAGGCGCTGTCCCTGTTGCGCAAGAAAAAGGAAGACTGGATCGACGACGAGGCCGCAGCCGCGGTGCCCGACGGCGCCGATACGCCCGAGATCGTTGCCATGAAGGAGGACAAGAGCACTGCCTTGCGCCGCTTCATCGATGCCTTGCCACGCGAGCATCGCGTGGTCATCGATCTCGCCTATTATCAGGGGCAATCGGTGACCGAGATCGGCGAGGTGCTCGACATCCCGGTCGCGACCGTCAAGACCCGCATGTTTTATGCCCGCAAGAAACTCGGCGAAGCCCTCAAGGCCGCCGGTTACGACAGGGGGTGGCCATGAGCGCCGCTGAAAAGATGTCGCGCCGCGACGAAATGGAAACGTTGCTGCCGTTCTACCTGAACGGTTCGCTGGAAGGCTCGGAACTGGAGGCCGTCGAGGAATGGCTGGCCAGCGATCCAGCGGCGATGGCCGCTCTTGGCGAGGCGGAGGCTGAATTCTCCAGCACCGCGGCCGCCAATGAGGCGATCCGTCCGCCGGCCGATGCGCTGAGCCGCTTTTCCAGGACGCTCGATGCCGAGGCCGGCCCGGCGCGCGCCGCCGCCGGTTCGTCCTGGCTGGCGCAGGCCTGGAGCCGCTTCATCGCGCTGCCGGTCGGCGTCGCCTGGGCGGCGGCCGCGGCTCTGCTGGCGCTGGTCATGGTGCAGTCGTTCGTGCAGCCCGGCGGCAAGGGCGGCAATTTCGAGATCGCGGGCGCGCAGGACGAGATGGCGAAGATGCCGTTCGCCCTGGTCAAGTTCAGGCCCGACGCGAAAATGTCCGACATCGCCGCCTTTCTCGGCAGCAGCGGACTGAAGATCCTGGACGGACCGACCGCCGAGGGCGTGTTCCGGCTCGGCATTCCGGCCGCCAACGCGGCCGACTACACCAGGCAACTCGGCCTTGTTGCCGCCCAGCCTTTCACCGACACCGTGATCGAGGGAAGGAAACCGGCCGATGGCGGCTGAGGCGGTCATTCGATTTGCGGCAATCCTTGCGGCGGCGATGATGATCGCCATCGGGCCTGCGTCGGCGCAGGGCAACGACGCCAATGCCGACCGAAAGATCGACTGCCGCGACGGCACCGATGCGGCAGGCGCCGACTGTGGCAAGGACGGCGGCGACAGCGGCAGCGCGGCCGGTGCCGTGTTTCTTCCCGCCCTGATCGTCGACCTGTTCCCCAATGCGGCCGCTCCCGCGGCACCGGTGCCGACGCCACGGCCGGACCCGGCGGCGCCGCCCGCCGGCACGCAGGCCGGACCGCCTTCGGGCGGGCCGATCGTCTCGCCAAGCGATCTCATCGCCGTTCAGCCGCCACGCGCCGTGGCCGGCGATTTCGTGCCCGACGAGGTGCTGGTGACCGTCGATGGCGATGCGGGCGCCGTGCAGCAGATCGCCGCTTCCTTCGGCCTCGATGTGCGCTCGCAGCGGCAATCATTTTTGCTCGGCACCACGCTTGTGCGCTTCGGCATTCCCGACCGCCGCCCCGTCGGCGTGGTGCTGGCGCAGCTTGCCGCCGACAGCCGCACGCAGCGGCGTGAGCCCAACCATATCTATTCGCTTCAGCAGGCGGCGGGCATCGTCAACTATGCGTTCGAGCGCATCGCGCTCGAACCCAGCCAGGCGAGCGGCGAGAACGTCCGCGTCGCGGTAATCGATACCGGCATCGACGACACCAATCCGACGCTGGCCGGGGTCATCGCCGGCCAGTTCGACGCCATGCCCGACGTGCCGGTCGAAAAGCGCGACCACGGCACTTCGGTCGATGGGCTGATCGCCGGCGTCGGCGCGCTCAAGGGCATGGCGCCCGGCGCCAGGATCTATCACGCACGTGCCTTCGAAGGCGGCAAGTCGACAATGGACGTCATCCTTGCTGCGCTCGACTGGGCGGCCGAGCAGGACGTGCGCATCATCAATATGAGTTTCGTCGGTCCGAAGAACGACCTGCTCGGCATCGCCTGCCGCAATGCACGCGCGCTCGGCATGGTTCTTGTCGCCGCCGCCGGCAACAACGGGCCCAAGGCGCCCTATGGCTACCCGGCCGCCTTCGACGGCGTCATCGCGGTGACCGCCACCGACGCCAGGGATGGGCTAATGCCGCAGGCCAATCGCGGCGCCTATGTCTTCATCTCGGCGCCGGGCGTCGAGATGGTGGCGCCGAGCGGAGCCGGCTCGGATGTCGTCACCGGCACATCGTTCGCCGCCGCGATCGTCTCGGGCGCCATTGCCAATCTCATCCACGCCGCGCCGGACCGCTCGGCCGACGCCATCGAAAAGGCGCTGGCCGCAACGGCCCGGGATCTCGGTTCGAAAGGGCGGGACGATGACTTCGGCTACGGGCTGCTGGACATCAAGGCCGCCGAGACGGCGAAGGAATGATCCTTGGCAACATGCTCCTAAATTCAGTCGGCTATTTGCGATGGCCGAGACGGGACGAATGCTGGACTAAACATCTAGAGGGCCGGACCCAACCGAACGGCGCTTCCATCATAGAAGCGTGACAGCCGAAAGCGGCTGAGATCATGCCCACTCGCGTTACCCTGAATCAGGTCGGAAACGACGCGACCGATTCCAGGTCCGATACCGAAGCCGTGACCACTCATTCCCGTGGCCACGAAAAGACCGACGACTGCCCGGGCGTGATCCACGACGGGGACGACATCGGGCATGGCGTCAATCATGCCTCCCCAGCCTGCCTTCAAGCGAACTGTTTCGAACTGTGGAAAAAGGCGTCTGAAATTGCGCTCTACAGAACGGAGGCCGGAGCGTTCAGCGGCCGGGTTGAGCACCCGCATTCTTTCGAAAGGACTCTGGGAATCCGGGGTCCAATCGCGCGGGGTCGACCAGCTATCAGGGTAACCCGATGGAGCGCACGGAAAGTAGCGGGTTCCGAGCGGATTGGCCATGAGGGCGGGAAGATACTTGGTGGCGTGCCGGAATGCGTCAGGTCCCAGGTAAAGCAAATTACTGCCTCCCGGGGCGAGCGTGTATCCGCCATCCTGTCGGCGCCTGAAAGCGATGTGTTCGTCCGCTGCCGCACCTGCATAGATTTCAGGCATAGGCTCCGTTGCGGCTACGGTTACCCTGACGCTGAGTTGGGGGATGGAGACGCCGTGTCTTCTCAGGAACAGCGACGACCAGGCGCCGCCCGCGACCAGTACGCTGGAGGTTTCAATGTATCCCGCCTCGGTCCACACTCCTCTGATCCTGCCAGCTGAGATTTCGAGGGTTCGCGCTGCGCAATTCTCTATGATCTTGGCGCCTTTTCGGACGGCAAGACGAGCAAGCGCAGGCACCGCCAACCAAGGCTCCGCACGCATGTCGGAGGGCGTCGTCATCGCGCCCTTGAACTTGCGCGACATGCCCTTGATGAGTTTCGCGGTTTCGTCTGCGTCCAGGAGGCGAGTGTCGAGCCCATGGATCGCGGCGATCTTCATGAATTCTTCGAAACCGGCCATGTCCTTGTCGGAGTTCGCCAGATAGGTCACACCTGTCTGGTCCAGCCCGATGTCTTCGCCGCATTCCTCAGCCAGTTGCCGCCATAGGCGAAAAGCCTCGATGACAATTGGCAGTTCATCTGCGTCGCGCCCCTGCTTTCGAATCCAGCCCCAATTTCGGGACGATTGTTCGGCCGCAACGCGGCCTTTTTCCAGCAGCGTGACCGGAATGTTCCGCTCCGCCAGGAAAAGAGCCGTCGTTACGCCGATAATGCCGCCACCAATGATGACCACCTCCGAACGCTTCGGCGGTGGGCCAGGATGTTGGATTGGATCCATTTCGGAGAACGGGAATATGGGCAAGTGGGCATCCAGGAGGGCTGGTTGATGGCTTCGGCTTACTGGTTGCCACCCTCTAAAAGCCAAAGCAAGCGCGGTGCAGGCAGACCACTATCCATGACACTGCAATCGATCTTCCGGCAACGCCCGCAAGCGGTCGAACTCGGCCCCTCGGAGCGATTGGCTCTAACCCTAGGCAGGCGCTCCGGCAACCGACCCCCTGATCACCAGGTCGACCGGCCAGACCTCGCCGCGCGGGCCCTCTTCCAGGCCCGATATCCGTGCGGCCAGACGCTCGGCGATGCGGGCGCCGGCGAGCCGGATCGAGGAGCGCGTCGTCGACAGCGGTACGGAGAAATTCTCCGGCTTCAGCCATGGGAAGACGTCGTCATGTGCAATTAATGAGATGTCGCCGGGGATGCTCAGGCCGAGGTCGCGCACGGCGCGCACGACGCCGAGCGCCATGATCAGGCTGGAGCAGGCGATCGCGGTCGGCGCGCCGTCCTGTTCGAGCAGGCGCCGGGCGGCGCGATAGCCGTTCTCCTCGGTCATGGCAACGGAGCAGACATGGCGGTCGCCCAAGGTCAGGCCGCTCGCGGCGAGCGCCCGGCGCACGCCTCGCTCGCGATGCACGGCGAAGGTTTCGCGGTCATCGCCATTGATCAGCGCCAGCCGCCGGTGGCCGAGCTGGACGAGCAGCCGTGCCGCCTCGTGAAAGGCGCCCTCATTGTCGATGTCGAGATAGGGATAATCGAAATCGAAACCTTCGCTGCGGCCATGGATGATGAAGGGTATGCCGAGCGTGTTGACCAGCGCCACGCGCCGGTCGGCCGGCGTCGGCGAGGAGATGTAGACGGCGTCGACCTGGCGGTTGGCGACGATGCGCCGGTAAGTCGTCTCCTGGTCGTCGGCGTCGGCGGGAGACAGCACCAGGTCGAGCTCGTGCGAGCGCGCATAATCGCCAAGGCCGGACAGGAATTCGACGAAGTGCGGGTCGATGTCGACGGCAGCACCCGTCGGCAAGACATAGCCGATCATTCCGGACTTGCCGGTCGCAAGCCGGCGTGCGCTCGGATTGGGGCGATAGCCATGGCGCTTGGCGGCGTCCATGACGCGCCGGCGCGTCTCTTCGTTGACCTCGGGATAGCCGTTCAGCGCCCGGCTTACCGTGGTCTGCGAAAGCGCCAGCATGTGCGCGAGTTGCTTCAGGTTCACGAGAGGCCTCCATGCCTCAAAGCGCTTTTAAATTGAATCGACCCAAGCCCTGCGGCAGGCCCGGCATGTCATGGCGACCATAGGCAGGCTTGGTGCAGGTTTGAAACATAAATTGCTGCTGCACTGCCAAAAAAGCATGCTGCAGCGCGATTTTCCAGGCGCCAGACTCCGGAATTAAATCGATTAAGTTACCACGCCTCTTGACTTCTGGACGATTCAATGGCGAGATCGAAATAGCCAAAGCGCTTTGGAAGACTCTTCGAAAGGTTGCGGTTCCTTTCCGACTGAGTCACAGTCCTGCGGCGTCGGCGGGCGGAATGGAGGTTCCGTCCGGTGTTTGTGACCCACTGGGAGGGAATACCGATGAAGAAAATGCTTTTGCTGGGCGCCGCGCTTGCCGTGCTCGCCCTCGGCGCGCCCGCGCAGGCCGAACTGAAGTTCAAGCCGGGCGAGGACAAGCGTTTCAACTGGGCAAACTACGAAGAACTCAAGAAAGTCGACCTCAAGGGCGAGACCCTGTCGATCTTCGGGCCATGGCGCGGCGAGGACGAGACCCTGGTGCGCGGCGTACTCGATTATTTCTCGGAAGCCACCGGCGCCGAGATCAAATATTCCTCCTCGGAAAATTACGAGCAGCAGATCGTCATCGACACGCAGGCCGGCAGCCCGCCCAACATCGCCGTTCTGCCGCAACCCGGCCTGATCCAGGACCTTGCTTCCAAGGGTCTCTTGACGCCGCTCGGCGACGATACCGCCAAATGGGTCAAGGACAATTACGGCGCCGGCCAGTCATGGGTCGACCTCGGCACCTTCAAGGACAAGGACGGCAAGCCGGGCTTCTTCGCCTTCCCCTACAAGGCCGACGTGAAGTCGCTGGTCTGGTACTCGCCGGACAATTTCGAGGAAGCCGGCTACAAGGTGCCGAAGACGCAGGAAGAACTCGCCGATCTCCAGAAGAAGATTATCGCCGACGGCGGCACGCCGTGGTGCATCGGGCTCGGCTCGGGCGGCGCCACCGGCTGGCCGGCGACGGACTGGGTGGAAGACCTGATGCTGCGCACGCAGTCTCCGGAAACCTACGACAAATGGGTGAAGAACGAGATCCCGTTCAACGACCCGGCCGTGGTCAATGCAATCGACATCTTCGGCAAGATCGCGACCGACGACAAGATGGTGGATGGCGGCGCCAAGGCGGTCGCGGCCACAGATTTCCGCGACAGCCCCAAGGGCCTCTTCGCGGTGCCGCCGAAGTGCTACCTGCACCATCAGGCGTCGTTCATCCCGACCTTCTTCCCCGAAGGCACGAAAATCGGCCAGGACGCGGATTTCTTCTACTTCCCGCCCTATGCCTCCAAGCCCGAACTCGGCACTCCCGTGCTCGGCGCCGGAACGCTGGCGATGATCACCAAGGACTCGAAGGCCGCCCGCGCGTTCATCGAATTCCTGAAGATGCCGCTGGCCCATGAGATCTGGATGGCCGAAGGCGGTTTCGTGACGCCGTTCAAGGCGGTCAACAAGGATGCCTATGCCAGCGATGCGCTGCGCAAGCAGGGCGAGATCCTGGCCAACGCCTCGACTTTCCGCTTCGACGGGTCGGACCTGATGCCGGGCAAGATCGGCGCCGGCGCCTTCTGGACCGGCATGATCGACCTGGTCGGCGGCAAGTCGGCGCAGGACGTCGCCACCGACATCCAGAAGAGCTGGGACGCGATCAAGTAAGAGCCGCGTCTGCGGAGGCCTCGGCCTCCACCTCCCGAGCGGATCCGGGCCAACCGGCCCGGATCCGACCGGCCCCATCGCAACATCCCAGCCCGGCCAACCGGGACGGATCAGGTTCCAGTCTTGACAGCGTAGACATTCCGGCATGCGGCGGTCACGGAGCCACACGCTTCCCTGCCTGCTCGCGCTCAACAACGAGATCGGCGCGCGGCGCAATCGCAAGGATCGTTTCCATCCTGGCGGGTCGTGCAGGGAGAGGGACCCATGGCGGCTCAGATTTTCTCGGCCATATTCGTCATCATCATCGGCGTCGGCGGCTGCGTCGCCTATTTCTGGGGCGCCAACAAACTGCTCGACGTCACCTTTCCCTCGCGCGGCGTCTCGGGTGCCGCCGCCGTCGACAATCTGCGCCGGCAAGGGCTGATCCGGCCCTGGCTGTTCGTCGGTCCGGCGATGATCATCCTGACCATCTATCTCATCTATCCGGTGGTCGAGACGCTGCGGCTGTCCTTCCTCGATCGCGGCGGCGCCAATTTCGTCGGCCTGGCCAATTATCAATGGGCTTTCGGCGACCGCGAGTTTCGCAATTCGATCCTCAACAATGTGCTCTGGCTGGCCGTAGTGCCCGCCGCCTGTACCTTCCTTGGCCTGATCATCGCCGTGCTTACCGACAAGATCTGGTGGGGCACGATCGCCAAGAGCCTGATCTTCCTGCCGCTGGCGATCTCCTTCGTCGGCGCCAGCGTCATCTGGAAATTCATCTATGAGTATCGCGGCGAAGGCCAGACGCAGATCGGCATCCTGAACGCCATCATCCAGCATTTCGGCGGCCAGCCGCAGGTCTGGATATCGCTGCCGTTCTGGAACAATTTCTTCCTGATGGTGATCCTGATCTGGATCCAGACCGGCTTTGCCATGGTCATCCTGTCTTCGGCGCTGCGCGGCATTCCGGAAGAGACGCTGGAAGCCGCCGTCATCGACGGTGCCAATCCGTTCCAGATCTTCTGGAAAATCATGGTGCCGCAGATCTGGGGCACCATCGCCGTGGTCTGGACCACAATCACCATCCTGGTGCTCAAGGTATTCGACATCGTCCTGACCATGACCAATGGCCAATGGAACAGCCAGGTGCTGGCCAATCTGATGTTCGACTGGATGTTCCGTGGCGGCGGTGATTTCGGCCGCGGCGCGACAATCGCCATCATCATCATGATCGCGGTCATTCCGATCATGGTCTGGAACATACGCCAGGCCAACAAAGAGACGGGAGGACATTGAGATGACCGTCGCGACCGGAAACTCCTTCGCCAGCCGCTTCGGCGTTCACATCGCCGTCCTGGTCTTCGTTGCGATCTGGACCATGCCGACGCTCGGCATCCTGGTATCGTCGCTGCGCGACAAGGACCAGATCATCGCCTCGGGCTGGTGGAACTCGTTCGCCAGTTCGACCCAGACCGAAGCTGGACGCCTGCCGCCCGCCTCGGCGCAGGTCGAGAAGGACGGCAAGTTCGTCCTCCAGGGCAACATTTTCGGCGATGGCGCCAAGCGCGAGATCAGCGCCTTCGGCGTCAAGTCGGCGGCACCGACGCAATATCCGGCCGGCACATCGGCCGATCTCGGCGATGGCGTTACCTTGCAGCTCAATGCCGACGGCAGCTTCGTCATGACCTCGCCCAAGGCGTTCGAGGGCGACCGCGGCCAGCGCGTCTACTATGCCTCCTCGGCGCCGCCGAAATTCACCACCGACAATTACAGGACCGTGCTGTTTTCGGAAGGCATCGGCCGCTCCTTCATGAACTCGCTGACCGTCACTATCCCGGCGACCGTCATCCCGATCCTCATCGCCGCCTTTGCGGCTTACGCTCTGGCCTGGATGCGCTTTCCCGGGCGCGCGCTTCTGATCGCGGTCATCATCGGCCTGCTGGTGGTGCCGCTGCAGATGTCGCTGATCCCGCTGTTGAAGCTCTATAACGGCGTCGGCGCCTTCTTCGGCGTGCCCTCCAAGACCTATCTCGGCATCTGGCTGGCGCATACCGGCTTCGGACTGCCCTTCGCCATCTACCTCTTGCGGAGCTACATTGCCGGCCTGCCGCGCGAGATCATGGAATCGGCGCGCATCGACGGCGCCAGCGATTTCGAGATATTCGTCAAGATCGTGCTGCCGCTGTCATTTCCCGTGCTGGCGTCCTTCGCCATCTTCCAGTTCCTGTGGGTATGGAACGATCTCCTGGTGGCGATGGTTTTCCTTGGCACGGAGGCGGATCAGATCGTGCTGACCGCCAAGCTCAATGCCTTGCTCGGCTCGCGTGGCGGCGACTGGGAGATCCTGACGACGTCGGCTTTCGTGACCATCATCGTGCCGCTGATCGTGTTCTTCTCTTTGCAGCGCTATTTCGTCCGCGGGCTGCTCGCAGGCTCGGTGAAAGGAGGCTGAAACCATGCAATCCGCTTTGAAAGCCAGTTCGAGGCCCGATCTCGCCGTCGATAGCGACTGGTGGCGAGGTGCCGTGATCTACCAGATCTATCCGCGCAGCTACCAGGACTCGAATGGCGACGGCATCGGCGACCTCAAGGGGATCATCGGGCGGCTGCCCTATATCGCCGCGCTCGGCGCGGACGCCATCTGGATCTCGCCCTTCTTCAAATCGCCGATGAAGGATTTCGGCTACGACGTCTCGGATTACTGCGACGTCGACCCGATGTTCGGCACGCTGGCCGATTTCGACGCGCTGACGGCGGAGGCGCACAGGCTGGGGCTGAAGGTGATGATCGACGAGGTGCTGTCGCACACCGCCGACATCCATCCCTGGTTCAGGGAAAGCCGATCGAACCGCAGTAATCCGAAAGCCGACTGGTACGTCTGGGCCGATCCCAGGCCGGACGGCACGCCGCCCAACAACTGGCTGTCGATCTTCGGCGGATCGGCCTGGCAATGGGACACCAGCCGCCAGCAATACTACCTGCACAACTTTCTCGCGGAACAGCCGGACCTCAATTTCCACAACGGCGAAGTCCAGGACGCGCTGCTCGACGTGACCCGCTTCTGGCTGGAGCGCGGTGTCGACGGGTTCCGCCTCGACACCATCAATTTCTACTTCCACAGCCAGGGGCTGGAAAACAACCCGCCGCTGCCGCCGGAGCAGCGCAACGACCAGACCGCACCCGCGGTCAATCCCTACAACTACCAAGACCACATCTACGACAAGAGCCGTCCGGAGAACCTCGGCTTCCTCGAACGCTTCCGCGCCCTGCTCGACGAATATCCGGCAACGGCCGCGGTCGGCGAGGTCGGCGATTCACAGCGCGGACTGGACGTTGTCGCGGCCTATACAGCCGGCGGCAAGCGCGTGCACATGTGCTATTCCTTCGACTTCCTGGCGCCGGAAAAGATCAGCGCCGCCAAGGTCCGTTCGGTGCTGGAAACCTTTGGCAAGGTTGCCAGCGACGGCTGGTCGTGTTGGGCCTTCTCCAACCATGACGTGATGCGCCCGGCCTCGCGCTGGGCCGCCAACGAAGCCGACCCGACCGCGTATCTCAAGGTTATCTCGGCATTGCTGATGTCCTTGCGCGGCTCGGTCTGCATCTATCAGGGCGAGGAACTGGGGCTCGGCGAAGCCGAATTGCGGTTCGAGGATCTGCAAGATCCCTACGGCATCCGTTTCTGGCCGGAATTCAAGGGTCGCGACGGCTGCCGCACGCCGATGGTGTGGGACGGCAGCGCCAGGAATGGCGGCTTCTCCCAGGCAAAGCCGTGGCTGCCGGTGCCGGCCAAGCACCTGTCGCAAGCCGTCAATGTCCAGCAAGGCGACGAGCATTCGCTGCTCGAACACTACCGGCGCTTTCTCGGCTTCCGCCGCGCCCATCCGGCGCTGGCCAAGGGCGATATCAGTTTCATCGAGAGCCAGGGCGACACTGTCGCCTTCACGCGCCGCGCCGGTAACGAGCAGATCGTCTGCGTCTTCAACCTGGGATCCGGGCCGGCGGAGGTTGACCTTGGCGGTCGATCGCTGCAACCTTTGCCCGGACACGGATTTTCGGGACAACAGAGCTCCGGCTCCATCCGCCTCGGCGGCTACGGCGCCTGGTTCGGGCGCATCGACTGAATTCTAGGGACCACTGGAGGGAAACATGGCCGATGTCACGCTGAGGCAAGTGAAGAAATCATACGGCAATCTCAACATTCTGCACGGCATCGACCTCGACATCAAATCGGGCGAGTTCATCGTCTTCGTCGGGCCGTCGGGTTGCGGCAAGTCGACATTGCTGCGCTCGATCGCAGGGCTCGAGGAGATCACCTCGGGCGAGCTCAGAATAGCCGGCGAGGTGGTCAACGACGTGCCGCCGTCGAAACGCGGCATCGCCATGGTGTTCCAGTCCTACGCGCTCTATCCGCATATGACGGTCTACGACAACATGGCGTTCTCGATGAAGATCGGGAAGGAAAGCAAGGCCGAGATAGACAAGCGCGTGCGCCAGGCGGCAGAGATCCTGCAGCTGACCAACTATCTCGACCGCCTGCCCAAGGCGATGTCGGGAGGCCAGCGCCAGCGCGTGGCCATCGGGCGCGCCATCGTGCGCAACCCGAAAGTGTTCCTGTTCGACGAACCGCTGTCGAACCTCGACGCCGCGCTACGCGTCGCCACCCGCATCGAGATCGCCAAGCTCAAGGAATCGATGCCCAACACCACCATGATCTATGTCACCCACGACCAGGTCGAGGCGATGACGCTGGCCGACCGCATCGTGGTGCTGAAGGAGGGCCATATCGAGCAGGTCGGCACGCCGATGGAACTCTACAAGAAACCCGGCAATCTGTTCGTTGCTCAGTTCATCGGCTCGCCGGCCATGAACATCCTGCCGGCGACCATCGACAAATCGGGCAATCCGACCGTCATCAGTCATGTCGGCGGCCGCAAGGCTACGGTGCCGATCGCGACGCCGGCCTCGGCCAAGGGCGCGTCGGTGAGCTTCGGCGTGCGGCCGGAGGACCTGACGATCGCCGGCGGCACGGACTATCTGTTCGAAGGAACGGTGGATTATGTCGAGCAGCTCGGCGAGGTGCAACTCGTCTATGTCGACATCGGCCGCGCCGACCTGCCGCTGGTGACCAAGCTGCCGGGCAATGTCGAGGTCAAGCGCGGGCAGACGCTGCGGCTGAGCGCCGACGCCGGAGACCTTCATATCTTCGACGCGGATGGCCGATCCTTCGCGCTGCACGAGACGGAAGCGAAAGCGGCCTGAGAGCAGGCCATGAATTAATTGCCGGTCACGCAAAAAAGGAGCGGCGGGCAAAGCCCGCCGCTCCTGTTTGGTGTCAGCTTCGGCTGTTAGTGGCCGAAGAGATTCCGGTCACTGCCCTGAGGGGCGGACTTGTGTTCATCGCCCGACGAATTGAGCAGCTTGTAGACCGGCGAGCCGCTGTCGCGGATCGAAGCCGTGTGCGCATTGTCGACCGAGGTGACGGCAGGCTGGTTGGCGCCATTGGAGCCATAGTTGTCGCTGCTGGCAAAAGCGCTGCCCGAAACGGCCAGGACGGCGGCGGCAGCAAGGATGATCTTTTTCATTTCAAGTCTCCTGAATTCTCAAATTCCACCGCAGAGGCGGGCTTGCCCGCCATCTGCTGCAGGATCGGCTGTTAGTTGTTGCCGAAGAGGTTACGGTCGGCACCCTGAACAGGTGCCTGGGCAGCCGGAGCCGACGTCTTGGTCGAAGCGGTGTATGAGCTGTCCGTCGAAGTGGCCGCGGGCTGGTTGGCGCCATTGGAGCCATAGTTGTCGCTGCCGGCGAAAGCGCTGCCCGACACCACCAGAACGGCGGCGGCAGCAAGGATGATCTTCTTCATTTCAAGTCTCCTGAATTTTCGAATTACGCCAGGACGGCGGAAGGCCCGCCGTCAACTGGAGATCGGCTGTTAGTTGTTGCCGAAGAGGTTATGGTCGGCACCCTGAACAGGTGCCTGGGCAGCCGGAGCCGGCGTCTTGGTCGAAGCGGTGTATGAGCTGTCCGTCGAAGTGGCCGCGGGCTGGTTGGCGCCATTGGAGCCATAGTTGT